>CABYIR010000007.1 GCA_902518955.1 uncultured Pelagibacteraceae bacterium | reverse complement strand
CCAAAGAAGCAGAGGAAGAAAAACTATCTCAAGAACAAAGCATCTTTGATTTAATTGATGATGACACAAGTCATGATCAAGATAATCCGAGTCTATTTTCTGAGGAACAGAAATCTGAAGATGATCAGGATAATATTCATGAACTTGAAATCACTCAGGATCAAGATGATGATGTAGAAGTAAGTGCAGAAGAGATATTAGATGAAGAAATTTTAGAGATACCAGCATTCCTTAGAAGACAAAGTAAATGATTGAGAAGACTGGCCATGTGCCAGTCCTTCTTAACGAAGTGATGAATATTCTAGAGCCAAAACCAATGAAAACATATATTGATGCTACATTTGGAAACGGTGGTTACTCACGAAAGATATTAGAAACTTTAGATTGTAAGGTTATCGCAATCGACAGGGATCCACTAGCAATTAATCAAGCAAACAAATTTAAAGATGAATACCAAGAAAGGTTTGAATTTTTTAATTATAAATTTAGTCAATTAGACAATTTATTAGAGTCACTTGGAACTAAAAACATAGATGGCTTTGTTTTTGACCTTGGAGTTTCATCTATGCAGATTGATAATCAGGATCGAGGGTTTTCATTTCAAAATGATGGAAAGCTAGATATGAGAATGAGCCAAGATGGTTTGACGGCAGAAGAAATAATTAATGAATATAGCGAAACTGATCTTGCTGATATAATTTTTCAATACGGTGATGAGAGAAAATCTAGAAAAATTGCTAAAAAAATAGTTAGTGAAAGAATAAATAAACGGATCACTTCGACAATTGAATTAGCTACAATAGTCTCATCTTGTTTTGCAAAAAAATATTATAAAAGTCATCCTGCGACTAAGACTTTTCAAGCAATACGAATTTTTGTTAATAAAGAAATTGAAGAGCTTATTGATGGCCTTAATGCAGCAACAAAATTTTTAGCAGAGAATGGTAAATTATGTTTCGTTACTTTTCATTCAATAGAGGACAGAATTATAAAAAATTTTTTTAAAATTACTGGATCAAAAAATTATATTTCAAATGAAAATAAAGAAAATTTACTCTTTAATTTTAATAATAAGCCAATCAAACCTTCTGACCAAGAAATATCTGATAATAGAAGATCTAGGTCTGCAAAATTAAGATATGGAATAAGAAATTTTAATAATTCTAAGGCGGTAAGTCTTAATGAATTAGGATTTGTTTAATATGAAAAAAATTATAAAAATATTTTCAATTATATTTTTTATCTCTGGTTTAGCAGGAATATTGATAGTAAAAAATATTTCCTTTCAAAAAGAAATATACATCAATAATTTAGAAGTTGAACTAAGAAATGAAAATAATAAGAACCAACTTTATAAACTAGAATGGGAATACTTGATATCTCCTATTAATCTTCAAGAAATCTCAAAAGAAATCTCTAATGAAGAATATAACAAATACTTTGTAGTCTTAGACGAAGATGATCTATTGAATCAAAAAAATTTTGATCAATATAAAGATCTAATTACTGTGGTAGAACCAGAAGGTATTATAAATTCCTCAAGGTGAACAGTGAGAAAATTAAGAAGAAACTCAAGAAAGAAAATCGATTTTAACCAAAAGAGTTTTTCATTTACACACAGATATGATCAAGAAAAGTTTAAACTGGATAAGTTAAATAATATAAGAGATAAATTTCAGATAAAAATTAACAATAGATTAATTCTTTCATCAATTATCTTTAGCGCCTTTTTTTTTGCAATAGCAATTCAAATATTGCATCTTAATTTTTTTTTTAATCCAAATGAAAAATATTTTTCAAATAATGAATTAATAAAAAGGCCAAATATTCTAGACAGAAACAATGTTTTGCTTACTGCTAATTTGAAGATGCAGAATATTCAAATATTTCCTGAACAAATTCATGATAAAGAGAGGTTTTTAAATAAAGTTACGTCAATTTATAATGATATTTCTTACGAAAATATTGAGAAAAAGATCAATAAAAATAAATTTTTTTACCTAAAAAGAAACGCTTCACCTCAAGAATTGCAAAAGATAATTAATTTAGGAGAAACTGGTGTTGAAATAAGAGATTCTTATAAACGCAAATATCTACATAAAAGTTTATTTAGCCATGTAATTGGAGAAGTAGATATAGATAATAAAGGCATCTCAGGCCTTGAGATGTCAATTGATAAGCTGCCGAATGATAAAGACGTGGTTTCTTCTTTAGATTTGAGAATACAGCATATCGTGAGAGATGAAATATTAAACGCAATGAAAATTTTTGATGCTAAAGGTGGATCTGGTTTGGTCATGAATATTAATAATGGAGAAATTATATCAATGGTTTCATTGCCTGATTTTGATCCTAATATTTCAACAGGTGAGAAATTTAATAGAAATACCTTAGGGCTTTATGAATTTGGTTCAGTAATGAAAACATTTACAGCTGCAATAGGTTTGGAAGAAAAGAAATTTAATATAAATACCAAATATGAAATTGGTAAAAATATAAAAGTTGGTAAAGATAGAGTCTCAGATGTTCATCCCCCATGTCAAGATAAATTCTGTTCAGTTGAGGAAATTTTTAGTAATTCATCTAATATTGGAACAATTAAAATGATCAGAGATATTGGTACAGAAAATCAAAAAAAATATTTATACAAGCTTGGGTTGCTTGATATTGTTAATTTAGATATTCCTGAACTTTCAAGCCCCATTTATCCTGAAATCTGGAGAGAGGTAAATACTGATTCAATTGCTTATGGGTACGGTATTTCTATAACTCCACTGCATCTAGCATTAGCAACCTCTGCAGTGCTAAACGGTGGATATATTATTGAACCTTCATTGATCAAAAAAAATCAGCAACATGAGCTTAAGAATAAGATTTTTTCAGATGATACGAGTGAGAAAATGAGATATCTATTTTCTAAGGTTGTTACTGAAGGTACTGCAAGCACCGCCTTTGGATATAACGAAAGATTGACTTATAAAAAAACTTATAAATATAATTATGAACATGGATACCTTGTAGGCGGTAAAACTGGAACAGCTAGAAGAAATGTTAATGGATATTATGATAAAAATTTAGGAAAACTAGCAACCTTTATTGCCGCTTTTCCAATAAATAAACCAAAATATATTATTCTAATATCGCTCGATTCACCGAAGCCAATTAATGATAGGGAGCATGCTTATGATACATTTGGGTGGACAGATGCAGGCTGGAACTCAGCTAGAGTAAGTAGAGAAGTGATAGACAGAATAAGTCCTATTTTAGACACAAAAAGTAAGTATAAATTAAATGATAGTGATATTATTATTAATACTTCATTTAATTAATGGCAAAATCATCTTTATTATTAAAAATTAGCAAAAGAGTTAAGATCTCAGGTATTTCTTCAGACTCTCGACTAGTAAAAAAAGATGATGTATTTTTTGCAGTTACTGGATATCTGATAGATGGTTCGAAGTTCATAGATGATGCAATTAAGAGACATGCCTCAGCTATAGTAACGTCTAATAAAAAGATTAAAAAAAAGAAAGTTCCAGTATTTTATGTAAATGATGTTCGCGAAGCTTTGTCTTATACAGCTTATGATTTTTATAACTCTAAAATAAATAATCTAATTGCAGTAACAGGCACAAATGGCAAAACTTCAGTAAGTTATTTTATTTATCATATACTTAAAAAATTAAATAAAAAAGTTGGAATTATTGGAACTATTGGAAACTCTATTGACGTAAAAGAAAAATCTACTCTAACCACCCCAGATCCAATATCAATTGCCAGGACTCTTAAAAAGATGAAAGAAAAAAAAATTAAATATGTGGTAATGGAAGCCTCAAGTCATGGTCTGGAACAAAAAAGACTATGTGGACTTAATTTTGATCTTGCTATTATGACAAATATATCTCATGACCATTTAGATTTTCATAAAAATTTTCAAAATTATCTTAATAGTAAAATGCGGTTATTTAAAAGACATTTGAAAACAAGTGGTACATCAATAATTAATGAAAATACTAACGAAATTAAAAAGATAAAAAAAAGTTTAAAAAATAATAAAAACATTCATTATTTTAAATCAGAAAAAAGTAACTTTAATATACTAAAAACAAAAAGATTAACAAAAACTCATATTATCGTATTACTTGAATATTTAAATAAAAAATATTCTTTTTCATTTAAAAATGTTCCTTTTTTTCAAATTGAAAACCTACTTTTAGCTTATTACTCATTGGTAAAATATGGATTTTCATTCGAAAAAATAAGTAAAGTAATTACTAGAGTGCCACAAATACCAGGAAGAATGCAATTTGTTGGTCATAAAAAAACTAATAATGCAAAAGTATTTGTTGATTTTGCTCACACCCCAGATGCCTTAGAAAAAGTATTAATCGAGGCAAGGAAAATGACATCTGGAAATTTACATGTTTTATTTGGTTGCGGTGGAAACAGAGATCGATCGAAAAGAAAAAAAATGGGTGCAATTTCAATTAGATATGCAGATTCAGTAATAGTTACTGATGATAATCCTAGATTCGAAGATCCAAAAAAAATAAGAAAAGAAATCATTGGAAGAGCTAATTCGATTATAAATATTTCAAATAGAAAAACTGCAATTAGAAGATCTATAAAAAAACTTAAGCATTCTGATTTACTAGTTATTGCTGGTAAAGGGCACGAAAAATATCAAATAATTAATGATGTCTATCATAAGTTCGATGACGTAAAGATTGCTAAAGAAATATGTGCACAATCATGAAAAATGATTATTTAGATTCAAAGGTTATAAATTTGATTTTAGATAAAAAAATTAAAGAGATGTCGTTTTCTGGAGCTGCGATAGATTCAAAACAGGTCAAGAAAAGTAATATTTTTTTTGCTCTTAAAGGCAAAAATACTGATGGTCATCATTATTTAAATGAAGCATTTAAAAATGGTGCTTCTCTAGCAATTGTAGAAAAAATTCAACGAAAAATTAAGCATCCACAAGTAAAGGTTCATAATGTCCACAGAGCGATGATAAAGTTGGCAAAATATTATAGAAATGAACTTAAAGGAACAATAATTGCAATTACAGGAAGTGTAGGTAAGACAGGAACAAAAGACGCATTATCCAAAATTACTGCAAAAAAATACAAAATTTTTTGTTCCAGAAAATCATATAATAATAATATTGGACTCCCCTTGGAGATACTAAATATGTCAAAAAAAGATGATATTGGAATATTTGAATTAGGAATGAATCATAAAAATGAACTTTCTAAGTTAACTAAAATACTTCAACCAGATATTTCATGTATATTAAATATTGCCTTTGTTCATGGGGGTAATTTTAAATCAATCCGGGATATTGCATACGCAAAATCCGAAATTCTGAATTCATCACGTGGATTAAAGTCGATAATTTTAAATCGTGATGATAAATATTTTTCTTTAATGAAAAGAGAGTCTAAAAAAAACTATTTCAAGCCGATAATTTCCTTTGGAAAATCAAAAGACTCTAATGTTCAACTAAAAAAAGTAATAAGAAAAAAAAATAAATTATTTTTAAGTGTAAGACTTCAAAATGCTCAAATAGTAAATTACTCATTACCCAACACTCACGAACATTTAATCTCAAATTCACTAGCAATTATAAGCAGTTTGCAAGCATTGAATTTAAAAACAAGCTTTATTAAGGACTATGGTAAATTAGAGCTTACAAGCGGTAGAGGAAATTTATTAAAAATTAAAAAAGGAAATCAAAATTTTAAAGTTATTGATCACTCATACAATGCAAGCCCCGAATCATATTTTGCTACCCTCAAATCTTTTAATAATCAAAATAATAATAGTAAAATATATATTATTGGGGAAATGTTTGAACTAGGAAAGAAAAGTCACTATTATCATAATTCTTTATTTAGACTTATAACATCATTTAATTCTAAACATTGTTATTATGTTGGTAAACAATTCAAATTAATTAGGGAATTGAGCTTAAATAAAAAAGATAATCTTTTTCATGATGTAAATGAACTAATTGATAAATTTAACTATGAAATATGTAATAACTCTATTATCTATGTAAAAGGTTCTAATGCTGTCGGATTAAGTAAATTTATAAACCATATCAAAAAAATATAAGTTAAATGATATTAGAATTAATAAATTATATTGATATAAATATATCACTCTTAAACTTAGTAAATTACTTAACAGTTAGAGCTGGCCTTGCATTATTTACTTCGTTTACTTTAATTTTATTTTTTGGACCAGCATTGATCAATTATATTTCTTCTTTTCAAGAGGATGGACAACCAATTAGAGAGGATGGTCCACAATCTCACCTAATCGCTAAAAAGGGAACACCTACCATGGGTGGAATTATAATTTTACTATCAATTACCGTTTCTGTTCTAATGTGGAGTGATTTTAATACAGATGTAATGCTTCCAATACTTTTCATAACTCTATCTTTTGGATTTATAGGTTTCATTGATGACTATAGTAAGGTTGCAAAGAATTCTAGTAATGGAATTTCTGGAAGGATGAGACTTTTACTTCAAGCTTTATCAGTAGGTATTTTTATTTATTGGACAAGTATGTTACTAAATATTGAAGATCTTAATCTCTTGACTCTTCCATTGCTCAAAGATGTTTTTATAAATTTAGGATATTTTTCAATTCCTTTTATAATTATCGTTATTGTTGGCTCTGCAAATGCAGTAAATTTAACTGACGGTCTTGATGGTCTCGCGATAGTTCCAGTGATGATTGTAGCTGCAACTTTTGCAATCATTTGTTACCTTGCTGGAAATATTATTTTTTCTGATTATCTGCACATAAATTATGTTCCTGGTGCCGGTGAGTTAGCTATACTTTGTGGAGCAATGATTGGAGCCTCTCTTGGCTTCCTTTGGTACAATGCTCCACCTGCCATGGTTTTTATGGGAGACACTGGATCACTTGCATTGGGTGGAACACTCGGTGCAATCAGTGTAATTATTAAACAAGAATTAGTTTTAGCAATTGTAGGTGGTATTTTTGTAGCTGAAGCGTTATCAGTTATATTGCAAGTTGGATCTTTCAAATTGACTGGAAAGAGAATTTTTAGAATGGCTCCTCTTCATCATCATTTTGAGCACAAGGGATGGCCAGAATCTCAAATTGTAATTAGATTTTGGATTATAGCTCTTATTTTAGCTCTAATCGGCTTGGCGACACTTAAAATTAGATAAATAAAAGGATGATAACATCAAATTATTTTTCCAATAAAACATTTCTTATTTTGGGTATGGGCAAAACTGGTTTGTCAATTTCAAGGTCATTATCTAAAAGTAAAGCAAATATAATCTATTGGGATGATGACCCAAAAGTAAGAAAAAAAATTACTCAAACAAAATTCAAAAAATTTTTTAATATAAGCAAAGTATGGAATACTATTGACTATGTAGTGCCAAGTCCAGGAATAGGTATTATTGGAAAATCACAACATAAACTAATTAATATTGCTAAAAAAAATAATAAGAGAATTATTAGTGAACTTGATTTATTTCAAGTTGCAATATCGAAAAATAATAAAATCAATAAAAATAATATTAAGATAATTGCTGTTACTGGTACAAATGGAAAATCAACAATTGTAACTTTAATTAATCATTTATTAAAATCAAATGGAATAAAAACTTCTCTAATTGGTAATATTGGAAATTCGATATTTAGTTCAAAGCTAATAAGAAATGGATTTCTCATAATAGAAGTATCATCATATCAATTAGAAACTTCAAAAATCTTTGCTCCAAATATTGCAGTTATTTCCAATTTATCTTCAGATCATTTAAGTAGACATAAAAATATGAGAAATTACTTTAATCAAAAATCAAAGATTTTTAAAAATTTAACAAACGATGATACAGCAATATTGAATTGTAACCATGACTTAATTAAATCAAAAGCATTAAAGCTGTTGAAAGATAAAAAAAATAATACAATTTCTCTTCATTTTGAAAAAATGAAAAGTCAATCTTACTTATCAAAAAAGAAATTGATAATCACATCAAAATTAAGGAAGATAAAGCATAGTAACCCACACTTGAATGGTGAGCATAATGAAGAAAATGTTCAAATTACTTATCAAGTATTATCTTCTCTTAAATTAAAAGATCTATTTACTAAAAAAGCGCTTAATAGTTATATTGGATTAAATCATCGTCAAGAACTCATTTTTGATAATAACAAAACTATGATCATTAACGACTCGAAGGCAACCAATATCGAATCTATGGTAAGAGCGATAAAGAATTATAAAAATATTTACCTCATTTGTGGTGGAGTCCTTAAAGACAAAAATTTAAATATGCTTTTACCTTATGTTAATAAACTTAAGAAAGTTTATATAACAGGTATTGATAAAAAGTCATTTATAAATTTTTTTTCAAAAACTAATAAGATATTTGCCTCTTCAAATTTAAATGAAGTCATTAGAAAGTGTTATAGTGATATAGATTTAAAAAAGCACTCAACTATTTTATTTTGTCCTGGCGCCGCTTCATTTGATCAATATAAAAACTTTGAAGAAAGAGGAAAGATATTTAAAAAATTAATTACTAGAAAGTTTGTTTAATGAAAAATGATACTCTTCATGAGAGTAGTATTTTAAATGAGTGGTGGAAACAAATAGATAAATGGCTTTTAATATCTTTATTGATTTTAATGATATCGGGCTTTTTGATAAGCTTAACAATAAATCCAACATCTATTTACATAAATAATATAGGCATACTATCAATTTTCTCGACACAGCACATATATCTAATAATCGGTCTTTTAATCAGCATTGGAATATCCATGCTAAGAATAAATCATTTAAAGAAAATAATACTCCCATTATTTATAATTTCTTTTTTGTTATTGTTTTCAACTTTACTTATTGGTCAGGAGTGGAATGGATCAAAAAGATGGATAAGTCTTAATTATTTTACAATTATGCCAATTGAATTCATAAAACCTTTTTTTTGTTTGGCACTTGCTTTTTTCTTGGAGTCTAAAACTGGTCAGTCAAATCAATATAAATATGGTGTAAGTATTCTGTCATTCATAGCAATAGGAGTAATCTTGGTAATTCAACCAGATATTAGTCAACTTTTTTTAATTACATCTATTTTTGTTTCTTCAATATTTATAAGTGGATTTAGTTTTTGGATTATTTGCTTAATATTATTTTGTGGTATTTTCTTTTCAATATTTATATATTTTTTTAATTTTAACGTAAAAAATAGAATTGATAGTTTTTTGTGGCCTGATGGAATAAATAATTATCAGCCAGAACTAGCAAAAGAAGCAATAAATAGTGGAGGGCTATTTGGTGTAGGTCCTGGTAATGGAACTTTAAAGATAGATCTTCCTGAGGCTTACACTGACTATATATATGCTGTTATTGCAGAAGAATTTGGCATAATAGGTTGTATATTTATTTTATTTATTTTTTTATTTATTGCATATCGAGTATTTATTCGATTATACGATGAAAAAAATCATTTTCTTCAGATAAGTCTTTTTTCTCTAATCATATATTTTTCATTACAGGCATTAATACATATTTCTGTTAATATTAGTCTCACGCCATCAACTGGAATGACATTACCATTCATAAGCTATGGAGGTTCATCAATAATAGGTATATCTATTACTTTTGGTCTAATTATGTTACTTTCAAAAAAAAGACACATTTAGAAATAATAATAAACTATGAGAAAAATATATTTAGTTGGCGGAGGCACAGGAGGCCACTGTTTGCCAATGCTAACGACTTATAGATTTATTAAAAAAAAAAAAATTGAATGCAAGATAATTACAGATGAAAGAGGAAGAGTTTTTTTTGATACGATTCCAGAAAAGGATAAAAAAATATTAAAAAATCTATTCAAGGCAAATAATAGAGTTTCACAAATTTTCAATATTCCATTATTTTATATAAGGTCATTATTTATATTTCTAAATTCAAAAGCTGATTTTGTTGTTGGATTCGGTGGCTATATGACTTTAGCACCATTATATGCTGCAAAAATATTAAATTATAAGATTGCAATTCATGAAGCTAACGCCGTCATGGGAAAAGCAAACCGTAATTTAGTCAGTAAAGCAAAGATTATTTTTACTACTTTTGAAAAAACATTAAAAATTGACAACAAATTTAGAGCAAAGGTTATTAATGTTGGCATGCCAGTTCGTGATCTGAAGAATGATAAAAGAATTATAAGTAAAAATATTGATAAGATAAGAATTTGTGTAATTGGAGGTAGTCAAGGATCAAAATCTCTTTCTGAGATTGTTCCAAAAGCAATTGTGCAACTTCAAGATAAAGTGAGTAAGAAGATACATGTTAGTCATCAAGGCAGGTTAGAAGATCTTAAAAAAATAAAAAATTTCTATACGGCTAATAAATTAAGTTGTGAAGTGAGTGATTATTTTGATGATATGACAACGCTAATACATATGTCTGATATTATTATTTCTAGATCTGGTTCATCAACTACAAATGAGATCATAAATGCAAAAAAACCATCAATTCTAATACCGTTTCCATATGCTGTAGATGATCATCAATATTTTAATGCAAAAAAACTATCTGATATTAAATGTTCTAAAGTTATAAGAAATGAAGATTTAAATTCTATAAATTTATCATTAGAAGCATATAGATTGCTATATTTCGAAGAAAATTCAGGTTATATCAAATCAAAATTATCAAGAATTAAAATTACCAATAGCTCAGAGCATATATTATCAAAACTTTATGAATATAAATAAAAAAAATAAAATTCACATTATCGGTATTGGTGGAATTGGAATGAGTGGAATTGCTGAGATTCTACATGGTATGGGTTATAAAGTTCAAGGTAGTGATATTTCTAAAAGTAAAAATGTCTTACGACTTAATAAAAAAAGAATAAGAGTTTTTATAGGGCATAATAAAAAAAATATTATAAATGCTGATATTATTATTTATTCTTCAGCAATTGATAATAAAAATCCAGAAATCAAAGAGGCATTAAAGTTAAAAATTCCAACAATATCTCGATCATCTATTTTATCACAACTAATCAAATTAAAAAAAACAATTGCAATTTCTGGCTCTCATGGAAAAACAACAACTACAACTCTTATTGCATCACTAATCTCTGATTATGGGCTTTCTCCCACAGTTATTAATGGAGGAATAATCAATGAATTTGGAACAAATACTCGGTTAGGAAAGGGAGAATGGATAATTGTTGAAGCAGACGAGTCTGATGGAACATTTTTAAAATTGGATCCATATATTTCAGTAGTGACAAATATTGATAAAGAACATTTAGAATATTACGGAAACTACAATGAACTTAAAAAAAGCTTTAAGAGGTTTATCTCAAATATACCATTTTATGGATTTGCAGTTGTATGTTTAGATGACCCTTCGATTAAGCTATTAGTTAAATCAATAAAAAATACTAATATTATAACCTACGGTACTGTCAAAAAGAGTAATATTAGAGCTTTTAATATTAGATACAAAAAGGAAAAAACGTATTTTGATATTGATATAAATATAAAGAAAAAAAATTACTGTATTAAAAATTTTCATATACCTATGCTTGGGAAATATAATGTTTTAAATGCGCTAGCTGCAATTGCTATTTCTACAGAACTAGATCTTTCAATAACTAAAGCAAAGAAATCTCTAAGAAATTTTAAAGGTGTAAATAGAAGGCTAACTTATGTTGGCAAGTATAATTCAATAAAATTAATTGATGATTATGCTCATCATCCTACTGAAATCGAAAATTTACTGCTTGGTTTGAAGAATGCTTATCCAAAATCAATAATTACTGCAGTTTTTCAACCACATAGGTACTCTAGACTAATTCCATTATTAAAAGAATTTTCAAGGTCTTTTGTTAGTTCTGATAAAGTGTTTATATCAAATGTTTACTCAGCAAATGAACGTAAACCTTTAAACTTTAATCTTAATAAAATAATTAAATTAATTGGTAAGGGCTCAAATACAGTCAGTTGCTATCTAAATAGCCTAGACGATATCAAAGAGGAAATGAAAAAAAGTAAAAAAGATGAGATCTACATTTTTCTGGGTGCTGGAGATATTACTGATTGGCCATATAAAATATTAGATGATCTAAATGAAAACTAAATTACAAAACCATCTAGAAAATGAATTAGATAGAGAATTTTTAAATAAAAATATCTTCTTTAATAAAAATATTTCGAAACAAACTTGGTTTGGTGTAGGTGGGGTCGCAGAAGTCTTATTTGTTCCACAGTCATCTAAAGATTTGATAAAGGTTTTTAAATTAATAAATAGTAATACTAAAATTAATGTTATCGGCCTTGGTTCCAATATCCTAATTAGAGATGGAGGATTAAATGGTATAACTATTAGGCTGAGTAAAAACTTTAATTTTATAAATGAAAATGATAAAAGTATTATATCAGGTGCGGCGGTACCAGATAAAGTATTTTCAAAATACTGTTATGAAAAATCATTTACTGATTGTGAATTTCTTTATGGGATACCCGGGACCATTGGAGGAGCTATTGCAATGAATGCGGGGTGCTATGGAAGTGAAATATCAGATGTAGTCAATTCATTCAAATGTATTGATTTTGAGGGTAATGAAATAATGATAAAAAATTCTGAACAGTTATTCTCTTACAGAAAAAATAATTTCTTAAAAAATCATATTATAACTGAAGTAGAAATAAAAAAAAATTATGGAGATAAAAATCAAATTAAAGAGAAAATGAAAGACATCAATACAAAAAGATTAGATAGTCAACCTCAAAAAGTTAGAACAGGTGGAAGTACATTTAAGAACCCAAGTTCTCAAGTGTCAGATAAAAAAACATGGGAGCTTATAAAACCTTATCTCAATGAAGTTGTTTGTCCTGATGGAGTTTCTATGTCAGCAAAACATTCAAATTTCATTATTAATACACAAACAAAATCATCTAATCTTATTGAAGATTTTGGTGAACGAATTAGAAAGAAAGTTTTAGAAAAAACCGGTGTTGAATTAGAATGGGAAATTCAAATTAAAGGCCAAAGATGAATAAAGATTTTAAAAAAGTAATGTTGATATCTGGTGGCATTTCTGCTGAAAGGGAAATTAGCTTAATATCAGGGAAAGAAGTAGCTAAGTCTTTGGATCGTTTAGGACACGAAATAATTAATGTTGATGCTAATTTAGAACTTTTAAAAAAAATTGAAGAAAGTAAGCCTGATGTTATTTTCAACGCTTTGCACGGAACATGGGGTGAGGATGGCCAAGTTCAAAAGATTCTTGAGCTAAGTAAGACTGCATATACACACTCTGGTGTTAAAGCTTCTCAAATTGCCATGGATAAACATGAATCTGCAAAGATTTTTATTAAAAATGATATCCTTTATCCTTCAACAATATTATCAAGTCTTAACGACTTAAAAGATAACCTTCATTTTAAGTTTCCATTTATTATTAAACCAAGAAGTGAAGGGTCAAGTGTAGGTGTATCAATCATCAGAAAAGTAGAGGATATAGAAGACTATACTGCTAGAAACAGAGATAGAAAGGAAGTCTTAATTCAAGAATTTATAAATGGACCTGAGATCAATGTTGCTGTTATTGGTGATAGTAAGACTGGATCTATTGAAATAGATCCCAAAAATGATTTTTATGATTATGAGTCAAAATATTTTGATGATGGAGAAACAAAACATATCATTCCAGCAAGGCTATCGAAAGATGAGATTGTACAAGTTGAAAAACTAGCTCTTAAGGTTCACAATTTAATTGGTTGTAAAGGTATATCTCGAACTGAATTTATATATGATAAAAATAAAAGTAAGTTTTATATTCTAGAAATAAATACTCAGCCTGGCATGACACCAACGTCTTTAGTTCCAGAAATTGCAAAATTTCATGGAATTAGCTTTGATGAATTGATAGATTGGATACTAAATGATGCGTCAACAAATCGCTAGATATCTAAATCTTGGTTGTGGTTTAGTAGTTATTCTTTCATTTGGTTTTATGTTTTTTTACTACTTAAATCCCTCAGCATTAAATTCCTATGCTCATATAAAAACGATTAATGTTACTGGAGTAAATTTTTCTAACACACAAAAAATCAAAGAAATTTCATTTGAAAAAGGAAAAAGTTTATTGACTTTTGATTTAAAAAATGCAGCTGAAGAAATTAAAAATTTAAACTGGATAAAAAAAGTTAATATAAAAAAAAGTTTTCCTAATACTTTAAATATATTTGTTACAGAAAATGATCCATTTGCATACCTTTTAAAAGATCAAAAGGTTTATTTAATTGATATTGATGGAGAATTAATTATTGAAGAAAATGAAGATGTAATAATAGAAAGTCAGCGGTTACTTTTAAGTGGTATTGATAGCGAAATTAATCTTCCAAATTTAATCTCAAATTTAAATATTCATTATCCCGAAATTTTATTATCGATAAAAGAAATGGAGTTTATCGAACGAAGAAGATGGAATTTAATTTTTAGCAATAAGTTAATTGTTAAATTACCTGAAAGTAATATTGGTAGATCTCTTGAAAATCTTAAAAAACTTATTGAAAGAGATAAAATACTTAAAAGTAATATAATTGAGGTTGATTTAAGGATTAATGACAGAGCAATCATCAAAATCGATGGGGATAAATTAAAAGTAAATATTGAAGAGGTTTGATTTGAGTCGAACAATCATTACAGGAATAGATATACGTCCAGATAGGGTTGTTTGTGTAATTGCTCACGAGCTTGAAATTGTGAATCAAGGAACTTTTCTACAGTTAATTGGTCATGGTATTGTAGATTTCCCAATTGAGTGCGTTGACCCATTTCAATATCCAGAAGAAGAATTAGAGAGATATATTAGACAATCAATTGATAAGGCGGAAATTGAGTCAAATGTATCAGTTAAAGAAGCCTTTATCAGCATTTATGATCATAATGATTCTATTTACATTGATCAGGAGATTGAGTTAGGCAATGAAGTTATCACAAATAAAATGATAAATTCATTCTTTAAACAAAGAGAGTTTAAGTCTTTATATAGTGATGCGAAAGAACCTCTACATTCATTTCCAATTAGTCATAGAATTAATAATTTAAAATCTGTTTCTGATCCAATTGGAATGAGGGTTAATAACCTGAGGACAAAGTGGCACATAATCATGAGTGACAGTGACAAGTTAAATAAATTAAGGAGCATTTTTGAGAATTTACAAGTATCGGTGCGTCAATTTATTGCAAGCGCTTATACCTCTTCTATTTCAACATTATCAGAAGAAGAGTCTTCACATGGATCAGCAGTTATTGATATTGGTAAAAACTACACATTTATCAGTTATATTTTTGATAATAATCTGATCGCTTTCCAAAAAATACCAATTGGTACCTTGCATATATCAAAAGATATAAGTCAGGTGATGAATATTGAATTAACTGACGCAGATACTCTTAGAAAAAAATTAAATACGAGTAATGAAGAAAATTTAAATGATCAATTTGAGATTGATAGTTTAAAGGTATTTAATTCAAGATGTGAAGAACTAGTAGAGTTAATACAAAAAGTTACAAATGACTCAAAATATTTTTATCTTGTGGATAAAAATATAATCATTACTGGCAAAGGATCTAAGTCAGCAAAACTTATAAATAAAATTAAAAATCAACTTGGTTCAAAAAAAGTAAGACTAGGAGTGGCTCAAAAATTTAATGGATTAAAAACTATCATATCAAACCCATCTCTATCATCATCTTTCGGCCTGCTCACATATGCTTCGGAGCATGATTTACAAGTTGATGAAAACCATGATCGAGATAGTCAAAAAAAGTCTTTTTTTTCATACATTTATAATTTTTTTGCATCAATTTAGTTGTAAAATACGGTAACAAACATTGTCTGTATAATTAGCGATTTGCTTATATAACCACCCCATGTCACTTCAAACCACCTTAAAAAGATCATTCACCTTGTCTGGTATAACTCTTCATTCTGGAGAGACTTCAATAATGACTGTTCATCCCGCGCCAGCTAACACTGGAATAAATTTTAAAAGAATTGATCTTGGTGTACCAAATCACCAAAAAGTAATTGAGTGCTGCATAAATAATATAATAAATTCTCAGCTTTGCTCATCTCTTGAAAATATGTACGGGCATAAGGTGAGTATGACAGAGCATTTATTATCAGCTTTTCACGGATTGAATATTGACAATGCCCTTATTGATTTGAACACTGATGAACTTCCTATCTTGGATGGAAGTTCAAAACAAATTGTCGAAACAATTGAAAGTGTTGGAGTAAAAGAATTACATGCTTCAAAAAAATCAATAAAAATCTTAAAACCATTTATGGTTGGAGATGAAAATTCTTTTATAAAAGTTTCACCGAATGAAAAACTGAGTATTGATTATACTATTGTTTATGACCATTCTCTTATTAAGAAGCAAAACTTTTTTTTAGATGAATTAAATGAAGTAAGGTACAAAGAGATGATTTCACCATCAAGAACTTTTGGTTTTGAAGATGAAGTTGAATTTCTGAGAGCTCAAGGATTAATCAAGGGTGGCTCAGTTGATAATGCCATTGTTTTGAGCAAAGATGGAATTTTAAATGATGAAGATCTCAGGTTTGAAAATGAGTTTGTTAGGCACAAAGTACTAGATATAATTGGTGATATTTATCTTTCAGGGATGAGTATCATTGGTTCTATCGAAGCATATTGTGCAGGCCATAGAAGAACTCAAGAAATGCTAAAATTCTTAATGAATGATGGCTCTCTATCAATAATTCAAGACTCTATAAGTTCAGAGTCAAAAAATCCGATTTATGATAGTAAAGAAGTAATCAATTATATCTAATTTACTGTAGAATAATCTTTCATCTTAAAATTATTAATTTAATATGTGGTCAATTATCAAGTAATGGCATGCTCCATAAATATAGATTATTAGTAACGTTATTATTTTTATCTCTTTTTATGATTAGTTGTTCTTCGACTAAGCTTGAAGTCCCAATAACTGAGGGAGAAGAGCTTAAAATTTTGTATGATCAAGCTATAAGTCTAGTCTCAAAAAAAGACTTTATTGATGCGGCAATCATTTTTGAGGATATTGAAAGGCAGTACCCCTATTCAAAATGGGCTGCAAAATCTCAATTAATGAGCGCATATTGTTATTATAAGTCACAATTTTACGATGAGAGTTTAAATAGTCTCGATCGATTTATATCCTTACATCCTGCAAGCAAAGACATAGGTTACGCTTACTATTTAAAATCTCTAAATTACTTTTATCAAATTGAAGATGTAGAGAGGGATCAAAGTATGACTGAAGTTGCTCTCAATTCATTTCAGAATATAATAAATAAATATCCAGATACCTCTTTTGCTAATGACGCAAAAGGCAAGATTGATATTTTGAATGATCGTCTTGCAGCAAAGGAAATGGAAGTTGCAAGATATTATCAATTTAGTAAAAACTGGATTTCTGCAATTAATCGATACAATACTGTTCTAGATAAATATAAAACTTCTATTTATACCGCTGAAGCGCTTCATAGACTTGTCGAAATCTACTATTCTCTCGGCTTAATTAAAGAGTCTGAGAAATATGCATCAACTTTAGGGTATAATTTCCCAGATAGTGAATGGTATAAAAAATCATACGAAATTGTTAATAGCAGTTCTTAGTTATAGAAGTAAGTGAATAAAAGAGATATCAAATTAAGTATCACAAAGTTAATCGATGAAATAAAAATTCATAATGATCTTTATTATAATAAAGATAAACCATCTATTACTGACGCAGAATACGACAAATTAATTATAAAATTAAAAAAAATTATAAAAGAAAATCCATCAATTGAATTAGCCGAGAATCCTTTAAATGAAATTGGAGGAAAAGTATCAGAAGATTTTACTAAATTTAGTCATCCATCACCAATGTTGTCACTTGATAATGCCATGACAGCCGATGATTTAAAAAATTTTGAAAAGAGATTAAAAAACTTTTTAGGTTTATCAGGTAATAATATTGAATATTGTATTGAACCTAAGATTGATGGATTATCAGTAAATCTTATTTATGAGAATGGTAAATTAGTATTAGCTGCAACAAGAGGTAATGGAAAAGTTGGAGAAATAATCACATCAAATATTAGAACAATTAATGATATACCTAAAAAGATTGATTTTGCAAGTGTCCCGTCTTTAATGGAAATAAGAGGTGAAATTTTTATGACTAAGGATGATTTTGTTTTTTTAAACAAGTCATCAAATAATCAATTTGCAAACCCCAGAAATGCTGCGGCAGGAAGTTTACGACAGATTGATCCTAAGATAACAGCAAAACGACCATTAAAATTTATATCTCATGGATTTGGGCAGATTAAGGGTAATAAATATGAGACTTATTATGACCAAATGTTGCAATTAAAAAAGTGGAAAATTCCAATAAGTCCTCTAATGAATAAATCAAATACAATTGATGGTTTGATAGATAGTTATTCAGATATTGTAAGTAAGAGAGCAGACATTCCCTATGATATTGATGGACTTGTTTATAAAGTTAATAATTTATCCTTACAGGATCGCTTAGGTTTCGTTGGTAAAGCTCCACGATGGGCGATAGCTCATAAATTTGAGTCTGAAACTGCTCAAACAACAGTTAATAAAATTGATATCCAAATAGGAAGAACAGGCTCAGTAACTCCTGTTGCAAGACTTATGCCAGTAAATATTGGAGGTGTAATTGTTTCAAATGCAACATTACATAATTTTGATGAGATAGAAAAAAAAGATATTCGTGAAGGTGACAGAGTTGTTGTTGAGCGGGCTGGAGATGTCATCCCGCATATAATTGAAGTCATCGATGACAAAAAGAATAAAAGAGGAATCAAGTACAAGAAACCTAATGTATGCCCTATTTGTAATTCTAAAATTATCATAGATCCTGAAGAAGTAGTTATTCGTTGTTCAGGTACTTATATTTGTGAAGCGCAGATTTTAGGTAGACTGAAACACTTTGTCTCTAGAAGTGCTTTAGACATGGAGGGACTTGGTGAAAAACAAATAAATCTTTTTTTTAGCAATAATTACATTCAAAACTACTCTGATATATATAACTTAAGAAATAAAAAATCTGAAATTTGTCAACTTGAGGGATGGGGTGAGTTATCTTTTAATAATTTAGTGAAAGCAATTGAAAGTAAAAAAAGATTCCCATTATCAAAGCTTATTTACTCTCTTGGTATTCGATTTGTGGGTGAAAAAAATGCACTTGCAATAAGTGAAGCATTTAAGAGTATTGATAGCTTTAAAAGCTTTTTACAAAATTTGAAAGCAAACATAAGTGAAGTTAGAGACAGAATGATTGAAGTTGACGGACTTGGTCCTAAAGCAATTAATTCTTTTTTTGAATATCTAAATTATAAAAATAATCGTGAAGAAATAATTAGACTTTTAAGCTTTTGTGAGATTTACATAGACAAAATAGATATACAAGAATCTAAAATAACTGGTAAAAAAATACTATTTACTGGTAGTTTAGAAAAAATGTCTAGAGCAGAAGCAAAAAATAGGGCAGAAAGATTAGGGGCAAAGGTAGTATCATCTATAAGTGCTAGTACTGATATTTTAATCAGTGGAGAGAAGTCTGGTTCAAAATTGAAAAAGGCTAGAGAATTAGGTATAGAAGTAATCTCTGAAGAGCAGTGGATTAAACTGATAGAGAGCTAATCTCATTTTGGAGCCACTTTTTTTCTTTATTATTCAAAAAGCCAGCAACTGATTTATAAACTTTACTGTGATAATCTTTAAGCCATTTCCTCTCAATAGATGTGAGTAATTTAAAGTCAATTAACTTTGGCTCTAGTGGTGCAACAGTAAGAGTTTCAAAATAAAGTCGACTTTGTTTTTTTCTCGTAAGAACGAGATTTTCGATACGAATTCCATATTTATTTTTCTCATAAAATCCTGGCTCATTTGAAACAATCATACCCTTTTTAAACTTATATTTTGATAATGGTGAAATAGAAGGAGGACTTTCATGGACATTCAGAAAAGATCCAACACCATGGCCAGTTCCATGATCAAAATTCAACTTTTCTTTTTTAAGGAACTTTCTGGCATGTCTATCAAGTATTTTACCACTTTCTTTTTCATTAAATATACTTAGTGCTACAGCTATGTGACCTTTGAGTACTAGTGTATACATTTTTTTCTGTTCATTGGTAACTTTATTAAAAGCGATGGTACGAGTTACATCTGTCGTTCCATCAAAATATTGAGCACCTGAATCAACTAAAAAAAGATCATCTTTTTTTAATTTACGATTAGTTTTTTTAGATGCTCTGTAATGTACAATTGCTCCATTTGGTCCTGACCCAGCAATAGTAGGGAAACTTAAAGAAAAAAAATTCTTATTCTTGCTCCTTAAATTATCTAGATAATTTGAAGCACTTATTTCAGTTTGAGAATTTTTTTTTGTATTTTTAATCCAGTATATAAACTTAGTTAATGCAACGCCATCACGTATATGTGCATTTCTCATTCCATTTTCTTCAGTTGTATTCTTTTTAGCCTTAAGTATGTCAACTATATTATCTTTGAATATGACTTTAGCTCCTATTTCTTTTATTGACATAACTGTATTAAAAGATGAGTCTTTTGGTGCACATAAATAAGATCTAATTGAATCTTTATATTCACTAAAATGCAAATCGAAATGATGGAGTGGTTTATAAATTATCTTGATTTTATTATTTAAAGTCTCATTCTTAAGAGTCTCTTGGTCAGAGAAAATAAAACAATTACCATCTCCGTGAATAATTGATTTTGCCATTATCAGTGGTGAGTATTCTAAATCCTGTGCTCTAATATTAAATAGCCAGCAAATAGAGTCACATGATGTTGAAATATAAGCATCTTTTTTATTTGTTTTAATATGTCTAATTATTTTTTTAATTTTTACTAGTTTGTCTTCGCCATGGAAATTAAAGGGCAGTTTAAATGGACTAGATATCAATTTTTTAGGTCTTTTTTTCCATATTAAATCAATTAGGTTTGAATCAACTGGCCTTATCTTAATATCTTTACCAAGTTTTTTTTGTAAAATTTCAATCTTTTTAAATTTTTCAATATTGCCATCAAATCCTATGACATTTTGATTTTTCATGATCTTGGATAAAAGATCTAAAACAGATTTATCTTTATAATTAAATATTTGATAATGATATCTGTCTACTTCTTGAGATGCTTGAATAGTATATCGGCCATCAACAAACAGATAAGCTTTTTTATCAGTAATTATTATATCACCAGCGGATCCCGTAAAATCACTAATCCATTTTAATCGCCGACTATAAGGAGGTAAGAATTCATTAGAAAATTCGTCACTATGTGGAATCAAATAGCAATCAATAGAAAGATTTTTCATTAATGATCGTATTTTTTTTAATTTATCACTTATCTTCATAATGGCCTTAAAAATGATGATATTAATTTTTTTGTTCCGTGGTTATCAAATTTCACAATCGCTTTGGGTCCATCAATATCTTTAATTGTACCAATTCCAAATTTACTATGCTTTACTGTTTGTCCAATCTGTAAATAAGTCTCATCATTTATATCTCTACTATTTTCCTCTTCTTCGATATCCATTATAGTTTTATATTCAATACCCGGTGATATTCTTTTGCTTAATCTTTTTGGTTCAACACTGTATTCTTGATTAAATTCATCAATTGAAGCCATTCCAAAATTTTGCATATGGTCAGATACATGATTTATATGTTTAACTAAGTTTTCATCAAGTTCTTCTATAAAACGTGACTGAAGTGATGGCATCCAATTATTTTGAAATCTCCTCGATAATGATGTTGAAATATTGACTATTTTTCTTGCTCTAGTAATGCCTACGTAAGCTAGTCGTCTTTCCTCTTCTATTCCTTTATTTCCAGTTTCATCAATGGTTTTTTGATGAGGAAATAGACCTTCTTCCCATCCAGGTAAAAATATATAGTTATATTCAAGCCCCTTAGCTGCGTGCAAAGTCATTAAGCTTACTTTATTGTCTTCATTATTTTCATCAATTGAGGTTACTAGGGAAACATGTTCAAGAAATTCTTCAATTGATGCATAATCTTGCATTGCGACTAAGAGTTCTTTGATATTTTCTATCTTACTTTGAGCAGATACATTTTTGTCATTTTTTAACATATTCATATAACCTGACTCATCAAGTAGAAATTTTAAGATGTCATAATAATGAGTATTTTCGATCATCTTTTGTGCTTGTATTATCATATTATTAAACATTTCAAGATTATGAGATACTTTTTTTGAAACCTCGTCAGTTCCAATTACTAATCGAGCAGCGTGTAATAACGGGATACTTTGATTCTTTGCAACAGAAATTAAATGATTAAAAGATTTTTCACCGACTCCTCTTTTTGGATTCATTATTGCTCTTTCAAAAGCAATATCATCATGTTCTTCAAAAACTAATCTAAGGTATGAAACAGCATCTTTTATTTCAGATCTTTCATAGAAACGAATTCCACCGATAATTCTGTACGGAATTGAATACCGTATCATTGCCTCTTCTATCTCTCTTGATTGAAAAACTGCTCTTACTAAAACCGCTATATTATTTAAATCAGGATTAAGGTCTCTATATTTCATAACTTCTTGAGCAATCATAGTTGCCTCGTCCTTACTAGAGTTTGTTTGATGAATAAATATTGGATCACCATTACCTTGATCAGAGTGCAATTCTTTTCCAAGTCTAATTGAATTATAGCTAATAAGCGATGATGCAGACTTTAGAATGTTATTTGTTGATCGATAATTTTGTTCAAGACGTATTGTTGAAGCCTTATCAAAATCTTTTTCAAATCTTATCATATTGTCTACTTCAGCTCCTCTCCAACTATAGATCGATTGATCATCATCGCCTACGCAGCAAATATTATTATGTGTGGACGCAAGTTTTTTTAACCAGATATATTGGGCTGCATTTGTATCTTGATACTCATCTACAAGGATATATTTAAAATTAGAGCTATAGCGTCTTATAATGTCAGCATTTGAAAATAAATTGATGCATTGTAAAAGTAAATCTCCAAAATCTAGACAATTTATTTCAAACAATCTTTTTTGATATATTTGATAAATTTTATGTGATTTATCATCTGTCATGCTGTCCAGAGAATCTGTTTTAATATCTTGAGGATTTAGAGCTTTATTCTTCCATTGATCAATTTTGTTTTGAATGAATTTAGGAACGTAGATTGCTTGATCTAAATTTTCAGCTTTTATAATTTGCTTAATTAAAGAAAGCTGATCGTCTTTATCGAGTATGGTAAAACTTGTTTTTAAGCCCAATAATTCCGAGTGGTTTCTTATTATCTTTGCTCCAATGGAGTGAAAAGTTCCCATCCATGGCATTCTCTCGAGTTTATTATCAACTAATTTTTGAATTCGGTCAGACATTTCTCTGGCCGCTTTATTTGTAAATGTTACACATAAGATTTGAGACGGAAAAGCATTTTGAGTATCAATAATGTGAGCAACTCTTGTTGTTAATACTCTAGTTTTACCAGTTCCAGCCCCTGCAATCACTAAGTTAGGACCTTCAATGCTTTGAACCGCTTTGAGCTGAGATTTGTTTAAGGTTGATAAATATTCTTGATTAGACATTTCTAAATTTTTCTTAGGTGATTCAATACATAAAGTCTAATTGCACTTGAAAGATTAGATTTTTTTTTATTTTGATCAATTAATGAAATAAGTTCACTCAATGATACTTTTTTTTCACTACTAATTTTTTTTAATTCAATCCAAAAGTCATCTTCTACAAATACACTTGTATTATGGCCGTTAATTACAACGGTATGTTTATTAGGAGAGGACATAACAATTATGAGGGAGAGATCATTCTTTTTGGATCAAGCACTAATTTAATTCTTTTGCTGTCCATATGTTTTAAAATCTTATTTGCTTCGATAAGTGAAATATTTTTTTTATGTGCAAGCTTTGCTAATTCTGCTGCTTTTGAATATCCAATTTCAGGAGCGAGTGCGGTTACAAGCATTAACGAATTATCTAAACCAGATTTAATATTTTTTAAGTTTGGTTTAATGCCTTTTAGACACTTATCATTAAAATTGTCCATTCCACTTGATAGAAGATGTATTAATTCAATAATATTATGTCCTATTACAGGTTTATAAGCATTAAGTTCAAAGTGACCTTGTGAGCCAGCTAAACTGATTGTGTTGTGCATGCCCATCGCTTGCACGCAAACCATAGTTAATGCTTCACATTGTGTAGGATTGACCTTACCTGGCATAATTGATGATCCAGGCTCATTTTCAGGCAGGTTTAATTCTCCTAGTCCTGATCTCGGGCCTGAGCCTAGTAATCTTATGTCGTTTGCAATTTTAAATAAGTCTGTTGTTAATACATTAAGTGACCCAGACATTTCAACTATCGCATCATGGGCAGCCAAAGCCTGAAATTTATTAATTGCTGGTTTAAACTTTATCTTAGTAATTTTACTAATTTCATTAACAACCAATTTATCAAAATTTCTTTTAGTATTTAGACCAGATCCAACAGCCGTACCTCCTTGTGCAAGATTTAATAAACTACCAAATGACTGTTCTACTCGCTTGATATTAGAGCTTACCATTGCTTCATATCCAGAAAACTCCTGTCCAAGGGAAAGTGGGGTTGCGTCTTGTAAATGCGTGCGTCCAACTTTAATTATCTTATCCCATTTTTTTGATTGACCTTTCAACGTAGCTTGAATTCTTTTCATTGAAGGGATCAAATTATTTTTGATAAGCAATGCTGTTGCAATATTGATAGCAGATGGAAAGGAGTCATTTGTCGATTGGCTTTTATTAACATGATCATTTGGATGAACAGGATTATTTAATCCTAGCTTTCCAGTCAGTTTTTTATTTGCGATATTTGCAATTACTTCATTCACGTTCATATTTGTTTGAGTACCAGATCCTGTTTGCCATACCGATAATGGAAAGTGTTTGTCATATTTACCAGACAAAACTAGCTTAGAGGCACCAACGATCGCCCCTGATAATTTATTACTCAATATTTTTTGTTTAGAATTAACCTTGGCACAGGACAGTTTAATAATTGCCAACGCTCTGATTATTTCAATTGGCATAATGTGGTTGCCAATTTTGAAGTTTTTTAGGGATCTTTGTGTCTGCGCACCCCAAAAATTTTCATTAGAAACTGCTATTTTGCCAATACTATCTTGTTCTATTCGATTCTTTTTACTCATCGATACGGTATTATATTACCTTCTAAAGAAACATGGAAGAAATGTTTTAAGATTATAAAAAAATAATTTTTTGTTTTAAAAAATGTTGAGGTCATCTTAAAAAACAAATCAAGTGAGAGACTTCTGTTATCTGTCTCCAAGCAATATTTAACAGTATATCTTAAATTTTAGCAACCTTCGTAGTGACCTTCGTAGTTTTGAGCATCCAGTTTTGTGATTGCTCGTTAGTCTTCTTTTTCAATATATTTTAGGGTAGAATTAAGTATGAAAAAATTTTTAGGTATTCTTCTTCTCACTCTTTTCTTTTTTCCAACTTATTCAATCTCTGAAATTAATGAAAAAAAAGCAGAGAAAACTAAATTGTGGACAAAATGTAAACCAGAAAAAGGCGTCGATGTTAATTTTAAAAATGATAAAGATAACTTATCTACTGAAGATCTTGACGACCTACTGACAGGAAATACACTCGTGTCAGTTGATAGATGGGGGACTTATGCTATTTACTATCCTTCAAATAAAAATACTGTCGGGTGGATGCCGAAGGAACATTCTAAGGGAAAGCAAGATTGGACAATTGGTACTGTTACTTTTGAAAATGATAAGTATTGCAGACAGTGGGTAGACTGGGGTTCAGGAGAAAAAATCAATTGCTGGAAAGCGTATGAAGGCGAGAAAAGAATTGATATGAGATCTTTTTATTTTGTTTGTAAAAATGGCATACCAGACGGAGACCAACATATTGTCTTTCCTGGTAATCTTTTTAATATTAAATATTCGGGTAGTGGAAAATCTACAGGCAAACTTAACCAAGATAATGAGAAAGTAAAAATAATCTGGGAAAAATATTTTTCAAATTATACAAAGTAAGTCAGAGTGTATTATGAAGTGGGAGACTTCTGTTGCCCGGTGCCTCCCGAACCGCGCTAGCTTAAGTAAACTTAAGCAGCGAGTGCTACTTTATTGTTAGCATTTATAAATTAGCCCGATAACGGCGGTACAATGCCGTGAGAAAAACCAGTCTTTAAACATCCGTCGATCCTATATCACCCCCATATTATGGTGGAGGTGCCGGGTACCGCCCCCGGGTCCGTAATGGGTATTACACAAGTCGTTTATCCCAATAGCTGAGGATATCCCCAGCAATTTCAATATAGATTGTAAATCTATCTTTTTAAAGAATATATTAATTATATAGTGTTGTTTTAACTCATGATTCATAAATGGCTGTAAATAAAGATCAACTTTCTGAAATAGAAGAGCTGAGAAGTTCAAAGTCTGAAACATTAAGGTCAACTGTTCCCGAATTAGAAAATATTCTATATCAGCCATTCGAAGTTCTTGACCATGGTTTCGTAAGAGTGATTGATTATATGGGTGATGATTCTGCAATAGTTCAATCTGCAAGAGTGTCATACGGAAAGGGAACGAAGAAAATATCAAATGATAAAGGCTTAATAAAATATTTGATGAGACACAGGCACTCAACCCCTTTTGAGATGTGCGAAATAAAATTTCATATCAAGCTTCCCATCTTTATTGCTCGTCAATGGATTAGGCATAGAACGGCAAATGTAAATGAATATTCAGCTCGATATTCAATTTTAGATAAAGAATTTTATATTCCATCCATGGAAAATGTTGCAGCTCAATCAACGATAAATAATCAGGGAAGAGGAGAAGTTTTATCAAGTGATGAGGCAGCTGAAGTGATATCAATACTTAAGAAAGATGCTGAGCAAACATATGCAAACTATGAAACACTATTGAATGAAAATCCTAACGGTGAATCGATTGATTCTAGTAAACCAGGTGTCGCAAGAGAGCTCGCTAGAATGAATTTGACATTAAACACCTATACACAATGGTATTGGAAAATCGATTTGAACAACTTACTCCATTTTCTAGCTTTGCGAGCAGATGCGCATGCTCAGTATGAAATAAGAGTATATGCTGATATTATGATGGATATTGTAAAAAAGTGGGTACCGATTGCAGCTGATGCTTTTGAAGATTATCGCATAGGGGGTACTGAAGTTTCAGCAAAAGAGATTAGCCTTATAAAAAAATTATTAAAAGGTGAAAAGGCGTCATTTGAAGACGAAGGCATTTCAAAACGCGAATGGTCAGAACTTCAGAAAAAATTTGATCTTAAGTAGTTTCTGATAATTTATTTAGTTTAATTTTCTTTAATATATCTTCAGCCATTTCAATAAACATCTTACTTACTTTATGTTCAGGGAATAAGTCTGTTAATGGATGACCTTTTTCACACTGTTCCATTAATAAAGGGTCATGAGGAATTTTTGCAAGCAGTTCATAGTCATATTTTTCTACAATTGTTTCTGTTTTACTCTCACCATAAAGTTGATATTCTTTTCCAGTATCTGGAGCAACGAAATAACTCATATTTTCTATAATGCCATAAATAGGAACATTTGTTTTTTCAAACATTTTCAATCCTCTAACAACATCTATTAGTGCTATGTCTTGTGGAGTAGAAACTAAAACACTTCCAGTTAACTTTAATTTTTGAGTTAAGGTCAATTGAACATCACCCGTGCCTGGGGGCATATCAATGATCATAATATCTGCTTCTCCCCAGTTTACTTTTTCTATCATTTCATTAATAGCTTTCATGACCATGAGCCCACGCCAAATTATTGGGTTTTCATCATTAACCATATAGCCCATAGACATTGTTGAGAGGCCAAATTTTTTAATAGTTTCAATTTTTTTACCATCAGACTCTGGCTTATCTTTTGATCCAATCATTTTTGGAAGTGATGGACCATAAATATCCGCATCTAGTAGACAAACTTTTAATCCAATATGTTTGAATGCAGAAGCAAGATTTACAGATATAGTTGATTTTCCAACACCTCCTTTTGCAGAAGATACAGCAATAATGTATTTTATTTTTGATGTACCAATGCTCTCAGGGTGAGGCTGCTCTAGTTCACTACTGATTGATGTATCGTCATCATTGTCTTCATTATTCTTTTTATGATATGTGGTAACTATGTTTATTTTAGTTACACCCGGAATTTCATTTATAGCTTTTTTTGAATCTTCAAATATTTTTTCATTTTTCTTTTGATCAATTTCATTGAACTCTAAAACACAACTAACCTTACCTTCTTCAGTTGTAATATCTTTAACTAATCCTAGAGAAACGATGTTTTGGTCAGAATCATGGTCTATTACTTGACCTAGTGCATGTAATACCTTATTTTCTAGTGTTTCTGCCATATTTTGGTGGTTGTAATTGTCTTATTAATAACAATATAACATATAGTATAAACACAAACTTAGTTGTTTTTATAGTAGTTTGAAATATATATTTAAAAAAAGAGTTTCATATTAGATGTCTTGGTCAGATAACAACAACAATAATCCTTGGGGATCTCCTGGTAATAACGGTGGTGGCTCAGGTCCAAACATTGATCAAGTTATTCGTGACGCCCAAAATAAAATGAAACGTTTCTTGCCAGGTTCTTTCTTTGGAAAATTTGGCCCTCTATTTATTTTAATCATTTTGCTTCTTATATGGTTAGGAAGTGGTTTTTATCGTGTTCTTCCTGATGAGCAAGGAGTTGTATTACAATTTGGTAAGTTTACAAAAACTACCCAACCGGGACTAAACTATCATTTACCTTATCCTATCGAGCGCGTGTTTACTCCAAAAGTAACTAAAATTAATAGAGTTGATATTGGATATCGTCAAAGCCCTGATAGTCGTGTTACCGCCATTAGAGATGTTGTTGAAGAAAGCCTAATGTTAACGGGAGACGAAAATATTGTGGATATCGATTATTCTGTATTTTGGTTTATTAAAGATGCTGGTGACTTCTTATTCAATATACAGGATCCTGAGCAAACAATTAAAAGTGCAGCTGAAACTGCAATGAGAGAAGTGATTGGTCAAGGAGCTATTCAATCAATTTTAACTGAGGGTAGAACTGACATCGAAAGGAAAACTAGTATTTTAATTCAACAAATACTTGATGACTATCAAGCAGGTATTACAATCACCCAAGTTCAAACTCAAAAAGCCGATCCCCCATCACAAGTGATCGATGCATTTAGAGATGTACAAGCCGCACGAGCAGATTTAGAGAGACAAAGAAATGAAGCTGAAGCTTACGCAAATGATATAATTCCAAGAGCAAGAGGTGAAGCAGAGCAAATTTTACAACAAGCTGAAGGTTATAAACAGAAAGTGATTGCAGACAGTGAAGGTAAAGCCTCAAGGTTTTTAGCTATTCAATCAGAATTTGCAAAAGCCCCATTCGTTACAAAACAAAGAATTTTCTATGAAACGATGGAAGATGTTTTTTCAGACATGGATAAAGTTATAATAGATAAAGCTGGTGACTCTGTTGTTCCATATTTACCTTTGCCTGAATTAAAAAAGAAAGGTCAGCAATAGTATTATGAAAGCATCAAGAATATCATTGATTATAATCGGCCTCATTGCCTTCGTAGGGTATTTAAGTATTTTTACGGTCTTTGAAATTAAAAATGCTATCGTTCTACAATTTGGTGATCCGAAGAGAGTTATAATGGAACCTGGACTTAACTTTAAAGTACCATTTGTTCAGAATGTCGTTTTTATTGATAATCGAATACTAGATATTGATGCTCCTCCAGCTGAAGTAATTGCATCAGATCAAAAAAGGCTAATTGTTGATGCATATGTTAAATTCAAGATTATTGATGTTTTAGACTTTTATAAAACTCTCGGAAATGAGAATGTTGCTCGTTCAAGAATATCGGCAATTGTAAACTCTAGAATTAGAAGTGTTCTCGGTGAAAGACCTTTGGCAGCAGTTTTATCAGAAGACAGGGCTAATTTAATGAAAGAAATTACAGCGTTAGTCGAGACTGAAGTTAATGACTTTGGTATTTCTATCGTTGATGTGAGAATTAAGAGAGCTGATCTTCCCGAGGCAAACAGTGAAGCAATATTTAGAAGAATGCAAACTGAGAGAGAACGAGAAGCAAAAGAGTTTCGTGCCCAAGGTGCTGAAATAGCTCAGAGAATTAGGTCAACGGCTGATAAAGATGTTACAATCATAAAATCTCAAGCAGAAAAGAAAGCAAATATAATTAGAGGAGAAGGTGACGGTGAAGCAAATAGAGTATTTGCAGAGGCATTCGATACAGATCCAGAGTTTTTTGCTTTTTATAGGGCTATGCAAGCCTATGCTGAGGGTCTTCAAAACTCTGATACAACAATGATTTTATCTCCTGATAGTGAGTTCTTTAAATATTTTGCTGATCCAGATGCTTCTTCGATTATGGAGAATTCCCAAAACTAAAAATCATGATTAGTACTCTGATCACTGCTTTTGGGCTGTTTTTGATTATTGAGGGACTTCTTTATGCCATATTTCCAAATACAATGAAATCAATGATTGGTAAAATGTTAAATTCCTCAAATGAAACTCTTAGATGGACGGGAATTATCTCTGCGGTAGTTGGTTTAATAATAATTTGGGTAGTTAAAGAATAGATACCATGAATTTGTTACGAAATATTTCTATTTATATAATTCTGCTTATTTCAACAGTACAAACATCTCATAGCTTTACTGGACCAAATTCATTTTCTGATCTTGCAGAAAGACTATCGCCCTCTGTAGTGAATATTTCAACTACAGGCACTGTCAAAACAAGTCAGAATCCACAACCATCTTTAGAAGATTTTTTTAATTTTCCATTTAATGTTCCTAGGCAGCAACAACCCTCAGAAAGAACTGTCCAGTCTCTTGGATCGGGGTTTGTTATATCTGAAGATGGATATATCGTTACAAACAATCATGTAGTCGAAAATGCAACTGACATTACTGTGACATTCACTGACGGCCTAAAACTTGAAGCACTTCTAATTGCCACTGATAAAGAAACAGATTTAGCGTTACTTAAAGTTGAACCAGAAAAAAGATTACCATCACTAAGCTTTGGAGACTCTGATAGCGCCAAGGTAGGCAACTGGGTCATGGCAATAGGAAATCCTTATGGACTAGGCGGCACCGTCACAGCTGGAATTGTATCAGCAAGAGGAAGAATGCTTGGTGGAAGATATGATAACTTTATTCAAACTGATGCATCTATTAATCGAGGAAATTCTGGGGGGCCGTTATTTGATTTAGACGGCAATGTAATAGGCGTTAATACGGCAATTATATCCCCAAGCGGTGGATCAATAGGCATAGGTTTTGCAATTCCATCAAACCTTGCAAAAAATATAATTGATCAATTGCAAACTAATGGTGAAATTGAGCGCGCTTGGCTAGGGGTGAGAATACAAGAAGTCTCTGATGAAATTGCTCAAAGTGTTGGATTAAAGAAAACATACGGTGCATTAGTGCAGGGATTAACTCCTGATAGCCCGGCTCTGAAAGACGGCATTCAGGAAGGAGATATTATTATTGAGTTTAATGGCCAAGAAGTCGAGTCTGTAAAAACTCTTCCAAGACTTGTAGCTGGTGCTGAAATTGGTCGCTCAGCTAAAGTTCTTGTTTGGCGAAATGAAAGAGAAGTGATGCTGAATGTTAATTTAGGTAAACAACCTAGTTTGGATGAGTTAGCAGCAATAGAAAGTAACGATAACAGTGTATTCATAAAAGAATTAGGTATAAAAGTAAGAAAATTATCGGCTGCTGATAAGTCAAGTTTAAAATTAGCTACGGCGCTTGAAGGAGCGATAATAACCGAATTAAACCAAGACTCTTTTCTATTAAGGCAAAACATTTCACCTGATGATATAATTATTGAAATTCAAAATAGACCTGTAAAAAGTGGATCTGATGTTTTATCCATAATTAAAGATGTAGTTGCCGACGGTAAAGAAAATGTATTGATAGTTTTTTACGGTGGACCTAATACAAGAAAGTATATTGGGGCTAAGCTTTCTTTAGATTAAAAAAATTATTTAATGAATAAAAAAAAAGCGCTTGTAATTTTCGGTCCTACAGCAAGCGAAAAATCATCAATGGCAATGCAAATTGCTAAAAAACACAATTCTACAATAATTAATGCTGATAGTATTCAAGTCTACAAGGAATTAAGATTAATTACTTCAAGACCCTCAATTGAGGATGAAAAGAACTTTGATCATAAGTTATATGGATTTCTTCTAGGTAATCAAAACTGTACAGTTTCTATGTGGTTAGAATTAATAAAAAAAGAAATCAAAGAATCTTTTGATCAAAATAAGCTGCCGATAATAGTTGGTGGAACAGGAATGTATTTAAAAAGTCTTATTGATGGAATATCGATGATTCCAGATATACCTATTAGCATAAAAGAAGAAACAAAAAAAAAAGTGAAAGAAAAAGGACTAGAGTCTATTTATGAGATCTTGTTGAATGAAAATGCCAGCCTTAAAATAAATTTAAATGACAATCAAAGAATTCAAAGAGCGTATAATGTTTTTGTAAGTACAGGTAAAATGATTGAAGAATGGAATTTAAAAAATAAAAAAGTAATAGAAGACTTGGAATTCGATATATTTATACAAGATTTTGATAGATCGGAAATTTACAAAAATAGTGAAAGCAGATTTGATAAAATGTTAGAAAATGGAGGTATTGATGAAGTAAAGAAAATGCTTGAAATGAATTATGATCCAAATTTATCTATTATGAAAGCAATTGGAGTAAGAGAAATATCTAAATATCTAAATAATGAAATTTCACTCTTAGCTGCATCAAATTTAGCAAAACAAAAAACAAGAAATTATATCAAAAGACAAATTACTTGGATAAAAGGTAATAATATTACAAAAAATTGTGATATTAAGAAATATTTATAAAGAATTGATATAATTTACTTTCCACATATTAATAATTATTTGACATTTGTTGTAAATACTCATACACAAGCCATCTTAATCGAGAGGTAAATATGGTTAATATTCAATTATCAGGTGCTGAGATGGTTTTAAAAGCTTTTGAAGACCATGGCGTGGATACAATATTTGGCTATCCAGGTGGAGCTGTTTTGCCGATATATGATGAGCTCGCAAAAAGGACAACATCAAAAGATAATAAGCCAATGAGGCATTTCTTAGTGCGTCATGAACAAGGTGCATCACACGCTGCTGAGGGATATGCCAGATCTTCTGGTAAGGTTGGAGTCTTGTTGGTCACATCAGGCCCTGGTGTAACAAATGCTGTTACTGGTTTAACAGATGCACTAATGGACTCCATTCCATTAGTTTGTATAAGTGGACAGGTTCCAAGTCATTTAATTGGAACGGATGCTTTTCAAGAATGTGACACAGTGGGAATCACAAGGCCATGTACAAAACATAATTGGCTAGTTAAGGATATTAATGACTTATCAAGAATACTTCATGAGGCATTCTATGTTGCTTCAAATGGAAGACCAGGCCCTGTCTTAGTAGATATTCCAAAAGATATACAGTTTCAAATAGGTACCTATATTGGCCCCGAGACTGTTAAACACAAGTCATATCGTCCAAAGCTTAAAGCAAGCATTGATACAATAGATGATGCTTTACAATTAATCTCATCAGCTGAAAAACCTGTTTTTTACACAGGGGGAGGCGTTATAAATTCTGGAAATGCTGCTGTTCAATTATTAAGAGAGTTCGTGCGACTTACTGGATTTCCAATTACATCTACACTTCAAGGTTTGGGATCTTTTCCAGGTGATGATAATCAGTTTATTGGAATGCTTGGAATGCATGGAACATATGAAGCAAACATGACAATGAATCAATGTGACTTAATGATTAATATTGGAGCACGATTTGATGATAGAATAACTGGAAAGGTTGATGAATTCTCGCCCAATTCTAAAAAGATACACATTGATATTGATCCGTCATCAATAAATAAAACAGTTAATGTAGATGTTCCAATAATTGGCGATGTTGCTCATGTATTAGAAGATGCAATTAAGTTATGGAAGACTAAGGTATACAAAACAAATAAAGCTGAGATAAAAAACTGGTGGAGTACAATTGATCAATGGAGAAAAAAAGACTCTTTAAAATTTGATCAAGGCAAGAAGACGATTAAGCCACAGTACGCAATTCAAAGACTTTATGAATTAACAAAAGATCAAGATACTTTTGTTACAACTGAAGTTGGGCAACATCAAATGTGGGCTGCGCAGCATTATAAATTTTCTAAACCTAATAGATGGATTACCTCTGGTGGACTTGGAACTATGGGATTTGGTTTTCCAGCTGCTTTGGGTGTTCAAGTTGCATATCCGGAAAAGCTTGTGATTGATATAGCTGGTGAAGCATCGATACTGATGTGCATTCAAGAAATGTCCACAGCAATTCAACACAAATTACCTGTAAAGATATTTATTATTAATAACCAGTACATGGGAATGGTCCGTCAATGGCAAGAACTACTTCATGATAAGAGGTACTCACATAGTTATACTGACTCGTTACCTGATTTTGTAAAACTAGCTGAGGCATATGGCGCAAAAGGAATAAGAGTTGAAGATCCTAAAGATTTAGATAAATCAATAAAAGAAATGATTGATTATGATGGCCCTGTAATTTTTGATTGTGTTGTTGATCAAAACGAAAATGTTTTTCCGATGATTCCTTCGGGCAAGTCTCATAGTGAAATGCTGCTTGGAGATGAAACCGAGAAAAGTGAAATTTCCGATGAAGGAAAGGTTCTTGTTTAATGAATGATAATGTAATAAAGAATACTGTATCAGTTCTAGTTGACAATGAGCCAGGAGTACTAGCTCGTGTTATAGGGCTTATTTCTGGTAGAGGCTATAACATTGACAGTCTTACTGTTGCCGAAGTAGATGCAGAAAAACATATCTCAAGAATTACAATTGTTACACCTGGAAGTGAGGAAACAGTTAATAAGCTAATTTCACAACTTGAAAAATTGGTTCCAGTTAGCAGAGCTGCGAATGTTACTTTTGAAAAAAAGGGCATTGAAAGAGAAATGGCATTGGTTAAGATACTTGCAACTGGTGAAAAAAGAGTTGAATCGATGAGGTTATCTGAAGTATTTAGAGCAAAAATTATTGATACAACGCACGACTCTTTTGTTTTTGAATTAAATGGATCTCCTCATAAAATTGATGCGTTTATTAATCTAATGAAACCTTTAGGGCTATCAGAGGTTTCTCGAACTGGTGTTGTTGCAATTGCACGCGGCACTGAAAAAATGTAAGGACAAAAAATGAAAGTATATTATGAAAAAGACTCTGACTTAGAGCTAATTAAATCAAAAAAGATTGCAATATTCGGTTATGGTAGTCAAGGACATGCTCATGCTTTGAATTTAAAAGACTCAGGTGTTAAGGATCTAGCGATTGCTCTAAGAGAAGGTTCATCTAGCTCAGAAAAAGCTAAGGCTGAAGGTTTTTCTGTAATGGGATTATCAGATGCCGCTGAATGGGCTGATGTAATTATGATGCTTGTTCCAGATGAACTTCAAGCTGATGTTTATCAAAATCATATTGAACAACGTGTTAAAAAAGGTGCGGCTTTAGCTTTTGCTCATGGTCTCAATGTTCATTTTAAGTTAATTGAACCTAGAGAAGATCTTGATGTATTTATGATTGCGCCTAAGGGTCCAGGACATACAGTTAGATCAGAATTTAAAAGAGGTGGAGGAGTTCCATGTTTGGTTGCTATCGATAAAGATAAATCTGGAAGCGCTTTGCCTATTGCTCTTTCGTATGCCTCCGCAATTGGAGGTGGAAAAGCAGGCACAATTGAAACAACATTTAAAGATGAATGTGAAACTGATCTTTTTGGAGAACAATCTGTTTTATGTGGGGGTGTTGTAGAATTAATTAGAAATGGATTTGAAACATTAACTGAAGCAGGTTACCCACCTGAGATGGCGTATTTTGAATGTCTTCATGAGGTCAAACTTATTGTTGATTTAATCTATGAAGGCGGAATCGCAAATATGAATTATTCGATTTCAAATACTGCAGAATTTGGTGAATATGTATCAGGTCCAGTAGTGGTTGATGGCGAAACGAAGACTAAAATGAAAAGAGTTTTAGCAAAAATCCAATCAGGTGAATTTACTCGTGAATGGATTGATGAATATAAAAGTGGCGCTGAAAATTTTGAGGCAATGAGAAAAAAAATTAATGAGCACCCAATTGAAGAAGTTGGACTTAAATTAAGATCTATGATGCCTTGGATATCTAAGAATAAGCTAGTAGATAAAACGAAAAATTAGCTTTAAATAGCAATACTTTAATAGTTTTTAAGCCATTTTATTGGCTTAAAACACTAACCTATTGATTTATATTAAAAATAAATATAAACATAGCATAACTAACGTTATTGAACGCACTATAAAAAAAATGGTTAGAAATAGTAAATTATCTAAATATTCAGACACCACTAGTGCGCCTTTATCCCAAATATTATTGCTGTTAAATCTGCTTAGCAGCCCCTGGGCGAAATAATTTCAGCTACAGGGGATACTTAATTTTAACACATTTAATAAGTAATAAGAGGAATTATTGGAAATGACAGAAGATACAAATAATATAAAGATTTTTGATACGACTATGAGAGATGGCGAGCAGTCTCCCGGTGCTTCAATGAACATTGAAGAGAAAATTAAAATTGCTCATGCTTTAGAGACTCTTGGAGTTGATATTATTGAAGCGGGTTTTCCTGCGGCATCAAAAGGTGATTTTAATGCAGTAAAAGAAATCTCTTCAATTATAAAAAAATCACAAGTATGCGCTTTAAGTAGGGCATCCCAAAATGATATTCAGTCAGCTGCAGATGCTCTTAAGAATGCTACTCGACCTAGAATTCACACATTTATTTCGACAAGTGATTTGCACATGAGGCATAAATTACAGCTAAATCCAGATCAGGTTTATCAAAAGGTAATTGATAGTGTTTCATTCGCAAGAAATTTATGTGATGATGTTGAATGGTCTTGTGAGGATGGCACCCGTACTAATCTAGACTTCATGTGTAAAACTGTTGAAGCAGCAATTAAAAATGGTGCTTCAACAATAAATATTCCAGATACAGTAGGTTACTCAGTCCCTGAAGAATTTACACATATCATAACACATCTAATAAATAATGTTCCTAATATTGATAAAGTAACAATATCTACTCACTGTCATAATGATTTAGGTCTAGCAGTTGCAAATTCTCTTGCAGGAGTGAAAGCTGGAGCGAGACAAATTGAGTGCACAATTAATGGCTTAGGAGAGAGAGCTGGTAATGCTGCCTTGGAAGAAGTTGTAATGGCTATTCGAACCCGAAATGATTTAATGCCATTTGAAACAAATATCAAAACTGAGCAATTAAGTAAGACATCAAAATTAGTATCTACTGTTACTGGTTTTCCTGTGCAATTTAATAAAGCAATTGTCGGTAAAAATGCTTTTGCTCATGAAGCGGGCATTCATCAAGATGGAATGTTAAAAAATGCAAAAACATATGAGATTATGACACCAGAAAGTGTAGGTGTTTCAGAATCTAATCTAGTTATGGGAAAACACTCTGGAAGACACGCTTTCAAGCAAAAGGTAATTGAGCTTGGTTATAATGTTGGCGATAATGCTATCGAGGAAGCATTTGAAAACTTCAAATCTTTAGCTGATAAGAAAAAAAACTTATATGACGAGGATATTGCTGCAATTATTGAAGATCAAGCAATAAGAGTTAATGACAATATTTCACTTATCGATCTCCAGGTAATAGCAGGTACTAAAGGACCTCAAAAGGCTACTATTTCATTAGAAATTTTTGGTGAAACAAAAGAAATAACTTCTACTGGCGAAGGGCCAGTAGACGCAATATTTAATGGACTAAGTAAATTAATACCTCATTCTGCAAAGCTTTTACTTTATCAAGTGCATGCTGTTACAGAAGGCACGGATGCGCAAGCCGAAGTTTCTGTCAGATTATCTGAAAAAGGTAAATCAGTTGTTGGTCAAGGCTCTCATACAGATACCTTAGTTGCCTCTGCAAAAGCCTATATAAATGCGCTAAATAAATTAATCGTTAAAAGGGAAAAAACTGTACCAAAACAAATGTCGGTAACGTCATAATTAAATGGAAGGAATAAAATGTTCAATAATCTAATTGGTATGTGGTCATCTGACATGGCCATTGATCTTGGAACTGCAAATACTCTAGTTTATGTAAAGGGAAGAGGAGTAGTATTAAATGAACCGTCAGTTGTGGCAGTCCTAAATGAAATGGGAAAAAGTCGGGTTATTGCTGTAGGAGAAGAAGCTAAAAGCATGCTAGGAAAAACACCAGGCCATATTCAAGCAATTAGACCAATGAAAGATGGGGTAATTGCCGATTTCGTTGTTACTGAGGAGATGATCAAGCATTTTATAAGAAAAGTTCATAACAGAAAAACTTTTGCTAACCCTCGAATTATTATTTGTGTCCCGACAGGTTCTACGCCTGTGGAACGAAGAGCTATACATGACTCTGCGTTAGCCGCGGGAGCAAGAAAGGTTTCATTAATTGAAGAGCCAATGGCAGCAGCTATTGGTGCGGGCTTACCTGTGAACGAGCCAAGAGGCTCAATGATTGTTGATATCGGAGGTGGAACCAGTGAGATTGCTGTTATTTCTCTTGGCGGCATTGTTTATTCTCGTTCAGTAAGAGTAGGAGGAGATATTTTTGACACTTCAATCATTCAGTACATGAGAAAGAGATATAACCTTCTAATTGGAGAAACATCTGCTGAAAGTATCAAAAAAGAAATTGGAGTTGCGATATCTCCAAAGGGTGGAGATGGAAAATCTTTAGATATAAAAGGCCGTGATCTAGCTTCTGGCATTCCAAAAGAAATTGAAATGACCCAGACTCAAGTTGCGGAAGCTTTATCTGAGCCTATTCAAACAATAATTGATGCAGTTAAAGCTGCTTTAGAAGAGACACCTCCTGAATTGGCGGCAGACTTAGTTGATATGGGAATAGTATTGACTGGTGGTGGGGCACTTTTAGAAAAAATGGACGATGCTTTAAGAGATGCAACAGGCCTGCCTGTAACAATTGCTGATGAGCCATTGTCATGTGTTGCTATTGGCAGTGGAAAAGCTTTAGAGTCTGAAAGTTCATTTTTACCAATTCTTTCATCAGCTTACTAAAATTTGAAAAATAATTGTGAGAAACAATAGAAATACTTTTTTCTATTCATTAAGTAGTAAGTCAAGAAAACTTATTCTTATTACTTTTCTCTTAGTATTTTTTTTAACTCTGGTGCTATCTAGATTTGATACGTCAAATTTATCAACTAGTATAAGAGCTTCTTCATCTGAATTATCATTTAATTTATCATCAATTATTGCTTCACCTGTTAAATTAATGATTTCTGGATACAATAAAATCATTGATATCAGTAGAGTGTACCAAGAAAATAAAGAATTGAGAGAATTGCAGCTTTCAGAGTCTATTAGTTTTCAAGAAATTATTGAAATGAAATTAAAGATTGAAGAATACGAAAGACTATTAAATACATTTAATGACAATCAATTTAATTTCACAACTGCTCGAGTAGTATCAAAAATATCAAATAATTATCTAAATTCAATTTTAATTAAATCTGGTGAAGTTAATGGCTTAGAGCCCGGTATGCCGATTCTAGGCCTAAAAGGACTAGTTGGATTTGTTGATCAAGTAAGAAAAAATACTTCTGTTGCTATTTTATTATCAAATATTAATAGCAGAATACCAGTCTCAATCTCTAATAATAGTTACCAAGCAATCATGATTGGCCAAGGGTTTAAAAATCCAAAAATTGTGTTCGCTAAAGATAGAGAATCGATAAGAGTTGGCGATAAGATTAGTACTTCAGGTAGAGGGGGTATTTTCCCTCCATTTATCTTAATTGGTCAAGTTAGCTCTATAACTGATAACGAGATTGAAGTTAAATTATTTGAAGATATTGAAAAACTAACACATGTTAGGATTTTAGAATATTAAATATAATGAAAACTCAGTCGTCTTTAATTAATTTAAATAATTTTCAAAATTCTATATTCCATTTTTTATTTATTTTTATTCTTTCATCACAAATTATTGTAACGAATTCTTATTTAAATATATTGTATATATTAGGGTTGATGATTTTTATAAGAGCTGAATACGAATATAATTGGAAATTGATATTATTAGTTTCATTCTATGGACTATACCAAGATACACTTTTAGGCTTTCAATTTGGATTTTCTTCTTTATTTTTTTTATTTTTTTTCTTTCTAGGTCAGATTTCTAATTTAGTTTCAGGAAAAGGCTCTTTTCTAATAAATTTATATTTTTTTTCAATAAGCGTCGTTTTATTATCAATTTTTGAGGGGTTTTTTTTATTCTTTAGTTACAGCATCGTTATTGATTTTTATAAAGTATTTATCAATTTGATTTTGATGATTATTTTATTTTTATTCACAAAAAGACTTTTTAATTCTTTTGTATCATCAAATGTTTGATCAAAAAAAATATATATCTAAATCAGAAAATACTGATAAGCAAATTTCACGAAGAACTATGATTCTTTCAATTGGTGTAACTGGGATTTTTGCACTAATGTCTTCTAGGTTAGCTTATCTTCAGCTTTATAGACACAAAGATTATAAGTCACTTTCAGATGAAAATCGAATTACTCATCGGCTTATCCAGCCCTCGAGAGGGGTAATCTATAATGCTCAAGGTAAGCCAATAGCTAACAATATAGAAAGTTATCACGCTTCAATTATCTTGGAAGAAGTCTCAGATATAAATAAGGCATTAGAATCTTTAAATGCAGTCCTTCCTGAAAAACAAATTGATATAGATAAGACTATTAAGAAAATTAAAAAATCTAAAAAGTTTGTTCCTGTTCAAATAATTGATAATTTAAGTTGGAACGAATTTGCAAAATTAAATTCAAACTTATATCAATTAAAAGGCGTTTTTCCATCCGTAGGATATAAACGTTTTTATCCAGAAAAAGACTCACATGCTCATTTGTTGGGGTATATTTCAGATATCGCTAAAGAAGAATATAAGGAAAATCCATTTTCAAAACTTAATAATGCCAAATCAGGGAAAATAGGCCTCGAAAAATCTTTAGATAAAGAATTACGAGGTCGACTTGGATTAAAAAGTATAGAAATTAATGCTTTTGGAAGAGAAATAAGAGAATTAAAAAGAATTGAGGGCAAAGTCGGCCAAAGTGTTCAATTAACAATCGATTCTGATGTTCAAAATTTTTGTTTCGACTTGTTAAAAGGTCTTAGTGGCTCAATCTCAGTTATAGATGTAAATACTGGAAATTATATTGCTTTAGCATCCGCTCCTGCATTTGACCCAAATAAATTTTCAGATGGAATAAGTTCAAGCGACTGGCAAAGTTTATTAGACAATAAATATAAACCTCTGATCAATAAGTCAATTTCATCATATTACCCACCTGGTTCAACCATTAAGCCTCTTGTAGCCTTAGCAGCTCTTGAAAGTGGCATAAATCCGAATGAAACATTTTCATGTAATGGAAAGCATGAAGTTGAAGATACAAGTTTAGAATCAGGAATTAAAACCTTTCACTGTTGGAAGGAAGATGGTCATAAAGAAGTGAACATGAATAAAGCCATTAAAGTATCTTGTGATGTTTATTTTTATCATATTGCTAGAAGAGTTGGTATTGATAAAATTGCTGAAGTCTGTAGAAGATTTGGTCTTGGCGATGAAGTGTTTGACTTATTTTATGAAGAACAGCCTGGAATTGTACCTGATAAGAAGTGGAAACGGGCTACGCTTGGAACAAATTGGCTTATTGGTGAAACGCTAGTGTCAGCTATTGGTCAAAGTTATTTTTTATCTACATCATCTCAACTAAGTCTTGCTTTTGCTCAGATTGTTAATGGGGGAAAACAAATAAAACCTAACCTAATTTATAGGAAAGATGAAAGAGACATAAAAATTCCAACCCTTTTAGCTGCACAAAGTCATCTTAAAATTTTAATGAAAGCTCTGGACAATGCTACAAATGAGCCAGGAGGAACATCATATAGATCAAGAATTTTAGGTGAGAATAAAATGGCGGGTAAAACTGGGACCTCTCAGGTAAGAGTAATCACTGAAAAAGAGCGAGAGGAAGGTATTATAAAAAATAAGGATTTACCATGGAACAAAAGAGATCATGGCCTTTATGTTGGTTATGGTCCAAGTGATAGGCCTAAGTATGCTATCTCAGTTATTATTGAGCATGGAGGTAGTGGATCGAAGGCAGCGGCACCAATAGCATCCAAGATATTTAAATTTTTATTTAGAAAAAAAATGGATATAAAACAATCAGTAATAAAAAATGTTTAACTCTTCTTATAGTTCTGGAAATTTATCGTATTCTGAACGTATAAAGCGTATAAATTATTTTATTATTTTTTTAATCTTAGTTTTGTTTAGTTTTGGCTTATTAGCTCTTTATAGCGTTGCTGAAGGAAATTTTAATTCATGGCCTAAAAATCATCTTTATAGATTTCTTATTGGTTTATTATTGATATTTTTTTTAAGTATGATTGATATTAAATTAATCTTTAAATTTGCTTACCCTATATTCTTTTTAAATATTATAGTTTTAGCTTTGACGCCAATTATTGGAACGGAAGTATTTGGTGCTACTAGATGGATTAAAATTGGTGGAATAAGCTTACAGCCCTCTGAATTTGCTAAATACACTCTTATTTTGGCACTCGCAAAATATTATCATAGCATGCAATATGCAAACACAAATTCTTTAACAAAACTTTTAATTCCCTCAGTTTTTGTAATAGTTCCAACACTAATTGTTTTTATTCAGCCTGATTTAGGAACCGCAATAGTAATTGCTTTAGGTAGCCTTTCTATATTTTGGGCAGCTGGACTAAGTTATAGGTATTTCATATCAGGAGGCTTAATTGGCTTATTATCTATCCCAATTGCATGGCAATTTTTAAGAGAGTATCAAAAAGAGAGAGTCTTTACCTTCTTTAATCCTGAGAGAGATCCGCTTGGCAATGGCTATCATATTCTTCAATCCAAGATCGCACTTGGTTCAGGTGGTTTTTTTGGAAAAGGTTATCTTGATGGAACACAAAGTCATCTTAATTTTTTGCCTGAGATGCATAATGATTTTATATTTACAATGTTTGGTGAAGAGTTTGGTTTTTTAGGATCAATCTTCTTAATAATTATCTATTTAAGTATTATTTTACTATCATTCAGAATGGCTATCGCATCAAAAAGTCTTTTCTCAAGATATCTATCAATTGGAGTTACCTTTGTTTTTTCACTATATGTTTTAATCAATATATCAATGGTAATGGGATTAATTCCAGTTGTGGGAGTTCCACTACCGTTTTTATCTTATGGAGGTAGCTCAACACTTGCTATTATGGGAGGATTTGGACTGCTAATGAATTGCTATATTAATCAGAGAACTAATTTGGAAAGAGGTGATTTTTTTTAAAGCTATATAATTTACTCTTTTGTATGAAGATCACGCGAGATATTGCAAAAAGTTTCACATCCATTCTCAGTCACTCTAATAGATTCTGAAGCTTCAACTCCCCAGTTACCAAATTGCATTACTGCGATCATATGAAAAGTAATGTTTGGCTTAAGAACGGTTTTATCTCCCTTAGAAATATTTAATGTATGCTCCCCCCAATCAGGAGGGTAGCCAATTCCAATAGAATATCCGGTTCTAGACTCCTTCTTAATGTTATATTTATCTAGAATTTTCCAAAATTTTTGAGCAACATCATTAGCTGTATTTCCTGGTTTGATTGCTGAAATACCTGAGTCTAATGCCTCATTAGTTGCGTTCATGGCATCAATTTTTTTTTGTTCTGCTTTACCAAGTAAAACAGTTCGCGCCATAGGAACATGATACCTTTTGTATACACCTGCTATTTCGACAATAGTGGCTTCACCACTTATAAATGGATCTTGCGTTGCAGTTAAATGTGAAGCCGATGTACCTGCGCCAGTTGGTAAAAGGGTTGCTATACTTGAGTATTCTCCACCATAATCTGGAGTCCCATATAAAAGAGATTTCTGAATTTCTCCGACTGCATCACACTGTCTTACTCCAGGATTTATAACATTGAAGGCAGTTTTCATTCCCTCTTGAGAAATTAATGCTGCATTTTTCATTAAGTTAATTTCATTATCAGATTTAATTACTCTGATCCAGTTAACTAGCCTTTCTGAGTCGATAAGCTTAGCATTTGGAAGACCATTTTGTAATTTCTGATAGCAGTAGGCAGTAAAATAGTGACTGTCCATTTCAACTCCAATATTTAATTTGTCCCATTTATTTTTTTTTATTAAATCAATGAGGAAATCATATGGATGTGACGGCCATGTATGAATATATTTTTCATCATATACAATTATATTTTTATACTTGATATATGATTTAATGTAGGCTCCACCCGAATCTTGTTCTCTTATAAATAAAAGTGGCTCATCATGGTCAACATGAACTAAGGCACATTGAGCATAGTAAAATGACCATGCATCATAGCCAGTTAAGTAATTTATGTTCGCGGTATCTTGAGAAATTAAAAGATCAATACCTTTTTCTTGCATTGAAATTTTAGTTTTTTTCAATCTTTCAATATATTCAGTTTTTTCAAAAACCATTTAAATTATTGATTAGGAAAATAGTCTTCCATATTTCCTTCCCTATAAACATCAGTTGTTGCACAATGAAGAGCGCCACCAAATGGATAAGCGTCTCTAAATGGAACAGGAATTACCTCAAATCCAAGTTTATTTATCTGATCACACTGATAAACTTCACTTTCTTCTACACATACTGTCTTTGGATCAACAACTAAGACATTCATACTTAACCAAATACTAGAATAGCATAATGGAGGAGGTTCGTTATAAGCTGGCTGTGCAGCATCAATAACTTCCCAGTCATTTCTCTCAAATATTTTCTTCTGTTCTTCTGGAAGGCGTCTTGTTGGATTATTGATAATTAAACCAGGTTTTAATGGAGTGAACGTAGCGTCAATATGAATTGGATATGGATCTCCAGGAAAGTTTAACGTATGTACTCTATGATCTTTAAAATGTCTTCTAAGCCAATTACTGCCTTTCAAATTCGTTGTAAAGCCATGCTGAACAAATAAATCTTTACCCATTCTTAAAATATCAGCTGCATCAAATAAAATTTCTTTTTCTGTGGTTACAAATTCTCTTTTTGCAACCATGTTTAATCTCTCCTCTAAAGTAATTTCGCTATTAAGATAGTGTTTTCTGTAACTATCATCTGTCAGTCTTGGTTTTGGCGCAGACTCCATTTTCATATCAGGATCTAAATCATAATATTTTTCCAGTAATGGTCTGTAACAAAGATACTCAAACCATCTAGATCTGTAAGACATTGTTGCTTCAAGCATTTCATTTCCAAGTGTTAAAATTACATCACGTGGAGGCATGCAGCCAAACATAGAGTCATTTTCCCAATCAGGAGTAGAAATTTTCTGATTAAAATTTAATGGAGTAGGTCTATCAACTTTTATACCTCTATTTTCTAATATCTTTGCAAAATTATCTAATTGTATATTTGCTTTTGTAATAGACTCTTCACTTCGAGGGCCATGCACGCCCTGCATGTCAGAATCTTCCGGTATTTTAGGATCTGTAGCTGGTTCAGGAGGAGGAATACAGCAGTTATCGGCTCTACCTAATATAACGTGCTTAAGGGGATCCCATTCATTCCAAGAATTAACAATTTTTGTCATATAAATTTAATCTGAAAATAAATTTTATTGAATTGAAGCTAAATTAAAAGTAGAAGTCAAGCACTAACATCAATCTATATTTAGGTAGAGAGAATTATGGCTCTAAAAAATGAGTATGAAGTTATAATTGTTGGGTATGGTCTATTAGGTCAATTATGTGGGCTTCTTTTATCAAAATTAGGAGTCAAAACTGCAATCATTGAAAGAAAAAAAGATGTAAACCCAATGCCCAGATCTTCTGTAGTTGATGGACAAAGCTTACGGTTTACGAATGCAATAAATATTTATAGTGAGATAAAAAATTTATTTAATACTCCTGAATTTTTGGACTATACGTTACCCGATGGAAAAATAATTCAGCGAAGTATTAATAAGGAAACTTTAGATGGATATCCAAACATATCTACTTTTTATCAGCCAGATCTAGAAGTTGCTCTAAGAAAAAAAATTACGGAGTCAGATCTCATAGATCTCTACCTTCAACATGAACTTATATTTTTTAAAGAAGAGGAAGATAAAATTTCAGTAAAATGTAAAGATATTAGTAAAAATAAATTAATTGAAATAGGGTCAAATTATTTGCTTGCTTGTGATGGTGTAAATAGTTCTATTCGCAAAAAGTTAAAGATACCTTCTGAGGACCTTAAGTATAACAAGGATTGGTTGATTGTTGAAATTAATACAAAAAATAAAAGTTTAATGAACAATACTATTAGGCAAATTTGTGATTTTGAAAGACCAACATCCTTTACTTATCTATCAAATAAAAGGTACAGATGGGAATTTCAATTATTACCAGGAGAAAATAGAAATGAAATGCTGCAAGATAAAAAAATTTTTTCTTTGTTAAAAAAATATATTGATAAAAATGCTTATTGGATAAACAGAAGAGATATTTATAGATTTAAAGCTGAATGCTCAAAGAACTGGCTAAAGAATAAAACAATTTTATTAGGTGGAGCAGCATATCAGCTTCCACCATTTGGATACCAGTCTTTAAACTCTGAAATTAGGGATATAAATAATTTATGTTGGAAGCTCAATCTTGTCCTAAAGAACAAATGTAAGCCTGATATCTTATTATCTTATAACGCTGAACGTGAACCCGTTGCTAAAGAAACAATTTCATCATCTTTAGCAATGGGGCAGCTAATTGACTCAATTGCTATTTCATTTAAAAAAAATATACCCATAGAAGAGTCAGTACCACCTGAAGCACGAATTCAAGCCTTTAAGGATTCTAGAAATTCATTAGAGGGTGCTGAGAAAAATAAAAAACTCTTTTATGACTCAGATATTACAAGATCTTTTAATTTATCGATGCCAAATTTTTATATGACTATCGATAAGAAGCGAGTTTTATTTGATGATCTATTAGGGTTAGATTTTTGTATTTTTACTGCTGGTAAATACAATTTTTCAAAAAAAATTATAAGATTTTTAGATGAAATTAATGTCAAAATTTATGATACTACTAGTATAGCGTGTGAAGATACGTTTATAAAAGAAAGCTTTAAAAATCATTCTTTTATTATTCGTCCAGATAGAAAGATTTTTGGAGTAAGTGACAATGACAATTCTCTAGAGATAATATGTGAGGACTTAATGAGAAAATTATTCTTCATAAGCATAAGATAAAAACTTTTTTTTGTAGAGAATCAAAATATTAGAATTGAACAAATTTAAATCTTTTTTAAGTGTTAAAAGTGCAACATAATTGCTAAAAAATAAATTTATTTAATATTATCAATAAGATAGATATAAATAAAAATTATGTATATCTATATTTTGAGGATAAAGTTCATTTAGCACAACATATAGTGCCTTAAAAACATAACCGGAGGAAATGTTATGATTAAGAATGCAGAGAACGCAATAAAAGGGTTAACAAGCTTAGGATTAGCTTTGCTAGCTCTTGGAATTGTTGTTGGCTTATTGAGTGGTGGAAGTATACCATTTGTTGGCAATATCGCTGGCAACATAATTTCTCTAGTTGGTCAACTAGGTAATGCAGGCATTGTTGGCCTCGTGGCAGTTGGCGTAATCTTATGGTTGTTTAGAGATTAAACTATCCAGTCTTCCCCTCGGTTAGAGGGGAAGATAAATTTATACAGGAGGCTATTAAATGATATCGAAGATTAAACAAATAATGAGGGAAATCATCGACTTTGGCTTACTTTTAATTGCAATCGCGATAATATTGGAACTACTTTTTGGTCCTTCTACGCCTTTTCTTGGGCAAAATATAATTGATAACTTAGTTGGATTAATTCAAGATCTTGGTAATGCGGGAGTGGTAGGATTGATCTCGATAGCTATAATTATATATCTCTGGAATAAATCATCTAAGTAATTAAATCCCAGAAAACATTAAATTTTTCTTGCGAAATTTCTCAATATAGGTGAACCTATGTCCTCAATATTAATGGAGGAAAGTAGTGAAAAAAATTAACTTAATATTTATTTCTCTAATTTTGGCTATTTCATCAACGATAGCAATTGCTGGGGATTGGTCAAAAATTAGAATTGGCACTGAAGGCGCCTATGAGCCTTGGAACTTTACAGATTCGGCTGGCAATATTGTCGGCGCTGAAATTGATTTAGCAAATGATTTATGCAAAAGAATGAATGCTGAATGCACATTTGTACAACAAGATTGGGATGGAATTATTCCAGCTCTAACTCAAGGAAAGTATGATGTAATTATGGCTGGAATGTCTGTCACTGATGAGAGAAAGAAAACTATCAGTTTTTCTAAAGCTTATATGACAGAGCCCGCAAGATTTTTTACATTAAACAGCTCACCTCTTAGTACATTTTCTTCTGCTAAGAATCTTAATTTAGATGATGATGGAAGTGCAACAGTAGGAACAATTAGTTCTCTTAACAATGCATTAAAAGGAGCAAAGTTAGGCGTTACTGTTGCAACTATTCATGAAGATTTTGCAAACTCTTATTTGGATACAGATTTAAAGATCTATCCAACTCAAGACGAAATGAACCTTGACTTAGCTGCTGGGCGAATTGATGCGATGCTATGTGACGTTGGAACTGCTGAAGCATTTATGGGAACAGCTGGTGGAGCAAATGTTGTAACATTTGGACCAAATGTATTTGGTGGACCATTAGGTGAAGGTGTTGGTGCTGGCATTAGACAAAGTGACGCAGATCTTAAAGTAATGTTTGATAAAGCAATTGCTGACGCATCTGCAGATGGAACAATTACTAAAATCTCTATGCAGTGGTTTGGTAAAGATCTCGCTCCATAATCACTACTTCTATTAATAATATTAAAACGGCTGATTTTTTTAAATTTCAGCCGTTTTTTTATAATATAAATGCTTGAAGCAATTTCATTTGGAGACGCAGGGTGGGGTGACGAAATGCTCATGGGAGCATTTTGGACCGTAGCCGTAAGTATTTCATCTATTCTCTTGGGACTTGTAATTGGAATTATTTTTGCAGGTTTTAAACTTTCATCAATAAGAGTTCTAAATTTAATTGCTGAATTCTATACAACAATAATTAGAGGCGTGCCTGAGTTATTAGTAATTTATCTTTTATTTTTTGGTGGTGGAAGTGCAGTCATGTATGTTGCTAAAATTTTTGGATACTTTGGCTATATAGAGCTTCAGCCATTTGTAATTGGCACTTTAGCTGTTGGCGCAATATCAGGAGCATACTCCACTGAAGTAATTAGGGGCGCTGTAAATGCTATTCCTCGCTCACAATTTGAGACTGGAAGTGCTTTGGGTTTGAAAGGCTTTAAACTATATCAGAAAATTATTTTTCCTCAGGTCGCTAGACTTGCACTGCCTGGGATAGGAAATGTATGGCAGATTACTCTTAAAGATACGGCATTAATCAGTGTAACGGGATTAGTTGAGATTATGCGGCAATCAAGAATTGCTTCTGGCTCTACACATGAGCCATTTATATTTTATACAATCGCAATAATTTTATATTTAATTATTACGAGAGTTTCAAATATAGCCTTTGATAAGGCAGAAATAAGATATTCACGTGGTTTTATTAAAAGGAAAATCTCATGAGATTTGAATTAATGTATGAGTCTTTCTTTAAAATTTTAAAAGGAGTACCCCTTACTCTTGAAGTTGTTTTTATATCAACACTTCTTGGATTTGGATTAGCTATAATTATCGCCCTCATGAGGATATCAGATAATAAGCTTTATAGTGTGCCAGCTTATTCTTTTATTTATTTAATAAGAGGGACACCATTATTGCTACAATTATATTTTGTTTATTATGGGATTAGTCAATTTAGTTTTGTAAGAGAAAGTTTTTTATGGCCAATTTTAAGGGAGCCTTTTTGGTGTGGAATAATTACCCTTACAATCAGCACCGGTGCATATTCTGCTGAAATTATAAGAGGAGGAATCCAATCTGTATCACAGGGTTACATTGAGTCTGGAAAAGCTCTTGGACTTGGAAGAATTTCACTCTTCTTTCGGATAGTGATGCCAATTACGATCAGACAGGCTCTGCCAGCATATGGGAATGAGTTAATATTAATGGTTAAGGCAAGCTCTCTTATCTCAATTGTTACACTGATGGAAATTACCGGAATTGCTAGAACAATAATCTCGAAAACTTATGCACCTGTTGAAATATTTTTAGTTGCAGGATCGATCTATTTATTTATCAATTTTATTATTACAAGATTAGTAAAATATGCTGAAAATAGATTAAGTATTCCTGGTGCTTAATTAAGTTTTTTTTCAAAATAGAATTCAGTCGTTTTGCTTATATCATGAAGCCTTCTTGTTTTGGATAATTTCTTATAATTAAAATTTAAATACATACTGTGTGCTTCTTTAAATCTAGTATCTGACCATAGTATAATTTTTTCAAAATTATTTTTTTTTGCAAATTTTTCAGCTTTTAATACGAGCTTTCTAGCGAGACCTTTTCTTCTCTCTTTCTTAGTTATGTAAACTTTGTGTAATTCAAGATTTCTTTTTAAAGGTGCAACTCCCATGGAGCCAATAATTTTTTTATTCTTTTCTATAACCCAAAAATATCCATTCTTTTTTTTAAAATATGAATAAATATTTTTCAATTCTGTCATTTCATTATCAACATCGAGAATACAATTTGGATATTCTCTAAAACAAGTATCGATTAATTTAATTAATCCAACCGCATCTTTATTTCTTGCATATCGAAGAGTATTCATGAAAAAGATTTAGGATAAGTCGTCGAGAAGAAACTTTATACTATCAATTCCCCAGTAAATTTGGTCATTGCAATAGAAAGTTGGCACTCCAAATGAACCATTATCAATTGCATACTGAGTATTTTCTTTCAATTTTTCTTTAATTGCTTCACTCATTATGCCTTCAGAAAATGAGTTTGCATCAAAACCAGCGTCTGTTGCAACTTGAGATAGCACTTCTTGATCATTCAAATTTAATGAATCTACCCATATTGCTTTGAACATTGTATCCATGTATGACTTCAAGATATTTTCTTGCTGAGCTAATATTGCTCCTCTCATATGAGGGATAGTTATTATTGGAAAATAGGGGTTCATTTTGAGTGGTACATCTAATTTATTAGACCATCGATTAAGATCTTTAAACATATAGTCACCCTTATTTTTAATCATCACTGGCGACTGATTACCTGTAGCTTTATGTATTGCTCCAACAAGTACAGGCTTCATTTCTATTATTGCCGCTTTATCCTCAATTACATTGAGGTATTTGTAGGCCATATAAGAATACGGACTGCCAAAATCAAAGCAGAAAATAACTGTTTTAGACATATTTTAAAAATAATATTACATTCAATTCATTAATAATCAAATAGTAAGTCAATGAAACTAGTGATCATTACAGGTGAAGAGTCAGGAGATGTTTTAGGTGCATCTCTTATGGATGCGCTTAAAAAAAGCTATCTGAAACCAATTGAACTATATGGAATTGGAGGAAAAGAATTAGAAAAACATAACATCAAAAACTTTTATAGCATTTCCGATATTAATGTTATGGGTCTAATAGAAGTTATCCCTAAAATTTTTAAAATAAAAAAAATAATCTCACAAACAGTCAAAAAGATATTAAAAATTAAACCAGATTTAATAATTACTATTGATAGTCCTGATTTTAATTTAAGAATCGCCTCAAAACTTAAAAATGAGAATTCCAACTTAAAGATTATTCAATATGTGGCACCTTCTGTATGGAATTGGAGACCTAAAAGAATTGAGATAGTAAAACGAAGTATTGATCACTTATTGACAATTTTACCATTTGAAAAAAAAATTTTTGATAAAGAGTCTGTACCTACAACTTTTGTCGGGCACCCAATTACTCAAATAGATTTAAGTAAATTTGAAGGAATCAAATTAGATGAGGTTGATGAATCAATTACTAAACCAATTTTTTTGATTCTACCTGGAAGTAGGGCATCAGAGGTAAAAAGATTATTACCTATATTTATTGATACGATTAATAACTCAAGTTTAATTGATAAGTTTGATTTTATTCTTCCCACAACTGAAACAATGCAACCAATTGTTAAAAGTATAATTTCATCAAAATCCCTAAATTTTAATATGATTATATTTAATGATGAAGAAAAAAAATTTAAATCATTTTCTTTAGCTGAATATGCGCTTATAGCATCAGGTACGGTTGGGTTAGAACTTTCTTATTTTAATGTAATATATTTAAGTGCTTATAAATTCAATTTCATTACATATCACTTACTTAAATTACTTGTAAAATCAAAATTCGGTAATTTAATAAACATTATATTAG
>CABYIR010000006.1 GCA_902518955.1 uncultured Pelagibacteraceae bacterium | reverse complement strand
CTGTTGGTAAGTATGCCTTCTAATGTATTTGAGTTATCAACTACAGGTATTCCAGATATTTTATTATTAGCCATTAAATTAAGAGCATCTTCAAGAGTCTTATCAGATGAAATCGTAACTGGATCAATCACCATACCTGTTTCAAATTTTTTAACTTTCTTAACCTCGTGAGCATGACTCTCTATCGACATATTTTTATGAATTATTCCCATTCCACCAGATTGAGCTAATGCTATTGCCAATCTATGCTCAGTTACAGTATCCATTGCAGAAGAAAGCAAAGGTATTTCAAGTCTTATATTTTTGGTTAATTGTAAGCTGGTTTTAACTTCATTAGGCAGAACTTCTGACTTGGCTGGCCTAATTAGAACATCATCGAATGCGAGGGATTTTTTGATACTAGAGGGTTCCATCTCAGAGAAATAAATTATTTAACCATAGATGTCAATTATCCTAATTTTTTTTGTTTAGACAAATAAGGTATATTTCACTTGATTCTTTACGACTAGAATCTGGCTTAAAAGATGATACTTTAGAAAAATTTCTTTTTGCTAGAGTTATTAAGTGACTCATATCACCTGTTCGGAAGTATTTTGCGACGAAATGGCCACCTTTTGAAAGCGATTTAAGAGATATATCCATAGCTACTTCGATTGATTCCTGCATTCTTAGAAAATCTGCAGTTTTATTACCACTTAAGTTTGGCGATATATCTGAAATAACAAGGTCAAATGGGGAGAGTGTTTCTATGTAGGTTTCAAACTTAGTTGATGTAAAATCACCTTGAATAATTTCGACTCCCGGCAAGGGATCTAAATGAAGAAGATCAATTGCAATAATTTTTTTTGGTGATTTTATTCTCTCAACAAGTACTTCGGACCAACTACCAGGTGCCGCACCTAAATCGATGACAGATTGAGCAGATTTTAAAACTTTATATTTGTCAATTATTTCAATTAATTTGAATGCAGCTCTTGATCTATAAGAATTATCCTTTGATAATTTAACATACTTATCACTCAAGTGCCTTTTTAACCATTTTTTACTTTTGTCAGATAAGTTTTTATTTTTAATCTTCATAAATTAATAATATATTAAAAATCAAATTATAAATGAATAAATGAAAATATCTGAAAAACTTGAACTGCCTTGTGGTGCTGTAATTAAAAATAGATTTTTAAAGTCTGCATTGACTGAGGGCTTGGCATCAGAAGATGCTTGTGCAAATCATAGACATGTTAATTTATATGATAAGTGGGCCAAGGGAGGTTCGGGAATTTTAGTTACAGGTAATGTTCAAGTTGACCATAGGTATATTGAACGCCCAGGTAATGTTGTGATTGAAGGCGAACAAACAAATGAACAGATATCAGCATTAGCAAATTGGGCAAAGGCAGGCACTCAACAAAATACACATCTTTGGATGCAAATTAGTCATGCAGGTCGACAAACACCTTATACAATAAATAAATCATCGGTTGCTCCTTCACCAAAACGATTAAGTAAACTATTAGGAATACTTAAATTTAGTGAACCAAACGAATTAAAGCATTCTGAAATCTTAGATATTATCGATCGGTTTATACACACAGCAAAAGTAGCAAAACAAACAGGATTTACAGGAGTTCAATTACACTCTGCGCATGGCTACTTATTATCAGAATTTTTATCACCAGACATAAATCAAAGGACCGATGAATGGGGCGGCAGTATACAAAATAGATCACGATTATTAATTTCAATAATTGAAGGTATAAGAGAAAAAGTTGGAAATGACTTTCCAATTTCTGTTAAGTTAAATTCATCTGATTTTCAGAAAGGAGGTTTTTCTCATGAAGAATCAATCGAAGTTTCAAAAATTTTAAATGAAACATCTTTAGATCTACTAGAAATCTCTGGAGGAACTTATGAAGGATTTGCTGCTTTAGATTTGCAACTTGCGAGTCCAAACCAATCACGAATAATCAAACCAGCACGAAGCACTATTGCAAGGGAAGCTTATTTTCTAAAATATGCAGAAGAAATGAAAAAACATATACAAATTCCCCTCGCTGTTACCGGAGGTTTTAGAAGCACCAAAGGAATGAACGAAGCACTAGAAAGTAGAGCATGTGATATCATTGGACTTGGCAGACCTTTGTGTCCAGAACCTGATATTGTTAACGAATTGCTGTCTGGAGAAAAAGAGAGTGCTACACTTTATGAAAACCAAGTGAGTTTTGGACCAGGAATTTTAGGACTTAACAGTCCAATCAATTATATAAAAGCAAATAATAAAGCTACACAGGTTTTCTGGTGTTATAGACAGATCCTTAAAATGGCAGAAGGAAAAAATGTGGATCCTAAAATGAGCCTCTTAAAAGCAACGATTAATCATTTTATTGATGATGCAAAAGGTAGTAAGGCTTACAGAAATTATTGGAAAATATAATTTATACAATAATTTCAACAATTTAATTATATAAATAGTTTTTATATATCATATTGATATAGGTGTTGAATATATATATCAATAAGATATATATACTCTCTTATTAATTTAATTACTCATACATTTGATGAAAATTTTTATAATCACTTTCGCAGCTATTTTTGCTGCTATTACAAATGGATATAGTATGTCTCTAAAAGAAGCTGTATCTGAAGCACTCAATAATAACCTTACATTACTGATCGAAAATAATAATTTAGATATTGCTAAAGAAGATTTGTTTCAATCGAAAGCAAACTTTTTACCTTCCATTGCACTAACAGGAACTATATCAGAAACAGATACAACAGATGTAAAGTTACAGTCAGGAGTGAAAGTCTCAGACAGCAGTCTGAATGGATCAAGCAAATCAATTATTTTATCTCAATCAATTTTTAATGGTTTTGCGAGAACTTACGATTTAGAAGCGTCAAAATCAAATTATGCATTGCAAAAACTTAATTTGGAGAAAAATAAACAAGATATTACTCTTCAAACTATTGAAGCATATTATAATCTTTTATTTCTAAAAAAAACATACGAAGCGTACGTTGAAAATTTCTCGAACGTAAATCAGAGGCTTGAAGCAACAAAAAAAGAATTCGAAGTTGGTCTTTTATCTAAAACTGATGTTGCGCAAGCTGAGTCATTTATGAATTCGGCAAAAATAAATATGCTTAATTCAAAAGTGAACTATGATAATGCTGTTAACTTATTTAATGATCTTATTGGTACAGAGTCTGGCGAATTATCCTTCTCAAACATACCTGTTAGTTTACCACTTAATTTTTCTGAATTTAAAGAAAGAGTAATTATAAATAACTTGGCAATCCAGATGGCTAAATTAAATGTTGATATTAAGAAGGCTCAGGTAGGATATGCTCGTTCAGCTTATTATCCAAAAGTCGATCTTACAGCCACTAAAACAGAATTTGATGAAAGCAGTACAACAATTGATTCAGGTACTAATGAAGAAGTCTCAGCAACTTTAACATGGCCAATTTTTAATTCTGGAAAATCAATATCAAATGTCAGAAAAGCAAAAGAAACTCAAAATACTTACTTAATAATTCTTCAAAAAACTCAAATTGATACGCTTACTCTTGCAAAAAAAATATGGGAGCAGTCAGAAATTTCTAAAGACCAAATTATTGCTGCCGAGTCATCTTATAAGGCAAGTAGTACAGCCTATGAAGGAACTGTAATTGAACAAAAAGTAGGTGAAAGAACAGTACTAGATGTTCTAAACGCACAACAAACATTATTAAATTCTGAAATAGAGTTAATTAATCAAAGAAAAAATAGAGAAATCATCAAATCTCAGGTTTTTTATCTAATGGGCGATTTAACTATTGAAAATATGAGGAGTTTATAAGCTATGCAAACAGAATGTATTTGTCTTGGTCTTCTGACATCTGGACCGAAGTCTGGATATGAAATTAAGCAATTTTTAAGCGGACCTCTAAATCAAATAATGAGTCTGAGCTTTGGAACAATATACCCTACACTAAATAAAATGCTCAAAGATGATTTAGTATCTTGCAAACAGAAAGCACAGGAAAAGAAGCCTGATAAGAAAATATATTCTATTACAAAAAAGGGACAAAAATGGTTTAAACAAAACCTGCTAGAAAGTAGCGGTGAATGGTTAAGATCTGGCAATTATGGTGATCAAGTAAAATCTGAATTTCTAATGCTAATATTGTTTTCAGAATATCTTCCAAAGGAAACCACAAATTTAATCATCAATGAAAGATTATTATTTGCAAAGCAAATACTTGCACTACTTCAATATGATGGTCCCGTTACACAAACTGGAGCTCAGATGAGAAATACTCCGCAAGGTACTTTTTTAAGAGGATTAATGACAAACATTATTTCCTCTGGAATTGACTACATGGAAAAAAATAGAAATATATTAGGAAAATAAAATCATGAAATCATTACCAAAAAATTATCTTCTTGCACTAATTATTTTTATCGGAGTTCTCGCGTGGATAGCCTCAGGCTTTTTTAAATCTGAGACTATGGATAATTCGCTGGAAATTAATAATTCGGAAACAGTTGAAGAAAAAATAGCAGTAAGAGCAAAAGATATTTACGGAGAAGATAAAACCTATTTTCTAACTGTTAGAGGCAGAACCGAAGCTGAAAAAAGAGTTTTATTAAGACCTAAAACCTCATCCACAGTTATTAAAACTATAGATAAAGGCTCGTTTGTGAAAAAGGGGGATATAATATGTTCATTAGATCCTGAAAATAGGTCTGCAAGACTCATCGAAGCTGAAGCTGGAAAAAACCAAGCCCAACTTCAATATGATGCAGTTAAGGAACTTTTCAATGAAGGCTATCGATCTGAAAATGCTCTTGCAACTGCTGAAGCTGTTCTTAAAGGAGCAATTGCTAGAGAAGAAATTGCTAGAAACGAATTAAGTAACATTGCAATAAATGCTCCATTTGATGGATTTATTGAAGATGTAATGGTTGAAATTGGTGACCTTATGACCCCTGCTTCCACTTGTGCCATTTTATTACAACTTAACCCGATGATTGTTGCTGGTGAAGTAACCGAAAAGAACGTATCACAAGTATCAATAGGTGAAGATATAATTATTAATTTTTTAAATGGTAATGAGATTGAAGGCAAGCTTAGTTATGTCTCAAAAAGTTCTTCATCAAGTACAAGAACATATAAAATTGAAGCTTCTTTTGAAAATGTGTCTGCGAATATAAGAGAAGGACTAACTGCAAACATCAAGATTCCACTTCAAAACTTAAAAGCTCATTTAGTTCCATCTTATTTACTATCACTCGATGATGATGGAAACTTAGGTTTAAAAATTGTAAAAAATGGAACTGTAAAATTTGTTTTAATCGAAATTATAGAAGATACGACTGAGGGTCTTTGGGTAACAGGTCTTCCATTGAATACTCGAATTATAACTGTTGGACAAGAATATGTAATTGATGGTCAACAGGTTAAAGTTGAAATTGTTAATAATTAATAATGATTGAATTTCTTGTAGATAGAAAAAGAACTGCATTAGCCATACTAATAGTATTAATATTTGCGGGTATATTTGGTCGAGCGAACATACCAATTGAGTCAGAGCCAGAAATTGTTGTACCAGTAATCTATATTGGAGTTGGGCTAACAGGAATTTCTCCCCAAGATGCCGAAAGACTGCTTCTCAAACCACTTGAAGATGAAGTGAGGGGAATTGAGGGTGTAGATGAGCTTCAGGGCTTTGCATATGAAAATTATGCTGTAGTTATTGTGCAATTTGATGCTGCAGATTCTATGAAATTATCAATAGATAAAGTTAGAGACGCTGTAAATGATGCAAAAGTAAATTTTCCAGAAGATGCAAAGGATCCTGTCGTTTCAGAGGTTTCAGTTACCGATGATCCAAACATTATAATATCAATAGATTCTGAATCTGCTTCAGAACGGTATGTATTGAATTTAGCTCGTCAAATAAAAAAAGATTTAGAGCTTATACCCTCAATATTTGAAGTTGAGATCGTAGGAGCTAGAGACGAGCAACTAGAAGCCGTAATCAATAGAGATCAACTTGAAAACTATAATATTACATTTCCAGAAATAATAAGTGCAGTTTCTAATAACAATCAGGTAGTAACTACAGGTGAAATCAGTACTGGTAATGGGCAATTTTCAGTAAGTGTTCCTGGCTTATTTGAGTCAGCGAAAGATGTTTATGAGCTTCCAATTAGATCATCAGATAACAGTTCAATATTTCTTGCAGATATAGCTGAAATTAAAAGAAACTTTAAAGAAAGAAAAAGTTATACAAAAGTTAATGGAGCAAAATCTATTTCTTTAATGGTAAAAAAAGGCAGAGGCACAAATCTAATTGAAACTATAAATGAAGTTGAGAATATAGTTAATGGCTATGTTGATAAAGTACCGAATGAAGTAAATATTTCATATATTTTAGATTCAAGAGAAATGATAACTGATCAAGTTAACTCTCTTCAAGGCAATATTCTTTTAGCCACTCTATTTGTACTCTTAATTACTATGCTTGCATTAGGTATAAGATCGTCACTTATAGTGGGCTCTGGGATACCAATTTCAATCTTAGTATCACTATTTATCCTATATATAACTGGTTACGATTATAATTTTATGGTTATCTTTGGAATACTGGTGGCTCTTGGAATGCTTATAGATGGATCTTTGGTAGTAGTTGAATTTGCTGACAGAAAAATGGTTGAAGGTCTTAATCGAACTGAGGCTTACATTTATGCCGCAAAAAGAATGTTTTGGCCAATCGTAGCTTCTGCAGCTACTACATTAGCTGTATTTATCCCTTTATTCTTTTGGCCTGGAATTTCTGGTCAATTCATGAGAGTACTGCCATTAACTATATTTATAGTGTTGTTTGTTGCACTCTTTTATAGCCTTTTATTTGTTCCAGTTATTGGAAGTGTTTTTGGAAAGGCATCAAATTCTTCATTCAGTAATTTTAAAACCTTAGGCTCTGACGCAGATTTTAACTTAGACTCTCTCAGAGGTGTTTTAGGTAAATATGTAAAGACTTTAAATATCTTAATTAAAAGACCAATATTAACATTAATAATTATAATTTCAGCTCTATACATTGTAATCAGTTCATATCTTACCTATGGACCTGGTATGGTCTTCTTTACAACATCTGATCCCTTTTTTGGACAAGCAAAAATTGCTGCACGAGGAAACTTATCGATTGATGAAATTGAAAGACTGAGTGCAGATGTTGAAAAAATAATTACAGAGACTCAGGGAATTAGGAGTGTATTTCTTCAAACTGGTAGATTTGGTGGAATTGGGTCTCGAGGAGGAAATTCAGAGGATACGATTGCTAACTTATTTTTTGAATTTACAGAACGATCATCTCGAGAAAACGGACATGTGATTATAAGTCAAATAAGAGAGCAAGTAGACAAGATTAGTGGAATAAAAGTTGAAGTTTCAGAGCTCCAAAATGGTCCTCCAGTAGGAAAAGATTTAGAAATTAGAATAATGGGCCCGTCCACAAATGATATTATTCCAATATCAGAAAAATTGAGATCTCATATTGATAATAACGTTGATGGATTAATAAGTGTAGAAGATACATTGCCAATACCCTTAGTTGAATGGGAACTGATTATTGATAAACCAAAAGCATCTCAATTTGGAGCAGATGTCTTCACAATTGGGTCTGCTGTAAATTTAGTAACTAATGGTGTCATGATTGGAAAATATAGGCCTAATGATGTTGATGATGAGTTAGAGATCTTTGTAAGATACCCTGAAGATCAAAGGTCAATTGATCAACTAGATAATATAATGATTGAAACAAATTTTGGCTCAGTACCAATAAGTAATTTTGTCAAAAAGAAAGCTAAGCGAAACGTAAGCTTTATAAGACGGTATGATGCAAGAAATGCTATGTATATTAAGGCAAATGTGGATGAGACCGCTACTGTTGGTGAGAAATCTACTGAGTTAGCTACATGGGTAGAAAAACAAAATTTTCCTGGAAATATAGATATTGTTTTTGGAGGAGAAAATGAAGAACAAAATAATTCAATGAGATTTGTGATACAGGCATTCATAATTTCTATTTTAATAATGGCGGCACTACTTGTGACGCAATTCAATAGCTTTTATCAGAGTTTTATCATTCTTTCTGCTGTGTTAATGAGTACTGCTGGTGTATTTTTTGGTTTGCTAGTTTTTGATCAGCAATTTAGTGCAATCATGCATGGCATTGGAATAATCTCTCTTGCTGGCATAGTTGTTAATAACAATATTATTTTAATTGATGCATTTAATTTTATTCAAAAAAAGAATAAAGATATGGATGTTGAAACATCTATTTTAAAAGCAAGCGCACAAAGATTGAGACCAATATTTCTTACTACTGTTACCACCATGTTAGGCTTAATCCCTCTTGCCTTAAACTATAGTATAGACCCAATAAGCCGTGAAATTGCCTATGATTCAAACGTTACATCTATGTGGAGCCCTCTCGCACAATGTATTGTTTATGGACTATCTTTCTCTGCAATACTTACACTAATCGTAACTCCATGCTTGATCGTACTCCCTTCACATTTAAAAAAAATCTTAAAAAAATACTCAAGATCTGACTCAAAAATAGTAAATGCTTAAATCTATTCTTACAGCAATCTTATTACAAAGAAGAACCATTCTTACTTTTCTGGTAATGATTGTCCTTTTGGGGTCAATCTCATATACAACTTTTCCTAAAGAAGAACGTCCAGCTGTTGACTTAAAAACTGTCGCAGTAATTATTGCTTATCAGGGATTATCCTCGAATGAAATTGAGCGCTTAATCACAGAGCCGTTAGAGAGAGAATTAATGTCATTAGATGATATAAATGAAATTATTTCTGTTTCAAAAGATGGTATAGCAACACTTCGTGTATCATTTAATTTAGATACTAAAATTGAAAATATATCAAAGTTAGTTCGAAATAAAGTTGAAGACTCGAAAAGTAAACTTCCAGAAGATATAGAAATTATAGAGGTAAAAGAATATTCGTCAGAGATGTTCTCTCGAATTAGAATTGGTATTTATGGAGATGTGCCATATAAAGTTCTAAATTCTACTGCTGAAGCTTATAAAGAAAAGTTTGAACTAATTAACAATGTAACTGAAGTTGAAATCCGAGGTGGCAGAGAAGACCAAATCAAGATTACAGTTATCCCTGAACTTCTCAAAAAACACAGTGTCAATTTAGATGAAATTATTAATGCTCTTAGATCTTATAACAACCTTGTGCCCGCTGGGACTCTCTCAGATTCCAATGCTGAATTTTCTGTTAAAGTGCCCTCACTTTATGAAAGTTATAATGATTTAGAAAAACTCCCAATAAGGTCTATAAATAACTTTATTTTAACTCTTGGAGATGTTGCTCTAGTTAAACGTTCATTTAATAAAACTGAAGAATATGTAACGGTAAATGGCAAATCTGCACTGAATATTAATATTTCAAGAAAATCTGGAACAAATGTTTTGGATACATATGATGCTGTTAAAAAAGTTCTTGCAGAGAATGAGAACAGCTTTCACCCTCTAATTAAAGCAGTTCTCGTTGATGATGACTCTATTGGTGTTCGGCAAAGAATAAGTGCTTCAGAAAATACTGTCATAACCGCTGTGATGTTGGTCATGATCATAATTGTAGGCATTCTAGGATTAAGAAGTGGAGTTCTTATAGGGCTTTCCATACCCCTAACCTATCTCTTTTCTATTCTAATATTGGATTTTCTGGGCATGACGTATAATTTAATGACAATATTTGGTTTAATATTAGCCGTAGGATTACTTGTTGATGGACCAATTGTTATTTCTGAATATGCAAGATCTGAACAGGAAAAAGGTGTCCGTAGGAGAGACTCTTATATTAATGCCTCCTACAATATGTTCTGGCCAATTATTGCTTCAGCCTTAACTACCATAGTCGCATTTATTCCATTAATATTTTGGCCAGATACAATTGGTCAATGGTTGAAAGTAATTCCTGTCACTGTGATAGTAGTATTAACCACTTCCTTAATAGTAACACTAATTTTTGTACCATCACTTGGAGCAATGATTGAAAGAAAGACTGCTGATATGCAACCAAGTGAAAATCAGAGTAATTTTTTATATCTCAAATATGAGTCAATTCTCTCTAATGCAATAGAAAACCCTATAAAAGTTATTCTTCTTACTTCTATATCTTTTATTTTAATCATTCTTTTGTACAAGAATTTTAATACTGGCGTTCAATTCTTTCCAGATGATAAGGCTGATAGCGCTAGAATAAATATAACTGCGAGAGGAAATCTGTCAGTTGACGAAAAAAGTAGATATATAAACGAGGCATTAGAAGTAATTAATAACAAACCTTATATAGATCAATATGTTTCTAATACCATCCAGAGAAAGAGAATATGGTTCTTCGACGCAGATCCAAGTGATGTAATTGGAAAAATTTGGCTTGAATTTAAAAATCCCGAAAATATTGCAGATCCCGATTTAATAATAAATGAAATGCAAAATGAGCTTTCTCAAATAGTTGGATTTGATGCAACTATAAAAGGCAACACTTATAGCTCAAGCTTAAATGCTGGAAAACCAATTGAAATTGAAGTTTCATCCTCAAATAAATTAGCGCTTAATCAAACTGCAGAAATTATTAGAAATAAATTAAATGAAGTAGATGGGCTTAATAATATAGAAATTCAATATCCATTATCTGGTGTTGAATGGAAGTATGATATTGATCGAAATATGACTAGCAAGCATAATGTTCCAGTTAGACTAATCGGATCAGTTATTAGCTTGGCAACTGATGGATTAAAAATCGGATCACTAAGACCAATAAATTCATCTGAAGAAATTGATATAAAAGTATATCTTCCTGATGAACAAAGAACTCTCGATCAGGTTGAAAATATTACAATTAATACACCTCAAGGTTCTCTTCCAATTAAAGAGTTCGTCAATAAAAGACCTACAAATAAAATTTACTCAATAAGTAGAAAAGATAGTAAGAGAAATTTAATAATTAGTGCTGATGTTGATCCTTCCTTGAATGTTGCTGAAAAGATTTCACAACTTAAAAATTGGAAAGACTCTACTAGTTTACCTCTTGGAGTAGAAGTTCGATTAATTGGTGAGGCTGAGGATTCAGAAAGTTCACTTAACTTTGTTATTGGAGCTTTTATCTTTTCAATACTATCAATGTTTATAATTCTTATTTGCCTCTTTAATAATTTTTATCACACTTTTATAATTCTTTTTTCGTTAGTTCTTTCGACTACTGGTATTTTTATTGGCTTAATAGTTCTTCAAATGAATTTTAGCATAGTGATGACAGGACTTGGAATTGTAGCTTGTGCCGGTATAGTGGTTAATAATAATATTATTCTGATTGATAGTTATCGTAAAATTAGAAAAAATGAAAAAAATAAAAATAAAGCTATTCTCTTGTCAACAAAAAGTAGGGTAAGGCCAATCTTGCTAACAACAATTACTACAGTAGTAGGTATTTTGCCTTCTGCTTTACAGCTAAGCGTAAATATATTTGATAGATCAGTTAATTATAAAAGTGCTGAAACTTATTTCACAGAACCATTGGCTTGGGCTCTTGTTTGGGGATTGAGCTTTGCTGCAATTGCGACTCTTTTTGTTACCCCTGCTCTATTAGCGCTTCCAGATAGACTAAAAGAATTAAGTTTTTCTAGAAAGAAGTCCCCTATTCTATCTAATTAAAGTATGGTGCTTTATCATGAAAAAAATTTCATCCATGGCAGTCTACTGCGGCTCATCTGTCGGAAATAATCATTTATTTTTCGAAGCTGCTGAAAATATTGGAAAATTTCTTGCTAATAATAATATAAAATTAATTTATGGGGGTGGAAATTTAGGACTCATGGGTGCTGTTTCAGGTGCAGTACTTAAGAATGGCGGTGAAGTAATGGGAGTTATAACTTCACATTTGATTAACAAAGAAAAAATCAATGAGGATCTAACAGATATACATATCGTAGACTCAATGTCTGAAAGAAAAAATAAAATGTTTAATGCGGCTGATGCATTTCTTATACTACCAGGTGGTATAGGTACACTAGAGGAGTTTTTTGAAATACTATCTTGGAAGCAGTTAAAACTTCATTCAAAAGATATATTAATCTATAATGTAAATAATTATTGGGATGATCTAAATACAATTATAAGTAAAACAATTGATTGCAAATTTTCACACTCAAATATAAAAGATGATTATAAAATTATTAGTAATATAAGTGATTTAAACAATTACATAAATTAGATGACGAAGATTAAAGTAAATACTCCACTAGTTGAAATTGATGGTGATGAAATGACTCGCATTATATGGCAGTTCATCAAAGATAAATTAATCTTACCATATTTAAATATTGATCTTCATTACTACGATTTGGGCATTGAAAATAGAGATAAAACAGATGATCAAGTGACAGCCGATTCAGCTGAAGCTATTAGAAAATATGGAGTGGGAGTTAAGTGTGCAACGATTACACCTGATGAAGATAGAGTGAAAGAATTTAACCTTAAAAAAATGTGGAGATCACCAAATGGAACTATTAGAAATATATTAGGTGGAACTGTATTTAGAGAGCCAATAGTGTGCAATAATGTTCCTAAGTTAGTGCCAGGATGGACAGATCCAATTGTCATTGGAAGACATGCGTTTGGAGACCAATATCGTGCTACAGATTTTTTAGTACCAGGAAAAGGAAAATTATCTATTAAATGGACACCAGCTGACCCAAGTCAAGATACAATTGAACATGAAGTATTTAATTTTGACTCACCTGGAATTGCAATGGCTATGTACAATACAGATGAGTCAATAAGAGACTTTGCTCGTGCTTGTATGAATTATGCATTAATGAGAAAATGGCCAGTATATCTATCTACTAAAAATACAATTCTAAAAGCGTATGATGGTAGATTTAAGGATTTGTTTCAGGAAATATATGAAAATGAGTTTGAATCTGACTTTAGAAAATTGAATCTCGATTATGAACACAGGCTTATTGATGACATGGTTGCGTCAGCATTAAAATGGAATGGAGATTTCGTTTGGGCATGTAAAAATTATGATGGAGATGTTCAATCTGACACAGTTGCTCAAGGCTTTGGATCATTGGGTCTTATGACAAGTGTTTTAATGACTCCAAATGGAAAAACAATTGAAGCTGAGGCAGCACACGGCACAGTTACTCGACATTATCGTCTTCATCAAGAAGGAAAAGCTACTTCAACAAATCCAATAGCATCTATTTTTGCATGGACCAGGGGTTTAAGTTATAGGGGAAAAATGGATGACAATAGTAGACTCATAGATTTTGCTGAAACTATTGAAAAAGTATGTGTTGATACTGTTCAGAGTGGGTTCATGACTAAAGATTTAGCAATATTAGTATCTAAAGAACAAGAGTGGCTTAATACTCAAGACTTTCTTGAAAAAATAAACTCAAACCTTCAATCTGCATTATCCTAATTAGGGATATTTTCTTTTAGAAATTTCTGAAGACTCTCTTTTATATTTATTTCTTCTGAATATATACCGCCTGATTGAGCAAAATCTTTTCTACCTCCGCCACCTTTTCCATTAGTAATTTTAGCTGCATATAAAGCAACATCACTAGCAGATAAATTATTAGATAACTCATTTGTGACACCAACTAAAAAACTAATTTTACCATCATTTATTGCACAAATAATTATAACTCCATTTTTCAAAAATTGAGATTTACATTGATCTAGGATTGATCTTAAGTCTTTTGCCTTCAAATTATTACACGTTTCCACAATTAACGTTTCACCATCTTTTATTTTTTCTTGTATGTTTTGACTAAGTGTTTTTATTTTTTCTAAGTTATTTTTTTTGACATCCTCTGTTATTTTTTTCTTTTCTAAATCAATTTCTATTTGCTTAGATCTTGTTTCACTATAACTTATCAAATCATTTCCTCTTAACGCCTCAATTCTTCTTATTCCTGATGCAGCCGATGACTCACTTATTATTTTAAAGTTTCCTATCTCAGATGTTTTTTTTACATGTGTTCCTCCACATAATTCAACACTATAAGATGATGAATTGTTATCACCTATTGATAAAACTCTTACTTCATCATCATATTTCTCACCAAATAATGCTAAAGCACCTGAATTAATAGCATCTTCAGATTTCATTAATTTTGTTTGAACATTAAAGTTTGAATTAATTATGTTGTTCACAATTCCTTCTATGTTTTTAATTTCACCTTCAGATAAGCTTTTGTGGTGACTGAAATCGAAACGCAGTCTGTCATATGAAACTAAAGAGCCCTTTTGAGAAACATGGTCTCCAAGTGTATCCCGTAAAGCTTGGTGTAAAATATGTGTTGCAGAGTGATATGATCTACATGACGATCTTCTGTTTATATCTATTTCTAATTCTACAACGTCAGCTATTTTAAATACCCCTTCAGAAACTACTCCATCATGAATGATTAGATTTTCTTTTTTTTGTGTATCAGTGACTTTAAAATTGCTTTCTCCACATCTGATATATCCAATATCACCAATTTGGCCACCTGACTCTGCGTAAAAAACAGATTGATTTAGAATTATACAACCTTGTTGATCTTTTGATATTTGATCAACTTCAGTACCATTACTAATAATAGATAGAACTTCAGCTTGTGAAACATTGTTTTCATATCCAATAAATTCTGTTTTGTTAATTTTATTTGATAGATTAAACCATATCTTTTCAGTTGATTTATCTCCAGAGCCTGACCAACTAGATCGTGCCCGTCTTTTTTGATCTTCTAAACTTTGGTCAAACCCCTTGATATCTACTTCAATATTTTTAGATCTAAGAATATCTTGCGTTAGATCTAAGGGAAAACCATATGTATCATATAGTTTGAAAGCCTTTGAACCAGGAAAAATCTGACCTTCTTGATGGGGTTTAAGTTCGTCTTCAAGTTGTTTCATCCCTCTAAACAATAAATCTTTAAATTTAATCTCTTCATAGCTTAATGTTTCTCTAATTAAGTTTTCAGCCCTTCGTAATTCTGGATATGCTGATGACATTTCGTTTGAGAGAGTAGTAAATAAATCTGATAACATGGTATCGTTGTAACCAAGTAGTTGAATATGTCGCATAGCTCTTCGCATAATTCTTCTGAGTACATACCCTCTGCCTTCATTTGATGGTAAAACACCATCGGCTATTAAAAATGATGATGATCTTAGATGATCAGCAATAACACGATGACTTGAGATTAATTCTTTATAATTTTTTTCTGTTATATCAATTGAATGATCAATAAGCTTTTTAAATAAATCAACCTCATAATTATCGTTAGTACCTTGCATCACAGCAGCTATTCGCTCAATTCCCATTCCTGTATCAATTGATGGCCTAGGTAAACTTAATCTATTATTTTCATCTACTTGTTCATATTGCATAAAAACAAGATTCCAAATTTCGACAAATCGATCATGTGTTTCATCAGCCTCACTTGGTGGATTGCCATGATAGTTTTCTCCATGGTCATAAAAGATTTCAGAACATGGACCACATGGCCCAGTATCACCCATTGACCAGAAATTATCATTTGTAGATATTCTAATAATTTTATCATCACTAAAACTAGTGATTTTTTTCCAGGCAGAATATGCCTGCTCATCATCATGATAAATTGTTACGTATAACTTATCTTTATTGATACCTAGTTCGCCAGTTATATAATTCCATGCATATTCAATTGCTTCATCTTTAAAATAATCTCCAAAAGAGAAATTGCCCAACATTTCAAAAAATGTATGATGCCTTAAAGTGTAGCCAACGTTTTCAAGATCATTATGCTTTCCACCTGCCCTTAAACATTTTTGTGAGGTTGCAGCTCTTTGGTATTCCCTATTCTCAAGACCAGTGAATACATTTTTAAATTGAACCATTCCAGAGTTCGTAAACATCAATGTTGGGTCGTTGTTTGGCACAAGAGGGCTTGAATGAACAACGGTATGTCCATTCGACTTAAAATAGTCCAAGAAGCTTGATCTTATATCATTGATTTGCATATACATTGTATAGCATTTGCTGGACTAAAACGCAAAAAGGCGCCGAAGCGCCTTTTTGAATTAACGTTAAATGAGTATTTGAATTTATTCTTTTTCATCCTCCTCAGGAATATCTTCAATTTCTTGTTCCATTAAATCTTCAGATAAATCATCTGATTTCGATCTAATTAATGTCTCAATTTCAGATGCAATTTGAGGATTTTCCTGTAAGAAAATTTTAGAGTTTTCCCTTCCTTGGCCTATTTTATCACCTTTGTATGAAAACCAGGCACCAGATTTGTTAATTATTCCAGATTTAACCCCTATATCGATTAGCTCTCCAAGTTTTGATATTCCTTGTCCGTACATAATATCAAATTCCACTACTCTAAATGGAGGCGAAACTTTATTTTTTACAACCTTAACTCTGGTTTGATTACCAATAATTTCTTCTTTATCTTTAATTGCGCCAATCCTTCTAATATCTAATCGACAAGATGAATAAAACTTTAGTGCATTGCCTCCCGCAGTGGTTTCTGGGCTTCCAAACATTACACCAATTTTCATTCTAATTTGGTTAATAAATATAACCATACAATTTGATTTAGAAACTGATCCAGTAAGTTTTCTTAATGCCTGACTCATTAGTCTTGCTTGTAGGCCCATGTGTGAGTCTCCCATTTCTCCCTCGATCTCAGCTCTTGGAGTTAGGGCTGCAACTGAGTCAACGACCAAAACTGAAATGGCCTTGGATCTAACCAGCGAGTCTGTTATTTCTAAAGCCTGTTCACCTGTATCAGGTTGTGAAATTAGCAATTCATCAATGTTAACGCCTAGCTTTTTTGCGTACGCTGGGTCTAATGCGTGCTCCGCATCTATAAATGCGCAGCTATCACCATTTTTTTGAGCTTCAGCTATTACATGAAGTGCTAGAGTTGTTTTTCCAGAAGATTCAGGTCCATAAATCTCGATTATTCTTCCCTTAGGCAGACCTCCAATTCCAAGAGCAACATCTAGGGAAAGAGAACCGGTAGAAATAGATTCAACATCCATAACGCTTCTTTGTCCCAACTTCATAATAGAGCCCTTACCATAAGTTTGCTCAATTTGAGACATTGCCACATCTAATGCTTTAGCTTTTTCAGAACTATCCATTTTCTTGTCGTCTACTACTTTCAAATTTGCTTTTGTCATTTTTTATCTCCAATATATTATTGAGTATTAATGTTCTTAATGTACTTATTTTGTTCCTTTTTGCAATACAGAATAACATATTGTTTTTATTGAATAATTAAAGTTTTGTTCTTTACTTGTTCTGGAAAATTACATGTTTTATCAACAAGTGATTCTCAAATACAATAATAAATTAATTATCTTAATATTGATATGAATAGTTAATCGTCAGAGTGAAGTTTTTCGTCTCTTTCATGCATTTCTTGAGCTTCAATACTTAGAGTTGTCACTGGTCTAGCATCAAGTCTTGCAATATTGATTGGTTCACCAGTTACCTCACAGTATCCATAAGTTCCATTTTCAATTCTATGAAGAGCAGCATCAATTTTTGCAATTAATTTTCTTTGTCTATCTCTCGTTCTTAATTCAAGAGTTTTTTCAGATTCCTGGGTGGCTCGATCAGAAATATCAGCGGGTGCAATTGAATCCTGCAAATTTTCAACTGTTTCTTTGCTTTCTTTAAATATTTCTTGCTTCCAATTCTCTAACTTTTGCTTGAAATACTGTTTTTGCTTAGCATTCATAAACTTTTCAGATTTAAGAGGTTTATAGTTTTTTGGAAGCTTAGTGGCCATATTAACTCCTTAAGAAAGTATTAATTTCGGTGTTTTTTATTGCTTTTTTAGATGTAAGTCAAATGAACAATGTCTTTTTTCTAGTTGATAAATAGCTGAAATATAATATCTTTTCGATAATTTTTTGAGGAGTCACCATGAAATTTGAAGGAACTAAAAATTATATTGCAACTGAAGATCTAAAAGTTGCTGTAAATGCTGCAATAACCCTAGAAAGACCTATTATTGTAAAAGGAGAGCCTGGAACAGGTAAAACAATGCTTGCTCACGAAGTTGCAGATGCAATTGGAGCTGAAATAATTACTTGGCATATTAAGTCCACAACTAAAGCTCAGCAAGGTCTTTATGAATATGATGCTGTTACAAGACTTAGAGACTCTCAATTAGGCGATGAAAAAGTTAAAGATATTAAAAATTATATTAGTAAAGGGAAGTTATGGAATGCGTTTGAAAGCGATAAACGACCTGTATTACTAATCGATGAAATCGATAAAGCTGATATTGAATTTCCAAACGATCTACTTCTTGAGTTGGATAAAATGGAATTTTTCGTTTACGAAACTGGTGAAACAATTAAAGCAAAAAATAGACCTATCGTTATTATTACTTCAAATAATGAAAAAGAGCTACCTGACGCGTTTTTAAGAAGATGTTTTTTCCATTACATCAAGTTTCCTGACGCTGATACTATGGAAGAAATTGTAAATGTTCATTTTCCAGATATTAAGCAAGATTTAATAAGAGAAGCATTTCAAATCTTTTATGATATGCGTGATATTCCAGGTGTTAAAAAGAAACCATCTACATCTGAACTCATAGACTGGCTAAAATTATTGATGACTGATGATGTTGATGCAAAAACATTAAAAGAAAAAGATCCGAAAAAACTCATACCCCCACTTCATGGAGCTCTTCTCAAAAATGAGCAGGATGTTCATTTGCTTGAGAGACTGGCGTTTATTGCCAGAAGAGAAAATGAAAGTATCGACTAGTATCTATGTTTCTCAATTTTTTCTTTGATTTAAAACAGGCTCAACTTCCTGTTTCTCTGAAAGAATATCTAATGTTAATGGATGCAATGGATAAAAGAGTTATTTCATCATTTGATGTAAATGACTTTTACTTCTTAAGTAGATCTGCACTTATTAAAGACGAACGTCATCTGGATAAGTTTGATAAAGTTTTTGGACACTCCTTCAAAGGTCTTGAAAATAAATCAGAAACTACAGAAGCTGAGATTCCTGAAGAGTGGCTCAAGCTTATGGGTCAAAAATACTTATCAGATGAAGAAAAAAAACTGGTTGAGTCTCTTGGAGGGTGGGACAAATTAATGGAAACACTTAAGCAACGATTAGAAGAACAAAAAAAGAGGCATCAAGGGGGCAGCAAATGGATTGGAACTGGTGGAACATCTCCATTTGGCGCATATGGATACAATCCAGAGGGTATAAGAATTGGTCAAAAAGAAAGTCGCAATAAAAAAGCTGTTAAGGTGTGGGACAAAAGAGAGTTTAAAAATCTTGATGGAGATGTTGAGCTTGGAACTAGAAATATCAAAGTTGCTCTTCGTCGATTACGAAAGTTTGCAAGGGAAGGTGCTGATACCGAACTAGATCTTGATGGTACGATTAAGTCAACAGCGCATAAGGGCTACATAGACGTAAAAATGATGCCGGAAAGAAGAAATAAAATAAAAGTTTTAATCTTCTTCGATGTTGGAGGCTCAATGGATGCGCATGTTAAAATTTGTGAAGAATTATTTTCTGCGGCTAAAACAGAATTTAAGCATATGGAATATTTCTATTATCATAATTGTCTTTATGACTATGTATGGAAAGACAATAAAAGAAGATACAATGAACATGTATCAACGTGGGATGTTTTACATACTTACCCATCTGATTATAAAGTAATTTTTGTAGGAGATGCAGAAATGAGTCCCTACGAAATAACTTATCCTGGGGGAAGTACTGAATATTGGAATGAAGAGTCTGGTGAAAAATGGTTAAATCGTACACTTGATGTCTATGAAAATGCTATATGGCTCAATCCTGTACCACAACAATATTGGAATAGAATTGCATCAACGAATATCTTGCAGCAAATTTTTTCAAATCGCATGTTTCCACTAACAATAGATGGAATTGATCAGGCGATGAGAGAACTCAATAAATAACATTTTAAATGTTAAGTAAACAGAACTTCTATATTGGCGCTGCTTTTTTATGTCTTGGGCTAATCATAGTTCCAATCAATGATGCGCTTGCTAAAATACTCAGCTCTGATCTTAATATAATGGAAGTTATATGGTCACGATTTTTTGGGCATTTTATCTTCCTTGTTCCAATTGCTCTTTATATTCATGGTAAAGAAAAATTTATAAATAAAGAAACTACACAACAAGTAATTCGGGGAATGTTAATTTTTATCGGCACAGCATTATTCTATATAGCTATTGCAAAGATACCGCTTGCTGATGCTCTAAGTCTTCTATTAATTGCACCTATAATTGTTGTAATATTTTCTTCTAAAATGTTGAGAGAACAAATTTCAACTTTAAAGATCCTATGTGTGGGCCTTGGATTTATTGGAACACTATTAATTGTTCAACCAGGATTTGGTGAATTTCACTCAAGTTCATTGTTTGCTTTAGCTTCTGGCTTTTGTTATGCATTTTATATTATATACACAAGAAAACTGAATTTCTCCTCTGATCCAATTATTAGTCTAAGCTTTACTGCCATCCCTGGTGCAATCGTAATGACTTTATTGCTGCCTTTTTTCTGGGAAAGCAGCCCTGATCTAAAACAAATATTAATAATGGGATCAATTGGTCCCGTCGTAATTTTAGCTCATTTTTTAATAATTAAGGCATATCAATATGCTGAAGCAAGCTTATTGGCCCCATTTCACTATTTTGAAATTGTGAGTAATGTGATAATAAGCGTTTTATATTTTAGAGATATACCAAGTATAATCGTATCAATTGGAATTATGTGTATTATAACAAGTGGTATAGCAGTAAATTTAAACTTTGAAAAAAAAGATGCTAGAGAATAATTATACTTTTTCTGTTGCCCCAATGATGGGTGTTACAACTCCAAGTGCACGTTTTATGTACAGGCTTATATCAAAAAAAGCTGTTCTATTTACTGAGATGATAGCAAGTCAAGCTATATACCGTGGTGACTATAACAAATTTTTAAAGAAAAATTCAATTGAAGAGCCAGTAGTTCTTCAGGTTGGTGGATCTGATAATGAGTTATTAAAATTTAGCACAAATCTTGCAAATAAATATGGCTATCAAGGTATTAACCTAAATGTTGGCTGTCCTTCAAAAAAAGTATCTCAGGGTCGAATGGGTGCATGTTTAATGAAAGAAGCAGACATAGTAAGAAGTTGTGTTAAATCAATGATAAGTGAGTCATCTTCTGAAGTTTCAGTCAAATGTCGGATTGGTGTTGACGAGTTTGAGTCATATAATTTTTTTAAGGAATTTATTTCAAACGTATCTGATAGTGGCTGCAATACATTTTTTGTTCATGCTCGTAAAGCATTCTTAAAAGGTTTAGATCCTAAAAAAAATAGAACTCTTCCTCCACTAAAATATGACTATGTATATAAATTAAAGAGAGAAATGCCTCAATTAAACATTATTATTAATGGGGGGATTCAAACTTTAGAAGAATGTCATAATCAATTAAAATCAGTAGATGGGGTCATGATTGGTAGATCTATACAGGCAAATCCTTTTTTTCTAGAGGAGGTTGATCATCAATTTTATAACCAAAAGATGAGGTCTCTTGAAAAAAATCAAGTAATTGCAAAATATTTTGAATATGTGAAAGAAAATATTGATACGGTGTCAACTTATGAATTATTAAGTCCGCTACTCGCATTATGCTTTGGAATACCTGGGTCGAAAAAATTTAAACAAGAAGTTAATGATTTAATTCGAAATAAAGACCTAGAAAAACTTGAAAATACTTATTTAAATTTAATTGCTGCTTAAATACTTCAGTACTTAGCAAAGCTTCCATTATTAAAATCCTGAATAGCTTGTTGTACCTCTTCCCTTGTATTCATTACAAATGGCCCACCTCTTGCAATAGGTTCTCTAATTGGTTTTCCAGAAATTAATAAAAATTTAGACTTGGTTTCAGATGCAACCATTAACTTATTGCCTTTTTCCAGAAGTATAAGCTTAGAACTTTCTAAATCATTATTTTCTTCATCCCCTATCCTAATCCTACCTTCAACTAAATAAATAAAAGAGTTGTTTTCTTCTGGAATCTCAAAATCAAAAATTTTTCCTTCCTCAAGTTCAACATCAAAATATGTTGGGTTTACATTATGATTAGTAACAGACCCTTTCATATTTGAATACTCACCTGCTATAATTTTAATGCTCTTTTCATTATCTTGATAACAAGGAATTTTTTCAGAGTCGATATACAAATACTCTGGTTTATTTTTTTTTAAATCTGAAGGCATATTAATCCAAAGTTGAAACCCGTGCAGTTTTCCATTTTCCATGGCTGGCATTTCTGAATGAATTATACCACGACCGGTTTTCATCCATTGGACATCACCCGGAGACATTTTGCCTTGACCACCTGCACTATCTTTATGCTCAAATTCTCCGTTAAGCATATATGTAACTGTTTCAATACCTCTATGAGGATGAGGAGGGAAGCCCTTTATATAGTCTTCTGGATTTTCGGATCCAAATTCATCAAGCATTAAAAATGGATCAAAATAATCTATTTGACTAGTCCCGATACTTCTTTTGAGCTTTACTCCCGCTCCATCTGATGTTTCAATTGGGTCAATAATTTGCTTAATCTTGATTAGATTCATAAAAATAGATTAATTAAATAATATTTGCTACTTCAGCAAATTCATATCTTGCTCCTCTAGGTTTCCCTTTAGGCTCAATTCCGTACCCTAATGTGCATAAGAAATTACTTCGTAATGAAGTATCTCTAAAAAATTCATTATCAACCCCCTTATTGTCGAATCCACTCATTGGACCCGCATCTAAACCAAGTGCGTTAACTGCTTTTAAAAAATACCCAGCTTGTAAACTACTATTTCTGAACGCGGTCGTATAAGCTAATTCTTCATTATTTTCGAAAAAAACTTTAGCATCTGTTGCTTTAAAGTTTCGGGGAAGATCATTAAAAAACATAGTATCCATAGCAATTATTGCTGTGATTGGGGCTTTTTTTACTTTTTCTTTGTTTGAGTCTATTAAAAAAGGATCAATTCTATTTTTAGCTTCTTTTGATTTCAAGAATACAAGCCTCAATGGGCTACAATTGAATGAGGTAGCGCTCCACTTAGTCAGTTCGTACAATTCATGCAAAATATTATTATCAACTTCTCTATCAGAATAATTGTATGTAGTTACAGTATCTATAAAAATTCTTTTAATATCTTCATTCATTCTTATCTTCCTCTAAAATTAAATGATAATTTTAATTCTTGAAGACTACTTTATTAGAGTATTTCCTTAATACTATCTTCAATCATTTCTGGGGTTTTTTGTGTTCCAAAGCCTTTTACAAATTCACCATTTTTATTTATTAAAAATTTTGAGAAATTCCATTGAATTTCTCTGCCAGATTGATCTTCTAAAAATTTAAATAATGGAGAAGCATTGTCACCTTTTACCTCAACTTTATCAAACAATGGAAACGATACATTATATTTGGAATCACAAAATGTTTTGATTTCTTCATTTGCTCCTGATTCTTGACCGCCAAACTGATTACAAGGAAAAGCTAATATTTCTAAACCTTGATTCCTATATTTTTCGTATAAAGCCTGTAGTCCTGTGTATTGAGGAGTAAAACCACAAGCACTTGCAACATTAACTATTAAGAGTGTTTTGCCTTTGAAATCTGATAAGCTTACTTTTGTTAAATCGATATTATTGACCTCAAAATGATAAATATTGTTGCTCATTCAATTTCTCTCCTGTTATATATAAATTTTATACCTAAATTTAATATAGTTTGAAGTAAATAAGATCAATAAAAAAAATTAAATCTTTAAAATTAATTTTCCTTTGACATGACCGGATGCAAGATGTTCATAAGCATCTTTAAATTGATCAAAGTCAAAAACTTTTTCAATTGTTGGTTTGATCTTATTCTCTTCCACCCATAACCTAATTATATTTAAATCAGATGTTCTTGATCGGCATATAACGATTTTTGATTTCTTTTTTGACAGTACACTTTTAACTACATCAATTGATGAATAAATTGACGGCTGTGTTGTTACATAAATTCCATTAGATGTGAGGCAGTGTTCTACTTCATTTATAGCTTTGTTGCCCTGGACATCAAAAATAACATCATACTGATATTCAAGATTTACAAAATCATCTTTTGTATAGTCAATGATTCTATCAGGCTTATAATCATTTTTTATTCGTTCTGAATTATTTGGACTTGTTACAACAGTTATCTCACCACCAAATATTTTTGCTATCTGAGTTGCCATTGTTCCAGTACCACCGGATGCACCATTAATTAGGACCTTGTGACCATTTCGAATAGGAGCTAAGTCTCTAAGTGATATTAATGAGGTTAAAGCTCCACACGGAAGAGCGGAAGCTTCAGATAGTGAAATATTATTTGGCGCAAGTGCAATAGCTTTCTCAGATATACATACCATTTCTGCAGCTGATCCATTATTTAGAAGTGGTTGTGCCCAACCATATACTGTATCTCCAACTTTAAACCCACTGACTCTATTGCCAGTTTCTGTAATGACGCCAGCAAAATCACTTCCAGTAATCCTTGGAAACTTCAACAGGTCACTCATAGGTCTAAATCCACCTCTTCTAGCCTTTGCATCAACAGGATTTAGTGAAATTGAGTCTACTTTGATCAAAACTTCATTAGACTTCGGTCTAGGAATAGGAACATCTTGTATTTTCAGGACTTCTGGTCCGCCATAAGTATTATAAACAACTGCTTTCATTAATAAAAAATCTAATTAATAATTAATTATTAATAATATGATTCATAATCAAATATGTCCATGGTGTAATCACTCAATTCAACCAATTGATGTTCACGGTCACTCTCAATGCCCAAACTGTAAAATAAATATTGATCCATGCTGCTCAGGTGAAAATAATCAGTGCGAACCTCATCGTGAATATGAAAATGATTAGTCTTCGCTCAAGTTAATGGTTTGACCATGTATCATTGTAATAAATGATTTCGAATCTAAAGATCTGATCTCTAACTCTTCCTCAAGTTTTAATGGAGGCTCATCAACAGGTTCATCAGTTAAAATAAAAGTCCCCCAATGCATTCCAATTGCTTTTTCAGCTTTCAAATCAATAAAGGCTTGAACAGCTTCATTAGGATTCATATGGGAAAACTGCATAAACCATCTGGGGGCATATGCTCCAATTGGAATAAGTGCTAAATCAACAGGTCCAAGTTTTTTAAATGTTTCTTTAAAATCGTCGCTATATCCTGTGTCTCCAAGATGGATTAATGAATGATGATTATTTTTGATATACCACCCACCCCATAAAGTTTGATTTCGGTCAAATAGAGTCCTAGAAGACCAGTGCTGTACTGGTGTAAAGGTTATTTTTGTATCATTAATAATGTGGCTTTCCCACCAGTCTAATTCAATTACATTATTTATTGATTTGTCCAAAAACCACTTCTTTAATCCTAATGGAACAAGAAACATTGCATCAGGGTTATTTTTAGCAATCCACTTTACTGTTTTCAAGTCAAGATGATCATAGTGATTATGAGAAATAGTAATAAAGTCAATCTTAGGCAATTCCTCAAATTTCATTGCTGGTTTTGTATACCTTTGTGGTCCAGCAAAATTAATTGGTGATGCTCTATTAGTAAGATGAGGGTCAGTTAATATGTTAAGTTCTTTATTTTGATATAGAAAAGAAGCATGGCCAATCCAAGTAATAGAAAATGATTTATCTTGATTGATCAATTTTAAGTCTGGATCAACTATCTCAAATTCAATTGGGATAGCCTTTGTTTCTTTTTTCCCTGTCATCCATTTCCAGAGCTCTTTCAATTTTTTATTGTTTGCAGTACCGTTTGTATTTACAAATGTTCCATTTTCTAAGTGATGTTCTGGAGTTCTTTTAGTATTTTCTGTCATAGTCATAGCTATTGTTAATAAGATAAATATAAGTGATAGAAAAAGAATTTTACCGAATCTAGATGAATTGTGCATTCATAAGTTTTAACATTTTTTTTGCGCTGGAACTATGAGGAACTATTGTTAATAACTTTTCATAAGTTTGAATAGACTCATAAAAGTTATTTAATTTAAATTGTATCTGACCTAAGCCATCTAAAGCTCCAAAATGACGAGGCTCTAAAGCTAATGTCTTATTAATATCTTGAATAGACTCATTAAAATTACCCATCAAAAAATGAAGGGTTGCTCTTTTATTCCATCCTTCTGCAAAATTTGGCTCTTTATTAACTAAGTCAGTAAATATAACCAATGACTGTTCATATTTACGTTGTTTTAATAGTTGATTACCCAGATCATATAATTGCTGAGAATTTTGATTATTTGTCTCACTCCATATCCTCCAGATACTTGTGATATAAATTGAAGAAGTAACTTCATTTTGAGAGTCTTTCACATTTAGAAAGAGAATATCTAATCTGGGGTCATTTTGATCAGCAAATACATTGGAGATGCTAAAGAGAGAGCTAATTAGTAAAACAGAGAATAAAAAACTTTTATTTATCACTTTGCTTCAAATAAATATTGTGAAACATTTATTCTTGTAGATAAAAATCCTCCCCGACAATAGGCTAAATAAAAATCCCATAGTTTTTTAAATCTATCATTAAAACCAAGCTTTGAAATATCATCCCAATTATCATTAAACTGATGAAACCATATCTCAAGGGTTTTTGCATAGTCATGAGCAAATGATTTTGTATTGAGTGTTTTAAGTTTAAATTTATCAGCCATTGATTTGAAAACACCATCTGATGCCAATAAGCCTCCAGGAAATATATACGTTTGTATGAAATCTGTTGTTCTTGCGTATTTATCAAATAATGCATCATCGATTGTAATTGTCTGAATAAGTGCTTTGCCGTTTTTATTCAATAACTCTCTTACTTTGCTAAAGTAGCTATTCCAATATTCTTTTCCTACAGCTTCAAACATTTCAATTGAAACAACGGCATCAAATTTTCCTTCAATAAGCCTATAGTCTTTTAAGACTACCTCAGGATTATTTTCTGCAGTTGAAAGTCTCTCGGTAGCAAATTTATGTTGCTCATCAGATATGGTAATACCTTTAACGTTAAAACCTTTTTTTGATGCATATTCCATAAAGCCGCCCCAACCACACCCTATCTCAAGGATTGATTGTCCCGGCTTAAGCTCTAATTTATCAATTATCCTTTGATATTTATTTTCTTGAGCTTCAGCTAATGACATTTTTTTATTGTCAAAAAAAGCTGATGAGTAAGTCATCGTACTATCAAGCCATTTCTGATAAAAACTATTTCCTAAATCATAATGAGCTAGAATATTTTTCTTACTTCCAGAAATACTATTCTTATTTCTAAGATGAAAGATATAAGTAAATATTTTAAAAACATTTTTTCCATCTGAAATTTCAGTTATATAGTCAACATTTAGAGAAAAGAACTCCATCAGATCTAGAAGATTGGTTGTGCTCCAATGATTTTCAAAGTAACCCTCTGCTAAACCAATGTCACCTCGAGTAATAGCAAGCCAGAGCATTTTCCAAGAATTAATTTTTAAGTCGACAGTAGGTCCTGAGTTTCCAAAGACTGATGTTGATTTATCTGGATAAGTAACCTGAATTTTATTGACTTGAATCTTACTCAAGCCTTTTTCAATATTTTTTTTAAGAATACTACTCAGCATAACCATTTCCTTTATGACTAAATACTTTAAGCTTTTTTCTCCAAAGACGAAAAGCTTGATAGTGAATTTTAGGCAGTACAGAAAGTGAATTCAAGTATAAAGAACATACGAAATACAAAAAATTAAGCCTATTATACTTCATTATAGTTCCTGATAGCCTTGTAACTATTTCAAGATTATTACTTGGGTCAAATTCGTTAATTTTGATTGTCAAAGATTGATCATCTAGTTGAAATCTATATTTGCCAACCTTATCAGCGAAAGGAGATACATACATCCTCTTATCTGCCTCTAGCCATAAATTGTTTTCAATTTCTTTACCTTGGTTTTGAATATAGTAAACCTGTTTCTCTCTAAATGTATTTGTAACTTCCGCTATATATGAAATTGTTTTACCATTTTTCCTCAGAAACCAAAAACATACAGGATTAAAGGATCTCTTAAGAAATAAATTTGGCGTTTTTAGTAAATCTAATGAAATATGATCTAAACTTAGTGAGTTTTTTTCTATATATCCTACAAACCACTTAATTATTTTTTCACTAATAATCTTTTCATGAAAATCATATGATGAAAAACTAAATTTAAGTTTGTTAAATTTTTTTAATTTAAAATCATAAATATTTTTATTGAATAGTGATCTGTACTTATATTTAAATGAGTGTTTTTTTGGATGATTTCTGCTGTGCAGAACCTCACCAAAATAAATAGAACTTTGTATCATTCTTTTAAATCATTTATCATTTGAGCAACTCTCATTCCAGATTTTACACCATCTTCATGAAAACCATAACCTAAATATGCACCAGCATAGAACAATCTATTCTTACCCTGTAAATTCTCAATCCTTTCCTGACCGATTATAGTTCTTTTTTTATATACAATATGATCATATTTTTTTGCACGAAAAATTTTATTTGAATTTGAAATATTAAATATTCCCAGTGTTACAAAAATATTTTCATTAGTATCTAATTTCTGTAAATTATTCATCCAATAAGTTACATATTGATCATTGTCTTTTTTAATTGAGTTCCAAGATGACCATTTAGATCTATCTTCAGGCATTAAAGAAGTATCATTATGAAGTACAACTTTATTATCTAAGTATTCAAAGTATGAGTAGGCCTCTGTTTCATCTTTAGTTTGATCAATTAAGATTTGACTAATTTGCTTTGTATTACATGTAAAAATGACATAATCATAATCAGTTTTTAAATCATTATTAATGATAGTAATTTTATCCTTACCTCTATTGATAGTAATTGTTTCAGATAATTTAATATTTTTTACGCTTGTCTTATTTAAAATTTTTTTAATATAAGATGAACTTCCATTTTTAATTGAATACCATTTTGGACGATTAAAAATATCTAATAAACCATGATTATTAAAAAAACTAAGTAATCGATTTGTTGGAAAATCGTTTATTTGACTAGGATTCATTGACCAAATAGCGGCTGACATAGGATAAATATAATTTTCAGCAAAGTTTTTAGAAAAATTATTTAAATTTAGCCATTCAGATATTGGTAATTGATCATTGATATCTTTTCTACCAAGCTTATTAAACTTAAGAATATTAAATAAAAATTTAATATTAAAAAAAGACAAATAATAACTTGGTTTAAAAAAATCTCTTGAACACCAAGTTCTATCATTAATTGATGAGCTGTAGGACATATCGGACTCATTCAAACTAACATTACATTTATTTATAAGCTGAAAAAAATTTTTATAATTTCGATCATTGCAAACTATAAAGCCAGTATCAACAGGAATTTCTTTATTTCTTAAATTTATTAGATGAGTATCAGTATGGCCGCCAAGTCGTTCTTCAGAATCATATAAGTCGATATCAATATTTTTATCTAAGTAGAAGGCAGTTGAAAGTGCAGATATTCCCGTGCCTATAATTGCAATTCTCATATTGAATATATATGACCTTAAATATAAAAATCAAAGATTGCGTAACTAAACATGATCATCTAATTCTTGATCCTTTATTTTTAATCGCCATATAATTGCAAGGCATATACTTTTTTATATAGGAAGTAGATATAGAACAACAAGCAATGAAAATGGTATCCATATGAGAGCCTGAAGCCATAGAGATGGAGTAAAAGTTTGTTCAGTGCTTAATACAAGAGGTATTACGATGTGGCCAGCCAACACTATTGATAGCCATGGTCCAAAAATCTGTTCGATAAATTGATAAGTATTCATTGCAATGGCTACAATGACTATTGATGCTTAAATATCCAGAGAAAATTTTGCCTTACTGCAATTAGGGCACTTTTTTTGTATTCCATTCAATAATACTCTGATTAATGAAGTTTTACTTCCTGCCATCTTCTAGTCTACATACTCACGGCAGGAGTCTGAAAGCCAATCCCACAAATAATCTGCAAAGCTCCATCTAATCAAGATGTCAAATACTTGATCATCTGATAATCTATCAATTAATACTGTTCCTTTGGATATATAAGACTGAGCACACGTATTTTTATTTTTTAAATATTCTTTAAAATTTAAAGGACAGCCTTTTTCTAGGACATCAATACTTTTTTTTCCACTCAATCGAATAGTTATATAATAGTCAGATACATCCGTTAAAGCATGGAAACAATCATTCAAATTTCTATTAAGATCCTCAATAAAATTATCTTTTTTATCTTCAGCGCATTGAATTAAAAATTCATTTGGCCCAAGCCATGCTGTTCTGGACTCATCATTTGTACTTACTTCACCAGAATTTTTTGGTAACTCATAACCCAAGTAAGCTGAAACCTTATTGAGAACATCAGTATCAGCATCTCTTATTCTTAAATTAATTTTTCCAATAAAATCCATATACTCAAGATTAATATTAGATGATTTTATTTTATCTTTACTTTGCAAAGGTGAATTCGTATTACTCATTATTTCGAGCCCCTTCCTTGTCATAAAATATTGAGTCTGTGATTGTTGCATCAATTACTTTACCGCTCATTAGTGGAATTTTCACAACATCACCCATACGATTTAAACCATTTTTAATTAACGCAAGAGCAATAGGATGATCGCATGTTGGGCTATAATAACTAGAACTTACATGACCAATCATGTCCATTGGTGGCCTCGGTTTTGCCTCATCAACGACATAACTGCCTTCAGGCAAAACTGTCTTTTTGTCATTCACTAAAAGACCTACAAGTTGTTTTCTATCAGTTCGTATTGTATCTGACCTTGAAAAAGAGCGCTTACCAAGAAAATCATCTTTCTTCTTAGAAACAATCCAATCCATATTCATATCTTTAGGTGTAACGCTACCATCAGTATCTTGTCCAACAATAATGAAGCCTTTTTCTGCTCTTAAGACATGCATTGACTCAGTGCCATAAGGAGTAATGTCATATTTCTTTCCGTGCTTCATAAACTCATTCCAAACGAATAAACCATATCTAGATGGAACATTAATTTCAAAACTCAATTCACCCGTAAAACTAATTCTAAATATTCTTGCATCGACTCCACACACTTTACCCTCTTTCATTTTCATGAAAGGAAAAGCTTCCTTTGAAATATCAATATCAGTAAGACTTGATAAAAACTCTCTTGAGTTAGGACCAGAAATACTGAGAACAGTCCATTGCTCCGTAACAGAAGTACAAAAAACTTCCATATCAAGCCACTCAGTTTGAAGAAATTCCTCTAACCATGACATAACTCTCGCGGCACCTCCTGTAGTAGTGGTCATATGGTATCGATTTTCTGAAATTCTGCTTGTCACTCCATCATCAAATACCATTCCATGTTCATTACACATTAAACCATAACGGCAAGAGCCTACTTCAAGCTTTGACCATGCATTGGTATATATAAGGTTTAGAAACTTAGCGACATCAGGTCCCTGTAAATCAATTTTGCCCAATGTGGAGGCATCAAGAATACCCAAGCCATTTCTTACTGCTCTACATTCTCTATTTACAGCATCCTGAATATTTTCATTTTTTTGAGGAAAGAAGTATGGTCTTTTCCATTGACCTACATCTTCAAATTCAGCTCCATTATCAACATGCCATTGATGAATAGCTGTCTTTCTCTCAGGATCAAATAAATGATCAACATTTCTCCCTGCAATGGCTCCTATTGTTTGTGGAGAATAAGGCGGTCTAAACGTAGTATGACCGATATTGTCAACTGGCTTATCATGAATATGTGACATTAAAGCTAAAGCATTAACATTTGATGTTTTTCCTTGATCAGTTCCCATTCCGGTAGTCGTGTATCGCTTAGTATGCTCAACACTTATATAGCCTTCTCTTTGAGCTAGAAAAATATCAGCTGCTGTTACATCGTGTTGAAAATCAACAAAGTGTTTAGATCCATGAGTAACCTTCTTTTTTCCAATCATATATGGTTCAACCTTCGCTTCGGTAAACTCTAAGTCCTCAAATGCAGTTTCAATTTCTAAACTTTTATTTGCAGACTTACCAAGTTCAGATGCAAATTCCAAACCTACTTGATAAGAATTTTTTAAAACTTTTAATAAATTGAAGTCTCCATTATTGCATCCAACAACTTTTTGGTTTTTAATCAAATTATTTGGAATGAATGAATTTAATTTACTTTGATATTTAAGCTTACCTCTTGATTGACTAAATAGTTGAACTGAAGGATTCCATCCACCTGACATTAAAACAAGGTCACATTCAATTTCTCTTAAACTGCCAGTTAATTCATTATTATTTTGATCAACTTTTTGTATCTCAACTTTTTTAACTTTTTGGTACCCATAGGTATTAATTATTGAGTGAGATGGATAAATTTTAATTTTTACTTTATTGCATCTATCGCTCAACTCAGAGGGAATATCTTCTCTATTGTCTACAATCGTTACCTTTGCCCCCTTATTTGCAAAGTCAATCGCTGTTCCATAGGCATGGTCATTATTAGTGAAAAGAATAACTGATTTTCCAGGCAAAACACCAAATTGATTGAGGTATGTTCTGGCCGCAGAGGCTAACATAATTCCCGGCCGATCATTTCCTGAAAATACAAGAGGTCTCTCAAATGCACCTTGGGCCAAAATAACTTTTTTTGCTCTTATTCTCCAATATCTCTCCCTCGGCATTTTATCAGATAAATAAGGTAGGTGATTTGTAACTTTTTGAAGTGCTGTGAGATAATTATAGTCATAATAACCCATTACAGCTGTGCGATTTAGAATTGTAACATTGTCATAAGACTCTAATTCTTTTAGAATATCGTTTATCCAGTCATTTGAATTAAGATTATCAATTTTTGCTGAAATATTTCTTAAGTAACCTCCTGGCTCAGGCTTTTCATCAATAAGTAGAACATCACAGCCTGATCTTCCAGCTGCAAGAGCTGACATTAATCCTGAGGCGCCTCCTCCTACTACTAAGATGTCACAATAATGAAATTTTTGCTCATAACGATCAGGATTCTTGGCTGTTGGAGCAACTCCAAGTCCAGCTGCCTTTCGAATAAAGTGTTCATAGAATAGCCATAAACTTGGTGGCCACATAAAAGTCTTATAATAAAATCCAGCGGGAAAAACTCTTGATAAAAAATTATTGATACTACCAATATCAAAATTAACTGATGGCCAGCAATTTTGACTAGAGGCTTCTAGGCCTTCATAAATTTCAATTTCAGTAGCTCTCATGTTAGGCTCAGTTCTTGCTCCTAAACCAAGTTGTACTAAAGCATTTGGCTCTTCAGAACCAGAGGTGAGTATTCCTCTTGGTCTGTGATATTTGAAGCTTCTGCCTATTAAATGAACATCATTAGCTAACAATGCAGATGCAAGGGTATCTCCTTGATAACCAACATATTCTTTACCATTGAACTTAAAATTAATAGCTTGATCTCTATCGACTCTTCCACCTTTGTATATTCTATTTTGATTACTCATAATTATGATTTAGGTTTTTCCTCACCCATTTTGTAAGTTACAAGTATTTCGTCAGAAACAGTGTCTCTCATTACATTGAACCATCGTCTACAACCATGATCATGCGTCCATCTTTCATAATGGATGCCTTTTTTATTTGATCTAATAAAAAGATATTCTCCCCACTCTTCATCAGTGAGAGTTTCTGGGTTTTCTGGTCTTGCTATATGAGCTTCTCCATGACATGAGAATTCAGTTTGATCTCTATCACCGCAATATGGACACTTAATAACAAACATATAACTAATGAGCCACTGCTGCAGCTGCAGCTTCATCAACTAAAGCACCACTAAAATGTCTTTCAATCGAAAATGGAGAAGCAATTTTATTTGGCTCTCCTTTTGCGACAGTTTCAGCAAATACATGTGCCGAACCAGGTGTTGCTTTAAAACCTCCTGTGCCCCAGCCACAATTAATGAATAAATTTTCAATAGGAGTTTTTCCTATTATAGGGCTTCTGTCGGGAGTGACGTCTACAATTCCTCCCCATTGTCGTAACATTTTTAATCGAGAAAATATTGGAAATAATTCTGTCAATGGTCCCATAATATGCTCAATCATATCAAATGAACCTCTTTGAGAATAAGAATTATAGGAGTCTGAACCTGCTCCAACCACAAGCTCTCCTTTGTCAGATTGGCTTACATAAACATGTACTGTATTAGACATAATTACGCAGTCTAAGATTGGTTTTATCGGCTCACTTACCAAAGCTTGCAGAGGGACAGAACTAATTGGTAATCGAAAACCAGCCATATTGGCCAGTACAGAGCTATGTCCAGCTGGAACGAGGCCTACTTTTTTTGCATTAACTGATCCTTTGGTTGTCTGTAATCCTTTAACAATTCCATTGGAAACATCTATTCCAGTAACTTCACAGTTTTGAATGATATCAACTCCTAAGTTCTCCGCGGCTCGAGCATAACCCCATGCAACTGCATCGTGTCTTGCGGTTCCAGCTCTTCGTTGAAGGATTGCTCCTAAAACTGGATACCTTCCATTCACATTCATATGAGGTATATTTTTCTTTACCTGATCCTGATTAAGTATTTCAGCATCGACTCCATTTAAGTAATTTGAATATGCTCGACGAGTAATCTCCTGCATATCATGAACTGAGTGTGCAAGGTGATATAAACCTCTCTGGGAAAACATTACATTAAAGTTAAGTTCACTAGACAACCCTTCCCATAAGTTGACAGCATGGTTATAAAGTGCAGCACTTTCATCCCATAAATAATTTGATCTAATTATTGTAGTATTTCTTCCAGTATTGCCTCCACCAATCCATCCTTTTTCTAAAAGGGCAATATTCTTAACTCCAAATTCTTTTGCTAAATAGTAAGCTGTGCCCAATCCATGACCACCGCCGCCAACGATTATTACATCATATTCTTTTTTTAACTCCGGACTACTCCATGCTTTTTGCCAATTTTCATGATAAGAAAAAGCATTCCGAACTAAATTAATCGCAGAATATTTCATAATTAAAATCTTCCTACAGAAAAAGGTTTTAAATCTATATCTGTTTTATTAGCACAAATTTCTTGTGCGATAAGTTTTCCAGAGATACCGCCTAGAGACCATCCAATATGTTGATGCCCAAAGCAGTAGTAAATATAAGGATTTTTTTTTGATTGTCCAATGACCGGCAGAGAGTCTGGTACTGATGGTCTAAATCCAACCCATTCACTTAAATGATTGTTTATGTTAGGAAAAACGGCCTCTGTAGCTCTTTTTAAATAAGACACGACCTTAGAACTTATTTCATTTGAGTTGCCCCCTAACTCCACCACACCTCCTGCTCGAAGACCATCTTGCATTGGAGTAAAATATACTCCTCTTTCTTGCCAAGCAATTGGTCTTGAAATTGAATTTTCAGGATGAGGATACATCAAATGATAACCTCTCTCACTTGTTAATGGAATATTTTCACCAAGTTTATCAGTTAATTTTTTTGACCACACTCCAGCACATAAAACGATGCGATCATAAATATAAGTATTTTCATTTGTGTGAATATTTACTTTGTTTGTATCTAAAATTTTAATAGCATCAATCTTTTCTTTTTTAAAATTTCCACCCTTTTCAATGAAAAGTTGCAGTAGTTTTTCACTTATTTTTTTTGGATTTTTTGCAAAATATGATCCTTTAAATAAAGCCCCTTTGTAAAAAATATTATTTATATTTGGCTCAACATCGTTAATTTCATTTTTAGAAATAATTTCTATTTTTACACCAGTTTTCTCTCGGGTTTCAAAATCTTTCCTTGCTGAATTATAAAATAATTTATTTGACCAGACATAAAATATACTTTCACGTGAAATTAAATTTTCAATATCAGCGTCATTAAATAAATCTTCGTATCCTTCATCCACTAATGAAAGTAATGTAGTTAGTTTATTTGATGTATCTCTAACTTTCGACTGTCTGCAATTGCTTAAATATTGCATCAGCCATGGTAAGGATTGAATAAATTTTCCTCTTTTAAAAAATAAGGGGCTATTTTTATTTAGCAATAAATATGGAAAAAGATAAAAAAATGATGATGAGTTAGTTGGTATGTTAGCATATTTGGCATATGTTCCTGCATTCCCAAAACTGGCTTGACTGCCTGGGTCTTCCCTATCAAAAAGTGTCACATCCTGACCATATCTCTTCAGCCAATTTGCAGTAGACAAGCCAACAATTCCTGCTCCAATTACTGCTACTTTCATGATGCGTCTCTATATTTTCTTGATTTCATTTCTTCAAGTCTACTCTGTGTTCTTTTAAATTTTTCTTTTAAATGAAAAGCGGAGACTATTTCACTAATATTAACAGCGCTGCTAAGTACTAAATTAATATTATTGTCATATAATACATCAACAAGGTTTATAAATCTGAGTTGCTCATTTATACTTTCATTAGAAAAGTTTTTTATATTTTCTATAATAATTGTATCAAAAAAGCTTATCATGCTTAGATAATCTTCGGCGCCCAAAGGCAGTCCACATATCTCATCAAAATAAAACCTAGATACTCTTTTAGCCAATCTCTTTATTACAACTTCTCTTCCTTTTACGTTTATAATTTTATTAATTTCTTCACTATTCTCAGAAAGCTTAATGTACAAATCATTTATTTTATGAGATGTGGCTAAATTTATAGGAGAAAAGTAAACCTCATCATTATTTAGATTTAATTTCCTATAGTCTTTGCCTGTATTAAGTTCAAAGATTTTTGATTTTTGCTTAATGAGCTCGATAAAAGGTAAAAAAAGTTCTCTTTGTAAACCATCTTTATATAAATCATCTGGAAATATATTTGTAGTTAAGACTATTTTAATTTTCTTATTAAAAAATTCAGTAAAAAGCTGGCTTAGTATCATAGCATCAGCAATGTTTGTAACTTGAAATTCGTCAAAGAAAATTATGTCTGTTTCTAATTGAATCATTTTTGCATAACTTGCAATCAAGTCATCTTTTGAATAATTCTTAGATCTTAATTCATGGAGAGAATTATGAGTTTTAATCATGAATTCATGAAAATGAATTCTCATAAACTTATTAGATAAAATTACTTTTGAAATTAAATCCATTAAAAGAGTTTTTCCAGATCCAACATTGCCGTGTAAATAAAAACAAGTTAAAGAATTTTCTTGTGATGAAAATTTAAATATTTTTGAAAAGATATTCTCATCGGAGTTAGACAAAAATATCTCTAATTCTGTTAGTAAATCGATTTGATTTTGATCTTTTTCAATCGCCCCAGAGGAACATAAATCAAGATAAAAATCTAACGCCTTAGACATTAGAGATTTTTCTATGATCTAAGCTTTTCATTGGTTGGGTCATAAGGGCTTTCTTCAATAACAGTAACATTATGCATGTTGCCTAAAATATCCATAGTAAGTTTTGCACCAGGTTCCGCACATTTTGGATTGACCATTGCAAGAGCAATTGATTTTTGAATTCTGAAACCATAATTCCCGCCAGTTGCTCTGCCAACAACATTGCCATCTTGGTATATTGGATTATTACCTAAAGCATCGGCATCTGTTACGTCATGAACTTCTAAAGTAACAAATTTATTATCAAAACCCTTTTCCCTCCATTGAACAAGTGCGTCTCGGCCAATGAAATCGCCTTTATTTGGATGTACAAAACGATCTAAACCAGATTCATAGGCTGCATATTCAATCGATAATTCAGTACCAACTAATCGATAAGATTTTTCTATCCTAAGCGAGTCCATTGCTCGAATACCAAAAGGTTTAATTCCAAATTCTTCACCAGCTTCCATTAGCGCGTCAAAAATTGTGTTTTGTGAGTCAATAGGCATGTGCAGCTCCCATCCTAATTCACCTACAAAGTTTACTCTCAGGGCCAATGTTTCAGACAGACCTACATTGATCATTTTTCCAGATAGCCATGGAAACGCTTCATTGGAAAAGTCATCATTTGATATTTTTTCAAACAATTGTCTAGATTTTGGTCCAGCTACAACAAGAACTCCCATGCTATTTGTAAGATTCTCCATAGAAACAGATCTATCATTAGGCATATGTTTTTTAATCCAATCATGATCTAGTCTTTGCCAAGCTCCAGCTGATACGCAATAAAAACTATCTTCACTTTCACGCATAATAGTAAATTCAGAATGAACGCCGCCTTTTGTGTTAAGAGCGTGACAAAGGTTTGTTCTTCCAATCTTTTTTGGCAATTTATTTGTAACTAGGTTATCGAGAAAAGCTTCGGCACCAGGGCCACTTATTCTGCATTTTGCAAATGCACTCATATCTAGCAAGCCTACATTTTCAACCACGTTTTTACATTCGTTTCCAATGTGCTCAAACCATTTAGATCTTCTGAAAGACCAGTCATCAACTTGTTCAACACCTTCAGGAGCAAACCAATTTGCTCTTTCCCAACCAAATTTTTGTCCAAAAACTGCTCCCAGATTTTTTAGTCGATCATAACAAGGTGCTTGCCTTAGAGGTCTACCAGCATCTCGCTCTTCATCAGGGTAATGAATTGTAAATACATTTGCGTAAGCTTCTTCATTCTTCTTAATAAGATAAGCTTTTGAAGCATAATCCCCAAACCTTCTAGGTTCAACACCAAGCATATCAATAGTTGGCTCTCCATCTACAATCCATTCGGCTAATTGCCAACCAGCTCCACCCGCAGCAGTAATACCAAAGGAATGGCCATCGTTCAAATAAAGGTTTTTTCTATCCCATGCAGGTCCTACAATTGGGCTACCATCTGGTGTATAACAAATTGCACCGTTATAGACTTTCTTAATACCCACTTCACCAAAGATGGGAACTCTATTAATCGCATGTTCAATATGAGGTCCAAGACGATCCAGATCTTCTTGAAATAGTTCATATTCACAATCATTGCTAGGTCCGTCTACATAACAACACGGCGCTCCCTTCTCGTAAGGTCCTAAAATTAATCCTCCAGCCTCTTCTCTCATATACCAAGAGCCATCAGACCCTCTCAGTACACCCATTTCAGGGAGACCAGCTTCTTTTCTTTTTACTATTTCTGGATGTGGCTCAGTGACAATGTATTGATGTTCAACTGGAATGACAGGAATATCTAATCCCACCATTTCACCAGTTTGTCTTACAAAGTTTCCAGAACAAGAAATAATTATATCTGCATGAATATCACCTTTATCTGTTTTAACTATCCACGAGTCGTCTGGCTGCTGCTCTAAACCAACTACAGTTGTTTGACGATAAATTTCAGCCCCGAGCGATCTCGCTCCTTTTGCTAGAGCTTGAGTCAAATCATTTGGCTGAATATACCCATCCTCAGGATGTTGAATTGCACCTATAAGACCATCGGTATTACATAAAGGCCAAATTTCTTTAATCTCATCTGGCGTTAAGAATTTAACATCAACTCCTATAGTTTGAGCGACTCCGGCGTATTGTTTATATTCATCCATTCGATCTTGTGTTTCCGCCAATCGAATATTACTAACATTGCTAAACCCTACTTCTTGACCGGTCTCTTTTTGCAATTCTTGATAAAACTTAACTGAATATTTGTGAAGCTGTCCAACTGAGTAACTCATATTGAAAAGAGGTAGGAGGCCAGCGGCATGCCAAGTTGAACCTGAGGTTAGTTCTTTTCTCTCACACAGAACAACATCTGACCACCCTTTTTTAGCGAGGTGATATAAAGTACTTACACCTACAACACCTCCACCTATCACAACTGCTTTTGCTCTAGATTTCATAATTCTCCTTAATTTTTATGGACCTGACCACTCAACGGCGCAATATTCTGCACTTCCTCCTGTGAAATCCCAATTACGTCCATGGTCTTTGATTTTACTTCTTTTGCCACCTCGACCTACAATTATCTCAGGGGCAACCCAATATTTAAGATTGGATACCTTAATGTCTTCTCCTCTTTGCAGCCCTGGTTCTTTTTCAATTCTACCATCCAAAATATCTGGAATAGTGTAAGTCCAACCAGTTTCTGTTTCTTTATAAGTGATAGATGCTCTCTTAACTCCCAAGAAATTAGAAATCATAGATGAAAACCATCCAGTTTGTCCTCCTGCATTGCCAGAGAATATTTTTAGTAATGCATCAGCTGCATCATCAGAGGCCTTTTCATCAAAATATAAACCCGCTGTCCATCCCCCCATAGATAATGGCCCAGGAACTTCAAGCAAGATTGCAACGTTTAAACCGCTTAAATCAATGATACCTTTTTGCTCTCTCTTCATTGGATTAAAGCCAGACCATTTTTCTTCAGCCCAACCATCTTCAATAATGATTCCCCACCAGGAAAAACATTTTCCATTTGGTGAATTAGGAACTGCACGCCCTAAAGACATAGGACAATTACAAAAAACATCACAATTACAGTTCAATAGAAAGTGACCATTAATTTCCCAATGAAGATTGAAAGGATTTGCGGTCATAGGTTAAATAAAGATTAAATAAGAACCCCAAAATACTAGAATTAGTCCAAAAAATCTAGAAGTAAGTTTCTCAAATGGAATTATTTTTTCAGATAAAACGGCTATTGTAAGGATCACAACCCAGAGCATATTCATAACACCGTTGACAAATAAAATAAGCATAAGCGCCCAACAGCATCCAAGGCAATACAGACCATGTAGTAATCCTATCTTTAAAACATCAAATTTAGAATTAATCTTTGTCCCCATAATAAATCCAAGCGGATTTCTACATTTTTCTAAACAAGCATCTTTAAAGCTAGAAAACTGAAATAATCCTGCACCAATTAATGTTATTGCAGCAGCCTTATTACTTGTGTACGCACCCATCATATTAACTACACTATAATTATGAAAAATATATTGAAGGTAACAAGCTGTAATTGAAAATAAAGTCCATATAGAAAAATACATAAGAGACAGTAAGACAATTTCTGATTTAGGATTTTTTACAATAGCCATGTTTCTTCTCATGGAATAGAAAAGAAATAGGAACATTAATGATGAAGGAAACATCATTGCAAACATCATAATTATCCACATTAGATTCATTACAATAAAGTCATTAACAGTCCAATTCCCGTTCATTGGCATTGCAAATAAAGAGAATTTATTTAATGACTCTATATTCATGTCATTGTTCATGTCCATTGTACTCATGTCCATGTCCATTTCATTATTCATATCCATATCCTGAGATTCCATATTCATGTCATTATTCATGGACATTGAGCTCATATCCATTGAACTCATGCCCATGTCCATTTCATTTGAAAAAACAAATAGGTAAGTCCAAGCAAGGCAAACCAATATTACAATAGGAATTATTACAATATAAAAGTCAGACGTATTACTTTTCATTCTTAGTCTCTTTCGGTTGAATAATAACAAACATCATTTTTACATGTATAAACACAAAGTAGTCCTTCTTCAGATTGACTATATGAAGCCCACAATTCAACATTACTATTTTTCACAAGAAGTTCGATATCTTCCATACAATTCATTTCTTTTGCTTTTTCAGAGGCTAATTCTTCATACACGATTCTCTCTGAACAAGCATAAAATAAAATTAGTAAAATAAAGCAGGGTACAATTTTTTTCATAAATAAATTAGAGATTTGATAATTCAGTTAGTATTTCTTCTGCACTCGATCCAAATGGTAAAATCGTTTTTAGATTATCTTTACGATCAAATATAAAATAAAAAGCACTGTGTTGTACAATATAATTATTTTCTGAGACTTCTGTAAGCGAATGATTATCTGAATTATGATTGTCATGTGAGTTATGTTTTTTTATGCCATCAAGATTAGAATAAGGCTCCTGGTCTTGAGTCATATTGCTCTTTACGTGGACAAAGAAGTTTTCCCAAACAGGCTTTAAGGTCTTATAGTCACCTGTAAGGCCAATAATTTCATTATTAAAATTTGATAAGTATTCATTCATTCTTTTTGGGGTATCTCTTTCAGGATCTACACTAACAAATAAGAACTTATTAATAGACGGATAGTCTAATTCATCAATAACATTGGACAAAGTACTAATACCCATTGGGCAAACATCTGGACAATGAGTAAAGCCAAAAAAAAATACTTTATTAAAATTCTTGTAATCTAACTGAGAAACCTCGTTGCCATGATGATCTATTAGACTAAAATTTGCGTTTATGTAGTTTGTTTCATCAGTTTTTTGATTAATAAAAAATTCAGAAAAAAACCACCCAGAGGCAATAGATATAAAAATAGTAAAGATAAAAATAGATTTATGAAATTTACTCTTGAATATCATTCCATTTTTTCTAGTCTTGAGCTAAATGGCAAAGGAACAACCTCTACATCTCTGTCCTCACCATCATGATGTATATTAAAAATATCAGTGGATGATACTAAATCGATATCTACGTATCCCAAAGCAATATTACATCCAAAATTTGGACTATAAATACAGCTTGTAATAAATCCTTTTTTTTCAAATTTCTTATCGTATAGAGGAATTCTAGCCATATTATATCCAATTTTGTTCCCTGAAATCTTAAATCCACTGAACTGTTTTTTTATTCCCTCATCTCTAATCTTTTTTAAAGATTCTTTTCCTACAAAATCGGCTTCTTGGTCTAAATCATAAAATTTGGGCAAGTTCAACTCAAGAGGATTTTCATCGAGAGAAGTATCTCCTTGGTGAGATATCATGCCCGCTTCTATTCTATCTATTTGATTGGGGCAACTAGGTACAATTTTGAATTCTTTACCAGCTTCCATTAGGGAATTCCATAAGGTCGGTCCATCTATTTCTCTCGTTATATAAATTTCGTATCCAAACTGATTACTCCACCCACTCCGCGCGATAATTAAATCAATACCAAATAAGTTAGTTTCTATAAATTGATAATACTTTAATCCCATTATTTTTGGGTCATCGTTAGTCACCTTGCGCATCAATTCTTTTGAACGAGGACCTTGTAATGATAATGGACATGCCTCAGGTTCTGAAATACTTACCTTATAATTTCCAGATAATGCGACTCCTTTACACCATAAAATTGCATCTGAATCTGCAATACTCAACCAATACTTATTTTCATTAAATTTTAATATTAATGGATCATTAATAATTCCTCCATTTTCATCAGTCATGAATGCATATCGACAGAAATTATCCTTGAACGTAGATAAATTTCGAGGCGTCATATACTGAACAAATTTAGAAGCATCTTCGCCTATAATTTCTACTTGTCTTTCTGCGGCCACATCCCAGAGAGTGACATCATTAATAAGAGAATGATATTCTTGTTCTGGAGTCGTATAGCCTACAGGCATGGTCATATGATTATAAGTAGTAAAATTTGTTGCACCGTATTTTAATGTTTCCTCAAAAAATGGAGACTTTCTTACCCTTGGTGTATAAATAATTCCTTTTGACATATTTTTTTTTATCCTATTTTGATGAAATCTTTTAAAACTGATTGTAAATTTATTCAACAATTTTAATGAATTAAAATTTTAGATAACATAATATTAAATCATAAAAGAGCAAGCCATGAATCAACGATATAAAAACTTTTTAGAACTACTTCAATCTGGAGAGACGATTTTATTAGATGGTGCTACTGGATCAGAGCTTGAAAATAGAGGGGTAAAAATGGATAACTCCTGGTGTGCGACCGGGTCTCTTGAAGGCGATACACTCAAACAAATTCATAAAGATTATATTGAAGCAGGCGCTAAAGTTATTGCTACCAATACATACGCTTCTAACAGAATGGTATTGGAAGTAGCGGGAGTTGATGATAAATTTGAGGAAATTAACTTAAGTGCAATAAATGCTGCTCTTGATGCACGGAAAGAAACTGGTAGAGATGATGTTCTTATAGGAGGCTCTTTGTCTCATCAAATCCCATATGAAGATGCCTTTAAAAATCAAGAAGAGAGAGAAAATTATCGAAAAAAACTTACTCCTGAGTATTTTCAGAAAAATTTTGACGAACTTGCTTTTTTCCTAGCTGATAATGGTTGTGATTTTATTTTTTTAGAACTTATGTATCGGCCAGATAGGATTGAGATTGTTTTCGACTCTGCTAGTAAAGTTGGTTTACCAGTATGGGCCGGATTTTCTTCAAGAAGTATTCCAGATGGTCTCATAGCTCTAACAACCGACTATGATTATAGCTTCAAAAAAATGATTAGTAATGTTAAGCACCACAAATTAGATGCAGTTGGTATTATGCATTGCGATATCAGTGTAATAGAAGAAAGTATTAGAGAGCTTCAAGAAGTGTATGATGTGCCTATTATGGCTTATCCAGAAGTTGCTGTATTTAATTTTCCAAATTATGATATGAGCAATGTTATTTCCCCAGAAAATTATTTAATTGAAGCAAGAAAATGGAAAGATGCTGGAGCTCAACTCATTGGTGGTTGTTGTGGAACAACTGTAGAGCATATAAAATTACTCAATCAATTATAATTCTCAATATCATTAGACTTTGAAGCAAAAATAATTTCTGTTAGTCCAGCTAAAATTATAAAAGAACTTCCTAATATTTCTCGCCATCCAATAAGTTCATCAGTTAATATTGCAGCACTAAATGATCCAACGACAATTTCAAAAAGTATAATTATTGAAAATAAACCAGCCCCAATCCTACTTGGGGCACCTAAAATTACAATATTTGTAGGGATATGAAATAAAACAGCAATTAAAAGTAGCCATGGCATCATTGTGATCCACGCATCAAATGAAGGACCTGAGCCGAGATAGTCTCGCAAAAAGAAAGCCTGGACTAATGTAAATAAACCTCCGTAAAAAAAGAATGAAAACAATATAGGGTATATCCCCTCTGGTTTCTTTATTTCCATCCTTACTGCTGAAGCAGCTATTAAAATTCCACCAAAAAGAGCAATCCAATCACCAGAATTTTTTGGAACCGGTATTATTCCATCTTGTCCAAATACTATCCAAACACCTGATAATGCCAATATCAACGTAATATACCTGTAAATACGCGGTACTTGTCTCAGAAAAATCATTTCAAAAATGGTTGTCCAAACTGGAGTAATATAAAAAAGAATTAACGCTCTTACGACGTCAGTTAGTAGAAAACTATTTGCATAACACGCGATACCTCCTCCAAATAAAAGTCCAATCAGTGGATATTCTAATCCAAAGGATTGCCCTTTTGATTTCCTCCAAATTGATATCGGCAGAAGCATTAGAAATGGAACTACCATTTGTGATATAGTAGCCCAACCTCCTGTTAACCCTCCAGACTCTAACGCTCTTTGCGGCAGCCAAAATAGTCCCCACATTCCCGCGGCAATCAACAGTGCAAAACTGATTGTATAATGATATTTGTGCTTCTGAGTTTCCATTTTTTAATAAACTAAAAAAAAAGACCCTGTAAATATACAGGGCCTTTTTTAAACTTAAAGATTAGTTAAGCTTACGGAAGCCAATTCTTCCAATCACTCGAACTATCTTTCCATTCTTGAACAGCTTCCTCAATTGATAATCCATCAGAGTCAACTCTAACCAACATTTTCGCTTGATCACCATTTTGGAATTTCATTTTTTTGAAAAATGCAAGAGCTTCAGCATTTTCAGGTTTTGCCATCACTTCTGGATTCATGTAGTTCATGGTATAATCTTTTGGCCAGTTCGTTGCAGGCCAAGATCCCTTTCCACAATCTTGCCAGTTGTTAGCCTCAGTAAAACTATCGCAAGACTGGTGAGCTGGAAGTCCAATGCCTACCATTTCATTCTTACCAAAGAAAAAATGAGGTTCCCAAAGATACATTAAAAATGGTTCTTTACGATCAAAAGCACCTTGCGCTTCAGCTAAAAGTGCAGTCTCAGTTCCAAGCTCAACTGCTTCAAAATCGATACCCATGATATCTAGTCTTTTCTGGTCATGACAGTTCCATCCAGCAACTGGGCATCCGATAAGTCTACCTTTAGAGCCTGTTTCAACAGTAGCAAATTCAGCTTTAAATTTATTTAGATCTTCCCAACCATTAAAATCAGGATTTGCATCCATAAAATACTTTGGAACATAGTAGTCAGAAGCTCCGATGATACCTGTTGTAAAGGCAATTACTTCTCCAGTACCTGAGTACTCTACTACAACCTCACCATCATAAATCAATGGAGCATTTAGCATCACATCATCAGCTTCAGCGTATCCAGGCCAACTTTCACATGCGAAATCTATATCGCCTGCAGCAATTGCTTCCCATAGGCCTGTACCCGACGGAAATACAATTCTCTCAACTTTATATCCAAGTTCTTGTTCTAAAATGCTTACAGCAACCTGACATGTAATTTCACCACCTGTCCAGTCAGCTACAGCAGCAGTCAAACGTTTTGCGTTGGCAGTACCGGCTGATAGAACAAGAAAAGAAGACATTATCAAAGCTAAAAAAGCATTTGTGAAAAATGATTTTTTCATATTTTTTATAACCCCTTAATTTTTATTTTTTAATTAATGAATTATTTTAGCCTGAAAATTAAGATAATGTAAATGTATAAATGTAAGTAATAATTATATGAAAATATTATTAAAATGACCAATTATATGCCTAAAGCATCCCTTTGTTTCTTAGTCCATGCAAGACTAATCCTGTCAATTATCATTGCTAGCAGACAGATCCCTATTCCTGCAGCTAAAGCTCGTCCAGTATCAGATCTTGCTAATCCATTAAAAACCTCCAATCCTAGGCCTTTTCCACCAATCAGTGGTGTTACAATTTGCATAGCGAAGGCCATCATCACAGTTTGATTAAACCCCATTACAAGACTGGGAATGGCAAGAGGAAACTTAATCTTTCTCAGTGTTTGTATTAAAGATCCCCCAAATGAAGTAGAAACTTCAGAGTATGTACTGGAGACTTGTGAGAGCCCTAAAACTGTTAGTCTTATAATTGGTGGAATTGAATAAATAATCGTTGCGAGAAGAGCTGAAAATGCTCCTCCACCAAAAAACATTAAAACAGGAATTAGATAACAGAAATAAGGAAGGGTCTGCATCGCATCCAAAATCACTTCATTGATGCTTTGAAAACGCTGACTATATGAAGCTAAAATTCCGATTGGAACACCAATTAAAAAACAGAGCAGTACAGAGATTAAAACTGAAGACAAAGTAATCATTGCTTCAGTCCATATGTTGCATGCTCCGATAAAAAGTAATAATACAAGAGTAGTGATTGCAAACCGAAATCCAACAGATGCCCAACTTACAATGACAAGTGTACCTATGGTAAACCAATAGGGAAGGTAAGTCAGATACATATCAAAAGGTCTCAATAAATATATGATTACTGAAGATCGTATGGTTTTGGTTATCGCTATAAATGTGGGATTAACAGTCAGTGCGCTCACCCCACTTGATATTTGGTCTCTTATCGATAAATTCCAGCTTTCAGGAAATGTTCCAATCGAGGTTACATGAATGTCGTATAAATAAATTCCAATTAAAAATAATAATCCAGTAATAAAAAAATAATGCAAATTTATGAACTGACTAAAAGCAATAGCTATTTTTTTGCTTATAAGAGATAAGACTTGCTCTAAAAAATAAGCAAAGATCCTGACTATACCAGAAAACATAAATGCAAAAGTGAAGTGAATATAGGTAAAAGGCTTTTCAAAAAGTCTAGCTAATGGATATATATCCCAATTTTGAGGCAGAATATAAAATTTTTGACTATCTGCAGGCAATGTTACAGTTTCTCTGCTTACAGCTTTTCCGAAGCGATCAAACATTATAGCCATTAACAATACACAAAGTCCGCCTTCCATTCCTGCGCCAACATCAAGTTTTCTGATAGCGACCCAAATATCTGAACCAAGTCCTTGCGCTCCAATAAATGTTGCTAGAACTACGAGAGCTAATGCCATCATAATAGTTTGATTTACCCCCATCATAATACTTGGTAACGCAAGTGGAATTTGTACTTTAAATAAAATTTGTCCCCTATTTGATCCAAAGGAAGTAGCAGTTTCAATAGTTTCATTTGGTACTTGTCGAATTCCAAGATTAGTTAGGCGAATTATAGGAGGCATAGAATAAATCATTGTCGCAAGAATAGCGGGAGCACCACCAATTCCAAAAAAGAACATAGCAGGAATTAGATATACAAAAGCTGGCATAACCTGCATGATATCTAAAATAGGTTTCATGGTTCGTTCAAACCGATCGCTTAATGCACAACATACCCCAAGAAGTACACCTATAACAACTGATAAAAAAACTGATAAGCCCATCAATGCAAGAGTTTCCATAGCTGATTCCCATAATCCTACCATTCCCCAATACATTGTTCCGAAAAGAATAAAGGTAGCTAGTTTAATGCCTCCAAATGCCAATGATGGAATTACTAAAAGCGCAGTAACAAAAAGCCATGAAGAATCGATTAAGAAATCTTCGAGCAAAAAGTAGCCTTCTTTTACATAACTAGAAATCGCTCGAGTATACTCTTTTATATTGGCTTTTAAAAAATCTTCTCCCTGATTTACCCATGCAGTAAAGGTAAAGGCGTCAGTAATAAACTCTGGAAACTCAGATTTATCTTCTCCAAATGAAACTAAGATCAATGAAATTATAATACTTAAAAGAATAATAGCAGGTACAAAGTATCCACTAAATTTTGATTGTAAACTTTGATTATTTAAATCCTGGTATAGCGCCATTTAACAAAAACTATAGTATTACGCAAATTGTTTGATATATTATCCTGAAATTATGAAAAATAACCAGAAAATAGTTTGTTCGAATATTTGGAAGCTTTTTGGACCAAATGAAAAGAATATTTTATCAAATCTTGATGAAAATCTATCACGAAGTGAAGTTCAAGAGAAAACTGGTCATGTTGTAGCAGTCAAAGATGTGAGTTTTTCAGTACAAAAAGGTGAAACATTTGTTGTTATGGGTCTCTCAGGAAGTGGAAAATCTACTCTTGTAAGATGTTTATCACGACTAATAGAGCCTACCTCAGGATTAGTAGAGATTGATGGTATTGATGTTACTAATATGAATAATAAAGACCTAAAAGAACTAAGACGTCACCGAATGAGTATGGTGTTTCAACACTTTGGCTTATTTCCTCACCGGAGAGTTATTGAAAACATTGGTTATGGATTAGAGATTAGAGGAGTTGGGAAAAAAGAACGAATAGAAAAATCAATCGAAGCCCTCAAATTGGTAGGCCTCGATGGTTGGGATCAACATTTTCCTAGAGAATTGTCTGGAGGGATGCAACAACGGGTTGGATTGGCAAGGGCCCTTGCCGTAGATCCTGAAATTTTAATTTTTGATGAGCCTTTTTCTGCTCTTGATCCATTGATTAGACGGGAGATGCAAGATGAGCTACTGAGTATTCAAAAAATGCTTAAAAAAACAATGGTATTTATTACACATGACTTCTTAGAAGCAATTAAGATGGGAGATAATATAGCAATTATGAAAGATGGAGAAATTTCACAGGTTGGCACTCCCGAAGAAATTGTAGCAAATCCAATTGATCAATATGTAAAAGACTTCACTGAGGATGTTCCAAAATATAAAGTGCTTAGCGCAGGTAAAATTTGTCGTCAAGAAATCTGTTCTGAAACTGAAAAAACTTTCAAAGAAGGAAAAAATTGTATTGAAAGTAATGCAAAAATAGACGGTTTAATGGATATGTGTTGTGAAAATGATAATACATTTCCTGTTATTGATAGTGCTACAGGAAAACTTATCGGTGAAATTGACCGCACAATTATTATGAAATCTATGACTTCAAGTAAATAAATACTATTGCTTAATTTCTCTTGGTATTTTTTCTTTTAATGTGTCTCTCCAAATAATTATCATTCCCGCAAAAACAATTGCTATTACTCCAGGAAATAATTGTGAGATTGGTAATTCATTAAAAAATAACCATCCTAATAAAAATGAAGACGGGATTCCCACATATTCAAATGTAGCAAGTTTGCTTGGGGACACTAAACGATAGGCAAATATAAAAAGTATTGCTGCAATACCTCCAAGCACTCCTGTTAATATCATTAATAGTAAATGATTGTAATTTTCCACTTGTACATGATCATCTGAAATTAAGAATAATAGAATTGCGCCTATTATAGAGAATAGAAGAGAATAAAATTGAATTTTTGAAGTTGAATAACTATCAGGAATAAATCTTAAAACAATCATTGCTATAGAAAATAGTAGTGCGACCAATATTGGAAAAATTGAATAAATTGAAAATAAATCTGTATCGGGACGCATAATCATGACAACCCCTATAAAACCAATAATAATTGCTAACCATCTATAAATACCAACTTTATCACCAAGAAAAAAGATCGATAGTAGCGCAATAAAAAATGGAGAGGAAAAGGTTAAAGTGGATGCAGTAGCAAAGTCCATATTAATTATTGCTGCAAAATAAAAAACATGCATTAGTGCGAAACAAATGCCCCGCACGCAACATATTACTATGAATCTAGAATTTAAATTTTTAAACAAACTTGAAAATTCTTTTGTAACAATGAAAACAATAAGTAAGGGCAAGACAGCAAAACCATTTCTGAATACGTTTAACTGTGTAATGGGATATATTTGTCCTAAACTCTTTATGATTACTCCATAAGAGTCGACACAAAGAATTCCTACAAGCGTGGCTGCTATTGCAATATACAATTTGTTCAATTTAATCATTGTAAAACTATATATTTTTTTTAAAATTAATAATCTTAAATTGTGTCATTTAAAAGCAAATTTTTATCCATACCTTTGGAAGGATTATTATGCCGAATCTTTTTAACATGAATACATCTGAAATTTTAGAACCTCAAGACTGGGGCTTTCCAGTTCCAATTTCATATGGTCCAGGAAGAATATCTGAAATTGGCAAGAAGTGTGGAGAATTAAATATAAAAAAACCACTTATCGTGACTGATAGAGGAAGTAAGGACTTGCCTTTTATAAAGTCCATACAGAACTTTCTTGAAAAATCTAGTATTCAATCAGATGTATATTTTGAAATTTCTCCTAACCCTAAAGAAGATGAAATAACTGGAGGATGCAATGTATTTAAAGAGGGAAATCATGACGCAATAATAGCAATTGGCGGTGGCAGCGCAATGGATGGTGGCAAAGCAATCTGCCTTACAGCAAACAATGATATTCCATTATGGGATTTTGAATGGGAGCTAACGCCAGCAAAAATAAAGGAAGGAGACGAATTTCCAAAACTTATAACTATTCCTACGACTGCAGGTACTGGAGCAGAAACAGAGAGCACAGCAATGATAACCCATATTGAAAAAGGTATGAAATTATGCATTATGCATCCAGATCTAAAACCATCACTAACTATTCTTGATCCTGAATTAACAGTAGGCTTACCTACAAACCTTACTGCATGGACGGGAGCGGATGCAATGATACATTCAATTGAGGGATACTGTGTTCCAGGATTCCATCCATTATGTGATGGAGCTGCATTAGAAAGTCTATCTTTAATATCTAAGTCATTGTATTTAGCTGTTGAAGAACCTGATAATTTGGCTGCACGTGGAGCTATGCTAGTTGCCTCTTGCCTCGGTGGAATCTCTTTTATTAAGGGGCTTGGAATTGTTCATGCTATAGCTCATATGGTTGGAGCTGAATATGATACCCACCATGGACTGACAAATGCTATCATTCTTCCCGCTGTATTAAGGTTTAATCTGCCTGGAATGGATGAAAAAGTTAAAAGAATGAATGAAGCTATGCAATTTGAAGGTAATTCAGCTGAGTCATTTATTTCTAATATTGAAAAATTGCTTGATAGAATTAACATTCCAAAGGGGCTTGCTGAAATTGGAGTGCCTGAAGATTGTACAGAAAGAATTGCCAAGAAGTCAATGGTCGATACAGCGTTTGGAACTAACCCTAGGAATGCCAGCTATGATGAAATGCTTGAATTGGTAAGAACCAGTATTACACAGGCAAGATAATGAAAGGATAAAGAATGAAGATTGTAGAAAAATTTTATATTAATGGTGAATGGGTAACTCCTAAATCATCAAACACAATGCCTGTAATTAATCCTGCAAATGAAGAAGAAATTGCAAAAGTATTCTTAGGAAATGAAGAAGACGTTAATTCTGCTGTTGATGCTGCAAAAAATGCTTTTGACAGCTTTTCCCAAACATCAAAGAATGAAAGATTAGATTTATTAAAAAAAATTCGTTCTGTTACTTCTGATCGATATGAAGAATTAGCAGTGGCTATGAGTCATGAAATGGGCGCTCCAATGACGTTTTCGCGAGACACTCAGGCAGACTCGGGTATTGGCCATTTAGATGGCTTTATTGAATCTTTAGAGAAACTTGAGGAAGAAGTTACTTTAAGTAATGGTGATATTTTACTAAAAGAGCCAATCGGTGTTTGTGGTCTTATTACTCCATGGAATTGGCCTATAAACCAAATTACATTAAAAGTCTTACCTGCAATCGCAACAGGTTGCACTAGTGTTCTTAAGCCTTCAGAACATACTCCATTATCTGCTGCAGTATATGCAGAGATACTTCATGAAGCTGGTGTTCCAGCTGGTGTATTTAATTTAATACATGGGACAGGTGAAGAAGTTGGAGTTGCATTATCAAGGCACCCTGATATCCAGATGATCTCGTTTACTGGATCAACACGGGGCGGTGTTTCAGTGACCAAAGAGTCAGCTCCATCTGTCAAAAAAGTTACTCTTGAGCTTGGTGGAAAATCACCAAACTTAGTTTTTGCTGACTGTGACCTTGCTGAAAGAGTAGATGCATCAGTTAAAGAGTGTATGGCTAACACAGGTCAATCATGTGACGCCCCTACTCGACTGCTTGTTGAAAAATCATGCTATAATGAAGTCGTTGATTTAGCAAAAAAATCTGCTGAAAGCATTGCTGTCGATGACCCAAGCAATGAAGGAGATCATATGGGACCTTTGTTTGATAAAATTCAATACGATAGAGTGCAAACAATGATTCAAGTAGGAATTGATGAAGGAGCAAAGTTAATAACTGGTGGTATAGGAAGACCTGACGGCTTTGAAAAGGGATGGTTTGTTAAACCAACAATATTTGCTGATGTTTCAAACGACATGAGAATTGCTCAAGAAGAAATCTTTGGACCCGTTCTGGCAATTATCCCATTCAATGATGAAGATGATGCTATTAAAATAGCAAATGATACTCCATACGGACTCGCTGCATACTTACAAACTGGAAGTAAAGAAAGAGCTGATAGAGTTTCAAGAAGATTGCGTGCTGGAGCAGTACATGTAAATGGTGGAGGATTTAATTATGGTTCTCCATTTGGAGGTTACAAGCAGTCAGGAAATGGTCGCGAGGGTGGAGATATGGGAATTGAAGATTACCTAGAAACAAAGACTTTGCACAATGGTTAAATTCTAATTGATGCTTGAAGAACAATCTATCGAGTCAATTTCTTCAAAAATTAAATCACAAGAGTTAAAATCTGAAGATGTAGTAAAATTTTTTCTCGATAAGATAAAAAATTATAACAAAGACCTGAATGCAATTGTTTCTCTAAGAGATGAGACTGAAATTATTTCAGAAGCTAAAGAAAAAGACAGATCAATTGATAATGGCAATAAAATTGGCCTGCTTCATGGTATGCCATTAGCAATAAAAGATATAACTGATGTCAAAAAACTTCCTACAAGTTTTGGGTGTAGGGAATACAAAAATAATTTTCCAGATGAAGACTCGATTATTTCAGAAAGGCTAAAAAAAGAAGGGGCGATCATAATTGGGAAGACTAATACTACTGAATTAGCATACGGATCACAAACCTCAAATCGTCTATTTGGCAGTACTCACAATCCATATGATTTAACTAAAACTGCTGGTGGCTCAAGTGGTGGTGCTGCTGCTGCGGTGAGCTCTGGAATGTTACCATTAGCAGACGGAACTGATATGATGGGATCAGTCAGAAATCCAGCTGCTTATTGCAATCTTTATGGTTTTAGACCTACTCCTGGATTAATTCCTGAAAAAAGAGTTAAATCATCAAATATAAAATACCCATTGCTGTCAACATTGGGTGGTATAGCAAGAACACCTCATGAGCTAAGTATATTTCTTGATGCTGTATCAGGTAGAGATGAGAGAGATCCTTTTTCATTTGATTTAGATAATACATTTGTAAACGCATCAATGAGTGAGGAAGATTTTAGAGAAATAAAAATAGGATGGCTTTCTAATTTAAATGACAATTATAAATTTGAAAATGGAATATTAGAAATGTGCAATAATTCACTAAATACCCTTATGACAAACCCGTTTCACATTTCAATTAACGAGGTTAATACAGATTTATTTTCTCAAGATCTATGGAGTATTTGGAAACTTATTAGATCGAAAATAAGTTATGAAGACATTAAAATGATGGATCGTATCAATATGGATGATCTTTGCTATAGTGCAAGATGGGAATATGATCAAGGAAGACAAGTTGCTGATCATCAAGTCGATCAGGCTATAAATAACATAAAAAAATATCATTCAAAAATAAATGAATTATTTGAAAAATATGATTTCCTAGCCATTCCATCTGCTCAGGTATTTCCATTTGATATAAATATCAATTTCCCAGAAAAAATTGGTTCGTATCGACTTAACACTTATCACAAATGGATGGAGGTAAGTATTATCGCAAGTTTGTTTCAACTTCCAACATTATCAGTTCCTGTAGGCCTTAATAATTCTGGTCTTCCTATGGGAATGCAAATTATTGGCAAAAAAGCGAGTGATCTAATAGTAATGTCATTTGGAAAAAAATATGAAAGTATATTTAATCACTCAACAGTAAAGCCACCTAAATACATTTAAAAAAAATATGAATGAAGATATAGAGAGTATTCTTAATCCAACTTTAGCTACAATTAGAGATAATAAAGCCAAATGGAACTTGCCAGAATTTCGAAGGAAAGGTTATAGAGATTTACATCGAATAAATCGGTATGGCTTACTTTTTAGATCTGATGCTGTACTTACATTAAGAAGCAATATTAATAACAACATAGGCGAAATATCTTCAGTTCACAAAATGACTAAAAATAAATCATTTTGTTCATTAATTGTAGGTAAGGGTCAAGATATATTATTTGAGAAATATGCAGATGATTTTTCTAAATTTCAACCACAAACAATAATGTCTATTACAAAACTGTTTGTGAATTTATGTATTGGAGAAATGATTGAAAATAATCTCATAGATCTTAATAAAAAAATTTCTTTTTATTTGCCAAAAATTGGAAGTGGTTATGCAGACGCCTCAGTACAAGATGTTCTTAATATGAATGTTATTAACGCTTATACTGAAGATTATACTGATCCTTATTCATCTTCATTTCATCATGAGGCAGTTGGAGGGTGGAGACTTCCTGAAAATCTTGATCAAAATGAAAATCAAGAAGAATTTTTAAACAAAATTAAAGCTAAAGATGGAATTGGATTGGAAAATAAATCTGATTTAGCTTTTTATAAATCAGCTAATACGGATGTCTTAGGTTTAATTATTGAAAAGATAAGTGGAATAAAACTAAGAGATTGGATTTTATCAATCACTGAAGCAGCGGGTTTCGAAGATGCTCTTTACATGGCAACTGATAGAGAGGGTATGCCGTGGTTGTCAGGGGGAGGATGCTTGATTACACGAGACTTTTTGAGAATGGGACTATTATTTTCAAGAAAAGGAAAAGGCGTGATGGGAAGAAGTGTGGGATCAAAGAAATTTATTAACGATACTCTATCATCTCAAGGTCCAAAGTATTTTGAATTTTCAAAAGACAAATTCGTTTATTATGCAAATCAAACTATGAAAAATGGAGATTGGATTGGCCATTCAGGATATGGTGGGCAGTTCTTAATGATTAATCTTAAAACAAATATTGTTGCATCATTTTTTTCAGTTTTAGAAACTGAGTCTGCCACTAATGAAGAATATAAAGCTGATATGATCAGAATGTTAGATGAAATAGTTACAGGAAATTTTTAACGAAAGGAATAATATGAATGGATATGTAATGGTAGGAACAAATGATTTAACGTCTGCAAAAAAATTTTACGATAAACTCTTAAACGTTTTAAATATAAAGGCTATTTATACTGATGATGTGTGTATTGGTTATGCTAATGATGAAAATGATGATGTTGAGTTCTATGTTACTAAACCTGCAAATGGTGAGCCAGCAACCTATGGCAATGGAACTCAGGTTTCTTTTTTGACTAAGACCAGAGCGCAAGTAGTAGAATTTCATAAAACTGGATTAGATTTGGGTGGAAAAAATGAAGGCGATCCTGGCCTTAGACCGAACGATGGAGATGTATTTTACGCATATGTTCGAGATCTTGAAGGAAACAAAATTTGTGCATACACAAACTCAAAAGACTAATTTAAAAATATATTTTTAAATTTTTCTCTCAGCTCAACTTTTTGAACCTTGCCCATTGAATTTCTCGGTAATTCGTTTTCAAAAAATACTTCCTTAGGCTGTTTAAACTTTGCTATTTTTTCAATTAGATTATTTTTAATATCATCTTCAGAGAGATTCTCATTAGATCTAACAACAACCGATACTACTGCTTCCCCAAAATCTTTATGAGGAACAGCAATTACAGCAGACTCAACTACTCCATCAATTTCATCAATTAATTCCTCTACTTCTTTTGGGTATACGTTTAAGCCTCCCGTAATAATTAAATCTTTATCTCTTCCTACAATAACTACGTAATTATTATCATCAATATATGCCATATCTCCTGTAATAAAAAAGCCGTCATCCCTGAAAGACTCTTTCGTTTTGTCAGGCATTTGCCAATACCCATTGAAGATATTTTCCCCTCTAAGTTCAATTATGCCAATTTCACCATTTGCCAATTCTTTACCCACTTTATCAGCTATGCGTACTTCAACACCTGACAATGGTAAACCTACTGTTCCTGGCTTTCGCTCACCATCATATGGATTGGAAGTATTCATATTAGTTTCTGTCATGCCATACCTCTCTAAAATTTTTTTACCTGTTCTATTTTCAAATTCTACGTGCGTTTCAGCTAATAAAGGAGCTGAACCTGATATAAAAAGTCTCATATGCTTGACAAGATCATGATTAAATTTTTCATCACTCAGTAATCTTGTATAAAATGTTGGAACACCCATCATTGATGTAGATTTTTTCATCCATTTTATTGCATCTTGGGTACTAAATTTTGGTAGAAAAATAATTGAGCCATTGACATATGCCAGAAGATTAAAGGCAACAAATAATCCATGAGTGTGGTAAATGGGCAGCATATGAAGAAGCGTGTCATCACTAGAGTATCGCCAAGTTTCCTTCAACACAGTTGTATTTGAAACTAAGTTTTTATGACTAAGCATTGCTCCTTTTGATTTTCCAGTTGTTCCCGAAGTATATAGTATTGCGGCTAAATCATCTTCTTTTCGGTCTACCGGATCAAAATTCTCATCTTGCTGAACTAAAGACTCGTTAAGTGACCCACTCTCATCACCGTTTAATGTCAGAAATATAATATTTTGATTAGCGAGTAATTCTTTTAAGTTGTTTTCAATTTTTGAATCAACGATAACAATAGATGATGATGAGTCATTTATAAAATAATCAAGTTCATTTGTTGTATAGCCAGTATTCAGCGGTAAATAAATACCACCGGCCTTAATCGTCGCAACATAAAGTGCAATTTGAATAACTGATTTTTCCGCTTGAACTGCTACTCTATCGCCTGCCTTAAGACCTTTAGATACTAATGCATTAGCTATTTTATTTACAATTTTATTAAATTTTAAGTAGGAAATCTCATATTTGTCATTAATCAAAAATATTTTCTCAGAGTCACGATATGGAGCAAAAATATTATCAAATAAGTAGTTTTCTTTTTTTGTCATTTAATTTAATTCAATATTAATTCATTGTAGTAAAAACTTTTTGCGCTTAAATCACTTGAGTTCATAGAGATCCCCAGGCCTGGACGTTTATTTAATTTTGACTCACCATTAATTATATTGAATCCTGGATCACAGTAATTTCTTGATGCTGATATATAGTCAGGATATATCTCAGCCTTTTCAGAATTTTTTCTACTCGCACAAAAATGCATCATTGCTGAAGCTGCGATAGCCATTGAATTCCAACAATGAGGAGAGACTCTTACTCCAGCTTTATCAGATAAATCAGCGATCTCATTCAATTCAACCAGGCTACCAACACCCGCAATATCCGGATTAAGGATATCAGCAGAATTTCTATTTAAAACTTCTTTAAAGTGAGTAACACCACATTGTTTTTCACCTGTCACAATAGGAATACTTGATTTTGCCTTAAAGCTTGAAAGATTAGTAATATCCAATCCATCATATGGTTCTTCGATCCAATAAATATCGGTATTATTTTTTTCTATAAACTCTAACAATTCTGATGAATGATTGGGGTTTTTAGGAACTGCAAGATCAAGCATTAGATCAGTATTTGAACTAGTAATTTGACTTAATTTTCCTATACATTCATGGCCTTCTTTTGGTGATCTATTTTGTAAAGGATAAATCTTTATACTTTTATAGCCTTCAGATATTAAATTGTTAACACGATGATTTAATGCAGCGTCATCGGGAATTTGATCACTCCAAGTGTTCACATATACTTGAACAGTATCTTTTGAATTATCTGATAAAAGTGATGAGAGTGGTTTTTCATTAATTTTACCAAGCATATCCCAAAGAGACATTTCAATTGCACTAGATGCTGCAGAAAAATCAAGACCATAATGATTATCACAAATCTCAATTGCTTTCTCACTGAATAAATGAGGATTTAAGGTTTCAATCTCATTAATTGAAGAAGCAAGACTTAATATAAGTTCCGCAACACCTTTTTCACGATGTGGTAATACGAAAGCCTCTCCCCACCCTTCTACACCATCTGAATTTGTAGTTCGTAAAAATAAAAAAGATTTTATATTTGACCATCCATCTTCACTCAAGATTGGATTCGTAATCCAAATTTCTACTTTTCTAATTTTTCCAATATTCATTATTTTTAGTGACTTTAGATTTGAAAATACTATATTATTTCAAAATTAAACATCAAACATATATAAAAATAATATGGAATTATCATTAGTGCTAGGAGCAGGTTGTTTTTGGGGAGTGGAAGTTCTTTTTGAAGAAATGAATGGGGTTAATAAAGTTATCTCAGGTTATTCAGGAGGTCATACCAATAACCCTACTTATGAGCAAGTATGTACTGGTGAAACTGGCCACATTGAAGTTGTAAAAATTGACTATGATAGCTCCGTGGTAACATTTTCTGAACTTTTAGATAAGTTCTTTTTTATTCACGATCCAACTTCTGTAAATCGTCAAGGTCCAGATGTAGGAACTCAGTATAGATCTGTAATTTTTTATAACTCTAATGAAGAAAAAGAAATAGCTGAGAAAAAAATCAAAGAAATAAATGAGTCTGGTGAGTACGATCGAGAAGTGGCAACAGATTTAAGGGAGTCAGTAGAATTCTATGAAGCCGAGGAGTATCATCAGGATTTTGTAAAAAAAAATGGTAAGATTTGTTATCACCAGCTCTATGTTGAAAACAAACAGTCTTCTAAAAACTAAAAGGGATTGGCGCCTTTAAATTAATAAAGACGCCAAATAAATAGTAGTTAGCCTTTAACTACTTCTCTTGTATTTGCATTATGTGACTCAGTAAATGGAATTTCCACAGTAACTGCATCTACTGGCTCTCCTGGAGTATCAGCATAAATATCAGGCAAATGGACTTTAAATTTTTTACCAATTTCCCATTTAGGAAAACCGTTAGCATTTAAAGTGCCGTCAAAGGGAACATATCCCATTGCAATATTCACACCTTTTTCGGGATGAAACCATGGAGATGTAATGAACCCACATGGGTCTCCGCCTTCGCTTGGAGATACAAGCCAAAAATCTGGCGCGTACTCTTCAATTGGCTTCCCACCTATTTCCATACCTACTAATTGAAGTTTATATGGAGATTTTCCAGCCTTAAGATCTGCTCCCATTTTTTCTAGAGCTTCTTTTCCAATATAGTCACCTTTTTTAGCCCACTCACCTTTTCCAGAAAGTGAAACTTGATATCCTAAATTACATTGGAATGGATTGTGTTCATTGTCCATATCCTGACCCCATGAGAGAATTCCAGCCTGAATCCTTCTATGGTGTGCAGGTGCAATAACCATAAGACTATGTTTTTTACCTGCTTCAACAACAGCATCCCACATATCATCAGCGTACTTCGTTGCATCTCTAAGATATATTTCATAACCAGCTTCTCCTGAGAAACCTGATTGAGAAATTACACAGCTTCTTCCACCAACGGTAGCCTCAGCTAATCCGTAGAATGGCATGTTATCAAGATCAACTTGATCACCAATTAGGTCTTTCATCAAAGCTAAAGATTTAGGTCCTTGAATCTGTACAGGGCAAGCATCAATTTCATCAATCTCTACATTAAATCGCTTATCAGCATTAACACCTTGTAAATATAAACCAATATCAGAATCAGATAAACTGAACCAAAATTCATCTTCAGAAATTCGAAGTAATATTGGATCATTTAAAACTCCACCCTTGTAATTACAAAGAATTACGTATCGAGCTCGCATTGGAGAAATTTTAGTTGCATCACGAGTGATTACATAATCGGTAAATTTCTCTGCATCAGGTCCTTTTACTCTAATTTGTCTTTCAACAGCAACGTTCCACATTGTTACATGGTTCTTGATTGCTTCGTACTCAACCATTGCACCACCATCTTCAGGCTTTACATATCCACGCGGGTGATAAATACGGTTGTAGACAGTTGCTCTCCAGCATCCATGTTCAATTGACTTGTGCCAATAAGGTGACTTTCTTACACGAGTAGAGATTAACATCTGTACTGCAGTTGGCCCACTCTGTCTCAAGTTGTAAGGAACATGTCTATCGCTTTGATCAACCGTAGTGTTATGCTCTATTTTTTTAGACATAATAGTTCTCCTTTTCTAACCATTCTTTTGTTTTTTTTATTCCACCAAATGCATAAATGTGGAAATTGTTTACATTGTTTTTAACTTCTTGAATGACCTCATCAGGTGTCTGAACATTCAATAAGTCAAAAATTTTGCCTGCATTTTTTTTTGCAAAATTAAGTGAGTTTTTTAAGCCAACAAATCCAGCAAACTTAACTAATGTCTTTATTGAAGCTGGTCCTGCTACACCTATGTGCACAGGAAGAGGCATACGATTGACATAGTCGATTATTGCTTCTGTATCTTGAGTCCATTGAGTAACAATATAATCAGCAAATGGCGATTTTGACTTCATTGCTTCCTCAATAGTATCATTATCCATGTTAGGCGAGCCTTCTGGGTGGCCTGCAATACCTATTTTAAGTCCATCAAACAAACCTGTTTCAATTAATTGAAGTGAACAATGATAGTCCCCTAGAATATTTCGATCACCTCCTATAATTAAGACCTGCTTAACTCCACCCTCCTTTATTTGTGAAACAAATTCTTTCAGCATGTCTAAATTTTTGATTGATCGTGCAGGAAAATGAGGGATTGCATTATAACCTGAATTAATAAGATTTACTGACTGTTTAATTACATCTTTGTAATCAGTGCCTGGTAAAAAAGTTACATAAATATCATTAATTTTTGGAAGATCATCGAGCACAGTACGTGTTGTAACTTCCAATGAAAAATTAACATTCCCCATAAATCCAACAATGTATACGCTTAAGCCACGCGACTCTAAAGAACCATTGCTTGGCTTAATTTTGCAAGGTTCTATGGTCTCCTCAATTGAGAAATTTAGATAGATTTTTCCTTTCTGACAACACATTTTTTCATAGACAATAATATTGAAACTTTCTAAGGTGATCGCCTCTTTAAAAAATAAGAAGGAAACTTATGACCACTCTCTCAGATATTGAAATTGCAAGACAAAATTCCATGGTGCAGATTGAGGATGTGGCCAAGAAGCTTAACCTCGCAGAAGAGTCTTTGCAAAAATTTGGTCATCATATTGCAAAAATTGACACAACTAAGCTTAAAGACCTTGATAAAGTTGAAAATGGTAAACTGATTCTTGTGACAGCTATTTCTCCAACTCCAGCAGGAGAAGGAAAGACAACTACATCCGTAGGACTTAATGATGCATTAAACAAAATTGGCAAACAATCAATTGTCTGTTTAAGAGAACCTAGCCTTGGACCTTGCTTTGGTGTTAAAGGTGGTGCAGCTGGCGGAGGTTACGCTCAAGTCGTTCCAATGGAAAAAATAAATTTACATTTTACTGGTGATTTCCATGCAATTACGTCAGCTCATAATTTACTTTCATCATTAATTGATAATCATATTTACTGGGGAAACAAATTAGAAATTGATGTAAGAAGGATTGTATGGGGTCGTGTTGTTGATTTGAATGATCGATCATTAAGGGCAGTGAATGTCAATTTAGGTGGTGTTGCAAATGGTTTTCCTCGTGAAGAAAAATTTGATATTACTGTTGCCTCAGAAGTAATGGCAATTTTTTGCTTATCTAGAAGTCTAGAAGATTTACAAAATAGACTTGGAAACATTATTATTGGATACACTAGAGATAGAAAAGAAATCCGAGCAAGAGAATTAAATGCAGACGGAGCAATGACAACTTTACTTAAAGATGCATTTCTACCAAATTTAGTTCAAACACTTGAAAAGAATCCCGCAATCATTCATGGTGGTCCTTTTGCAAACATTGCACATGGATGCAATTCATTAATCGCTACGCAAACAGCCTTAAAATTAAGCGATTATGTTGTTACTGAAGCTGGTTTTGGTGCTGATCTTGGTGCAGAGAAATTTCTTGATATAAAATGTCGAAAAGGAGATTTAAAACCATCAGCAATTGTACTAGTTGCAACAGTTCGTGCACTCAAAATGCATGGTGGCGTAGATAAAAAGGAACTAAAGGGTGAAAATGTTAAAGCTGTCAAAAAAGGATTGGCTAATTTAGAACAGCACATCGCAAATATTAAAAAATTTAATGTTCCGGTATCAGTTGCTATCAATCATTTTAGTTTAGATACGGAAAGTGAACTCAAAGTAATTGAAGATTGCTGTGAAAATTTAGGAGTTAAAGCGTTTAATTGTAAGCATTGGGCTGATGGAGGCGCTGGTGCAACTGACCTCGCTGAACATATTGCTTCAGTTGCTGAAAGTGGAAAGGCAGATCTTAAACATTTATACACTAGCGAAACTACTCTTTGGGAAAAAATGAGAACTATTGCAACTGAAATTTATGGTGCTGATGATATAATTGCTGATCAAAAAATTAAAAGCCAATTTGATGAGCTTCAAAAAGATTATGGTTCCTACCCTATCTGTGTTGCTAAAACTCAGTATAGTTTTTCAACTGATCCTAATTTACGAGGAGCGCCTAAAGGGCATGTTGTCCCAATTCGTGAAATCAGACTTGCTGCTGGAGCAGAATTCCTTGTCGTTGTTTGTGATAAGATTATGACAATGCCTGGCCTTCCAAGGGTTCCCGCTGCTGACGCAATACACTTGAATAAACATGGAGAAATTGAGGGGCTATTTTAATGACTGATATGTACAATACAAATTTAGATAAAAATGATGCGAATTTTGTTCCTCTTACTCCACTAAGTTTTCTAAAAAGATCAGCTGAAATTTATCCTCATAAAACATCAATAGTACACGGGGATAGAATTTATAATTGGGAGCAAACTTATAAAAGAAGTTTGCAATTTGCTAGTGCATTATCAAAACATGGCATTGGAAAGAATGATACTGTTTCTATCTTGTCATTTAATACGCCTGAAATTTATGAAGCTCACTATGCAGTTCCTATGATTGGTGCGGTTTTAAACACAATTAATATTAGATTAGATGTTGAAACAATAGCTTATATTCTTGAACATAGTGAAGCCAAAGCTCTTATAACTGATACTGAACTTTCACCGACAGTAAAAAAAAAGTTTAGAAAAATTAAGTAAAGATATTCTTGTAATTGATATAGTCGACTCTTTAGCCAATCTTCCTGAAGGATCAGGAGATAGATTAGGCAAATATGAATATGAAGAATTTCTTAGTCAAGGTGATCAAGATTTTGAATTTATCATGCCTTCAGATGAATGGGATTCTATAGCTCTTAATTATACATCTGGTACAACAGGTCTTCCAAAAGGAGTTGTTTATCATCATCGAGGATCTTACTTGATGTCTCTTGGTACAGTAACAGCCTTGAGCATGCCTATGCATCCAACCTATATGTGGATTGTGCCTATGTTTCATTGTAATGGCTGGGGAAACCCTTATACGCTAACTGCATTGGCTGGAACAAGTATATGCATGCGTTATGTATCTGCAAAAAATATGTTTGATGCAATAGCGGATCATAAAGTCACTCATTTTGGTGGTGCGCCAATTGTTTTAAATTTTTTAGCGCAAGCTACAGCTGAAGAGAAAAGAGAAATTAATCACACAGTAAATGTTGTAACTGCTGGCGCCCCTCCACCAGCTGCGACACTTGAAGCGGTTCAAAAAATGGGATTAAAAGTCAATCATGTTTACGGCTTAACGGAAACTTATGGCCATGTTTCAATATGTGCATGGCAAGAAGAATGGAATGAATTATCTGCGGAAGAACAAGCTCAATTAAAATCAAGACAAGGTGTTAATTTTCCTATGATGGAGTCTCTTGCGGTTTTAAATCCTGAAACGATGCAACCTGTTGAAAATAATGGCGAAGAAATTGGAGAGATAATGATCCGAGGTAACTGTGTTATGAAGGGCTATCTAAAAAACAAAGAAGAAACTGATAAATCTATGGCGCAAGGATGGTTTCACTCAGGTGACTTAGCTGTTATGTATCCAAACGGATACATCCAAATTAAAGATCGAAGTAAAGATATCATTATATCAGGCGGTGAAAATATTTCCTCAGTGGAAATTGAAAATACACTTTATAAGCATCCTTCAGTTTTATTTGCTGCAGTTGTTGCGCAGCCTGATGAAAAATGGGGTGAAACTCCTTGTGCATTCATCGAGCTTAAGGACACAAATGACAGTGTAAGCGATAAGGATATTATTAATTTTTGTAAAGATACACTTGCAGGATTTAAATGTCCCAAAAAAGTAATATTTACTGAGCTGCCAAAAACATCTACAGGAAAAATTTTGAAGTACGAACTAAGAAAAATGACAAATCAGTAATTAGGCAATTTTTTCTTGTTTAAATGAAATTGCACCATCATTTACTTTACCAAACTTAATCTCATAAAAATCTCTAAAATAATTCTGATTATTTGTCCAAGGTGATTTATCTCCTGTTTTAGGAAAAAGATGAATTGCTCTATGAATGTATCCAGACGAAAATTCAGAAGCAAGCCAGTCATCTTGTTCTTTTACCGACTGGTCTGGCTTAGGAACACAAGAACTGAAACCATTTTTATCCATATGGTTTAAAAGTTTGCATACAAACTCACATGTTAAATCTGCTTTTAGAGTCCAAGATGCATTTATATAGCCAAAAGAATTAGCAAAATTAGGAATTCCACTAAACATCATACTTTTATATGTCATTGTTTCAGCTGGATTAATTTTATTATTATCTACAAATATTTCTGTTCCTCCAAACTGCTGAAGATTGAGACCGGTAGCTGTAATAACTATATCGGCTTCAAGTTCTTTGGATGACTTAAGTTTGATACCATTGTTTTGAAAGTGTTCAATTTCATCTGTTTCTATCTTTACACCATTACTCTTAATTGACTCAAACAGATCCCCATTCGGCACAAGGCACATTCTCTGTTCCCAAGGATTATAACGAGGATTAAAATCTTTCTCTATATTTGCGTTGGGCAATACATCTTGAACAGCTTTTAATAATCTCTTTTTAATGAACTTTGGGTATTTCCTACATATCGTATAAAGCCATTGTTGAAAGAATACATTCCTTAATCTAATAATCGTGTAAGCAAGACTTTTTGGCAAAATCTTTCTCAATCGATTAGCTAATAAATCTGTGTCAGGATAAGAAACAAAATATGTAGGAGATCTCTGCAACATTGTTACGTATTTAGTTTTTTTTGATAATTCTGGAACTATTGTTGCAGCAGTCGCCCCGCTACCAATTACAATTACTTTTTTATTTTCGTAATTCAGGTTTTCAGGCCAATGCTGAGGATGAATGACTTGGCCATTAAAATTTTCAATACCTGGAAAATCGGGGGTATAACCATTTTCATACTTATAATAACCTGTACACATAAATAAAAAATTACATGTAACTTCTTTTTCTTCCTCAGAAATATTGTCCTTTATTACAACTTTCCACAAATCATCTTCTGATCTCCAATGTGCTGAGATCACTTTTTTATTAAAGTTTATATTTTCTCTAAGATTATTTTCTCTAACCGTCTCATTTAAATACTCAAGAATTGATGGTCCATCTGCAATAGCTTTTTCACTTATCCATGGTTTAAAAGCATATCCTAAAGTAAACATATCCGAGTCCGACCTTATTCCTGGATACTTAAATAAATCCCATGTCCCACCAATAGAGTCTCTATTTTCAATGATAGCAAAGCTCTTGTTTGGACAATTTTTTTTTAAATAATGTCCTGCTCCAATACCAGAAATTCCTGCTCCAATTACTAATACATTATAAAAGCTATTCATAAGTCTATTATCTAATTAAATTTTGAAATTTCAACTGCATCATAAACATTATCCCGGTATTCTAAACGTGCTCCAATATTTTTTGATGTATATGCACCTGAATCTCGAACATGAGAAAAATAATCTTTCATTTTGTCCTCAAAAATACCAACATTATCAGCAAAAACGACTCCACCTTTATTTATCAAATTTAAATGCTCCATTAATAACAAGTCACTGTAATAACGATTTTTTTCATGATCAATAAATATAAAATCAAATGACTCTTTTAAAGCATTTATTGCTTCATCGGAAGTTGAGTTTATAAAGTGAACTTTATTTTCTAGCCCTGCATATTTTACTATCTCCTTTGACGCAGCTACTGCGTCTTTATCGTGATCAACGCTAACTAAAGAACCTGCTTCTGGTAAGAACATAGCTATAATTATTGCAGAGTATCCAAGGAATGAGCCAAGCTCTAATGTATTTAAAGGTTTATGATCTTTTATTGCCTCAGCCAAGAGTTTTCCTTTTTCAGGTCCAACATTCATCAAAAAAGTATTATTTTCTAAAACAAAGGAGTCAATTGTATTTAATACTGACTGCGGGTCGTCTTGCTTGGCATTCTTAAATACATAATTCAAAACAGAATTCATTTTAGCGTTATTTATCATTTTTTTAATGCGGTTCCCCAATAATGATAGCTTAAAAATTTAGGCCCAGGCACATACATACTTTCAATATTATGAAATTCAAATTTGGATATATTCAATGTTGTTTGTATATCGACATCCAATTGACAGCCACCAAATAAAGCTCCTTGAATAGGATTTAACCTTTTCTGCCATTTATAAATGTTATCATCAGGAGATTTACCATGTTCAGAGAATAAAAATATTCCATCTTTTTTTAAAACTCTTCTTATTTCCTTTAAAGCAGAATTTAAATCTGAGATAGAACACATCGTATAAGTGCTAATTACTGTATCAAAAAATTCGTTTTCATATGGAAGCATCTCAGCCGAAATTTTTTCAATATTTAAATCAATATTGTTTTCCAGTGCTCTTTTTTTTGCTTTCTCAAGTAAAATATTATCTGGCTCTACAGCGAATACGTCATTAATTTTTGATTTATCATAAAGTGAAAAATTTAAGCCAGATCCTATACCAATTTCGAGGACTCTGCCTCTAGCTGAAGGTATAATCTTTTCTCTTTGCTTAGAAATAACCTTATTTTGCATAGCAAAATTTATAATATGAGGACACACATGCTTTGTGTATAGTTTGCCGAACACTATTTTACTCCAAGTTTTTCCTGAATATCTTTTGACGATGTTGTATATCTAAATACAAGATTTTCATTAGGTCGGGCTCTTTTAAATGCTGTTTGTGCTGCTAATGCAGCTTCATGAAATCCAGACAATATTAGCTTGAGCTTGCCAGGATAATTAGAGATATCGCCAATTGCAAAAATCCCAGGCAAATTAGTTTCAAAATCTTCTGTATTTACTGAAATTTGCTTTTCATCAAGATTTAGCCCCCAATCATTTATTGGTCCAAGTTCCATTTTCAATCCATGAAAAATAAGTACTTCATCGCAATCTCTTGTTTCCAAGTTTCCTTCATTACTCTTAATTTCAACAGAAGATACATTATCATCACCTAAAATATTATTAATTTGATACTTAGTAAGAAGCTCCACCTTTCCACTTTTAACAAGTTCACGCATTTGATTAACTGTATGCTCAACGGCTTTAAATTCGTCTCTTCTGTGAACTAAAATTATTTTTTTTGCAATCTTTGCTAGCTCAACAGTCCAATCTAGTGCGGAATCTCCACCGCCAAAAATTACAATTTTTTTATCTTTATAATAATCTTTATTTATAACCGAGTAAGAGAGTCCTTTATTTTCAAATTTATTAATTCCATCGATTGGTGGTTTTCTTGGCTCAAAGGACCCTACTCCTCCTGCAATAAATATATTTGGAGTAAGTATTTCGGTTCCAGTAGAGGTAATTGCAAGCCATTGATCATCAATCTTTTTGATTGAGTCTACTCTCTGATTGAGATGAAAGTTTGTTTTGAATGGCTTAATCTGCTTTAGCAAGTTATCAATTAAAGATTGACCAGTGCATTCTGGCAGACCAGGAATATCGTAAATAGGTTTATCAGGATATAGTTCTGCGCATTGACCTCCAATCTTATCTAGGTTGTCAATGACTTCAGCATTTATTCCAAGAATGCCAAGTTCAAATACTGCAAACAGTCCAACGGGTCCAGCTCCAACAATTAAGCAGTCAGTCTTTATTTGATCAGGCATTTGTTAATCTATGATTATATGCTATTAAATAGTATTAATTAATGATTTTACAATGATTTTTGCTCGTAAATACTTGCTATACTTTCTAATTATAGTAGCCATTGCTGCTCTTGAAACAGTAATTGCAGCGAAAATTTATCCTGAAATTGCATCAATTAAAAATGATATTTGGAGAATCATTCCATCACCTGGAGACCCAGATCGTAACATTTATACGAGGGCTGCGGTAGCAACTCAGGGTACCTTAGCAAGTAAAAAACCTGAGCAAGCCTACTTTTTGACTGAGATTGATATTGAAGAGCAGCCTCTCACAGGCAGTTGTCTCTATAAATTGAGCGGTGAAGATATCGATTCCCGTTGGTGGAGTATAAATCCATATGCTGAAGATGGCTTCTTAATTGAAAATTCTGAGAAATTATATTCTTACAATAGTGAAACCATAAACTACAATCCCACTGGAGGATATGAAATTTATTT
>CABYIR010000005.1 GCA_902518955.1 uncultured Pelagibacteraceae bacterium | reverse complement strand
TGTTCTTTGGTATAATCTGGATTTTTCCTTCTATTTATATTTTAAAACCTTTTAAAAAATCATGAATAAAAATTTAACTAATAAACAAAAACTTAATAAAGCTCGAGTGGAAATAGATAAAATAGATGCAAAATTATTACCTCTAATTGTAAAGAGGTCAAAAATGGTAAGTATAGCCTTAGAATCTAAAATTAAAAAATCACAAATTATTGATCAAAAAAGAATAAAGTCTATTTTATCTAAGGTTGGAAAAGCTGCAAAATCAAAGTCAGCAGATCCAAGTCTAATCAAGTCAATCTGGAAATCAATGATTTGGAACTTTATTGATTATGAAAAAAGAGAATTCAAAAAAAGAAAATAATTAATCTAATTATTTATTTGCTGTGAGGAGGAAGTTTTTTTTCTACAAACCATTCATGCTTTTGAGTTGCAGGATTATATTTCTTTAATCTCAATTTATCCTTAGCCTTGAGTCCTGCAGTGGGCTTCTTAGCATAATAGTAAAATTTACTATCAGTCTTTTCTTCAGGTACTAGTCTAACTTTAACTGTAGATTTTTTTGCCATACTAATAAAATGTAATTTATTTTTGTTTAATACTACTTTTGAGAGTTACTAAATTGTTAAGAACATGCATAAGTTTTTTTCTTTTTTCATCTGACAAAGAATAATGATTATTAACCCCAGAAAGCAGGTCTTCATTATGTTGATTTTCATGTTCTGTAAAGTCTTTTATTTGAGACTTACTAGATTTTAGCAAAATTTTTCTTGTACCATTTTCTTTAATTACCTTTTGAACTCCTCTGATTGTATAACCATCATTATACAGTAAATTTTTTATCCCCCTAAGTATCTCAATATCCTCAGGTCTATAGTACCTTCTACCGCCACCTCTTTTTATAGGTTTAATCTGAATAAATTTAGTTTCCCAAAATCTCAATACATGCTGAGGAATTGCTAAGTCTTTAGAAACTTCACTTATTGTTCTAAACGCTTCAGGTGATTTATTTGACATATTTATATGTATATTTATGGATTATTTATTAATGCTTTATTTTTACTATCTACTCTAGACTTAAGAACATTTGAGGCTCTAAAGGTGACTACATGTCTTGCACTAATCGGAACTTCTTCACCAGTTTTTGGATTTCTGCCAATTCTTTCTTTTTTACTTCTAACGATAAAAGTTCCAAATGAAGAAATTTTAACGTCGTTTCCAGAGGTAAGTGTCTTTAAAATTTCATTAAAAACTGTATCAACTAAACTAGAAGATTCATTTCTAGACAATCCAACACTCTTAAATACTGCTTCACTTAAAGTTGATCTAGTTGTTGTTTTTTCCATACATTAAAAATTATATGTAAAAATATGATAACAAACAACAATTTAATAATTAAATTTCATTAATTAAAATAGTTTCAACTTTCTTATTTACTTCCTTTTGAACAAGAGAATATGCAATATCTACAGCATAGCTAATGCCCAACCGATCTGATTTTCCATGGCATTTGACTACAGGGGCAGTTAAGCCCATAAAAATTCCACAATTATGTACCCTAGGATCTAACCTCTCTCTTACGGTTCTCAATGACAATGATGCAAAAAAATAACCCAATTTTGATATTATTGAGCTTTTAAATGCTTTCTTAAAATAACTTTGAACCATAAATGCAGTGCCCTCAGCTGTTTTAAGCGCAATATTTCCTGTGAAGCCGTCTGTAACTACGACCGTTGTTTTTCCATTAGAAATATCTGCACCTTCAACAAAGCCATAGTAATTTAATTGTTTTTTACTACTCATCTCGGTTAAAATTTCAGATGCTCTCTGTACATTTTCATTGCCTTTCATTTCTTCAATACCAACATTTAAAAGTCCAATACTCGGTTCAGGCACATTAAACAGAACTTTCGCCAGAGCGGATCCTAGAATTGCATTATCAATCAAACTTGTTGCATCAGCTTTAATATTCGCGCCTAAATCAAGAACAATAGACTCTCCTTTTATATTTGGCCAAATTGATGCAATAGACGGTCTTTTAATACTAGCAATAGTTCGTAATTTAAGTAATGAAATAGCCATTAATGCCCCAGTATTACCACAAGACAAAACCGCTTGTGATTTTTCACTGGAAACATGATCAATACTTAATTGCATACTTGAATTTTTTTTTAATTTCATTGCATCAGTAGGTTTATCAGTCATTAAAATTTGATCATCACAATTAATTACTTTAGATCGTATATTTAATGGAGAAATGTTTTCAATTGCTTGGTTGATGTCAGCTGATTTTCCAAATAATGTAAAAAATAAGTTTTCTTTTCGTAAAGCAGACTCATTTAGGCCTTCTAAAATTTCAATTAGAGAAGTTTCACTACCCATACAATCAACAGCTAAATTAATACTCTTATTCAAATTATACCTCAGTTAATTTTTTAAATTTAAATTTCATATTTATATTTGTTTCATAATCATTCGTTAAAAATAATGCAATATTTGAAATAGCATAATTAGATATTAAATTCACTTTTTCGTCAGAAATTTTTTTATTTTTATAAATATTTTTTCTTATAGCTATAGAAAAGTTTGATAATGATTCATTCTTTTTGTATTCTGCATATGAATTACTATAACTTAAGATCCTTCCATAAAATGCTGATATGAATTTTTTCATTCTTTTATTTACTGCAATATCTCCAAAGCCCATTTCTCTCAAATTATTTTCAAAATCGTGGAACATAAAATCAAACAATCTCTGAGATAATTTATTTTTTTTATCATTTATTTCGATAAAATATTGAAAAATAATAAAAGAATGAAGTATTACAAGATCAAATCTAGACTCAAAACTATCATCAACATCTAGATTAATATAGAAAATTTTACTTCTCGAATTATCTATAATAGACTGATATACATCTTTAACAGTTGAAGTATTTTTTGATTTGAACATAACAATTTAATTATGAGTAAAGTAATCCCTTATATAATATTACTAGTATTTTTAAATAGTTGCTCTCCAATAATTAAAACTCATGGCTACACCATTGAAAATACTTCTGATTTTTCAGAATTTATATCAGAAATTGCTTCAAATGAAAAAGTATCTAAACAAAAAATATTAGACGATCTTGGCTCACCATCAATAATAATTGACGATGTTGATAATACATGGCTTTACATACTTTCTACGAAACAAGAAAAGTCATTTAGTGATAGTGAATTACAAGGTCAATTTATAATTAAACTTGTTTTTGATATAAACGACTTGATGGTTAATCATGAAATCTTAACTGGTGAAGATTTTAATAAGATAGCGTTCACTACAGATAGTACAAAGGGTCCGTCTAATTCTTACGGAATTACAGACCAATTTATCGAGGCATTTACAAGAGGAAATTAGTAATCAGACTATTTAAAATAGCAAGGTTAAGAATTCTTAAAGTCCTGCTAATAATAGTAATGCGACAATATTAGTGATTTTAATCATTGGATTTACAGCTGGGCCAGCAGTATCTTTATAAGGATCTCCAACAGTATCCCCTGTTACTGCAGCTTTATGTGCTTCTGACCCCTTTCCACCAAAGTTTCCATCTTCAACATATTTTTTTGCATTATCCCATGCGCCGCCTCCAGCAGTCATTGATATTGCAACAAAAACACCTGTCACTATAACTCCAAGCAACATTGCGCCAAGAGAAGAAACTGCCTCATCTTGACCTGCAACAAATAGAACAACAAAGTATAAAACTATTGGGGATAGTACTGGAAGCATTGATGGTATCACCATTTCCTTAATCGCAGACTTGGTTAAAAGGTCAACAGATTTAGAATAATCTGGCTTAGACTCACCAGACATTATTCCAGGATTATCTTTAAACTGCTGTCTAACTTCTTCAACAACAGCGCCACCTGCTCTTCCAACAGCCATCATTCCCATTGATCCAAATAAATATGGTAATAGTCCACCAATTAGAAGTCCAACGACTACGTATGGATTTTCGAGACTAAAGTTTGGAGTGATATGGCTTAGATGATCTGTCTTGAGATCATTTACATATGCAGCGAATAATACCAAGGCGCCTAGGCCAGCCGACCCAATAGCATAACCCTTAGTTACTGCTTTCGTAGTGTTACCTACAGCATCTAAAGCATCAGTAGTTTTTCTCACACTTTCATCAAGATTTGACATTTCTGCAATTCCACCTGCATTATCAGTAACAGGTCCATAGGCATCAAGTGCAACTACCATGCCAGCCAATCCAAGCATTGAAGTTACAGCAATTGCAATTCCAAAAAGTCCAGCTAATTGAAATGCAATAACAATTCCTACAACAATTACGATAGCAGGAAGAGCTGTTGCTTCCATGGATACCGCTAGTCCTTGAATTACATTGGTACCGTGCCCAGTTGTAGACGCTTTTGCAATACTTTGCACCGGTCTATAATTTGTTCCCGTATAATACTCTGTGATCCATATAAGCAGACCTGTTATAATCAGTCCTAAAATAGCACAAATGTAGAGTGACATACCTGTGAAGTCAGCTCCATCTATATCGCCAAAACCAATCACTCTATCAGTTACAGGATACATAACGATGAGGGAAATTACTGCTGATGCAATAAAGCCTTTGTAAAGAGCTCCCATAATACTCTCAGAAGAACCTAGTCTAACAAAAAAAGTTCCAACTATTGATGCGACTAAACAGCTTCCACAAATTGCCATTGGATAAATAAGCATTGATGCAGATTCAGGAAAGAAGATCATAGAAAGAACCATAGTAGCCACGACCGTAACAGCATAAGTTTCGAATAAGTCTGCAGCCATCCCAGCACAATCACCAACATTATCACCAACATTATCTGCAATAACCGCAGGATTTCTTGGATCATCTTCTGGTATTCCTGCCTCGACTTTTCCAACCAAATCAGCTCCAACATCAGCACCTTTAGTAAAAATACCACCTCCCAATCTTGCAAAAATAGAAATGAGTGAAGCTCCAAAACCAAGAGCAACAAGAGAATTTTTTAGAGTGGTTTCGTCTACCTTATAAATATCAAGGACTAAATAATAAACTGATATTGATAGCAATGCTAACCCAGCAACTAACATACCAGTGACGGCTCCAGCTTTAAAAGCAACATTCAAACCTTGAGCCAATCCGGTTGATGCAGCTTGTGCTGTTCGAACGTTTGCACGAACAGAAATAATCATCCCTATATAGCCTGCGGCACCAGATAAAATAGCTCCAATTAAGTAACCGCCTATAATCCATAAGTCTCTGAAGAAGAGGTACAATAAAACACATATAATTGCCCCAACAATAGCTATGGTAGTATATTGTCTATTTAAATATGCTTGCGCTCCTTCTTGAATAGCAGAAGAAATTTCTTGCATTTTACTATTTCCAGCATCAGCCTTAAGCACTGAATTCCCAGCCCAGAAACCGTAAACTAACGATAATAGACCACTAACTATAATTAAATTTATTATACTCATTATTGATGTTCCTCTTTTTTTATTTGAATTCGAATTTCTGGAGCAAAATGCCAAAAAAATAGGGTATTTGCAATCTTTAATTTTTCGATGAAATTGGGGATATAATCAATTATTTTTGAATATTATCCAATATCCCATTCACTAATGAAGCCTCATTATTAGCATAAAAAGAATCAGTGATCTTTAAATATTCAGAAATAATTATCTTTTTTGATAATTGATTATCATACTTAAGTTCAAATACTGCTGCTTTCAAAATGAATTTAAGAAGTTTCCCAAATTTTTTAAAATCATGACTGGATCCTAACGCTAAAAGTATATCAGCGTCTATAGACTTATTGTTAGACCAAACTCCTGAATAAATTTTCTTTGCAAAATTCAGATTGGATTTCTTTTTTAATTTATTTAATTTTAATGTTTCAATTGCATCCTTCAAAGTTTCATTGATATCAAAACTATCATCGTTTGGATTTATTGACTCCTGATAGAGAATCTGAACAGCAAGCATTCTCTGTAAAGACTTTATTTCTGTCATGATCAGAGATTTTTTAAGACAGATAAAGCTGCGTCAACTGATTCTTTTGCTCTATTCTTTTTGCCTGAACACCTTTCAGCTGCTTGACTCATATTCTCACAATTTAGAATTGCATTTGATATTGGTATTGATTTTTTGATTGATAGATCTAAGAGAGAAGAAACAATATTTCCACATATGAAATCATAATGACTTGTCTTACCTCTAATAATGCATCCAATAGCAACTACTGCATCATATTTTTTTTTTGATAATAAAATAGAAATCATTGTGGGAACCTCTAAAGAACCTTGAACCTGAAACAGATCAAAGTTGTGATCAAGTTTCTTCAAATATTTTATTGCTTCCTGATTCATTGTATTTGTTATTTTTGGATAAAAGCTTGAAGAAACAATAAGAAACTTTAATTTTTTTTTCATACAATTACTTTATTTTAGAAAGAAATTTTTTCTCTACAATATCTATACCATATGCATCAAGACCAATGAACTTCCAATCTGTATTAGTTAGTAGGATCATCTTACGAACATTTAACTCATTTAAAATTTGTGCGCCCATTCCATATATTCTTAGTTCAGATCTTCCTAGTTCATTTTTATTTTCTTTCAAATTTGATTTGCTATTCATAAAATGACTAATAACTGATGTGCTGCTATCTCTCACTAGTATAAGAATACCGCGACCTTCTTCTGAAATAATATCTATTGTTTTTTTGAGTGTTTCACTCCCACTTCCATAATCTCCAAAAATATCGTCAAATATATTCATTACATATACCCTTACCATTACAGGCTCTCCGTTTGAAATATCACCCTTTGATAAAACAATCTGTTCAGTTTTATCAACTAAACTCTCATATATTCTAAGATCAAATTTATTTTCCTGCATCAAATCGATCACTCCTTCATGTGTTAATTTAATGTTGGTATCTTTTTCTAAACGATAAGCTATTAAATCAACTATTCTTCCAATTTTAATTTGATGTTTTTGGGAGAATTTTATCAAGTCGGGAACTCTGGCCATTGTTCCATCATCATTCATAATTTCACATATTACGCTTGCGGGAACGTACCCTGACAATCTTGCAAGATCTACTGATGCTTCTGTGTGACCCGCTCTCACAAGAACACCGCCATCTCTTGCAACTAAGGGAAAAATATGGCCTGGGCTTGTGATATCATTTTCACACTTATTTTTATCAATTGCAGTTTGAATTGTTTTTGCTCTGTCTTGCGCAGAAATGCCTGTAGTAACACCTTCTTTTGCTTCAATAGATATCGTAAACGCTGTTGGATCTCTTTCTTGGTTATTTTGAGCCATCAATGGTAAATTTAATTCTCTTACTCTTGAAGCAGTGAGGGGTAAGCAAATTAATCCTCTACCATATTTTGCCATGAAATTAATAGCTTTATCATCAATCTTTTCAGCAGGAAGAATTAAATCCCCTTCATTCTCTCGACTTTCATCATCAACCATAATAACCATTTTACCATTTTTTTGGTCTTCTATTATTTCTTCAATTGATGATATAAATTTAGTTGTCATTTTTATACTATTTCAAATTTTGGTTAACATATCTTGCAAGCATGTCGACTTCAACATTTATTCGTGAATTCACTTTTAGTTCATAGAAATTTGTATGAGACCAAGTGTATGGAACAATATTGACGCTAAATGATTTTGAATTAGTGGAATTAACAGTTAAAGAAACACCATCGACTGCAATAGAACCTTTTTTTGCGATATACTTTGTAAGTTTCTTTGACTTACTAAATTTCAACTGATGAGAACCTTTAATTTTTTTGATGCTTAATAATTTTAGAACCTCGTCAACATGACCAAATACAAAGTGGCCACTGATTTCATCCCCCATCCTAAGGGATTTCTCAAGATTAATTTTGCTACCAATTTTCAAATTAGAAAAGTTAGTACAAGCTATTGTTTCATTAGACACATCAAATGATAATTCTAAATTATGTTTTGATTTATTTATCTCACAAACTGTTAGGCAAACACCATTACAGCAAACAGAAGAACCTAATTTAATTTCTTTAGGTTTAAATTTTGTTGATACAGTAATAGTGACATCACTATTTTTTCTTTTAACAACTTTAGTTATCTCGCCATTATGATCAATTATACCTGTGAACATTTTATTACTTCTTTATGAATATATTAAGAGTATCATCTTCAAGTTTAATTACTTTTGATAAATTAAATTTTTTTATCGATTTCATATTATCAATTCCTAATTTATCTATTGCACTAATACCTTCTTGTCCAATGAATTTAGATGCTTTGAACCAATATATATTATCAACTAAATTATTTGAGAGTAGTGAAGCACTAATTTTTCCACCTCCCTCAACTAAGATTGACTGATAACCATAATCAGCAATTTTTTTTAAAACTTCTTTTATGTCCAAAGAGTCGTTGCTTTGAGATATAGGAATTAATTCGATTTTCTTTTTTTTGTATTTTATTGAATTAAATTTTAGAGGTTTAATATTATGCAGAATAAAGATTTTTCTAAACTTTTTTTTAAAAATCCTCTTCGATAAATCTATTTTTAGCTCTCGATCTAATATGAAAATATCAGGAGAATAATTTTCTAATCCTTCAAGCCGGCAATCTAGAAGGGGATTATCTTTTAATACTGTTTGACTGGTAGTTAATAAGCAATCATTTCTAAATCTTAATGAGTGTCCGATTAATCGAGAAGCTTTAGAAGTTATCCACTTACTTTCAAAGTTCGCTGTAGCTATTTTTGAGTCAATTGTTGACGCAATCTTTAGTGTTAAGAATGGCTTTTTCTTATTTATTGAATTAAAAAAAATATTATTAATTAAATTTATTTTTTTATTCCTTACAAACTTAACATTTACATTATTTTGCTTTAATTTTTTAATTCCTTTCCCATCTACAATTTTATTTTTGTCAATTGATGAAATAAATACTTTTTTAAATCCATGCTTTAAAATTAAATCTGCACAAGGTCCTGTTTTGCCTTTATGTGAACATGGTTCAAGAGTGCAATATAAAGTCGCTCCGATTAATTTTTTTTTATTTTTAATTCTTTGTATCACATTGAATTCTGCATGAGGACGGCCATTCCTACCTGTCCACCCCCTTGAAATTATTTTTCCATCCTTAACAATTATAGCCCCTACACTTGGGTTAGGTGCAGTAGTGCCTTTGGCCCTGAAAGCCATTCTAGAGGCAATCTCCATGTAATGCTTATGATGCAATTGAATACCTAATCTTTATTTGATGCAATTTCCCCAAGAAATTCCTCAAAATCTCGAGCTTCGCGAAAATTTTTATAAACAGAGGCAAATCTGACGTAAGCTACTGAGTCAATGCTTTGAAGACCTTCCATTACAATCTCACCAATAACATTTGACTCAACTTCTGACTCACCTAGGCTTTCAACTCTTCTTACGATGCCACTAATCATCCTTTCAACTCGATCACTCTCAACTGGGCGTTTTCTTAATGAAATATGAATAGATCTTTCTAGCTTGTCTCGATCAAATGGTACTTTTTTGCCATTTTTCTTTAACACAGTTAATTCTCTTAGTTGAATTCTTTCAAAAGTTGTAAAGCGGGCTCCACAAGCTGCACAAAATCTTCTTCTTCTAATAGCTGAATTATCTTCAGTTGATCTAGAATCTTTAACCTGAGTATCTTCGTTACCGCAAAAAGGACATTTCATAATTAATTCACTATATATAGAAATTTAATTACTATATATAGGAAATTTTCCACAAAGTGCACTAACTTTTGACTTTACGTTCTCGTTAATTGACTTTCTCTCCTCATCTGAGCCCTGCATGCCATTCAGAACGTCCAAAATTAGCTCTCCAACAAGTTTAAACTCATCTTCTTTAAAACCTCGAGTAGTACCTGCCGGGGTTCCCAATCTAATGCCAGATGTAATTTTTGGTGGATGTGGATCATTAGGAATTCCGTTCTTGTTACATGTTATACCAGCTTCTTCCAGATTTAATTCAGCCTCACTTCCAGTAACATTTTTAGCTGTAAGGTCTACAAGGATTAAATGAGTATCAGTTCCTCCAGAAATTATATTTAAACCACCTTCGACCAACGTTTCACTTAAAACATGAGCATTTTTTAATACCTGTTTTATATATTCTTTAAAAGATGGATCTAAAGCTTCGCCAAAAGCTACAGCTTTAGCAGCAATAACATGCATCAATGGTCCACCCTGAAGGCCTGGAAAGACTGATGAATTGAATTTTTTTCCCAAATCTAAATCATTGGACAAAATCATTCCACCTCTTGGTCCTCTAATTGTTTTATGAGTTGTCGATGTAACTACATGTGCATGCTCTATTGGATTTGGATACTCCTCAGCTGCAATTAATCCAGAATAATGAGCCATATCAACATGCAGATATGCATCTATCTTATCGCAGATATCCCTAAATCTTTTAAAATCTATTGTTCTGGAATATGCACTTCCACCTGCAATAATCATCTTAGGCTTATGTTCTAATGCTAATCTTTCGACCTGATCATAATCAATTAAAGCCTCATCATTCAAACCATACTGTATGGCGTTAAACCATTTTCCAGATTGAGAAGGAGCTGCGCCATGGGTTAAGTGTCCTCCAGCGTCTAAACTCATACCCAAAATTGTATCGCCAGGTTTCAATAAAGCTAAGCAAACAGCTCCATTCGCTTGGGCGCCAGAATGAGGTTGAACATTTGCATAATTACATTTGTATAATTTTTTAACTCTTTCAATGGCCAATTCTTCAGCTACATCTACATAGTCGCATCCACTATAGTACCTTGAATTGGGGTATCCCTCGGCATATTTATTAGTAAAAATTGATCCTTGAACTTCAAGTACAGCTTTTGAAACTATATTTTCAGAAGCAATTAATTCTATTTGGTTTTGTTGACGTGCAAGCTCGTCTTGTATTGAGCCAAAAATAATTTTATCTGTCTCAGATATTGATTTAGAAAAAAAACTCATATTTTATCAATCCTATTTTGATGTCTCCCCCCTTCAAAGGGAGTATTAATAAACTTTAAAATGCATTCAATTGCAAGTTTACTATCTATAAATCTTGCTCCCAAAGTCAATACATTGCAGTCATTATGTGATCTTGATAATTCAGCAATTTCTGGCTCATAACAAAGTGCGGCCCTTATACCTACTTGTTTATTGGCTGTAATTGCCATTCCTTGCCCTGTACCACAGATTAAAATTCCAAAATCAGAAACTTGACTAACAATATCATTGGTAACTTTTTTAGCATAATCTGGATAATCCACTGAGTTATTATTGAATGTCCCATGATTAATTATTTCATGACCCTCACGAGACAAGTGCTCAGACACTAAATCCTTTAAAGAAACACCGGCATGATCAGATGCTATTGATATTTTTTTGCTTTCCATATTATTTGAAATTACGACCATTATACAATAGATGACAATATTACAAGCTTAAATCCATAAATTATTTTTTATTAGAGTATCTTTTAATAAGGAAGGCCTATCCGTCATTATACCATCTACCCCAAGATCAATAAGTAACTGCATTTGATCTTTAGTATTTACAGTCCATACATGAATTTTCTTATTTTGCTCATGAACAAAATTAACAAATTTTTTATTTACTATTGTTATTCCTTTAAAACTGATTGGCACTTGAACACATTGTGTCTTCTGATTAAATATATTAAAATATTGATTTATAAAAAGCTTTAATACTTCCTGTCTAGACATTGAAGTTGCTATTTGACTCAATTTATCCATTCGAAATAAATTAAGACGTCTTTGATAATGAGAACCTACACAAAATCTCTCTAAATCATTTCTTTTTATTAACTTATCTCTTAACAAGATAGCTGCTTTATTTGTTTTAGGATCAATATTAAAATTAATTTTACTAAAATTATTTATGACGTCTTCAAATAATGGAATTATTTGATTTTCGAAAATTGTTATTTTCTTTAGATCGTTATATGAGATTTCTGAAATCTTTATATTTTGATTATTTATTCTCAATAAATCATTATCATGAAATATTACCAATTTGTCATCTTTAGTACATTGAATATCTGTTTCAATATATTGATAGCCTATTTCTATAGATTTTTGGAAAGCTTCTATGGTATTTTCTTTATTTTCAAGTGCTCCACCTCGATGAGAAAACGCCAAAAATTTATGGTTTTCTAAATACTTAAAAAACATATATATACCTATGAAATGATAGCAAATTTTTTATTTATACTAATATTCAATTGGATCGTAGTCACTATTTTATGGATCTATTCTCAATATTCAAAAAAAGCAGATATTATAGATACATATTGGGGTCCAAGTTTCTTCTTTGTTTGCGCAATTCTTTTGCTGAGTGAAAATAATTATACATTAATCAATATTATCACATCATTTATTGTATTTACGTGGTCTTTAAGGCTTATGATTTATCTTCATCTACGTAATCATAAAAAAAGTGAAGATATCAGATATGTAAAAATAAAAAAAAAGTATGGTAATTTTGGAATGTACTTAATTTCATATATTACCCAAGTAATATTAATAGCAATCGTTTCACTTCCACTTCAAGCACTTTTTATTTCAGATATAAATATTAAAATTAATTTTATTTCAATTATTGGTATAATAATCTCAATCACTGGCATTATTATTGAAAGTTTAGCAGATAGTCAGCTTACTAAATTTAAATCTGATAGTTCTAATGATGGAAAAGTGATGAACAAAGGCCTTTGGAATTACTCAAGACATCCTAATTATTTTGGTGATAGTCTTTTTTGGTGGGGTATTTTTATAATTTCTTACGGAGTAACTTTTAATTTTTATGTCATAATTGCGCCAATTACTATGACTTATTTTTTATTAAAAGTGTCAGGTGTATCAATGCTGGAAAGTCAAATAAAAAATACAAAAGAGGGTTATGAAGACTATATCAAAACTACAAGTTCATTTATAATTATGCCTAAAAAGAAATGATGACTAATTATTTGGAAAAATATCCATTGAGTCGATTAAGAAGAAATCGACAATCTAAATGGATTAGAAATTTAGTTAGTGAAAATAAATTAACTTCAGATGATTTAATTTGGCCTATTTTTCTTAGTGAAGGAGAAAATGTAAAAGAAGAAATTCAATCAATGCCTGGTGTTTATCGTTATTCAATTGACCGCTTATCAGAAGTCATTGATATTGCTTCAGATAAAAAGATTAACCTTATTGCACTCTTCCCTAATACACCTGATGAGTTGAAAAATGAAAATGGAAGTGAGGCTCTTAATGAAAAAAACTTAGTTTGTAAGGCATTAAATAAAATAAAAACTCAGGAACTTAGTTTTGGAGTAATGTGTGATGTCGCTTTGGATCCTTATACATCCCATGGGCATGATGGCTTACTAAATGATAAATATGAAATTTTGAATGATGAAAGTAATCAAGTTTTAGTTCAACAATCATTGTTATTGGCACAACATAAGGCGGATATTATTGCGCCATCTGATATGATGGATGGTCGAATTGGACTTATAAGAGACGCATTAGAAAATAATGATTATAAAAATACTCTGTTGCTTTCATATGCCGCTAAGTACGCATCAAATTTTTATGGGCCTTTCAGAGATGCTGTTGGCTCTCATAAAAGCTTAAAATCTGATAAAAAAAGTTATCAAATGAATTACTCAAATTCGAATGAAGCTCTTAGAGAAGCTGCTCTTGATATTTCAGAAGGTTCAGATCTTATTATGGTAAAACCTGGTATAAGCTATCTTGATATTATTAGTAAAATTAAAAATGAGTTTAAGTTTCCTACATTCGCGTATCAAGTATCTGGAGAATATTCAATGATAAAAGCTGCAGGTGAAAAGGGTTGGATTGATGAAGATGCAGTAATTATTGAACAGCTTACATCTTTCAAAAGAGCAGGTGCAGATGCTATACTTACATACTTTGCTCCTTATGTTGCAAAAAATCTTAATTTATCTGACTAGTCTTTTTATAAGACTTGATGTATCAAGCTTATTGTGCCCCATTTGTTGTAAATCTGAATAAAACCGATCAACAATCTTAGTCACTTCAAGGTCTATACCAAATTCACTTGCCTGATTAAATGCAATTCCTAAATCTTTTCTCATTAAATCAACCGCAAACCCAAAATCAAAATTATCTTCTACCATCGTTTTTAAACGATTATCAAGTTGCCATGACTGAGCTGCGCCACTTGAAATTACTTCTAGAACATCATCTGCATTTAGATCAGTTTGCTTCATAAAATATACCGCTTCAGATAATCCTTGAACTAAACCAGCAATACAGATTTGATTAATTATTTTTGTTAATTGTCCTGAACCCGTCTCTCCCATATATTTAATTTTTTTTCCATAAGCGTTCATCAAATTTTCAGCAAGGTTAAAATGATCTATTTTACCTCCTACCATGATACTTAATGTTCCATTTATTGCACCAGCCTCACCTCCAGAAATAGGTGCATCTAGAAAATGAATGCTCCTCTTGCTTGCTTCATTTTCAATTAATTTAACAACTTGAGGTGAAACAGTTGAGTGATCGATAAAAATTGAATTTTTACTAAGATAATTAAAACATCCTTTTTCAGAAGTGGTAATATCGACTAAATCACTGTCGTTACCAATACATGACACGACAAAGTTTAGATCATCTTTAATCTCTGATAATTTTTCTATAAAGCCTCCATCATATTTATTCATCCATTCATGAGATTTTGAAGTTGTTCTGTTATAAACTATTACATCATTACTTTTGCTTAGGTGGCCAGCCATATGAAAGCCCATAGTTCCCAAGCCAATAAATAAAACCTTATGCATTAAAAATATCCATCATTCTTTGCATGGCACTTATTGTCACTAAAAGAGGCATTCTAAATATTCTTCCTCCTGGAAACTTTCTATGTTTTATTTTCTCAAATGCTTCTAATTCAACTGTTTTCTCTGAGGCCATACTTTCAGCTAAGATTTTGCCAGCAATGCCAGTAAATGCAACACCGTGACCAGAAAATCCGTGAGCATAAAAAACTCTATCATTTAACATTCCAATATCAGGAACTCTATTTACAGTAATAGCAATGTATCCGCCCCATATGTAATCTACCTTAAGAGATTTAAGTTGAGGAAATACCTTATCTAATTGCGCCTTGGTTCTTTTTTTTAGTCTCTCGACATTTCTTAAAGAATATCCAACAACTCCTCCAAACAACATTCTTTTACTTTCTGACAATCGATAATAATTTAAATCAAAATTGGTATCACTTACACAATAATCATTTTGTAAAATAAAATTTTGTAATTCTGACTCAAGAGTTTCAGTGCATACAATGTAAGTTGCACATGGCATAATTTTATTCTCAATTCCCAAGTTTAAACCTTTTAAGTATGCATTACAACATACAGCAATTTTTTTAGCCTTCACTTGCCCATCAGGTGTAAGAACTTCAATAAAGTCTCTGGCTTGATTAATCTTTTTAACTTGAGAATTCTCAAAAATCTTTACATTAAGTTGCTCAGCTCCATCCATTAAACCAAGTGAATATTTAAGAGGGTGCAAGTGTCCAGCACCATGATCTAAAATACCGCCGTGATAGATAGAAGAACCAATTTCTTCTTGAGTTTGTATTTTGCTTAAAACCTCCATCTTATTATAATTAAAAGTTTTTAACTTATACTCAGAGTTTTTAACATACTCTCGAAATTTTGATGGGCTTGTCGCAGCATTAATACCACCATTTTTTTTATCACATTCTATTCCAAACTCAGCTATTCGTTCATCTATTAATTCTACAGCTGCTTGTGAGATGTTCCAGAGTTGATTAGCATGAGTAAAACCATAATTTTTTTCTATGTTTTCAATTCCCCAAGAAACATCATTCCAGATTTGTCCACCATTTCTACCAGATGCCCCCCAGCCAATTATATTTTGTTCAATCAGCATTACTTTTAAACCTTGTTTCGAAGCTTCAATAGCAGTTGATAAACCAGTAAAGCCACCTCCAATAACACATACATCACAATCATAATTACCAGTTAGTTTTGAATAAGATTTTTTATTTCTATTTAAGCTTGCTGCATAATAGCTATTTGGAAAATCAGACATAGTGACTTAATTAATCTATAATTTTTAAATGTAAATTCTTCGGTTCAATCTTACCTGCTTGAGCTCTTTTACCTAACCATTTTTTCATTTCTTTTGTAGATAACAGAACTTTATTATTTTTATCAAGTATGTCTTCATTGGAGTTTAAGCAAATTGAAAAGAGCGTTTTACCGTTTTTAAATTTTTGCAGAATGACTCCACGACCTTTTTGCATATTTGGAATATCTAAATTATCGATAATGAGAAGTTTAATTGATTTTTTTTCACCACTAAAAACACCAATAAGATCACCTTTTTTTTCATAACAAGATACTGCACGATCATTATCTTTCAAATTCATCACTTTTTTTCCAGATTTGGTAGATGCCATCAAATCGTTAGTATTTACAAAGAATCCCTTTCCAGATGAGCTTGTTATTAAATATTCTTTATCAGCCTCATACGTTTTTACGAAAATAATTTCTTCATTATCACTTTTATCAATCATTAAACTTATTGGATCTCCAAATCCTCTTCCTGTATTAATTTTAGAACAATTAATTGTATAAAATTTCCCAAGAGAAGAGAAAAGCAATAACCTGTCATTATTTTTACATAAAATAACGAATTTTTTATTATCACCATCTTTATATTTTATATTGTCGTAATTATCTTGATGGCCTTTAATTGATTTAATCCATCCATTTTTTGACAATATAACTGAAACTGGCTCTTTTGTTTCAAATTGTTCAACTTGATATTCGACAACTTTGAAATCATTGTTAATAATTGTTCTACGATCTACGCATCCCTTGATACTCTCAAAAGTTTTTAGATTCTCTCTAAATTCACTTTCTAACAATGAAGTTTGTTTAGTTTTTGAACGAAGAATTAGTTCTAATTCTTTTTTTGTCGCTAATAACTCCTTATGCTCTTCTTTAATTTGCTTCTCTTCTAACTTTTTTAACTGTCTTAATCTCATTGCTAAAATCGCCTCAGCTTGCCTTTGGTTAATTTTAAATTTTTGCATCAATTTTTTTTCAGGATTATTCTCTGTTCTTATTATCTTTATGACTTGATTTAAATATGCAAAAACGATCAGGAAACCTTTTAGAATCTCAATTCTATTTTTAGCTTTTAAAAGCCTAAATTTTGATCTTCTTTTAAGGACTTCATACCGATGATTTAAAAATGATAGTAATGAGTCTTTTAGGCTAAAGATTTTGGGCTCAAGTTTACTACTTATAGCGTTTAAATTTATTGAATATCGTATTTCAAGATCAGTATTTTTAAATAAATCTTCCATCACAACATTAGACTTAAATGTTCTATTTTTTGGAATTAAAACAATCCTTATATCCTCAGTTGACTCATCTTGGATAGTTTCCAGGTAATTAATTTTTTTATCATCAATCATTTCTGATATTTTTTCGATAATTTTCGATTTATTAACTTGGTAAGGAATCTCGTTAACTACAATTTGATATTGACCACGACCTAAGCTTTCTTCTTTCCAGTTTGCTCTCAGTCTGATTGTTCCTTTCCCTTTCGAATAAGCTTCTTTCAGTGAAGCTTTGCTATCAATAATTTTCCCTCCTGTTGGGAAATCTGGACCAGGGATAATTTTAATTAAGTCATTATTGCTTAAGTTTGGTTTTTTTAAAAATTTTAAAAGAGCCTCAAAAAGTTCTCCTATATTGTGAGGCGGTATATTAGTTGCCATTCCAACAGCAATTCCTGTGCTTCCATTTGCGAGAAGATTTGGAAAAGCGGCGGGCAACACTATAGGTTCTTGCTCTACTCCATCATAAGTTTTAATTAAATCAATCGTATCTTCAGATATTTCTTTTAGCATTATTTCAGCCAGCGATGTCAAGCGTGCCTCCGTATATCTCATTGCGGCAGCGTTATCACCATCAATATTACCAAAATTTCCTTGTCCATCCACCAAAGGGTAGCGTGTTGAAAATTCCTGAGCCAGCCTTACAAGAGCTTCATAAACTGATTGGTCACCGTGAGGATGATATTTACCTATAACATCACCAACAATTCGTGCTGATTTTTTAAATCCAGAATTATTATTTAATCGTAATTGATACATTGCAAAAAGCAGCCTTCTATGAACTGGCTTCAATCCATCTCTTACGTCAGGAAGGGCTCTGTGAGTTATTGTTGATAATGCATATGATAAGTAGCGTTCTTCTAGTGCATTTGAGAATTCAATTTTTTTTATACTCATATAATTAATGATTGAATAACTCTTTTAAACGATTCCTCGATTGAGGGAAATTAAGATTGTTTGGAAGAAAAAATCTTTTCTTAAAAAAAAATTCAGTCAAATTCAAAGCATTATAGATATCATCATTATCATAATTGGCTTTAAAATCTGTCATAAATTTTGGTAAAGGCAATAATTTATTTTTAAAATCACCGGCACCTTCATTCGTTACTGCTCTGCCACTTGATGGAGAAACATAAACTAAATAAGAGGATTTTGAGGTAACGGCACATCTTTCAAGGTCTAGGCCATAACCGATCTCACTTAATAATTGCATTTCCCAAAACACATATTCTCTAATCCAGTCATCTCTTGTAGACGCAACAATTTCAATAAGCTTTTTACTTGAAAAATATATTAAGGGATTTGGCTGTCGCTCTGCCATGGTAAGGGATATTAAAGAACAAATAGATGAAATTGCACTTAATTTGTCCTTAAATTGCAAGATATGTGAAGACCACAATTTAATTGGCTCAACATTATAATTACCGAGGTGTGTTTCAAGTCTTCCAGACCAAGTAGCAAAAACTTCATTTCCTGGCTCTATAATTGATCTCTTATTTTTTGAGTGAAGTCCTCTTATAATACCTTTATGCTTACCATGTTCTTCTGTAAAAATTTCTAAAATATATGACTTTTCATTATATTTGGAAAAATTCAAAACTAATCCATTACTTTCCCATCTCATATATTTTTTTCTGAAAATAGTTTAACAAATAAAAAAAGGTGTATTTTTCTATTTTCATAATTTGAAATTTCTTTTCTAGCAAGTGTTCCAATTTCTTTTAATGTAGATCCATTCTTGCCAATGAGGATATTTTTATGAGATTTTTTACTTACTTTTATCATCTGGTATATTTTTACTGAATCTTTTGACTTAATAACCTTTTCAGTTAGTACTTTACATTGATAAGGTATCTCTTTATGAACTATATCGTAAATTTTCTCACGAGTTACTTCTGAGTAAAATAACTCTTTTTTAATGAATAGTCTTTTTTTTATTGAATATCTATTTTTTCTTTTTGGTAGATAATTTTTTGTAAAATTTAATAAGTTTTCAATACCGGCATTAGATAATGCAGATATTGGAAAAATAGACTCAAAAAGATCTAAATTTTTGAATTTATCTATTTTCTTTAGAACTGCATTTTTTTTTACTTTATCAATTTTATTTAATAATAAAAAAATCTTTTGATTTTTTTTAATTTTATTTTTTAATGTTTCAATAATTTTCTTAAATTCTATTTCATTTTTTTTAGAGATATCTATTACTAAAAAAATAAGATTTACTTGATCAATCTCAGAAAAAGCTGAGTTTGTCATTTTATTTGATATTCTTTTTGTTGATGCAAAAATTCCTGGTGTGTCACTAAAAATAAATTCTGCCTCTGATATATTTATTACAGCCTTTTGATTGAATGTTGTTGATTGTTGTTTTCGAGATACCATGGTCACTCGTTTTCCAATAATTTTATTCAACAAGGTAGATTTACCGGAATTAGTAGGGCCGAGAAGTAATATGCTTCCACTCTTCACTAAATCTTATTACTTTCTATGAACTTTGTAGCTGCCAATTTTTCGGCCTCTTTAACTGTACCAGACTCTGCTTTAGTAGAAATATAGTTTTCAAATGAAACCTCTATGCAAAACACAGGGTTATGATCAGGTCCGCTTTTACTAATTATCTCATAAATGGGAAGTTTTTTATACTTTTTAAGCAGTTTCTCCTGCAGAGCAGATTTTGGATCGATAGGTTTTAAGTCTAAACTTTTGAATAAATCATCCCAAAATAATAATACAAATTTCTTAGCTTCATCATAACCACCATCTTCATAAATTGCACCAATTAGAGCTTCACAACAATTTGATAATATACTTTTTTTCAGATTACCTTCTGATTGAATTTCTGTACTGCCCAATAAAATAAATTCTATTAGATCAATTTTTTGTGCAATCTTAAGGCATGCATTCTTATCTACTAAATTACTAAGTTTCTTATCTAAAATTCCCTCTTTATCAAATGGGTACATTTCAATTAATTTCTCAGAAATAACTAATGACAATACTCTATCACCCAAAAACTCTAATACTTCATTACTTAATTCGTTTTTTTTACTTTTATGAGTAAGCGCACGGAGAAGAATACTTTCATCTTTGAAATGATAATTAATTTTTTTTTGAATCTTATTTTTCATAGTCAATTTAGTTTATTAAATTAAATAGTCTTTTATACTGAATACCAAATGGCCATTTCCAAATTTCTAAAATCGTAGACCCATCTTTTGTTGAAAAAAAAATAATTTGAGCTTTTCCAACCAGATTCTTAATTGGTATTGGGCCAACAAAACGACTATCTTTTGAGTTATCCCTGTTATCACCAAGAGCAAAGACATAATTTTCTGGAATAGTATATTCTTCAAAATCATCTGCAGGTCCATCATCATAATAATTGTAAATTTCGTATGATTTGCCATCTATGTTAGTTTCCAAAAAGACATCTAATTCAATTATTTTTCCATTTTTTAATACTTTTTTATCAGTTCTTATCCTCTTTTGTTCTAATTTGATTCCATTTATTGTTAAAACACCATTCTTCATTTCAATCTTATCACCTGGAATAGCTATAATTCGTTTTATATAATCAACACCAAAAGACTCTTCATTTGGACCTGTATCAGTTGGAACTTTAAATACTGAAACATCTCCTCTCTTAATTTTATTAAAAAAAATACGATCCTTAATGATGTTCAGGCTAAATGGGAAAGAATGTCTACTGTACCCATATGAATACTTAGATACAAATAATCGATCACCCACCAATAAATTTGGCTCCATTGAAGATGAAGGAATAAAAAAAGGTTGGAAGAAAAAAGTTCTTATAACTAGAGCAATTAAAATTGCATAAAATATAGTTTTTGTATTAGATATGAGCCAGTCTTTTGATAAAAAATCATCTTCTTTTTTTTTATTTATCTTTTTCATTATTTATTTTTTTCAGATGAGATAATTACTAAAGCTTGTGCATAAGGATACTCATCCGTTATTGTAAGATTGATACTAGGATCGCTTTCTGGCGGTAATAATGAATTTAAATGATTCAATGAATTTCCATGAAATTTTATTGTTGGCTTGCCAGATGGTAGATTTACTACTTCTAAATCTTTCCAAAATACGCCTTTTCTAAATCCGGTTCCAAGTGCCTTCGATGCAGCTTCTTTTGCAGCAAATCGCTTTGCATAACATTCAATCTTATTTAGTCTTTTTTCACATTTATAAATTTCATTTTTAGTAAATATTTTATTTTTAAATCGATCCCCAAATTTAGAGATAGTTTTCTCTATTCTTCTTATATCTAACAAATCTGACCCTATTCCAATCATAAAACTTTTCTACTATCTCTAACTAGATTTTTAAACTTGTTTATCGCTTCACTAAGCCCAATAAAAACTGACTCTGCAATTATGAAGTGGCCAATATTAAATTCTTTTACTTCTTCAATTCTAGATAACTCAATTATTGATTCAAAAGTTATACCGTGTCCAATATGCGTTTCCAAACCAATGCTATTAGCAAAGCTTGCTGATTCCTTAATTTTATTAAGCTCATTTTGAAAATCAGTTTTATAATGTACTTTTCTACAAAACTCTCCAGAATGTATCTCAACGATATCTGCTCCAAGCTCCTTTGATAACTCTATTTGATCATTTGATGCATCAACAAATAATGAAACTCTAATATTATTTTTTTTAAGTTCATTTATGATCGGGCCTAAAACATTATGAGAGCGTCTTAAATCAATTCCACCTTCTGTTGTGACCTCCTCTCTTTTTTCAGGAACAATACAACAAGCATTTGGCAGGGTTCTAACAGCAATATCTAACATTTCATTTGTCGGAGCCATTTCAAAATTTAATGGTATTGATATTTGTTCTTTAATTTCTTGAATGTCAGAGTCTCTAATGTGCCTTCTATCCTCTCTTAGATGAGCTGTTATCCCATCTGCACCAGACTCTTGACATAAAATAGCAGCTCTTACTGGGCTAGGATAATCCTCCCCCCTTGCATTTCTTAAAGTGGCTACGTGATCTATATTCACGCCCAATCTTGGCAGTTCATCCATATTTTTAAATAATTCTACTTCCAGGTTTGATTGGATTTATAGATTTAAGCTTATCTGGCAAATCTTTTTCGTCATAGACTGGGATATCAAGTTTTATTAATGAAATAATCTCATGATCACTAAATATATCTTCAGAAGAACGATCCACAATACAAGCTATGCCTAATAAGTTAATATTTAATTTTTTTAATTCAACTAAGCATTCTTTAGATGATTTACCAGTTGTGATAACATCTTCAACAAATAATACATTTTTATTTTCTTCTATTTCAAATCCTCTTCTCATTTGAAATTCATTTTCAACTCTTTCAAAAAAAACTGATTGAGAGTTTAATTGATTAGCTGTTTCATAGCCAACCAAAATTCCTCCCATTGCTGGAGAAACGACATAGTCGATCTCTTGATTTATTTGATCTTTTATTTTTTTGGCTAATGAATTGCAAATCTTTGATCCTACTTTAGGGTCTATAAAAATTTTTGCACATTGACAATAAGTAGATGATCTCTTCCCTGATGATAAGATGAAATGACCATATTGGATTGCATTCACTTTTTCTAAAATTTTGAGTATTTCTTCTGAATTCATAATTTTAATCAATAAATAATCTTTTTACATCACTTACAATTTCATTTTCTTTCAGCTTTTCAATTATAAAATTTAAATGGTTTAAATCTCTTAACGCGATTACAAATATCATATCAAAAAAATCATTACTTTTTTCTGAAATATTTAAATTGGTAATATTTCCATTATTATTTCCAATAATCGTTGCTAACTTACCTAAAGATCCAGCTTCATTTTTAACTGATACTTTAATCCGACCAGAAAATAATTGATTTTGTTTAGTGTCTTTCCAAGTTGAAGTTATCCATTCACTTCGACTGTAATCATTTGTTAAGGTTTTACAATCTCGCGTATGAATTATTATACCAGTATCTTTTTCTTGAATTCCAATTATATCCTCATTAGGTAGAGGCAAACAACATTCTGCGAAATGAACAGCTACACCTGACTGTAGATTTTTAATTTCTAATGGTAAATCAATAATCTTTTGTGAGTTTCTATTGCGATAACGATATCTTGAAAAAAAAGATAATTTATTCTTAGGTCTAGCCTTAATTATCTCTCTTGGTTTGATATAACCTCTTCCAATGGAATTAAATAAATCTTCGTTGGATTTTTTCTTAAAATGAATAACTAGACTTACCAATGTATGTTGTGCAATTTCTTTATCAACATTAAGAGTTTTTAGTAAAATCTCTTTCCCTAAGTTTATGAATTCATTTTTTTCCTGTTTCTTAAAATATCGTTTAATAGATGACTGAGCTTTGGCCGTCGTAACAATATTTTCCCATGTTTCCGACGGGGCTTCACTTTTTGATGTGATTATTTCAATTTCATCTCCATTTTGAATTTTAGTAAATAGTGCTTGAGATTTTCCATTTATTTTGCATCCAACACATTTATTTCCTATTTCTGAGTGCAGAGCATAAGCAAAGTCGATTGAGTTAGATCCATAGGGTAAATGTATCAAATCACCTTTAGGAGTGAAGCAAAAGACTTCGTCTTGAAAAATTTCTAATTTTGTTGCTTCAAGAAGTTCTTCTGAGGTTGCGCCACTATCAAGAATATCAACTAAATCTCTTAACCATGTAACATTTATTGGGTCACTGGAAGAATGGTCAATTAAGTTGTAAGTATCTTTATAGGACCAATGAGCCGCTATACCTCTTTCAGCGACTACATCCATATCTTCAGTTCTTATTTGCAATTCAACTCGTTGACGTTCAGGGCCCACAATAGTTGTGTGAATAGATTGATAATTATTTATTTTTGGAGTTGAAAGATAATCTTTAAAACTTCCTGGAACTGCTGACCATCGTCCATGAATAATTCCTAGCACCTTATAACAGTCATTAATACCACTTACTAAAATACGATATGCAAAAATATCAGATAGTTGACGAAAAGCGATTTGCTTTTTTTGCATTTTATTCCAAATTGAAAATACTTTTTTTTCTCTTCCTATTATTGTGCAATCAATTTTTTTCTCTTCAAGTATCTCTAAAATTCTACTTTTAATTTTATCGGTTAAATTTGATTTATCTTTTTTTAAATATTCAATTCTATTCAATATTGATGCATAAGCTGATGGATTCAAAATTTGAAAAGATAAATCCTCTAATTCATCTTTAAACTCATGCATGCCTAGTCTACCCGCAAGTGGAGCATAAATCTCTAAAGTTTCAGAGGCTATCCGTTTTCGACTACTTTCATTCGGTATAAATTGAATGGTTCTCATATTATGTAACCTATCAGCTAACTTTACTAACAAAACTCTGATATCTTTTGACATCGCAAGAATTAATTTTCTGAAATTTTCAGCCTGCGATTTATTTTCTGAATATGTGTCTATCTTGGATAATTTTGTGACACCCTCTACAAGATTTGCTACTTCATTTCCAAAATAAGCTATTATATCTTCTTTCGATGCCTCAGTATCTTCAAGAGTATCATGTAATAGCCCAGTAGTAATAGTTGACACATCTAGCTTTAGCGAAGCTAATATTTTGGCAACCTCAAGTGGATGAGAAATATAAGGATCTCCAGAGTGTCTTAATTGAGTTTTATGAGCTTTTTGTGCAAAATTATAAGCTTTTTCAATCAAAGAGATGTCAATGTCAGGATCAAATGACTTAAAAGAATTTAGAAGTTCGCTATTTGACATATATATTCAAGAAATAACATACAAATGCATTTTATAGCACATTTGTGGCTTTATACAGCCTATCTGTAAAGAATTTTCTTTTTGAGATAGTTAAAATACTCTTTTCTTCTACTGGATGCCTCCAATTAGGGCATATTTCGGTGAGTGGCGCCATTACAAAATTACGATTACACATTTCAGGATGAGGAATAAAACAAGTTAATTCCGACGTATCATCTCTTATAATATCTTTTGATTTATGAAGTATTATATCTAAGTCACAAGTTCTGGATGTATTTTTTTTATACTTATGCCTACCCATTAAGGATTCAATTTTTTTTAATTCTCTTAATAAGTTTATTGGTTTAAGAGATGTATTTACCATAATAACTGCATTATAAAAAGTTCCTGCTGCTTTTCTAAAATCTTTCGGAGGAGATAAATAAATACTTGATTTCTTTAAAACTTGAATGTTTTTAGTTTCTAAAAGTTTGATTGAATTTTTAAGATTATTAATTGGACTTCCAAACCTTGAATGTGAATTAGAGCCAATTGCTATTAAGTATATCATTTAATATTCCTTTTTTCTCTTTCCCAAGATTTTTTCTTTTTACTTTCTCTTTTATCATAATTTTTTTTACCTTTAGATAATGCCAATTCAACTTTAGCTAATCCTTTTCTATTAAAGTATATTTTTATAGGAATTAAAGTTAGAGACTCTTTATTTAATTTTCCAACAATTTTTCTTATCTCTTTTTTATGAAGAAGAAGTTTTCGCTGCCTATTTTCCTCGTGATTCATGTATGAGGAGTTTGAATATTTGGCAAAATAAGAATTAATTAAATAAATCTCGTTATCTTCTTCCCGAGCAAAAGACTCAGCAATATCAACTCGTCCATCTCTTAAGGATTTTATTTCACTTCCACGAAGCTCAATACCGGCTTCAAATTTTTCAAGAAAAAAATAATTGTATCGAGCTTTTCTATTTTGTACTGACTGATTCAATTTTAAATTAATGAGGCAAACTTCATTGCTTCATCGACCCTATCTTTAGTATTTTTGCTTATTTCTACTAATGGAAGACGTAGTTCACTTGACATTAGGCCAAGTTTTTCAGCAGCATACTTTACAGGTCCAGGGCTTGGCTCTAAGAATAAACATTCATGTAATTTCATTAATTTATCATTTATTTTAGAGGCTTCATCAAATTTACCAGCAAGACACAAATTCATAAATTCAGAGCATAATTTTGGTGCAATATTTGATGTGACTGAGATTGATCCATGGCCTCCATAAGTCATATAAGCTAAAGTTGTAGCATCTTCTCCAGATAGTTGATTAAAACTATCGCCTATAATGCTCTTATATTTAAACACTCTTGAAATGTCAGATGTTGCGTCTTTAACACCTATTATATTTTTGATCTGAAATAGTTTGTTAATTGTTTCTAAGTTCATATCAACAATTGATCGACCAGGAATATTATAAATCACTATTGGAATATCTGAGTTTTCAGAAATAGCTTTATAATGCGCATACAGCCCTTCCTGATTTGGCTTATTATAGTAAGGGGTCACTACTAGTGCGGCATCTGCACCTTTTTCACATGCATGATTAGTTAATTCAATGGCTTCTGCTGTATTATTTGATCCAGTTCCTGCAATAACAGGAACTTTTTTATTTGCCTGATCAATACAAATTTCAACGGCTAATTTGTGTTCATCATGAGAAACTGTTGGTGATTCTCCCGTAGTACCTACAGGTACTAGACCATGAATTCCTGACTCTATTTGAAAATCAATAAAAGACCTAAAAGAGACTTCATCCAGCTCTCCATTCTTAAATGGAGTTAATAATGCGGTAAAAACACCTTTAAACATAATAATATTTTAACACTTTTATATATTTAAAAAACAATAAATCACAAATATACTCACCCGTCTTTAATATACAATACTCATAATGATTAATTTGCCACTTATTGGCTTTATACTCTTTTTTTTAACCTTTCAATCTATGGTTGCTCAAAGTGAAAATATCTTCGATCATAATTTAGATGGTAAAGTAGATCTTGAACCAATAAAGAGACCTATTACCTCGAGTCTCATACCTGTTAAAAGACCCACGCAGCCTCTTCTATCGCTTAAACTAAGCAATAAAGATTATGAAAATTTTGATCTAGCTCTTACTCAGGCAAAAAAATGGAGGTGGAAAAGTGTAAAAATTATAAGTCAAAAAATTGAGAATGAAGATGCTCAAAATATTCTTAATTGGATTAGACATTACAATGGAGCCGATGATTTAACATTCACAGACTATAGAAATTTTTTAAGTGAGAATTCACATTGGCCATTAATTGATAGTATTAAAATAAAAACTGAAAATAAAATATCATTTTCTGATGATCATGATGAATTAATAGATTATTTTAAATATCAAAAACCACTTACTGGTTGGGGTAAGATATATTATGGAAATTCTCTACTCAAAAAAGGGAACGATTCTCTTGCAGAATTGTTAATTAAAGAAGGCTATATAAGTGGGAGTTTCACCAGAAATGAACAAAAGGTCATAATAAGTAAATTTAAGAATTTTCTCACACAAGAAGATCATAAAAAAAGAATTAATCAACTTCTTTGGAATGGAAAGTATGGAACTGCACGTTCTCTTATTAAATATGTGGAAAAAGATTATCAAAAACTTTTTGAAGCAAGAATAGGACTAATCTCATTCTCTGGCGGAGTTGATCAACTAGTTTCAAATGTTCCTGACAAATTAATTAACAATGCCGGCTTACAACATGACCGCTTAAGATGGAGAATTAAAAAAAGAAAATATGACAGTGCTATGTCAATGATGTTGGAAATTAATAAAAAAGATCCGTCTTATCTAGAGCGGCCGGATAAGTTTTGGAAATTAAAAAGTTTTTTAATTAGAAGATTGATTGATCAGCATAAATATATGTCAGCATATAAGATGTCTTTAAACCATGGACTCGTGACAAATGCAGAAATCGCTGAAGCAGAATGGCTTGCTGGTTGGATTAGTATTACTTTTCTAAAAGATCCCGCAGCAGCAAAATATCATTTTCAAAGAATATGGGATGTTTCTTCTAGGCCAATTTCAAAAGCAAGGGCTTCTTATTGGATTGGAAAATCACTAGAAAATTTTGATAAGGAAAAAAGTCAAAACTGGTATATAAAATCAGCAAATTATCACCTCACATTTTATGGACAATTAGCTGCTACAGAAATTAACAAGGATAATATTCAATATAATCCTGAAATAAATCCAATTACTGAAAAAGACTTTCTTTTAAACACGCAGCTAAAAGACGTTTATTCAGCAGTTTCTTTATTAAATGAATTTGATCAAGATAAGCTAGTAAAAAAATTCATCATGGATTTAGCTGAAAATCGTAATGAAGCAGCTGCTACTCAAGCAATTTATTTAGCAACTGATCTTGAGCGATATGATTTTGCAGTTCAATCAGGAAAATATTATTATTATAAAAACTTTTACCTCGAACCCAAAAGTTTTCCTACCGTTCCAAGGCCTAGTTATGAAAAACTAATTTTTCCAGATCAAAGCTTAATTCATGCAGTAATAAGACAAGAAAGTCAATTTGACCCTAAAGCGGGGAGTTATGCTGGAGCTAAAGGTTTAATGCAGTTAATGCCATATACCGCAAAAAAAATATCTAAAGGACTCAAGCTTCCTTATTCAAAAAATAAATTAACTGATGATCCGAGCTATAATGTAGTATTAGGAAGCGCATATCTAGATCAACTGCTATCATCATATAATGGTTCTTACATACTAACACTTGCAGCTTATAATGCAGGACCATCAAGAGTTAATGCTTGGATTAAAAAATATGGAGATCCAAGAAGCGATGATATTACTCCTATTAATTGGATAGAACTTATTCCGTTTAAGGAAACTAGAAATTATGTTCAAAGAGTAATTGAAAATGTTCAGGTTTACAGTTTTTTAGATAAGAATAATTTGCCCCAGAAATATTCAATAAAGGATAATCTTAATCAAGGTTATGTTGGTGGTAAGTCAGTTATCAAACCGACAATAAGACCTTCAAATTAGTGGCGGAGAGAGAGGGATTCGAACCCTCGGTACGGGTATAAGCCCGCACAACTCCTTAGCAGGGAGCCGGTTTCAACCACTCACCCATCTCTCCGGTAAATAGATTATTACTATAAATAGAACAAATAATCTAAGTATTTAATTTACTTTTCAAAAGCTCATTCAATAATTTCGGATTTGCTTTTCCCTTTGAAAGCTTCATTGCCTCACCTACAAAAAAACCAAAAAGCTTATCTTTTCCATTTTTATATTTTTCAACGTTTTTAGGGTTTGCTATGAGTACATCATTAACTAGTTTCTCTAGTTCTCCCTCATCGCTGATTTGTGATAATCCTTTTTCAGCAATAATTTCACCCGGTGACTTACCCATTTCACACATTTCTTCAAAAATATCTTTAGCAAGTCGATTAGAAACTTTTCCACTTTCTATATTATCTATTAATTCGCCTAATTTATCATAAGCTACAGGGCTCTCATCAATACTTAGATTTTTTTTATTTAATACTGAAAATAACTCACTAGTTACCCAAGTCGTTACAAGCTTTGGACTTCTATTCTTGACTACTTTTTCATAATAATCGCTTGTTGCCTTGTCTGAAACAATTACACCTGCGTCATACTCATTTAGATTATAATCTTTTATGAATCTATTTTTTTTCTGATCAGGAAGCTCAGGTATTGTACTTTTAATTTCTTCAATCCATTTATTTTCAATCTCAAGAGGTAATAAATCTGGATCAGGGAAATATCGATAGTCATGAGCATCTTCTTTTGATCTCATAGAGTGTGTTTCTCCAGTATCAATATTATATAATCTTGTTTCTTGATTTATGCTTTCTCCTGACTCAATTAACTTAATTTGCCTTTTTGCTTCGTAAATAATGGCTGAATGAATATATTTAAAAGAATTTAAGTTCTTAATCTCGCACCTTGTTCCTAATTCATTTCCTGGCTTATTTACTGATACATTCACGTCTGCTCTTAAAGATCCTTGCTCCATATTTCCATCGCAAGTATCTAAATAACGTAAAATAGACCTTACTTTTTTAACATACTCTACTGCCTCATCAGCAGATGACATATCAGGTTTTGAAACTATTTCCATTAGAGCAATTCCAGAACGATTTAAGTCTACAAAAGTTAAATTTGGATCTTGATCGTGGAGACTCTTTCCTGCATCTTGTTCTAAGTGCAATCGTTCAATGCCAATTCTTTTGGTTTGGTCATCTAATACAATGTCTATAAATCCATTGCCAACGATAGGATCTTTGAACTGTGAAATCTGATATCCTTGAGGTAGGTCCTGATAAAAATAGTTTTTTCGATCAAAAATAGATTTATTATTAATTTTAGCATTTAATCCAATTCCAGACCGAACAGCTTGCTCAACACAAAATTTATTAATTACTGGCAACATTCCTGGCATTGCTGCATCTACAAGGCTAACTTGACTGTTAGGCCCTGAACCAAAATCTGTTGATGAAGAAGAAAAGAGTTTTGAGTTGGATTTTACCTGTGCATGAATTTCAATTCCAATTACTAACTCCCAACCGTTAATCATTTAATCCACCACTTATCAAGATTAGGGGTATAATTAATTGTGTCCTGAACATTCTTTGCAATATTTAGCAATTTTTGCTCCTCAAAAGAATTTGTTATTAATTGAAGTCCAATTGGCAAATTGTTCTCATCATTTGCAAAAGGAACTGAAATTGCGGGAATACCAGCCAGGTTGACTGGAACAGTGAATATGTCGTTCAAGTATGTTTGAACAGGATCTTTTGGTTCATTCTCAATTTCAAAAGCAGTTGATGGCGTAGAAGGTGTTAAAATCGCATCTACTCTTTTAAATGCCTCGTTAAAATCACTTTTAATTAACGATCTTACTTTTTGAGCTTTTATATAATAAGCATCATAATAACCGGACGAAAGTACATATGTACCGATCAATATTCTTCTTTTTACCTCATCTCCAAAACCAATAGACCTTGTCTCCTCATACATTTCGATAAGATTTTTTCCATTTTCTCTAATTCCATATTTTACACCATCATATCTAGCTAAGTTTGAAGAAGCTTCAGCTGGAGCAATTATATAATAAGTTGGGAGTGCATCCATTGTGTGTGGAAGACTTATATCAATTAATTCAGCACCATTTTCCTGTAATAACTTTTTGCAATCATCCCAAGCCTTTTGGGTACTGGTAGGAAGATCGTCACTTTTAAATTCTTTTGGGACTCCAATTTTCATCCCTTTAACCGAACTATTTAAATTATCGTAAAAATTTTCTTTTTGTTTTATTGATGAAGTTGAGTCTTTTGAGTCATAACCTGAAATAATCTCAAATAAAGCTGCCGCATCCTCTACAGTTTTGGTAATGGGCCCAGCTTGATCTAATGAAGAGGCAAAAGCAACGATACCCCATCGAGAAACTCTTCCATAGGTTGGTTTTAAGCCGACCGTTCCTGTAAAAGAAGCAGGCTGCCTAATTGAACCTCCTGTATCCGTTCCTAATGAGGCAATACATAAATCTGCCGCGACAGCTGCGGCTGAACCACCTGATGATCCACCTGGAACAAGATGGGCATCTGAATTTTTAGACTTCCATGGATTTATTACTGAACCAAAATAGCTAGTTTTATTAGTTGATCCCATCGCAAATTCATCACAATTCAACTTACCGAGACTTATTAAACCAGCATTAAGACAATTTTGAGATGCGGTTGACTCATAGGTAGGCACAAAGTTAGACAAAATCTTACTAGATGCAGTAGTCTTTATATTCTTTGTACAAAATAAATCTTTAATACCTATTGGTATACCATCAAATCTACTTTTGGACTTCTTTTCTCTTCGTCTTTTGTCAGAACTTTCAGCTTCTTTTAGAGCTTCTTCGAAAGAAACGGTATTATAACAATTTAGCTCTTTGCCTTTATTAATGTTATCTAAATAAATTTTAGTAAGTTCAACTGATGAAGTCTCGTTATTTTCAAGTAGTACACTAGCTTCTATTAAGTTCAGACCAGCTTTCATTTTATTATTCAATAACCTTAGGTACAGAAAAGAAATCTAACTCTTTATCAGGTGCATTTTCTAAAATCTCAGTAGCTGAATTTTCATCTAATGCAATATCATCCCTCATAACAAGAGACTGATCTAATGAATTTGACGTTGGATCAACATTATCTGTTTCGATGCTCTGTAACCTATCTATAAATTTTAAAATTGAACCAAGATCGGCAGATAAAGAAGATAATTTATCATCATCGATCTTTATTTTTGAAAGTTTACCTAATTTGAGAAGGCTATCTTTATCAAATTCCATAATTTCTAATATATAAGCTTTAAATGTTCTATGATATACATATAAAAAATGTTAAATTCAACATACAAAGTCCAAGATTTACAAGAATTCAAACCTTTTCTTTTAAGCAAAAAAAGAATTATGGGATTAGATCTTGGAAAAAAAAGAATAGGCGTCTCTGTCTCAACTTTATCCTTAAATGGTGCGCTTCCCTTAAAAACTATTAGTGAAGATAAATTTAGTGAATTACTTAATTTGCTAAAAAAAATTATTCTTGAATATGATATCAAAGGTATAATTTTTGGTCTTCCAAAAAATATGGATGGATCTGAAGGTAAAAGCGCTCAATCAGCAAGAGATAAAGCTGAAAAAATATGTTGCGAGTTATGTATTAAGTACGGATTTTGGGACGAAAGATTGTCCACTATCGCTGTTGAAAGAAATTTTGCAATGACTAAAAAAAGTAGAGCTAAAAAGAAAGATCACAAAAAAGACATTGATAACTTAGCCGCAGCATTTATCTTAGAAGGCGCTATAAACTATATTATAAATAATTAACTTAAATGTCTGACGATATTAAAATACCAAAAATAAGCCAAAAACATTTATTGGGTATAAAATATTTATCTATTGATGATATAAACAAAATTTTAGAACTTGCAGTTTTTTTTAAACTTAAAAATAAAGAAAAAAATAAAAATTATCCTATACTTACTGGTAGAACAATAATAAATCTTTTTTTTGAACCTTCTACAAGAACATTAATTTCTTTTGAGATTGCCGCTAAAAGATTAGGCGCTGACGTTATCAACATGAATATCGAAGGTTCATCCTTACGTAAAGGAGAAACATTATTTGATACAGCACAAACAATTGGCGCTATGAATCCTGATCTAGTTGTCATCAGACATAGTAAAGATAATTCAGCAGAAGAAATTTCAAATCTTTTGGACTGTCCTGTTGTCAATGCTGGTGAAGGAATAAATGAACATCCAACACAGGCATTGTTAGATGCATTTACAATTCTCAGTCATAAAAAAACATTGAAAGATTTAACGGTTTCAATATGTGGTGATCTTGAACATAGTCGTGTCGCAAGATCTAATTATTATTTACTAACAAAGATGGGTTCAAAAGTAAGATTTGTTTATCCAAAATATTTTGAGCCAAAAGATTTAAATAAATACAAAGTAGAAATATTTCATGAATTAATAAAAGGCATATCTGACTCAGACATAGTTATGATGCTAAGAATTCAAAATGAAAGAATCATAGATACAGAATTACCCAGCACTAAAGAATATTTTTTACATTACGGACTAACAGCAGAAAAATTGAAGAATGCGAAAGCTGATGCGCTTGTTATGCATCCAGGTCCAATAAATAGGGATGTAGAGATTGAAAGTTCTTTAGCTGATGATGTAAATAAATCAGTTATTAATGAACAAGTTGAAAATGGTGTAGCTGTCAGAATGGCTTGTCTATCAATGCTAATTAACTAGATGATTATTGAAGTTATTTCAGTAATATCTTTATCATATATTTTAGGTTCGATCCCATCTGGAATAATATTTGCAAAAATTTTTAAGCTTAAAGACCTACGAACTATTGGTTCTGGCAATACTGGCACTACAAACGTACTAAGAACTGGCAACTATACTGCAGCAGCTTTAACTTTAGTATTAGATTTTGGAAAAGCTTGCCTAGCTATTTATTTGTCTCAAATTGTAAACGAAAAATTAATTCTAATCTCTAGCTTAGCTATTCTAATAGGACATATTTTTCCTTTATGGCTAAAATTTAAAGGTGGCAAAGGATTTGCTTGCTATTTAGGAATTATGTTAATGATCAATTTCTATTTATTTATTTTTATATCTTTAATCTGGCTAATTACTTTTTTTGCTAAAAAAATTTCATCTCTTTCAGCGTTATTAAGTTGTTTAAGTGGTATTCTCATATCAATAATTTATTTTAATTCAAATATTGTATTAGTTGTTTTGCTTACAATATTAATTTTTATAACTCACCTTGAAAATATAAAAAGACTGATAAACGGTACAGAAACTAAAATCAAATAATCCCAGTATTCTGGGTTTATTTAGAATAAATTCTTCATAAGTTTGACAAACAATAAAAAAAAATATTTAAAGTCGCCAAATTAATAGATTGAGAAAATGAATTTAGTTATTGTTGAAAGTCCCGCTAAAGCAAAAACAATTAATAAATATCTAGGCAATGATTATAATGTCCTTGCAAGCTTTGGACATGTTAGAGATCTTCCATCAAAAAATGGATCAGTAGATCCTGAAAATGACTTCTCATTTGAATGGGAAGTTTCAAATACATCAAAAAAGCATATTAAAGAAATTTATGATGCAGCGGAATCTTCTTCAAATATTTTTCTTGCGACTGACCCTGATAGAGAGGGAGAAGCGATTGCTTGGCATATAATTGAATTACTAAATAAAAAAAAGCTCACAAAAGACAAGTCCATTAAAAGAGTAGTATTCAGTGAAATCACAAAATCTGCAGTCAAAAATGGAATTGATAATCCAAGAGAGCTTGATCATTCATTAGTTGATGCTTACTTGGCTCGAAGAGCCTTAGATTATTTATTTGGATTTAGCCTTTCTCCTGTTTTATGGAGAAAACTTCCTGGCGCAAAGTCAGCAGGTAGAGTACAGTCTGTTGCTTTAAGACTTATTTGTGAGAGAGAAGTTGAAATAGAGTCGTTTGACCCTCAAGAATATTGGAAAATAAAAGCAAATTTAGATGTTGTAGGCAATAACATTGAGGCAAATCTTACTTATTATAACGGCGAAAAAGTTGATAAATTTAGTTTTAAAAATGAAGAAGATGCCAAAAAAGTTACAGGGTCTTTTAAAGGACAAAATTTTAGATTTACCGATATTACTAAAAGACCAGCTTCAAGAAATCCTGATGCTCCTTTTTCCACTTCAACTCTTCAGCAAACGGCTTCTAGTATTTTTGGCTTTGGAGCATCTAGAACAATGCAAATCGCTCAACGATTATTTCAAGGTGTTGAAATTGATGGAGAAACAACTGGATTAATAACATATATGAGAACTGATAGTACTGATTTGTCAAAAGAAGCAATTCATTCATATAGAGATTTTATTCAGAATAACTTTGATTCATCATACCTTCCGAAAAAGATTAGAAGCTTTAAAAGTAAAAAGGCTAAAAATGCTCAAGAAGCTCATGAAGGCATTAGACCTACAGACATATTAAGAAAGCCAGAAGATATGAAAAAGTATTTAGATGAAGATGGGTTTAAATTATACAATTTAATATGGAAAAGATCTCTAGCCAGCCAAATGAGCTCTGCATCATTTGAGAGAACTGCTATCTCAATTTCTAGTGAAAATGAAACAATAAAGCTAAGGGCAAACGGATCAATTCAAACATTTGATGGCTTTTTAAATATTTATAGTGAATTCAATAAAAAGTCAGAAATGATTGAGTCTGAAGATAGTGAAGATGATAAAGATTTACCTAACATTACTCTTAATGACAATATTGATAACGTCAAACCAGTTAGCTCTCAGCACTTTACCCTTCCTCCACCTAGATATTCAGAGGCAACACTTGTAAAAAAATTAGAAGAACTTGGAATTGGAAGACCGTCAACTTATGCAAGTATCATTTCAGTTTTAAAAATGAGAAATTATGTTGAAGTTGAGAAAAATCGATTTGTTCCTGAAGATAGAGCTATTTTAATAACTGGCTTTCTAAAAGGTTTTTTTTCAAAATATGTAGATTATGAATTCACTGCTGAAATGGAAGAATCGCTTGATGAGATAACTTCTGGAACTATTAATTGGAAAGAGTTTTTAGATAAATTTTGGAAAAATTTTTCATCTAATATTGGAGAAGTAACTGATTTAAGAATAACTAATGTGCTTGATCATTTAAATGAGAGTCTTAAAAAACATATTTTTGTTGAAGGAGAGGGAAATGATATTACTCGAGAGTGCCCTACCTGCTCTGGTCAGTTAAGCCTAAAGGTAAGCAGATTTGGGGCTTTCGTGGGCTGTTCAAACTATCCAGAGTGTAAATTCACAAGACCAATATCACCAAAAAAAATGAAAGAAATCGTTGAAGATAAAGTTCTTGGTATTGATGAGGAAACAAAAAAGGAAATTAAGTTATTAAGTGGAAGGTTTGGACCTTACATTCAATTGGGCGATAATGACACTAAAGATAAACCAAAAAGATCTAGTGTTCCAAAAGGTATACCTGCGGCAGAAATTGATCTTGCAAAAGCAAATTATCTCCTGAGTCTTCCCAGAGAAATTGGTCTTCATCCTGAAAGTGATGAAATGATTACTATAAACTATGGTAGATATGGTGGATATCTTAGTTGTGCAGAGAAAAACGCAAGTCTAGAAGATATTTCAGAATTTTTTGAAATAGGTATCAACCGTGCTGTTAGTCTTTTAGCTAATGCTAAACCTGGAAGATTAAAAAGTTCATCAGAAATTAAGACATTGGGAGATCACCCAGATGATAAAAAGCCTGTTAAAGTGATGAAGGGTAAGTTTGGTCCATATATTAAATATAAAACAATTAATGCAACTATTCCTGATCAATACGATCCTGAGACTATCAGTATGGATGAGGCACTCGACTTAATCGAGAGAAAACTTGAAAAAGATGGCAAATCAAAGAAAAAGAAAGTCAAAAAAAAGGCCATTAAAAAGAAAACTGTAAAAGATACAGATTCTTAAATCATTATTTAAATTCATTTAATTTTAATATAGTATTTCTTCATTCAAAATTGGAAGGAAAAATATGGCTTTAGCGTATAATGATGTAATTGATAAAAAAGATAGTTTAGATTTCAGAACACAAGCATTTATAGGTGGAAATTATGTTGACTCAACTTCTGGCAAAACCTATGAAAGTATAAGTCCAGTTGATGGAAAGATTATTACTAATATAGCTGAATGTGATGTCGAAGACATAAACAAAGCCGTTATGGCTGCCAGAGAAGTTTTTGAGAAGGGATCTTGGTCAAGAATGGCTCCAAGCAAACGAAAAAAAATACTTTTCAATTTTGCAGACCTCATGAAAAAAAATATTTTAGAACTAGGGATTCTTGAAACTTTAAATATGGGTAAACCAATTACTAGAGCTACTGGTGATATTGCTGCATGCATTAACTGTACAAAATGGTATGCGGAAGCGATTGACAAAATTTATGATGATGTAGCTCCAACAGGAGATAATATCATAGCCACTATTACTCGTGAGCCTATTGGAGTTGTTGGGGCAGTTACTCCGTGGAATTATCCATTACTTATGGCATGTTGGAAATTTGCTCCTGCATTAGCGACTGGAAATAGTTTTATTCTTAAGCCAGCAGAACAGTCACCTCTATCAGCACTAAGGATAGCTGAGCTTGCAGTTGAAGCCGGTATGCCTGAAGGTGTATTTAATGTTGTACCTGGATTTGGTCCAACTGCCGGTAAAGCATTGGGCATGCACATGGATGTAGATAAACTTGGTTTTACTGGCTCAACTGAAGTTGGCCGATATTTTTTATCTTATTCTGGTCAATCAAATATGAAGAGGGTGTCTCTTGAGTGTGGAGGGAAATCGCCAAACATTATTTTTGCCGACGCCCCTGATTTAGATCACGCAGCAAAAATGGCTGCTGATGGAATGTTCGGGAATAGTGGCCAAGTATGTGATGCGCCATCAAGACTACTGATTGAAAAATCAATTAAGGATGAATTTCTTGAAAAAGTTAGCGAATATTCTAAACCATGGATGCCCGATGACCCGTTTAAACCAGAAACTTTAATGGGCTCAATCGTCGATAAAACTCAAACAGAAAGAATTCTTGATTATATAGATACAGGAAAAAGTGAAGGCGCTAATGTATTAACTGGTGGAGAACAAGTAAAACAAGACTCTGGTGGTTATTATATAAGTCCAACAATATTAAAAGATGTAAAAAATGATATGAAAGTTGCAAAAGAAGAGATTTTTGGCCCAGTATTGTGTTCTATCGATTTTGAAAATGAAGATGACGCACTTCAAATAGCTAATGACACATCTTATGGTTTAAATGCAATTATCTGGTCAAATGATCTTAATAGAGTTCATAAATTAGCTAAAAGAATTAAGAGTGGAAAAGTTTTGATTAACAGTCTTAGTGATGGAGATATGTCCCTTCCACATGGTGGATATAAACAATCAGGATTTGGAAGAGATAAGTCTTTGGAAGCCTTAGATCAATATACACAATCAAAGCTTACATTGATCGAAACCAGATAAATTAATGCAATCTCTTTCTGATGGTCTAATAAGACAAATAAAAGATATTGAGATTATACCTGATAAACCTCTATTAATCACAGATGCTGATGAAGTTCTTTTAAATTTTGTTTCATGTTTTCAAGAATATCTTAAGAAAAATAATCTTTGGTACGATTTATCTTCGTATTCTTTATTCGGAAATATAAAAGATCATTCCAATAATGCTATTGAAAATAATCAGGTAAGCTTTCATCTTGAAAATTTCTTTAAAACAAATGCAAGAGTTATAACGTTTGCGAAGGACTCAATTAAATATATAAAGCTATTAATTGAAAAACTAAATTTCCAAATAATTGTATTAACTAATATACCGTATAAATATCTGGAAGATCGCAGAATATGTTTCAAAAACAATGGATTAGACTTACCAATGATTGCTGGGTCTGGGCCAAAAGGAAAGATAATAAAAGAATTAATTTCTAATCATAAAAATAAAAATTTCTTTATTGATGATTTAGCTCCGCATATAATTTCATCCAAGGATCATGCTGATCAAGTAAAAACAATTCATTATATTTCTAACAAAGAACTATCAAAACTAGCCATTACGCCTGATCAAGCAGATATTCGTGCAAATAGCTGGAAAGAGATATATATTTATATTGAAAATGAAATTAATAGATAAACTTAAAGAACTTAGTATTTCAATACCTGAAGTAAATCCAGCTTTGGGTAGTTATGTTCCATATAAAATAATAAATAATCTAATATATATATCTGGGCAACTTCCCATTGCTTCTGGAGAAATTTCTACTGGAAAAGTTCCTATTTCTGTGAGTATTGAAGATGCAAAATCGGCTGCAAGAGTATGTATAATTAATACATTGCCATTAATAATAGAAGCAACTAACGATATAGATATTGAAAATATACAATGTATAAATATTTCTGGATTTGTTAATTCTGAAGAATCTTTTGATAATCATCCAGAAGTAATTAATGGTGCTTCTGACTTAATAACTGATATATTTGGTTCAAATGGCAAGCATTCAAGGATTGCAGTTGGATGTAATTCTCTTCCGAAAAATGCATGCGTAGAAATTTCATCTATATTTTTTATAGACAATTAAATGAACAATTTCCTTAAAAGGCCAATTGCTCATAGAGGACTGTTTGATAATATAAATATAGTAGAAAATACTCTTGCATCATTTAATAACGCAATAGACAATGATTACGCAATAGAACTTGACGTAGTTATGAGCAAAGATCATGAAGCAATTGTTTTTCATGACTATGACCTGAAAAGACTAGCAAATAAAGACATACAAATTAAAAATCTTACGTCACAAGAACTTCGTGATATCTTACTTTTAGATACTGACTCTTCAATTCCAACACTTGACGAAGTGTTATATGCTGTAAACGGAAAAACTCCTCTTATGATTGAGATTAAAAGTGGCAATCATCCATTTATTGAGGAAAGACTAACCGAAATCTTAAAATCTTATGATGGGCCAGTCTGTGTAAAATCATTTGATATAAATACAATCATGTGGTTTAAAACTAATGCTCCATTCATTAAGTATGGCTTGATAGGAAGCAATTTAGATATAAATATCAATGAGTTAAAAGACCTTAATATTGATTTTTTATCATATGATATCAAATTTATTAATGATGCAATCGTTACAGAAGCAAAAAATAAAAAAATTCCAATTGTAGCGTGGACAATTAATTCAATAGAAAAATTTAAAGAAGCTCATGTAAAAGCTGATAATATAATTTTTGAAAAAATTGACTTGTCTAATTTATTAAAATGAAAATTTGCAAAAATATTAGATCATTAAAAATCGAATTAAATAAAATACAAAAAAATAAATGTCTATCTCTTATTCCAACGATGGGATATCTCCATCTTGGTCATTTATCATTAATTAAAAAAGCAAAAAAAAGAAAAGAATTTACTGTTGTAAGTATTTTTATTAATCCAAAACAATTCGGTCCTAAAGAGGATTTAGATAAATATCCTGTAGATATAAAAAATGACATTGAAAAATTAAAAAAGTTAAAAGTGGAATTATTATTCATTCCAAGCAGAAAAGAAATGTTTGATTATAAAACCTCAGCTTATAAGTATAAACCATTGAAAATTCAAAATATCTTATGTGGAAGATATAGGCCTAATTATTTTCCAGGTGTTGCAGATATTATAATTAGACTATTTTCGATTATTAATCCTGATAAGTCATACTTTGGAGAAAAAGACTATCAACAATATATATTTATCAAAAAACTTCTTAAAAAGTTAGGCTTTAAAAGTAAGGTAATTTCATCGAAAACCATTCGTGAAAATTCTGGACTAGCTATGTCATCAAGAAATCAATATCTTTCAATAGAAGAAATGAAAATAGCAAATAAACTCTATAAATTTCTTAAACTTACTAAAAAAGATATAAATGATAAAAAAAATATTTCTAAATCTTTGATAAAATATAAGAATGAATTATTAAACGCAGGTTTTACTAAAATTGATTATTTAGAAGTTAGAACAGATGATCTCAGAAAAGCAAATATAAATTCTACTAATAAACGACTTTTTGCTGCCGTCTTTATCAATAAAACCAGACTAATAGATAATATTAAGGTTTAGAATAAGAATATTGAGGCTAAGCCAAGAAAAGATAGGAAACCAACAACGTCAGTAATAGTTGTCACAAAAACACTAGAAGCGATAGCAGGATCAACTCTAAAATAATTTAATCCGTACGGAATAAGGAATCCAAAAAAACCCGCAGAAAGTATATTTACTATCATTGCTGATCCGACAATGATAGATAAATAAAAATCTTGAAACCATAATTGAGCTGCTACTGCCGTGATTATCGCAAAGATAATACTATTTAAAATTGAAATAGAAATTTCTTTTGAAAATATTTTTCTTCTATTGTTTTGAACTAAACCTTTTGTTGCTAATGCCCTAACTGTTAAAGTTAGTGTTTGTGTTCCAGCGTTTCCTCCCATGGAAGCTACAATTGGCATCAATACGGCAAGGGCAACCATTTTTTCAATACTTGCATCAAAAAAACTAATCACAATTGACGCAAGAATAGCGGTAAGAAGATTTAAAAATAACCAAATAAATCTCTTTCTAGTTGATTTGATTATTCCCTGGTTCATTTCCGTTTCAATTACACCACCCATTCTAAGTATATCTTCTTCAGCTTCTTCCTGGAGCACCCACATAATATCATCTGCGGTTAATCTACCAATTAGTCTACCATTTTTGTCAACCACTCCAGCAGAAACGAGAGAATATTTTTCAAATGTCATTGCTGCTTCTTCCTGATCCATATCTGCAGGAATAAATATTGGACTCTCAATAGTAATATCACTTAATCTTATTTTTCTGTTTGATCTTAAGACTTTAGAAACTGAGACACTGCCTAATGGCTTATTACTCGGATTGACAATAAAAAGTTCAAAAAAATCTTCAGGCAGCTCCTCTTCATCTCTTAGATAGTCAATAGCCTGCCCAACAGTCCAAAAAGATGGCATTGAAACTATTTCTTTTTGCATTCGTCTTCCAGCTGTATCTTCTGGATAGTTTAAACTTTCATTGAAAATTTCTCGATCTTCAGCTGAAACTTTATCAAGTATTTTCTTTTGAGTATCTGGTTCAAGTGACTCTATCAGCCCGACAGCATCATCTGTTTCCATATCAGAAATAGATTTTGCAACTTTTTCGTGTTGAAGTAAGTTTACTGTCTGATCAATAATACTATCATCTAGTTCCGCCAGAACATCAGTATAGTCACTACTATCTAGTTGATTAAGTAAATAAGTTCTTTGATCAGTACTTAGAAATTCTAATAGCTCCGCGATGTCAGCGGCATGCAAACCCTTTAATGAAGATTTAATTTCTAAATTATTCGCTGCTTCAATATCAACAATAATTTTATCAATAAATTCATTATTGAAGATTATTTTTTGATTTTTGGATATTTCAGCTATAGATTCAGTCATAATAATTAATATATACCATTAAGATCATTTAAAATGGAATTTAAAATATCTAAAGAATTAGAAGATTATCGAAATTCAATAAATTTTATGGATTCTCATGTAAATAATATGATCAGCAATAAAAAAGAAGATTTAATATGGTTATTAGAGTATCCAAATATATATACTTATGGCCCTCTTTCTAAAAAAAAAGATCTCTTAGAGCCAGAAAAATTCCCAGTAATTCCGTCTGAAAGAGGAGGTCAATATACTTATCACGGACCTGGTCAACGCGTAGTTTACTTAATGATAAACCTAAGGAAAAAATCTAAAGATATAAAAAAATTTATATTTTTAATTGAAAATATAATTATTGAATCATTAAGCAGAATTGGACTTAAAGCTGAAACAAGCAATGAACATCATGGTATATTTATAGAAAAAGAAAATGAATTATACAAAATAGCCAGTATTGGCATGAAATTTAAAAAGTGGATTAGTTTTCATGGTTTTTCTCTAAATATAGATCCTCATTTAGAGAATTATAAAGGAATAAGGCCTTGCGGTTTGAATAATAATCTAGTTACGAGCATTAAAAATGAAGGTATTACAATTGAAAAGAAAATAATTGATGATATTCTCATTGATGAAATAAAAAATCATTTTTTAAAATGAAGCCATCAATCTCAAATAGTAGCACTTCCAATGTACTTATAATTTCGTATAAAAATAAAAGAATACCGTTTCACTCTTCATGGCTCTATGAAAGAAGTAAAAATAAGGATATTCGAGATGGTGAAACAGGACAACTCTTGATTGAGGCATCTGATATAAAAAAAAATTTAAAAATTATTTCCACCAAAATCACGAATAAAAAAATAACAATAAAATTTTCAGATGATACTACTCATTATTATGACGTATCAGAACTACTTATGGAATCTATACAAACAAAAATAGATAATTCTGATAAAAAGCTTTGGAATAATAAAAATATAAAAATTACAAAATTTAATTTTAAAAATTACAACAATCTAATGCTTAAGAATATACTAAGAACTGTTGATAAATACGGGTTTGCTTATGTTAAAAATATTCCTATTACTAAAAATGGAATTCAGTCATTGTCTGATGATATTGGCCCAATCAAAAGAACTAACTGGGGAGAAATAGCTGATATAAAAAGTATAGCAAATGCATATGATCTTACAATGACATCTAGGAATCTTGAAAACCATACTGATAATCCTTACCGCTTTCCAACTCAAGGCTATATATTTCTCCACTGCATTAAGAACAGTGAATCTGGTGGAGAAAACTCTCTTGCTGATGGATTTAATATTGCTCAAAAGATAAAAGAAAAATATAAAAAAACTTTTAATATCTTAACCAATTATAAAACGTTTTTTAGGTATAAAGATAAAGATACTTGCCTAGAGAATTCATGTAGCCTGATTGAGTTAGACGATAATAAAAATGTTATTCAAGTTAGATTCAATAATAGGACAGAAGTATTGCCTTATGACACAATAGAAAATACTAAAAAATATAGAGATGCTAGAAAAAAGTTCTGGAATGAAATAACGAGTGAAGAAAATAATTTAATTATAAAACAAGAACCTGGAGATATGCTTATTATTGATAATTATCGAATTTTTCATGGTCGTAAAGGTTATATTGATAGAAGTAACTCTCGATATTTTAGACAAGGATATATGGATCGGGACATTTTACAGAGTAAACTTAATTTACTTAATTGATGCTATTCGAAATTAATAAGTATCTCATCAGCACTTACACTATCTCCTTCTTTAACAAGAATCTCTTTGATTAAACAATCTTTTTCGCTTTTCAGAATATTTTCCATTTTCATAGCTTCAATAATAACAATTTGCTCACCCTTTTTTATTTTTTGACCTTGTTTAACGCTGATATCTTTTATCAATCCAGGCATAGGTGAAATAAGCATTTTGGAAAGATCCTCAAATTTTGGTTCAGGCATGAAATCAAATAATTTTGCCGTATTTGGCGATGATACAATTAAATCTAATGAACAATCCTCAACAGTAATACTGTATTTATTAAAATTATGTATCTTATCGATTTTGGCAAACTCAATCTGATCATTAATACTTAATTGCATAACTTTTTCATTAATTGTCCAATTTGATTTAAGAGAATATTCTTTAGTTTTATTTTTTATTATTAGGTTACTATTTTGTTTATTTGATGCATATTCAATTACTTCTATTTTATAAATATCAGAACCATTTATTACCGAAAGAACTTTTGTTTTATTTTCTTGATTACATTTTAGAAAAATTAGAGATGCTATATTTATAAATTTTATCAAAATATTACTATTGAGTCCGTAATTGAAAGTATAGCCTTTAGGATAATTAGACTTAATAAAATTTGTGCTTATATCTCCACTTCTAAAATCTCTATTCTTCAACGTTGAAATTAGAAATGCTACATTATGATCAACTCCTTCTATATAATATTGTTGTAAAGCTCTTATCATAAGATCAAGAGCTTTATCTCGACTGACTGCGTGCACAGCAAGTTTAGAAATCATTGGATCATAGTATATGCTTATATCTGAGCCACTTGAAACGCCTGTATCATTTCTTATAATCTCATCTTTATTAGAGATTTTTGGCTCCTGATGTTCAATAAGTCTACCGATAGAGGGTAAAAATTCCTTTAATGGATCTTCAGCATAAATTCTAGACTCTATAGACCATCCATTAAGTTTTACATCTTGTTGAGATAATATTAATTTTTTCCCATCCGCACAATTTATCATTTGTTCGACTAAATCAACACCAGTTACAAGTTCAGTCACAGGATGTTCTACCTGCAATCTAGTATTCATTTCTAGAAAATAAAAATTTTTCTTGTCGTCTACGACAAACTCAACCGTTCCGGCAGAGTCATATTTTACTTCTTTAGCAAGCCTCAAAGCTTGCTCAGCCATTGCATTTCTTAATTTTTCATCAACAAATGAAGATGGACATTCCTCAATTACCTTTTGATACCGTCTTTGAATTGAACACTCTCGTTCACCTAGATGAACTTGATTGCCGTGTTTGTCACATAGAATTTGAATCTCTATGTGTCTTGGATTAGTTATATATTTTTCAATAAATACTCTGTCATCTCCAAAACTATTTAATGCCTCACTCTGCGCTGCCTTTAAGTTAGACTCTAATTCTTGTCTCTTATTAACAATCCTCATTCCCTTGCCACCTCCACCAGCTGAAGCTTTAAGAAGTATTGGAAATCCTATTTTTTCTGCAATCTTGATTGCTTTTTTTGGATCTCTCACAGCTTCTGTATGTCCTGGAATAACATTTAAATTTAGTTTTAGAGCTAAATTTTTAGACTCAATTTTGTCTCCCATTTTTGTGATAGCATTTTTATTTGGACCAATGAATTTGATCTTCTCTTTTTCCAATGCTTTCACAAAATTATAATTTTCTGATAAAAATCCATATCCAGGATGAATAGCGTCACTTTTGGACTTTTTAGCAATCTCAATTATCTTTTTAATTACCAGATATGACTCATTAGGAGCTGAAGGTCCGATAAAATATGATTCATCAGACATATTTACAAAATCAGAATATTTATCAGCCTCAGAATAAACTGCGACAGTTTTGATCCCCATCTTATTTGCCGTTTTAATTATTCGACAAGCAATTTCACCTCTATTGGCAATTAGAATTTTTTTTATCATAGCTATAGTGGAATGTTGTCGTGTTTCTTATAAGGGGAAGATAATTCTTTATTTTCAAGATTGTCTAGAGCTGTAGCTATTCTTCTTCTAGTGTTTTGAGGCTTAATTACATCATCAATAAATCCTCTACTAGATGCAATAAATGGGTTAGCAAATTGTTTTGTATACTCATCTGTCTTAGTTTCAGCATCTTTTTCATTTTTAATTTGATTTCTATATAAGATTTCGACAGCACCTTTTGCACCCATTACCGCTATTTCTGCGGTTGGCCATGCATAGTTTATATCTCCTCTTAGATGTTTAGAGGCCATCACTACGTATGCTCCACCATATGCTTTTCTCGTAATGATTGTGATTTTTGGAACAGTTGCCTCCGCATATGCATATAGTAATTTTGCACCATTTTTGATGATTCCATTATGTTCTTGAGATACGCCAGGTAAAAATCCAGGTACATCAACAAACGTAACTAATGGAATATTAAAGCAGTCACAAAACCGAACAAATCTTGCGGCTTTTTTACTTGCATCAATATCTAAACATCCTGCTAATACTAATGGCTGATTAGCAACAAAGCCTACTGTTCTTCCTTCAACTCTACCAAATCCTACAATCATATTTTTAGCAAAATTTTCCTGAACTTGAAAAAAATCTCTATTGTCAATGACCTTAGTAATTAACTCTAGCATATCATATGGTTTGTTCGGATTATCTGGAACAAGGGTATCCAAAGAATAGTCAGGGTTTAGATTCTGATATTCTGTTTTTTTCTTTAATGATTTTTCTCTATTGTTTGAAGGGAGCAAGTCTATGAGCTTCTTAACTTCAAAAAGTGTTTCAATATCATTTGCAAATGCACCATCCGCAACAGAAGATTTCGATGTATGTGTTTTTGCTCCACCCAATTCTTCTTGTGTTACGTTTTCTTGAGTTACTGTTTTCACGACATCGGGTCCGGTCACAAACATAAAGGATGTATCTTTAACCATAAAAATGAAGTCTGTCATGGCTGGTGAATAAACTGCGCCACCTGCACACGGTCCCATAATTACTGAAATCTGCGGTATAACACCGGATGCTAAAACATTCTTTTGAAAAACGTCTCCATATCCAGCTAGCGAGGCAACACCCTCTTGAATTCGGGCACCACCAGAATCGTTTATTCCAATTACTGGAGCTCCTACCTTAAGAGCCATATCCATGATTTTACAGATTTTTTCTGCATGAGCCTCTGATAAAGATCCTCCAAAAACTGTAAAATCCTGACTAAATACATAAACTAATTTTCCATTTATTTTACCACTTCCGGTAACAACACTATCGCCCGCGTACTTTTTTTTACCCATGCCGAAATCATTTGTTCTATGTTCGACATACATATCGTATTCTTCAAAAGAATTCTCATCTAGAAGCGTATCTATTCTTTCTCTAGCTGTTAACTTGCCTCTTGCATGCTGAGCGGCGACACGTTTCTTTCCACCACCTTCTCTAGCTTCTTTTCTTTTTTTTTCTAATTGATCAATGATGTTTGACATAATTTGATAATAAACAAAAAAATGTTAATATACTACGATATTTTTTCTAAATACTTTTGAAAATGGTCTGGGAGGTCCGCATTATACTTAACTAATTTTTTGTTAGGGCCTATAAATTCAATCTCACCCGCGTGCAGAAATAATTTTTTTTCTCTTAATTTATTATGCATATCTTTATGAAAATATTTTTTGTCACCAAGAATTGGGAAATTGCTTTCCGAGCAATGAATACGTAATTGATGCTTTCTACCAGTTTTTGGATTAAGTCTCACATAACTCAAACTATTCGATATTTTCTTTTCAAGTTTATAATTTGTTTTTGCCTCTAATTTTTTTTCTTTGTCAAAAATTGGAATATTTATGGTACCTCGAGTCTTCATCTTTTCTTTATTCTGAACTATTGCAAAATATGTTTTTTTAATTTTTTGGCTTGAAAATACATCTAGGAAAAAACGACTTGTTTTAATATCAAGGGCTAATATGAGTAATCCACTTGTATCCTTATCCAGTCTATGAACAAGGTGAAGTTTTTTATTATCAAAACTTATTTGAGAAGCTATATCATCTATACTTATGTCTACCTTTGTACCAGATTGTGATGATATTCCAGCCCACTTATTTAAAACTATATAATTCTGATCTTTAAAAATTATAGCGTCATTAAATTTTTTAATGTAACTTTTGGGTATTGGCTTTTGCTCAATAATGTCAAATTCATAATTACCATAAATTGAAATCTCATCATTGCTTTTAAGTCTATAAGAATATTTTTTCTTCTTCTTATTAACCTTTATATTTCCTTTTCTTATTTCTTTGTAAATCAAATTTTTTGGTAAAAGAAATTCTTTTGATAAAAAGTTGTCCAGCCTCACATCATCGTGTTGAGAAGAAATCAAAATTTTATTTGGAACGCTTGCCATAGATCAACAATGATCAAGTAAAGGCCAGTATTATTTGGTTTTACTTACTTCTGGGCTTTGGTCTTGATCTAAAAGTTGTATAAAAGCCATTGGTGCATTATCGCCTGTTCTAAAGCCTGCCTTAACAATTCTACAGTAGCCACCATTTCTATCTTTATATCTTACTGAAAGCTCTTTGAAGACTTTTGCTACAGCTTCTTTATCTTGAAGAGTATTATAAGCACTGCTTCTTGAGGACTCCTTATTTTTCTTACCAAGCGTGATTATTTTTTCAACAAAAGGTCTGAGCTCTTTGGCTTTTGGAAGAGTTGTTTTAATCGTTTCATTTTTGATAAGTGACACTGCCATGTTTTCAAGCATCGCTAATCGATGGGATGAAGTTCTATTAAGTTTTCTATTAGCTACACCGTGTCTCATTTTTAATTATACGGATCCTCAATTTTTCTTGCTAATTCTTCAATATTTTCTGGTGGCCAATTAGGAACTTCCATTCCTAAGTATAACGACATCACTCCTAGAACTTCCTTAATTTCATTTAATGACTTACGACCAAAGTTAGGTGTCCTTAACATTTCTATCTCACTTTTTTGCACTAGGTCACCAATATAGATAATATTATCATTTCTAAGGCAATTCATTGACCTAACTGATAACTCAAGTTCTTCAACTTTTCTTAATAGATTTTTATTAAATTGAGGTTCAAGAGCATCAGGTTCAACAACTGTTTCTTCTGGCTCTTCAAAGTTAATAAATGACTGAAGTTGATCTTGAATTATACGAGCAGCAAATGCAAGGGCATCTTCGGGTGTCACAGAGCCATTAGTCTCAATTGTCATAGTTAACTTATCATAATCGAGAACTTTTCCCTCACGAGTGTTTTCAATATTGTATGACACTTGTTTAACTGGACTAAAAATTGAATCAATAGGAATTACACCGATTGCCGACTCTTCAACTTTATTGTGTTCAGCGGCAACATATCCCTTACCTTTAGCAACCGTAAGCTCCATATTAAATTCTGTGTTGTCATCAAGATTGCAAATTACAAGTTCAGGGTTAATGATATCAATCTCAGAAGGTGTATTAATCATACCTGCTGTAATCTCGCCTGGACCTGTAACATTCAAAGACATTTTTCTAACACCTTCAGAGTGCATATTAAGTGCAAGAGATTTAACATTTAATACAATGTCAGTTACGTCTTCTCTTACACCATTAATTGAAGAAAATTCATGAAGAACATTGTCAATCTTAATTGCTGTTACTGCTGTACCCTGTAATGAAGACAACAATACTCTTCTTAGAGCATTTCCTAATGTAAGACCAAATCCGCGTTCAAGTGGTTCAGCTGTTAATGTAGCTTTAAAACTTGAGTCTTCGTCAGGAGTAAGTTTTAGTTTTGACGGTTTAATGAGTGCCTGCCAATTATTAATTATACTCATATACTTTTCTTCCTATTAATAAAATTAATTAAACTCTTCTCTTTTTTGGTGGTCGACATCCATTGTGTGGAATAGGTGTAGTGTCTTTAATTGAAGTAATATAAAAACCTACAGCCTGTAAGGCTCTGAGAGCTGACTCTCTTCCACCACCAGGACCTTTTACAAATACCTGTAAATTCTTAAGCCCAAATTCCTTTGCTTTATTGCCAGCATCTTCTGCGGCGATTTGAGCAGCATAAGGAGTTGATTTTCTAGAACCTTTGAAACCTTTAACTCCTGCTGATGACCACGCAATACTATTTCCCTGTTCATCAGTAATAGTGACCATTGTATTATTAAATGTTGCACTAATATAAGCTAGACCAGAAATAATATTTTTCTTTTGCTTCTTTTTTTTTATAACTTTTTTATCTGCCATTATTTAGTAACCTTTTTCTTTCCAGCGATAGCAATAGCTTTTCCTTTTTTTGTTCTTGCGTTTGTGTGTGTTCTTTGTCCTCTCGCTGGAAGATTTTTTCTATGTCTAGTTCCCTTGTATGTTCCAAGATCTTTTAATCTTTTAATATTAGCAGATATTTCTCTCCTTAAATCACCCTCAACGGTATAAGAGGATGAGATAACATCACTAATACTTTTAATTTCTGATTCTGATAAATCATTAACTCTTGAATTCCAATCTACATTTGCCTGCTTACATACATCAACTGAAAACTTACTTCCAATGCCATAAACATAGGTAAGTGCAACACCAAGTTTTTTCTGTGAAGGTATGTTGACACCAGCTATTCTTGCCACAGTATATTCCTATTAATTGAATTGAAAGATGGCCGGATTATATGATTATTAAACAATTGGTCAAGCATTAAAGTTGCTCCATAATTGAGTTAATTTGTTGATTTATATCACTAATTTCACCTACTCCATTAACCCACTTAAGTAAATTTAAATCTTTATAGAATTGTATTAATGGGGCTGTTTGATCATAATAAACTTTTAATCGTGACGCTAAGACCTCTTCGCTATCATCCTCTCTACCTTCAGTATTTTTGCGGTTTATAATACGATTTATGAGAACAGGCTGTTCTACATCAATTAATATTGCAGCATTAAGTATAATTTCTAATTCTTCCATAATACTCGATAGAAGATTTGCTTGATTAATTGATCTAGGGAATCCATCAAGAAGAAAATTTTTATTGTTTTTTTTAATTTCAGCTAAGCGAATTTTAATTATATCAATAATGATCTCATCAGATACTAAATGTCCTGAGTCTATTATTTGTTTTGCAGTTACCCCAAGTTTACTGCCTCTTAAAATTTCATTTCTCAAGATATCTCCTGTAGAAACATGGTCTAAGCTAAATTTTTTACAAATTAATTTTGCCTGGGTACCTTTTCCAGCACCAGGTGGGCCGAAAAGTAATATATTCATCGTCTATTGCCGCGTAATTTTGATTTTTTAATTAAAGCTTCATACTGATATGCAAACAGATGGCTTTGTACTTGACCTATTGTATCCATACCGACCACAACCACAATGAGTAATGATGTACCTCCAAGATAAAACGGTATGGAGTATTGTGAAATTAAGATTTCAGGAAGTATACATACGAATGCTAAATATGCTGCGCCAATAGTTGTAATTCTAGATAAAACGAAGTCAATATACTCTGCGGTCTTCTCTCCAGGTCTAATTCCAGGTATAAACCCACCTTGTCTTTTTAAATTATCAGCAGTTTCAGTGGGATTGAAAACAATTGATGTATAAAAAAAAGCAAAAAATATTATTGCAGATGCATAAAGTAGCATGTAAGCAGGCTGGCCTCTTCCAAGATAAGCCGCTATATCTGTCAGCCAACTTTGTTCTGCAGAAAGATTGAAGTTAGCAATTGTAATTGGTAATAATAATATTGAAGATGCAAAAATTGCAGGTATTACTCCAGCTGTATTAAGCTTAAGAGGTAAATGTGTTGAATCTCCTGAGTACATTTTATTTCCAACTTGTCTTTTAGGGTACTGAACAATTAATCTTCTTTGAGCTCTTTCCATAAAGACAATAAAAATTACCACCGCTACAATCAATAAGAGAAGTAACACGAGAGTAATAGTTGAAATAGTGCCTTGTCGCCCAAGTGTTAAAGTGTTTATTAATGCGCTTGGGATTTCTGCTACGATACCAGAGAAGATTATTAACGATATACCATTACCAATTCCTCTGCTAGTCACCTGTTCTCCAAGCCACATTAAGAATACAGTGCCGCCTGTAAGAGTAATTGTCGTTGATAATCTAAAAAAGAGACCTGGGTCCGTAACAATTTTTCCTGCAGATTCTAAACCAACAGATATTCCATAGCCTTGCAGTAAAGCAAGTATAACAGTTCCATATCGAGTATATTGAGTTATTTTTTGTCTACCGGGTGTACCTTCTTTTTTAAGACTTGCTATATGCGGAGATACACTTGTCATTAGCTGCATAATAATTGCTGCAGAAATGTATGGCATTATCCCAAGAGCAAAGATTGCCATTCGACTGATTGCTCCACCAGCGAAAACATCAAACATACCTAGAATTCCACTCTGGTTTGTTTCAACTAGCAACTTTAACTGTTCAACATCAATTCCAGGCAGAGGAACATATGTGCCAAACCGATATACGATTAATGCTCCTAAAGTGAACCATATTCTTCTTTTTAACTCAGTAGCTTGACTAAATACACTGAAGTTAAAATTGGCGGCAAGTTTTTCAGCGGCTGAGGCCATAAGACTTAACTCTTTTCACTAATATTAAGATTATTCCCTAACTTTTCTAACTTTATTTGAGCAGATTTAGAAATCTTCGCGCATTCAATAGGATTCTTTGAAATCAAATTTCCTCTACCAAGTATTTTTAATTTTTGAGAATTTTTGTTTTTGATAATTGAAAGATCTTTAAGGAGTTTTATAGTAATTGTTTGATCTTCATTAATTTTATTCTTATTAATAATACTTTGAAGATCTTCTAGATTTAATTCAACATACCTAGTTTTATTCACGTTATTAAATCCAAATTTTGGAAGTCTTCTATGTAATGGCATCTGTCCACCTTCAAATCCATTAATTGCAACACCTGATCTAGCTTTTTGACCCTTGTGGCCGCTTCCAGATGTTTTTCCTTTTCCTGAACCTATACCTCTTCCGACTCTTTTAACATTTTTAGTAGTCGATTTTAATCTCTTTAATTCATTCAACTTCATTGCTACATCTCCTCAACATTTACAAGATGGTTAACCACCTTAATCATACCGAGAACCTCTGGACTTGAGTCTCTTATTACAGAACTGTTTGTCTTACGAAGTCCAAGACCTCTTAATGAGGCAATTTGATTCTTTTTTGAGCCAATGGAACTCCTCTTTAAAATTATTTTTATTTTCTTATCGCTCATAATAAAAACCTTACTCTCTACCAGATGTAATAGCAGATACTTTCTTACTCCTCCGATTAGCAACCATTTTTGGAGACTTTTGCTGCTTCAGGCCATCTACAGCCGCTCTAATAATATTGTATGGGTTTGCACTTCCAATTGATTTTGCAACAATATCCTGAATACCAAGTAGTTCAAAAACTGCTCGTACAGATCCTCCTGCAATTATTCCTGTTCCTGATGGTGCTGATCTCATAACAACTTTACTAGCTCCATGTATACCAATAATATCATGATGAAGAGTTCTGCCTTCCCTTAGTGGAATTCTTACTAAGCTTTTCTTTGCAGATTCTGTTGCTTTTTTTATTGCTTCAGGAACTTCTTTAGCTTTGCCGTGTCCAAAGCCAACTTTTCCAGATTCATCTCCAGCAACAACTAAAGCTGCGAAACCAAATCTTCTTCCACCTTTAACAACCTTTGTTACACGATTAATCGCAACTAATTTTTCTTTTAAATCTGATTTTTGTTCTTTATTTTTTTGCGCGTAAGCCATATTTATTCCTAAAATTTAAGTCCAGCTGATCTTACAGTATCAGCGATTGTTTTAACGATACCGTGGTAAATGTTTGGTCCACGATCCAAATATAGTTTAGAAACACCTTTATCAACTGCAACTTTACCTATCTGTTCACCAATCAACTTTGCGTTGGCTATGTTACAAGAATTCTTATTTTTTGGCATTTTAACTGTAGATACACTGCAAAGAGTGACTCCTTTGTCATCATCTATGACTTGAGCATAAAGATGCTTTGAGGACTTAAATACAGATAGTCTTAAGCCAGATTTATTGGCTTTTTTTAATCTATATCTATTTCTTCTAGATCTTTTTTCTTTACCTTTAGAAAGCATTACTTTTTCTTTCCTTCTTTTCTATTAATATATTCATCAGCGTATTTCACGCCCTTACCTTTATAGGGTTCAGGACCTCTAAAGCTCCTAATCTCTGAAGCTACCTGTCCAACAAGTTGTTTACTAGCACCAGAAATCTCAATATTATTTTGCTTATCAACTGTCACTTTAATTCCTTCAGGAATTGGGTAAATAATAGGATGACTAAAACCAAGTAATAATTCAAGATCTTTACCTTTCATAGATGCTCTGTAACCTACTCCATTCATTTCTAGCTTTTTCGAAAAACCTGTCGAAACACCAATAACAAGATTATTTACTAAATTTCTTTGTAGTCCCCAAAATGCAAGAGCTTGCTTACTTTCTTTTTTTACTGAAAAAGAAATTTTATTTTCAGAAAGATCAGTTGATATCGAGTCATGCAGTTTTGTCTCAAGCTTACCAAGGGGTCCTTCAGCAAATATAGAGCCTCCCTCAATAGATACTTTTACGTTATCTGGAATTATTATTTCTTTAGAACCAATTCTTGACATAATTAAAATACTCTACAGATAATTTCTCCACCAATTTTCTTTTCTCTAGCATCAGTATCTGACATTACACCTTGAGAAGTTGAAATAATTGATATACCCAAACCATTATGAACAAATGGAATTCTTTCAACACCAGAATAAACTCTTCTTCCAGGTTTTGATATTCTTGTAATATTAGATATAACTGGACCGCTTTCATCGTATTTTAATTCGATGTCTAACTCTTCTCTTCCCGAAGGATGTTTTGTTCTTGCGTATCCTCTAATATAACCTTCATTTTTTAGTACCTCTAAAATACTTTCTCTCATCTTAGATAGAGGAGAAGTAACAACTTTTTTCTTTCTTAGTTGCGCATTTCGAATTCGACTAAACAAATCTGCTAATGGATCTTGTAATGACATGCCTATCCTTTCCTACCAACTCGATTTATTCATACCAGGTATTTGACCTTGTGAAGCTAGTTCTCTAAGTGCAATTCTGGATAATTTTACTCTGTTATGAAAACCCCTAGGTCTTCCTGTCAGTTCACAACGATTCCTAATTCTAGAACGAGCACCATTTCTTCTCATTTTAGCTAATTTCAATTGTGCCTGAAATCTATCATCAATAGATGTATTCTTATTCATTATTAACTCTTTTAATGCCTTACGCTTACTTAAATCTTTTGCAGCTAGTGCTATTCTTCTTTTATTTTTTTCTATCGAACTTCTTTTTGCCATTATAAAACCTTGTATTAAATTATTATTGGAAAATTTAGTGCCTTCAATAGTATTAATGCTTCATCATTATCTTTAGCGGATGTACATATAGTTATATCCATGCCCCTAATTGCATCTAACTTATCGACATTTATTTCTGGAAAAATTGTAACTTCTTTAATACCAAATGAGTAATTACCTTTTCCATCAAATCCATTGAGCTTAAGACCTCTAAAGTCTCTTATTCTAGGCAAAGCTACAGTGACAAGTCGATCAATAAATTCATACATTTGATCACCTCTTAAGGTAACTTTTACTCCTAACGGCATGCCTTCTCTAATTTTATAAGTCGCAATTGATTTTCTTGCTTTTGTTACAACTGGTAACTGCCCCGAGATTGCAGCAAGATCGTTTGATGCAGATTGTATTACTTTAGAGTCAGCTACTGCTTCACTAAGACCCATGTTAAGAGAAATCTTGGTCACCTTTGGTAAAGACATAGGATTGGCTCGCTCCAACTTATCTTTTAATTGAGGAACAACCTCGTTCAGATACTTTTCTTTGACTCTTGGCATAGAACTAACCATCGATCTGATCTCCTGAATTTACAGCTATTCTGACCTTTTTATTGTCTTTAAGAATTTTAAACTGAACTCTAGTTGGTTTATTGTCTTTTTTATTTAATGGCATAAGGTTATCGATTGCAATTGGCATTTCTTTATTCACAATCCCGCCTTGACTATTTTGGTCTTGTTTCTGATGCTTTTTTGATACATTAACATCTTTAACAATCGCCTTTAGGCCCTGAATTTTCATAACCTCACCAATTTTTCCAGAGTCTTTTCCAGAATTAACAAACACTCGATCACCTTTTTTTATTCTTTGAGCCACTAGAGAACCTCCGGAGCTAATGATATAATTTTCATTTGATTTCTTGATCTTAATTCACGACAGACAGGACCAAATATTCTTGTGCCAACAGGTTCTCCTTGAGCATTAATTAAAACTGCAGCATTAGAATCAAATTTAATTGTACTTCCATCAGGTCTTTTAAGTTCTTTTCTAGTCCTAACTATCACAGCTTTGTGAACAGTTCCCTTTTTTACTTTACCTCTAGGCATGGCTTCCTTGATTGTTACAACAATTGTATCTCCAACTGATGCATATTTTCTCTTAGAACCTCCTAAAACCTTTATGCAAAGGACTTCCTTTGCTCCTGAGTTATCAGCTATATTTAATCTTGATTCACTCTGTATCATTATTCAATAACAACCCATCTTTTTAGTTTTGATATTGGCTTAGACTCCATAATTTTTACCCTGTCACCAATATTAAATTTATTATCAGCGTCATGAGCGCTATATTTCTTTGATCTTTTAATCACCTTCTTTAAAACTGGATGCCTAAACTTTCTTTCTACAAGAACAGTAATAGTTTTGTCTTGTTTGTCGCTAAGAACAGTGCCTTGTAATATTCTTTTTGGCATAGTTTAATTCTCCTTAACTTTCTCGTTTTTAATCGTTTTAATACGAGCTATTAACTTTCTCACCTTAGATACCCTCGAAGTATTTTCTAACTGGCCAGAAGATTTTTGAAATCTTAAATTAAAAGATTCCTTATATAAGTTTTCAAGCTCTGTATTAAGCTGATCAACTGTCTTTTTTCTTATTTCTTCTATTTTCATTTTTTACTTCACTAATTGTTCTACTACTTTTGTCTTAACAGGTAATTTGGAAGCTGCTCTTCCAAAGGCTTCCTTTGCTACAGCGTAAGAAACGCCATCAACTTCAAACATAATTTTTCCTGGTTTCACTCTGCATGCCCAATATTCTGGGGATCCTTTGCCCTTTCCCATTCTTACTTCAACGGGTTTTTTTGATACGGGTACATCAGGAAAAATCCTTACCCAAACTCTTCCTGCTCTTTTCATAAATCTTGTCATCGCAACTCTTGCAGCCTCTATTTGACGAGCAGTAATTCTATCAGCCTCGAGAGCCTTAAGACCAAAAGTACCATAATTCAATGTAGTTGCAGATGTTGCAACTCCTTTAATTCTACCTTTATGTGCTTTTCTAAATTTTGTTTTCTTTGGCTGTAACATTTCTTATCCTAATTTATTTGGATTATTTTCAGACTCATGTGGTGCGTTATCATCAATATCCCCTTTGTAAATCCATACTTTTATTCCACATGCTCCATAAGTAGTAGCTGCAGTGGATTCTGCATAATCTATATTGGCTCTAAATGTATGGAGTGGAACTCTACCTTCTCTATACCACTCTGTTCTTGCAATTTCAGTTCCACCAAGTCTTCCTCCACAGTTAACTCTTATTCCATCAGCGCCTAATCTCATTGCTGACTGTACAGACCTTTTCATTGCTCTTCTAAATGACACGCGTCTTTCAAGTTGTTCTGCTATTGTGTCAGCTATTAATTGAGCTTCAACTTCAGGCTTTCTAATTTCAACTAAATTGATAGAAACTTCATCTGATGTAAACTCAGAAATTTTTCTTTTAAGTTTTTCTATATCACTACCTTTTTTACCAATTATTAAACCTGGTCTAGATGAGTATATTGTGACTTGAGCTTTTTTAGCAGGTCTTTCAATTTGAATTTTTGCAACCGCACAATTTTTTAATTTCTTTTTGATGTAAGCTCTAATCTTTAAATCTTCTTGAAGATAATTTCCAAAATCTCTTCTATTGGCAAACCATCTCGATTGCCATTTTTTATTTAAAATCAGCCTAAGGCCAATTGGATTTACTTTCTGACCCATAATTACTCTTTTCCCTTACTATCTTTTTGCTCTTCTGAGAGTTTTATAGTGATGTTAGTTAAAAACTTTTGAATTCTTCCTGGTCGGCCTTTCGCTCTTGCTCTCCATCTCTTCATGACCATGCCCTTGCCACAATATGCTTCGCTTACTTTTAGAATATCTATATCTAGCTGATGATTATTTTCAGCATTAGCAACAGCACTATTCAGAACCTTTCCAATGTCTTTTGCTATAGCCCTGTTTGAGAACTTAAGAACATTTATCGCATCTGATGCTTTTTTGCCACGAATCATTTCAAGTACAAGGTTAGCTTTGGAAGGGCTAACTCTCATATTTCTTGCAACAGCGTAAGCTTCGTTATCTTTTCTATTTAAATGCTTCATTATTTTTTCGTCTTCTTATCTGCCGTATGGCCATGAAATGTTCTTGTAGGAGAAAATTCTCCAAATTTATGCCCAACCATATCTTCTGATACATTTACAGGTATAAATCTTTTTCCGTTATGTACTGCAAAACTAAGACCAACAAATTCTGGAAGGATTGTAGACCTTCTAGACCATGTTTTGATCACATCATTTCTTCCTGCCTCAGCTGAAGCTTTAGCCTTCTTTAATAAATGACTATCAACAAATGGACCTTTCCAAATAGATCTTACCATATTAGACTTCTATCCTCGCTTTTTTATCGGTCTTTCTTTTTATAATAAATTTATCAGTTCTTTTATTATTTCTTGTTTTAAGACCCTTAGTCTTCTTTCCCCATGGAGTTACGGGATGTCTTCCACCTGACGTTTTTCCTTCACCACCTCCGTGCGGGTGATCAATTGGATTCATCGCAACTCCTCTGACCGATGGTCTTATTCCAAGCCATCGATTTCTTCCTGCTTTTCCAAGTTTTTTATTTTTATTATCTATATTTGATAGGACTCCAATAGTTGCTTTGCATTCTTCTCTTACTTTTCTTTGCTCACCTGAGGGTAATTTAACAACAACATAGCCATCAGATTTACCCACTATTTGCGTTGAAGATCCTGCAGCTCTGGCAAGCTGTGCACCACCTCCAACATTAAGTTCCACATTGTGAATATCAATTCCAACAGGAATTATAGACATTGGCATACAATTACCTGTTTTAATTTCTGCTTTATCAGACGAAATAACTGCATCTCCAACATTTAAGTCTTTCGGAGCTAAAATATAAGAAAATGTACTATCATCGTATTTGATTAGAGCTATGTAAGCTGAGCGGTTTGGATCATATTCAATTCTCTCAACAACAGCTGAAACATCTTGCTTGGATCTCTTAAAATCAATTAATCTATATTTACTTTTATGTCCGCCACCTTTTCTTCTCATCGTGATGCGGCCGGTGTTATTTCTTCCACCTTTTTTGGAAAGCCCGGCAGTTAAAGATTTTTTTGGTTTACCTTTCCATAGACCGGTTTTGTCTATTAGAATAAGACCTCTCGTTCCTGGGGTATTTGGTTTAAACTTCTTAAGTGTCATTATTAAATTCCTGCGTTGATATCGATTGTTTGGCCATCTTCAAGTGTGATGAAAGCTTTTTTATAATTAGATCTTCTCCCTATCGTACCTCTAAAAGCTTTTCGCTTACCTTTTACAATGAGAGTATTTACTTTTTTAACCTTAACTTTAAATATATTTTCTATTGCATCTTTAATTTCTTTTTTCGAAGACCCGTTCGCAACTTGAAAAGTAACCTGATTATACTCTGAACCTAATGATGATTTTTCAGTGACTATAGGTTTTAGGATAGTTTGATAATTTTTGATATTACTCATTATTCTGACAATCTCTTTTCTATTTCACTTACAGCTTCTTTACTCATCACAAATTTTTCATACTTTAAAATATCAATCGCATTTACTCCTAATGTATTTGAATATTTTATAGATTTGATATTCCTTGAAGAAAGAATAAAATTCTCATCATGGTTTTGAGCCTCTATCACTAGGGCAGACTTGATATTCAGTTTATCAAATACATTTTTGATATTCTTTGTTTTAATTTCAGTCATTTTAAAATCATCAAAAACAACAATTTCATTATTTTTTAATTTTGAAGATAAAACATGTTTGAGAGCTAAAGATTTAAATTTTTTTGATAGGCTTTGACTTGATCTTTTTCCTCTAAGATTATGTGCCATTCCACCACTTCTGAAAATATTTGCTTTTTTCGAGCCATGTCTTGCGCCTCCACCACCCTTTTGTCTTCCATATTTTTGAGTAGTACCCTTTACTTCAGACCTATTTTTAGTTGTAGGTCTTGACTGAATTACATTTGATTTATGCCAATCAACTAGTGTACTAATGATTTCCGAGTTTGGATCTAGTGCAAAAATATTATCTGATAGATCTATTGATCCAGATTTTTCGCCATTTATTTTAAAAGTATCAATATTCATCTATTTCTTTTTCTTTGAATCTACAGGAATTTTTATATCAAAATCTTTAACTGACTTTTGTTTTATTGAGTCTTCTACAACTAACCATGCTCCTCTTGCTCCTGGTGTTGAACCTTTTACACAAATAATATTGTTTTTTGTGTCAACTTTCACAACTTGCAAGCTTTGCAGTGTCTTATGTTCATCACCTAAATGCCCTGCCATTTTTTTTCCCTTAAACACTTTACCTGGGTCTTGACATTGGCCAGTAGAACCATGAGCTCTATGAGATATTGAGACACCGTGAGTAGCTCTCATTCCGCCAAAATTATGTCTCTTCATAGCTCCGGCAAAACCTTTTCCCTTAGAAAATCCTGAAACATCAATAAACTGTCCTTCTTGGAAGTGATCTACATTCAAACTATCTCCAGCTTTAAACTCAGTTTCTTTATCAATAGAGAATTCTCTGATATATTTAAAAGGCGCTGAAGATTTCTTTTTAAAGAAACCTTTAGTGGCTTTGTTTGTTTTGTTTTCCTTCTTTATTTCACAAGCACCAAGTAAAATTTTATCAGTATCCAATTCTGGTTTTTCAGTTCTTTCTATGACTTTACAGTCATCAACATGTAAGATGGTAACAGGAATATTTACGCCATTAGGAGTATAAAAATTACTCATTCCCATTTTTTTTGCGATTATACCAGGTCTCATAATTATAACTTTATTTCTACATCAACGCCTGAAGCTAAATCTAGTTTCATAAGTGCATCAACTGTTTGAGGTGTTGGGTCAACAATTTCAATAAGACGTTTATGAGTCCTAATCTCAAATTGTTCTCTACTTTTTTTGTTCACATGCGGAGATCTTAGTACGGTAAATACTTCATTATTCGTTGGCAAAGGAATTGGTCCTTTAACAATAGCGCCTGTCCTCTTAGCGGTATTAACAATCTCAACTGAAGACTGATCTAGTACACCGTGATCAAAAGCTTTAAGTCTTATTTTTATATTTTGATTATCCATAAATTTTCTAAGCAAATTTTGCTTTTACCTCATCTTGAACATTTTGTGGTACTTGCTCATAGTGATCAAAAAACATTGAGTATTGTGCCCTTCCTTGAGTCATTGATCGCAATGTATTGATGTAGCCAAACATATTTGCAAGCGGAACCATCGCACTAACAGTAGTAGTATTTCCTCTTGCTTCACTTCCGCTAACCTGTGCTCTTCTACTACTTAAATCTCCTATTACATCTCCCATAAAATCATCCGGGGTTACAACCTCAACACGCATTACAGGCTCTAAAAGTTTTGGGCTTGCCTTATTGCATGCATCTTTGAATCCCATTCTACCAGCAATTTCAAAAGCTAGACTACTAGAGTCAACATCATGATATTTGCCATCAATTAGTGTTACTTTATAATCAATTATTGGAAATCCAGCGATTACGCCTGTATCAGCTACTCCTTCAACACCCTTTTCAACACCTGGAATATATTCCTTAGGTATATTTCCACCCTTAATTTTATCTTCAAAAATTCTTCCACTACCAGGCTCTCCGCCTTCAACAATCATTTTTACTTCAGCAAATTGACCAGCGCCACCACTCTGTTTTTTGTGAGTATAAGTAACTTCAACTTCTTTAGAAATTGTTTCTCTATAAGCTACTTGAGGAGCTCCTACATTAGCCTCAACATTAAATTCTCTTTTCATTCTATCTACAATAATATCGAGATGAAGCTCTCCCATTCCTTTAATAACAGTTTGACCTGATTCATCATCTGAAGAGACTCTAAAAGAAGGATCTTCTTTAGCTAGTCTAGCTAGAGCCTCACCCATTTTTTCTTGATCGGCTTTTGTTTTAGGTTCAACAGCTATTTCAATTACAGGATCTGGAAAATCCATTGATTCAAGTACGATTGGTTTATTAGAATCAGATAGTGTTTCGCCAGTTATAGTATCCTTAAGTCCAGCAATGGCAACTATATCTCCTGCATATGCAACTTTAATATCTTCTCTGTTATTTGCATGCATTAAAAGCATTCTGCCGATACGTTCCTTATCGTCCTTTACTGAATTTAAAATTGTTGTTCCAGTTTCTAATTTTCCTGAATAAATTCTTGCAAATGTTAATGATCCAACAAATGGATCATTCGCAACTTTAAATGCTAGGGCCGAAAAAGGCTCATCATCAGATGCTTTTCTAATTATTTCTTCATCCTCTTTTCCTGGAGCAAATCCTGTAGCTTGCTGTACTTCACTTGGGTCTGGCATAAAATTAACAACTGCATCTAAAAGTGGCTGAACACCTTTATTTTTAAACGCGCTTCCCGTAAGAATTGGAACAAATGCAAAATTAATTGTTCCTATTCGTATACATCTATTCAATGTCTCTTCATCGGGTTCTTCACCATCGAGATACTTCTCTAGAACAGCTTCATCCTGCTCAACTGCCATTTCAACCATTTCTGTTCTGAATTTTGCGGCAGTTTCCTTTAAATCATCTGGTATATCAACATAATTAAAGTTTGCACCTAAATCTTCATTTTCCCAAACTATCGCTTTATTTTTTACTAAATCAACAACACCTTTAAGGTCAGCTTCACTTCCGTAGGGTATCTGTAGGACTAGAGCATTAGCCTGCAATCTATCCTTAATCATGTCTAAGCATTTATAAAAATCAGCTCCTGTTCGATCCATTTTATTAATGAAACACATGCGGGGAACATTATATCTATTTGCTTGTCTCCAGACTGTTTCTGTTTGAGGCTCAACACCTGCAACACCATCAAAAACCGCAACAGCCCCGTCAAGTACTCTAAGCGATCTTTCAACTTCAATTGTAAAGTCAACGTGTCCTGGAGTATCAATTATATTAATTCTATGATCATTCCAAAAACAAGTAGTTGCAGCAGAAGTAATGGTAATACCGCGTTCCTGCTCTTGTTCCATCCAATCCATTGTAGCAGCACCATCATGCACCTCTCCAATCTTATGGCTTTTTCCTGTGTAATAGAGAATTCGTTCAGTTGTAGTTGTTTTGCCAGCATCAATATGAGCCATAATGCCGATGTTTCTATATTTATTTAAAGGATATTCTCTACTCATAATATTCTACCATCTAAAGTGAGCAAAAGCTTTGTTAGCTTCAGCCATTTTATGAGTATCTTCTCTTTTTTTAATTGATGACCCACGATTATTAGCCGCATCTATCAATTCAGCTGACAACTTATCGACCATACTTTTCTCTTTACGGCCACGAATAGCATTAACAATCCATCTGATTGCGAGCGCTTGAGCTCTTACATTTCTAACTTCAACTGGTACTTGATATGTAGCTCCACCAACTCTTCTTGACCTCACTTCAACCAAAGGTTTAACATTATCAATTGCTTTTGTAAAAATACTGATGGGAGACTCGCCGGTTTTAGATTGTATATCAGTAAAAGATCTATTTATGAGAGACTCTGCTACAGCTTTCTTACCATCAAGCATAATTGCATTTGTAAATTTTGTTAAAACAGTACTGTTATGGACTGGGTCAGGAAGAACGTCTCTAATTTGTGCTTTTCTTCTTCGTGACATTTTTATTTAGGCCTTTTCGCCCCATAATGCGATCTACGTTGTTTTCTTTCACCTACACCTTGAGTATCAAGAACTCCTCTAACAGTATGGTAACGAACTCCAGGTAAATCTTTAACTCTTCCACCTCTTATCAAGATTACAGAGTGTTCTTGCAGATTATGTCCCTCACCTCCAATATAGCTAGTTACTTCAAAACCATTCGTTAATCTTACTCTCGCAACTTTTCTTAATGCTGAGTTTGGCTTCTTTGGAGTTGTTGTATATACTCTAGTACATACTCCTCTTTTTTGAGGATTACCTTTAAGCGCTGGAACCTTATTTCTTTTAAGGACTTTAGTTCGAGGTTTTCTTATTAGCTGACTAATAGTCGGCATAACTTGACTCCTAGTTAAATCAAAAAACAATTATTAAAAAAACTTTATAAAAAGTAGCGTTTAGATCTCTCTACCACCTACTATTTAAGATTGCCGTAATATACTTAATCAATGACTAAGGTCAATAGAATTTATTGAGAATTTTCCTGTATTTCCGCAGATTCCGCATCCTTTTGAGCCTGCATAGCCTCAATTTCTAATTTAGCCTCTTTATCTAGGTTTTTAGCCTTATTTTCTATTTGAGCAAATGTTCTACCTGTTCCAGCTGGTATTAATCTTCCTACAATAACGTTCTCTTTTAAACCTTCAAGTCTATCAACTTTACCTTTTATAGAAGCATCGGTAAGAATCCTTGTTGTTTCTTGGAATGATGCCGCTGAAATAAATGATCTCGTAAGCAGAGATGCCTTTGTTATACCTAGTAGAACTGGTTTACCTAAGGCTTCTTTTTTTCCTTCAGACTTAAGTTGTTCATTAACTGTTAAGAACTCATAACGATCAATTTCCTCATTTGACAAGAAGTTACTGTCACCTGAATCTACTATATGAATTTTTTGAAGCATTTGACGACAAAGAACTTCAATATGTTTATCATTAATTAAAACACCTTGTAAACGATACACATCTTGCACCTCATTAATTAAGTAATCAGCGAGAGCTTCAATACCGAGGATTTCTAATATGTCGTGTGGATCAGGGTTACCAGCTAATAAATAATCTCCTTTTTCAATTTTTTCACCCTCTTGATAGGAGATATGTTTACCTTTAGGAATTAAAAATTCAACTGGATCTGCTCCATCCTCAGGTGTTACTATTACTTTTTGTTTACCTCTAATATCTTTTCCAAAAGAAATAATACCTGAACACTCGGCAATAATTGCCAAGTCTTTTGGTTTTCTGGCTTCAAATAATTCCGCTACACGAGGAAGTCCACCTGTAATATCTTTATTTTTTGTGCCTGCTTTTGGAGTCCTTGCTAAAATATCACCTGCATGTACTTCAGCACCATCTGCGACTGAAAGAATTGAGTCAGGAGGAAGGAAATAACGAGCTTCATTGTCATTTGCTAAAAGTATAACTTCACCTTTTGAGTCACGTAGGGTTATTCTTGGTTTAAGATCTGCGCCTTTTGCGTCGGATTTCCAATCTTTAACTTTTGTATAAGTAAGACCCGTTTGTTCTTCAGTCTCTTCAATTAGCGAAATGCCTTCTTCCATGTCAACATAATTAGCAAAACCAGATTTTTCAGAAATAACAGGATTAGTAAATGGATCCCATTCACAAATTTTTGTTCCAGCTTTGACCTCTGAGTCTTCACTAACTAATATTTTAGTACCATAAGGTACTTTATAATTTGCTAGTTCTCTTCCATTTTCATCTTGAATGGCAACTTCGCAATTTCGACCCATTACGATCAGATTATTATTAGAGTCTTCAACAGTATTTTTATTTAATATTTTAAATATTCCATCAGTATTAATTTCGATAAATGACTGGTCATTAATCTGCGCTGCACCACCGATGTGGAATGTTCTCATTGTCAATTGAGTACCAGGCTCACCAATTGATTGAGCGGCAATCATCCCAACTGCCTCACCAACATTAACCAAGAAACCTCGTGCTAAATCTCTACCGTAACACTTAACACACATACCGCGCTTTGAGTCACAGGTTAATGCTGATCTAATATAGACTTTCTGAATTCCAGCTGATTCAATTTTTTCAGCTAAAGCCTCATCAATATAGTCATCTTTACTTCCAATCACTTCGCTAGTAATAGGATGTTTTAAATTTTCTTGTAAGAATCTTCCAAGAATCCTATCAGAAATCGAAACAATTACTTCACCACCTTCAACAACATCTGAAGCCCAAACTCCATTCCTGGTTCCACAGTCTTCTTCAGTAATAGTGCAATCTTGAGCTACATCACACAATCTTCTTGTTAAATATCCTGAGTTTGCTGTTTTAAGAGCAGTATCGGCGAGACCTTTTCTCGCACCATGAGTTGAATTAAAGTACTCAAGTACATTTAGACCCTCTTTGAAATTTGAAATTATTGGAGTTTCAATAATATCTCCTGATGGCTTAGCCATAAGTCCACGCATACCAGAAAGTTGTTTCATTTGAGCCGCAGATCCTCTAGCTCCAGAATTAGCCATCATATAAATTGAATTTATCGGCTTCTCTCTTTTTGATTCCTCGTCAATTTTAACTGATGAAATTTCATTCATCATTTCTTGAGCAACTTTATCAGTACATTTTGCCCAAGCATCAATAACTTTATTATACTTTTCTCTATTTGTTATTAAACCATCATTGTATTGCTTTTCATATTTTTCTACTTGTAATGTAGTTTCATCAACTAAGTTATCTTTCGATGACGGAATTATCATATCATCCTTTCCAAATGATATTCCTGCTTTATAAGCATAGTTAAATCCTAACGCCTTAATTTGATCAGCAAATAGAACCGTTTCTTTTTGTCCACAATATCTATAAACAATATCAATCAACTGGGAGAGTTCTTTTTTTGTAATAAGACGATTAATAAGTTTGTGATCAAGATCTTTATGTCTAGGAAGTAGGTTCCAGAGCATCATTCTTCCTGGTGTAGTATCTACTCTTTTATTTTCTGTAACTCCATCAGAATTCAAAACACTAATTCTAGCTTTAACTTTTGCATGAAGCGTAACAGCTTTATTTTCAAGCGCTTGTTCAATTTCATTAAAGTCTTTGTAAACAGATCCTTCACCTGGTTCATTTTCCTTTTCTTGAGAAACATAATATATGCCCAAAACAATATCCTGACTTGGTACAATCACAGGTTTTCCATTAGCAGGGTTAAGAATATTATTTGTAGACATCATTAGAACTCTTGCCTCTAATTGAGCTTCTAAACTAAGAGGCACATGTACTGCCATTTGGTCACCATCAAAGTCTGCATTGAATGCGGTGCATACCAATGGGTGTAATTGTATAGCTTTTCCCTCTATAAGAATTGGTTCAAATGCTTGAACTCCTAGACGGTGCAGTGTAGGTGCTCTATTTAAAATTACTGGATGCTCTCTTATAACTCTATCGAGAACATCCCAAACCTCTGGCCTTTCTTTTTCAACCATTTTTTTTGCTTGCTTTAAAGTGGTAGCTAGACCGAGTGCCTCTAATCGTGCATAAATAAATGGTTTAAATAATTCAATTGCCATTTTCTTTGGAAGTCCGCATTGGTGAAGTTTTAACTCGGGCCCCACAACAATCACTGACCTACCAGAATAATCCACTCGTTTTCCTAGAAGATTCTGTCTGAATCTACCTTGTTTACCTTTCAACATTTCAGCTAGAGATTTTAAAGGTCTTTTATTTGTACCAGTAATCACTCTACCTCTTCTTCCATTATCAAAAAGTGCATCAACAGACTCTTGAAGCATTCTCTTTTCATTTCTGATAATAATATCAGGAGCTCTTAATTCCATTAATCGCGATAAACGATTATTTCTATTTATTACTCTTCTGTATAGATCATTAAGATCTGAGGATGCAAATCTTCCACCATCAAGGGGAACAAGTGGTCTTAATTCAGGTGGAATAACAGGTATGCTTGTGAGTATCATCCATTCAGGCCTATTGCCTGAAGAGATAAATGCTTCAAATATCTTTATTCGTTTTACAAGTTTTTCAGAGAGTGCAACCGCTTTGGTTTCCTCTAACTTTTTCCTAAGAGCTTCTAGTTCATCGACTAACACAATTCTCTCTAATACTTTTCTTACAGCTTCGGCGCCAATACCAGCAGAAAATCCATCTTCACCATATTCTTCTTTTGCTGCTTCTAGTTCCTCTTCATCAAGTAATTGATTTTGCTCTAATGGAGTTAGACCAGGCTCTGTTACCATGAATTTCTCAAAGTAGAGGACCTTCTCTAAATCTTTGAGCTTCATATCCATCATTAAAGCTATTCTACTTGGTAAGGACTTTAAAAACCAAATATGCGCAACAGGTGCTGCCAATTGAATATGACCCATTCGTTCTCTTCTTACATCTTTTTTTGTGACCTCAACTCCACATTTTTCACATATAATACCCTTAAACTTCATCCTTTTATATTTACCACAAAGGCATTCGTAATCTTTCACAGGTCCGAATATTCTTGCGCAAAATAAGCCATCTCGCTCAGGTTTAAAGGTTCTATAATTAATTGTCTCAGGTTTCTTAATATCGCCATAAGACCAAGAAAGTATTCTTTCAGGACTTGCTATCGCAATTTTAATTTGATTAAAATCATCCCTTGAAGCTGTGGGATTAAAAATATTCATTAAAGATTGTGACATATATTTACTATCTACTTTCTAATTTAGGTTAGACAATTCTATATTTAAACCAAGAGACCTTATCTCTTTCATCAAAACATTAAATGACTCAGGCGTTCCAGATTGGAATACATCTTCGCCACGAATTATAGTTTCATAAACCTTTGTTCTACCAGCAACATCATCTGATTTAACAGTTAAAATTTCTTGAAGAGTATAAGCTGCTCCATAAGCTTCTAGCGCCCAAACTTCCATTTCTCCAAATCTTTGGCCACCAAATTGAGCTTTTCCACCAAGAGGTTGTTGAGTAACAAGGCTATATGGTCCGATAGATCTAGCATGAATTTTATCATCGACCAGATGATGCAATTTAAGCATATAAATCACTCCAACAGTAACTTTTCTCTCAAATTTTTCACCAGATCTTCCATCCCATAGATCAGTTTGCCCACTTTTATCAAAACCTGCATCCTCTAACATAGATGTAATTTCTGACTCTAGAGCACCGTCAAAAACTGGTGTCTTTATTGGAACTCCATTTGCAAGATTTTGTACTAGTTCAACCTTTTCTGGAGAAGTTAGTTTAGATATTTCATTATCATACTGATCAGATCCGTAAACTTTTTTTAGACTTTCATCAAAAGTTTTTTGATCTTGGTTCTGCTTATATTTTACGAGAGACTTATTAATCATATCACCGATACCTTTACACGCCCAACCAAGATGCGTTTCAAGAATTTGACCAACATTCATTCGACTTGGAACACCCAGAGGATTTAATACAATATCAACAGTTCTGCCATCTTCTAAATAGGGCATGTCCTCTACAGGATTAATTTTACTTATAACTCCTTTATTCCCATGTCTTCCAGCCATCTTGTCGCCCGGCTGAAGTTTTCTCTTAACAGCAACAAAAACTTTTACCATTTTCATAACACCCGGTAACAACTCATCTCCACGCTGAACCTTATCAACTTTATTATCAAATGTGCTTTGTATATTGGTTCGTGTTACCTCGTATTGTTTTCTTAAATTAGAAATCTGTTCTTTATCATTGTCTCTTTGAAGTTCAATTTTCCAAATACTGTCTAGTTTTGAGTTTTCTAAATCACTTTTATTAAAGGTAGACTTTTTCTCAATATCTTGAGGTGAATTAATAACACTTTTTCCATCTATCAGAGTAATAAGTCTTGTTTTAGTATTCCTATTTAAAATCCCTAACTCAGCCTCTCTATCATCAGCAAGCTTTTCAATTTCCTCTCGTTCTATTGCAAGCGCCCTATCATCTTTTTCAATTCCATACCTATTAAATACTTTTACATCAACTATGGTGCCATCAGATCCTGGCGGTAATCTCAAGGAAGTATCTTTAACGTCAGTAGATTTTTCTCCAAATATAGCTCTTAATAATTTCTCTTCAGGGGTTACAGGACTTTCTCCTTTAGGTGTAACTTTACCAACCAAAATATCTCCTGGGCTAACATCGGCTCCAACATATACAATGCCGGCTTCATCCAGATTAGAAAGCATTTCATCACCTACATTAGGAATATCCCTTGTAATTTCTTCAGAACCAAGCTTTGTATCTCGAGACATAACTTCAAATTCTTCAATATGGATTGAGGTAAACTTATCTTCTTGAACTATTTTTTCTGAAATTAAGATTGAATCTTCGAAGTTGTAACCCCTCCAAGGCATAAATGCTACTACAACATTTCTTCCTAAGCCTAATTCACCCAAATGAGTTGATGGGCCATCAGCAATAATATCCCCTTGTGAAACTTTGTCTCCAACTTTAACCAATGGTCTCTGATTTATGCATGTGCTTTGATTGGATCTTTGAAACTTTTGTAGTGTGTAAATATCCACACCAGACTCAGTTGAGCTAATATTTTTTGTAACTCTTACAACAATTCTTTTACCATCAATCTTATCTACAATACCGTCTCTTTTAGCGATGATTGTAACACCTGAGTCAATAGCAACTGTTTTTTCTACACCTGTTCCTACTAGCGGTGACTCTGCTTGAATTAATGGTACCGCCTGACGCATCATATTGCTACCCATCAAGGCTCTGTTTGCGTCATCGTTTTCTAAGAATGGTATTAGAGATGCTGCGCATGAAACAACTTGTTTCGGTGAAACATCCATATAGTCAATTTCCTCAGAACTTGTCATTACAAAATCTCCATTTCTTCGGCAAGAAACTAATTTCGTTTCAAACATTCCCATGGAATTAACAATTGAGTTAGCCTGAGCAATAGTGAAATTTGACTCTTCCATTGCAGGCAAATATTCTATTTCATCTGTAACTTTTCCATTGACCACTTTTCTATATGGACTTTCAATGAAGCCGTACTTATTCACTCTAGCATGTGAAGCTAAGCTATTTATAAGTCCAATATTTGGTCCCTCTGGAGTTTCAATAGGGCAAATCCTTCCATAATGAGTTGGGTGCACGTCTCTAACTTCAAATCCAGCTCTTTCTCTACTCAAGCCGCCTGGTCCTAATGCAGATAATCTTCTTTTATGAGTGATCTCAGCAAGCGGGTTTGTTTGGTCCATAAATTGAGAAAGCTGTGATGTTCCAAAAAATTCTTTTAATGATGCTACTAAAGGTTTTGCGTTAATAATATCTTGAGGTGTTGATGCATCTACTTCGAGAGAGTTCATTCTTTCTTTAATAGATCTTTCCATTCTCACCAATCCCATTCTGAATTGGTTTTCGACTAGTTCACCTACTGACCTTACTCTTCTATTACCTAAATGATCAATATCATCAACTTCTCCCTTACCTGTTCTTAAGTCAGTGACCATTTGTATGACAGATATTACATCTTCACTTCTTAAAACTGTCGTCGTATCAGGACAATTAAGAGAAAGTCTGTAATTCATTTTTACTCTTCCCACATCAGAAAGATCATATTTATCTGTTTTGAAGAATAATGAATTGAACACGTCAAAAGCGGCTTCTAGATTAGGCGGCTCTCCTGGTCTCAAAACCTTATAAATTTCTACGACAGCATCTTCAGGAGTTAGGTTTTTATCTAGTCTTATAGTGTCTCTAATAAACGAACCAACATTAATACCATCGACTTCAAGTATAGGAAGCTTAGT
>CABYIR010000004.1 GCA_902518955.1 uncultured Pelagibacteraceae bacterium | reverse complement strand
AGAAATGGATGCTGCTTCGAGAACAGGTATTTCTGATATAAGAGAATTAATTGAAGGGGTTCAATATGCACCAATTTCTTCAAAGTATAAAATTTATATAATTGATGAAGTTCATATGTTATCCACCGCTGCTTTTAATGGACTCTTAAAAACCTTAGAAGAACCACCTCCACATGTGAAGTTTATTTTTGCAACTACTGAGGTAAGAAAAATTCCAACAACTATTTTATCTCGATGTCAAAGATATGATTTAAAAAGAGTAGAGCCAGGTTCTTTATCCAAGTATTTAAATGAAATCTGTTCTAAAGAGAATATTTCAATAGATGAAGGGGCGTTGAAGATTTTGTCTAGGGCAGCAGATGGATCGGTTCGTGATGCGCTATCTTTACTTGACCAGAGTATTGCCTATTCTGAAGGAAATGTGAGTGAAGACTTGGTTAAAGAAATGATTGGACTAAATGATCCTACCCAAATTTTAGATCTTTTAAAACTAATTATTGAGGGAAGAACAGAAGATTCATTGAAAAAACTAAATGAACTGTATGATCACTGTGCAGATCCTACTTTATTATTAAAAGATTTAATTACAAATATTCATCAAATTGGAATGATTAAGATTGGTGCAAACGAGGGTATTAAAAACTTATTAACTGAGTCCGAGTTCCAACTTTTAGAAAATTTATCTACAAAACTTGAAATTCAATCTATTTCAATGGTTTGGCAAATGCTTAATAAAGGTTTAAATGAAGTTCAAAGCTCTTTTTCTCCTATAAGTACTCTTGAGATGTTAATTATAAGAGTTATTTACTTAGAAGATTCACCTAACCCGGAGGATCTTATCAAAAACTTGAGTAGATCAATTGATGACACAGAAAGTGACAAAAGTATAAACCCCAAGGTGAAAGAAATAATTGATTTTTTTCCAGGAACAGAAGTTGAAAATATTGATTAAATTTAAATAGGGATAAGATAAATGAATTTTAATAATATGATGAAACAAGCTCAGGATCTTCAGAAGAAGATGGCTGAAGCTCAAAAAAAAGTAGAGTCACTTGAAGCTGAAGGAACTTCTGGTGGAGGGCTTATTAAAATAATTATTGATGGCAAGAACAATGTTAAATCTGTAAAAATAGATGATTCATTAATTTCAAAAGAGGATATTGAAATACTTGAGGACTTAATCCTTGCAGCGTTTAATGATGGTAAAGAGAAAATTCAGAAAAAAATTTCTGATGAGATGAGCTCGATAACGGGTGGCTTACAGCTTCCGCCTGGTTTTAAAATGCCTTTCTGATATGAGTCGTAACTATTCAAATGAAGAAATAGATAGATTGATTTTGCTTATAAGTAAGCTACCTGGATTTGGACCAAAATCTGCTGGCAGAGTGGTTCTACATTTACTAAAGCGTAAGGATCAACTCATGAAACCTCTGTCTGAAGCACTTTTAAATGCAAGTGAGAAGATTTTAAACTGTGAAACTTGTGGAAATATCGACCTTCAATCACCCTGTGGAATGTGTGAAGATAATTCGCGAGACCAAAGTCAGATTTGTGTGATTGAAGATGTAGCTGACTTATGGGCATTAGAGAAATCTGGAGTTTTTAACGGATGTTATCATATATTAGGTGGCAACCTTTCAGCAATAAATGGCATTGGACCAGATGATTTATCTATCAAACAACTCGTTGCAAGAGCCAGTGAAGATCATGTTAAAGAAGTGATATTAGCTATGAGCGCTACAGTTGACGGTCAAACGACAGCGCATTATGTTGCAGAATCTCTCGAGTCTTCAAATGTAGAAGTTAGCCGATTGGGCCACGGAGTTCCAGTAGGTGGCGAGCTTGATTACATGGACGAAGGAACGATTGCAGCGGCACTTACATCGAGACAAAAATTATAAATATCCATATTTAAAGCCAAAAAAAAAGGTTAATCTTGACGAGGCTTTGAAGTTGTCTTATCTCATAATTATGGCAATTAAAAAAATTTTAACAGCACCAGATCCTCTTTTGAAAACTATTTCAAAACCAGTTGAAAAAGTTGATGATGAAATTCGCAAGCTCATGGATGACATGCTTGAAACAATGTATGATGCTCCAGGCATTGGACTTGCAGCTGTGCAAGTTGGCGTACCGCTTAGAGTTATTGTCATGGATATTTCATGGAACAAGGAGGATGGTATAAAAGAACCAAAGTATTTTGTTAATCCTGTCATTTCAAATAAATCAAAAGATTTATCTACTTATGAAGAAGGGTGTCTTTCAGTGCCAGATCAATATGCTGAGATTGAGAGACCTGAAAAGTGTGTAATTAATTACTTAGATTATGATGGCAAAGAAAAGCAAGAAGAGGTGGAAGGCCTTTTTGCAACTTGTATTCAACATGAAATGGATCATCTTGAAGGGATTTTATTTATTGATCATCTATCAAAATTAAAGAAAAATTTAATTGTAAAGAAACTAGTAAAATCAAAAAAACAATCATCAAAAGAACGAATTGTAGCCTAGAAAATAAAAATGAATAATTATAATATTTTATTCATGGGAACATCCTCTTTTGCTGTCCCAATTTTAAAAGAATTAATTAATTTAAATCAAAATATTACTAAGGTTTTTACATCTCCTCCAAAAAAAGCAAATAGAGGGATGAAAAGTTCATTATCACCGATAGCATTTGCAGCAAAAGAATTAAACTTACAACTAGAGTCTCCAAAGAATTTAAGAGATCAATCTATAATTAATTCAATAAAATTGATGAAATTAGATTTAATAATTGTAATTGCTTATGGATTTATTATTCCTAAAGAAATATTGAATATTCCAAAATATGGATGCTATAATATTCATGCATCTATACTTCCTCGTTGGAGGGGCGCTGCACCAATTCAAAGATCAATAATAGAAGGCGATCAGGTTTCAGGAGTTTCTTTTATAAAAATAGATGAAGGTTTAGATACTGGCGATATAGTTTTTATTGATGAGATTGAAATCAAAAAAAAAGATACTCAAGATACATTATCAAATAATTTAGCTGAGCTGGGTGTAAGAAATTTATCTAAGTTTCTCAACAAATTTGAATACAAACTTGAATTAATTAAGCAAAGTGATGAACTTGCTAGCTATGCAAATAAAATTTTGAAATCTGAAACAAGAATAAACTGGAATGAGTCAGCTGAACTCATTGAGAGAAAGATAAGAGCTTTTAATTCAAAACCTGGAGCATGGTTTGAAATGAATGGTAAACGCATAAAGGTTTTTGAGGCACAGATTTCTAATGGTCATGGTGTGCCTGGTGAAATATTAAATGATAAATTTGAAATCGCATGTGGAAAAGATTCTTTAAACCTAAAAGTATTACAAAAAGAAGGAAAAAATCAATCAGATATTGAGTCATTTCTTTTAGGCAATAAAGCTTTAGTTGGAAATAATTTAGACTAATGAGATATAAAATTATTATTGAATACGATGGCACCCCATTTGTTGGTTGGCAAAAACAAGAAAATGGCCGATCAATACAAGAATCAATTGAAAGTACGATTAAAAAGATTTTTGAAGAAGAGGTGGTTATATTTGGAGCTGGTAGGACTGATGCTGGCGTACATGCTATTGGTCAAACAGCCCACTTCGATATTAAAAAGAAAAGTTTTGATACATATGTCATTAAAAATGCGTTAAATAATCATCTTAGACCGTTGCCAATATCTATTTTAGATGTTGAAGAAGTCGACGAAAATTTTCATGCTCGTTTTGACGCGATACAAAGAAAATACTTGTATAGAATAGTAAATAGAAAATCACCCTTAACAATTGAAAAAGGAAGAGCTTGGCAAGTTCATAAGAGCTTAAGTGTTGAGCTTATGAAAAAATGTATACCTTTGATAGAAGGCAAACATGATTTTACAACTTTTCGCTCAGCCCATTGTCAGTCTGAGAGTCCTATTAAAACGATTGATGAGATAAAAATTACACAGTCTGATGAAAATATATATTTTGGTATAAGCGCAAAGTCATTTTTACATCACCAAGTAAGATCATTAGTAGGTAGTTTAAAAATGGTAGGTGATGGAAGTTGGTCAATCAATGATTTTGATAAAGCCATGAAATCAAAGGATAGGTCTAAATGTGGGGCATTAGCCCCCTCTGACGGATTATATTTTATGGAAGTTAAGTACTAAATAATAGGATTAAATCTTAGTAATGTTTTTATTACTGCTTTTCCTAAGATTATAGAATAATTTTCTAAGCCTTTTGATGAAATCTAAGAAGATAATTGTAAACTCAAAATATATTGATCAAAATGGACATGTTGGTGAAGCTGGCTACTTATCAATAGCTATAGATGCACTGTGGGAATTAAATAAAGAAATTGGAACATCAAAAAAATTTCTTGAATTATCTTGTGCGCCAGTGACATTTTCATCTCAAATTGATTATATTAGAGAAGTATTTGAGGATGAGGAAATAGAATTTAGAATAGAGAGACTAAATCCCCCTGAAGATAAAAGAAAATGGGTAAGACAAATACAATTATTTAAGAGCTCAGGAGACTTAGCTGTAAAAATAGTTGCTAATGGAGGATGGTTTGATCTTAAGACTAGAAAGATTACAACGCCACCTCAAGAAATAATGGAAATATTTGATAAAAATTTTTATAATCCAATTAATTAAGCTAGAGTTATTTAAAATATTTTTCAATTATTGAGTAGTAAATTTTTTCAAGACTCTCAATGTCGGCAATTTTGACATTTTCATCTACTTGGTGAGCTGTTTCACCAATTAAACCAAATTCTGCAACTTCACAGTAATCTTTAAAAAATCTTGCATCAGATGTGCCTCCTGTTGTTGTGAGAGCTGCATCTAATCCAGTAACTTCATCAACAGATTCCTTAATGATATTTATAAATTCACCTTTTTCTGTGAGAAAAGGTTCTGCAGAATTATTATATTCTATTTTAAAATCGTATTCACTATCACCAACTTCTTCTTTGACAACTTCATCAAAAATTTTTGTTAGACTTTCTTCATTATGATTGATGTTATATCGCACGTTTAATTGACCCGTTGCAATCTCAGGAACTACATTAGATGCTCCATCGCTAGAGCTAACATTAACAACTTCTATATTAGATGGAGGAAAATCATTTGTTCCAGAATCTAAATTAATATTACATATATTACTTAATATCTTTGTTAGAGGATTAATTGGATTAAGAGTCCACTGTGGATATGCCACATGACCTTGCTTACCTATAATAGTGATCTTACTTGTCAAACTACCTCTTCTTCCAATTTTTATCATTTCACCCAATTTGTTTGGGCAAGTTGGCTCTCCTACAATACATGAGTCTATTTTTTCTCCATCTTCATATAATTTTTGAAGAACTTTTTTTGTGCCGTTTATTGCGGGTCCTTCTTCATCATTTGTAATTAACAAGCTTATCGATCCTTTAAAATCTGGGCTTTTAATATAATTTCCAGCTGCGCAGACAAACGCGCCAATAGCAGATTTCATATCACTTGCTCCACGCCCATATATTCTTCCATCTCTTTCTGTTGGTTGAAATGGGTTATAGCTCCAAGAGTCAAGATTGCCTACAGGGACTACATCAGTGTGACCACCAAAACATAAATGAGGAGATCCACTTCCAAACTTTGCAAATAAATTATCTACGTCAGGTGTATTATGATCACTAAATAAGTAGCGATGACATATGAAACCTAGTTCTGATAATTCTTTCTCAAGAAGATCAAGGACACCTTCATTTTTAGGTGTAACACTAGGACACGATATAAGTGATCTTGTTAGTTCTAATACTTCCATTTAGTTTACTCTCTTAGTAAGTCGTTTATCGATGTTTTTTTTCTTGTATTTTCATCAACAGTTTTAACAATTACTACACAATATAAACTTGGCTTAGCTGGATCCGTATTGGGTAATGTTCCAGGCACAACAACTGAATAAGCTGGAACTTCTCCATAAGATATCTCACCTGTTGATCTATTAACAATTTTAGTTGAGGCCCCTAAATATACTCCCATTGATAGAACAGACCCTTCTCTAACTATTACGCCTTCGGCAACCTCAGCTCTTGCTCCAACGAAACAGTTATCTTCAATTATTACAGGATTGGCTTGAAGTGGCTCTAACACTCCTCCAATTCCAACACCTCCAGATAAATGGCAATTTTTTCCAATTTGTGCACAAGACCCAACTGTTGCCCAAGTATCAACCATAGTACCTTCATCAATGTAAGCCCCTATATTTACAAACGATGGCATGAGAACAACACCTTTACCTATAAAAGAACCTTCTCTCACGGTGCCATTGGGTACATGTCGATATCCAGCGTTTTTCCAATCATCCTCATTCCAATTAACTGTCTTTCCTCTAACTTTGTCATACCAAGTTGTATATGGGCCTCTTAATATTTGATTATCATTCAAACGAAACGAAATAAGAACTGCTTTTTTAAGCCATTGATTAACCATCCATTCGTTCCCATTTTTTTTCAGCAATCCTATACTCACCATTATCAAGTTTTCCAATCACTTCTCTCACTGCTTCAGCAATATCTTTATTTTCGGAGGTAAGGCTTGAGACATTATCCCATGCATTTTCAATAATATTTTTAATATCAGTCATATTTTTTTATTTTTTAATTAATGTTCCTGCACCTTTTTCAGTAAGAAGCTCCATTAAAATAGCATTTTCTTTTCTTCCATCAACTAAGGCAACACCCCTTACTCCTTTATTAAGAGTTTTAAAGCATGTTTTAACTTTTGGTATCATTCCACCTTTTATAGTTCCTTTTTTTATATATTCAAAAGCCTTTCTTTTGTTTAATTCTACAATAAGCTTCTTGTTATTATCTAATACTCCTTCCACGTCAGTCAATAAAAGAAGTCTTTTTACTTTTAATGTTTCAGCTATAAACCCTGCAGCAACATCAGCATTAATATTATATATATTTCCATTATCATCAAAACCAATTGGTGAAACTATTGGAACCTTATTCTTACTTATTGCTGACATAAGACTTTTTTTATCTAATTTAATAGGGTTTCCCACAAAGCCAATTTTACCATTCATAAGAATTTTAGATTTAAGTAACCTTTTATTTAATCCGTTAAATGAAATTGCATTTCCTCGAAATTTATTTATTTCTTTAACAATCATCTTATTTAATTGATTACCAAGAATTTGCTTCACAATTGTTAAAATTTCTTTTGTGGTAATTCTTAAACCTTGATATTCTTTATCAATAATTTTTCTTTTTCTTAATTCTTTTTCTATTTGTGGCCCACCTCCATGGATAATAATGATTTTGACTCCCAATTGGTTTAATAAGGAAATATTTTTAGCAAAAGATGTAACTAATTTTTTTTTACTGAGAGAAAATCCACCATATTTAATAACAACATATTGATTTTTGTAATTAGATATAAAATTTTCTGCTCCAGAGTGGTATCTAGAACCTTGCTTCCAATATTTTTTTAATAGCTGAGCTCTATCTTGAGCTCTTTTTTTTAATACTACCATGATAATTAATTAGTTTTTATTTTTGTTCGTCGAGTAATAATCCATTGTTGTAAAATGGATAGGATATTATTTGTTGTCCAATAAATAACAAGTCCAGCAGCAAATTGAGATAAAAGAATTGTTATAAACAAAGGAAAGAATGAAAATATTTTAGCTTGAATGGGATCTGGTGGAGCTGGATTTAACTTTTGTTGAAGATACATTGTTAGCCCCATTAAAATAGGCCAGATACCAATTATCATAAATGAGGGTGGATCCCAGGGTATTAATCCAAATAAATTGAATATTGTTGTAGGATCCTTCACTGATAAGTCCTCAATCCATCCGTAGAATGGAGCATGTCTCATTTCAATAGAAATGAACAACATTTTATAAATTGCAAAAAAGAAAGGTATTTGTATTAAGATAGGCAGACATCCAGAGACAGGATTAACTTTTTCTTTTTTATAAAGAGCCATTAAGGCTTGCTGCTGTTGCTGTCTATCATCCTTATATAAATCTTTTATTCGAGTCATTTCTGGTTGAAGTAATTTCATTTTAGCCATTGAAACAAAAGACCAATTAGCTAAAGGAAAGAATACAATTCTTGTGATTACAGTTAAAATGATGATGGCTATACCAAAGTTTCCAAATAATTGATAGAAGTAAGAAATTGCATAAAATAATGGTTTGGTAATAAAATAAAACCAGCCCCAATCAATAGCTAAGTCAAAATTATAGATGTTATATTTTTCTTGATAGAGATCGAGAAGATCAGCTTCTTTTGCTCCAGCAAAAACTTTACTATCAATTTCAATTTTAGTATTCGGCTTTACGCTATATGAATCCAGAGATCTAAAATATGCTACATAGCCAAGATTATCATCATAAGCATATATACTTTTGAAGGGTATATTTTGATCTGGTATCAATGCAGCCAGCCAATATTTATCTGTTATTCCAATCCAACCATTATCACTCTCATAATTAAGTACATCTTTATCTTCTTTAAGATCGTCGTAATCAATAAGTTCAAGCTCCTCTTGTAAGACGCCAATTGGCCCTTCATGTAATATAAACATTCCAGATAATTGAGGTGCTTCTTTTCTAATAACCTTGCTATTGTTATTAATTATAATTTCTTCTGAGGAATTATTTTTCACAACTTGCTTTATATTAAATAGGTAGTCTTTATCGACACTAATAAAAGTTTGGAAGATTTGACCTGAATTATTTGACCATTCTAATATTATCTCATTATTCTCATCAAGAGTTGTAGAGTTATTACTAATACTCCAGAGAGATTTAGAGTCTGGCACATCAAAAGATGAGTCTTTAGGCTTTATCCAACCAAATGATATTTCTAAGCCATCACGAGTATCTCCTGGTGACAAAAATCTAATTTTTTCAGAATCGGCTTCTAGAGTTTTATTATATTTCTCAAGCACTAAGTCATCTATTTTAAGGCCTTGTAAATTAATTGAGCCGGACAAACTTGGCGTTTTGATTTTAATTCTTTGAGAATTTTTTAATGACTCATCTAAAGATAATATGTCTTCAGAGGATTTCACTATAGTCTCACCAATATCAAAACTATTAAAGTCAAGATCAGTTTCTTTTTTACCTTCTTCTTTTTTTATTTCTGTTGCTTGATTTATAATACTTGTGTCTTCTATTGGAGGCGCTTCAAATAATATTGACCATATCAATAGTATTCCAACTGATAATGTAATTGCCAATATTAAATTTTTACTTTCCATAATCTAACTATTCTTTTGGAGGAACAGGATCAAAACCTTCTCTACTTCCTAAAACTTTAAATGGATGACAATGAGATATTCTTTTAATTCCCATAATTAATCCTTTGTTTAAACCGTGTACTTCTATCGCTTCTTTCATATAGTGTGAACATGTTGGTTGAAATCTACATGATTGAGGAAAATAAGGAGATACCAACCTTTGGTAAATAATTATAATAAATATAAATATATGTTTCATTTTTATAGGCTTAGTTCTTATGGATTTTATTGATGGCCAATTCGAGTTCAGATTTTAATTTATCAAACGATATAATAAGAGTATTTTTTTTACCAATCATAACGTAATCCCATTTTTTATTTTTAACATTATTAAAAACTACTTGTGCAACTGATCTTAATCTTCTTTTTATCCTATTTCTTATAACTGCGTTACCATTTTGTTTAGTAACTGTATATCCCACTCGTACTATTTTTGAATCAACATTTTCCATCGCTTGTAAGAGAAAAGATTGACTTTTGTAAAATTTTCCATTTTTGATTCTCTTAAAATCCTTTGAGGACTTGAGAGTTTCGATTTTCATATTTCATTAAAAATATTAACGGTTAGGCTGATAATTCTTTTCTGCCTTTTGAACGACGTCGAGCTAAAATTATTCTACCATCTTTAGTAGCTGACCGAGCTCTAAAGCCATGTCTACGTTTTTTAACTAAATTACTTGGTTGGAATGTTCTTTTCATAATTTTTGACTATATTTGTTAGTGGCTTATAAATGGCATTAACATTATAGTCAAATACTAACAATTCCAGCTATGGGTAGATGAGCAAAAGTATAAAAATTGGCATAATAACAGCATTTCTCCTCGCGATATTTATATACGTTATTGGTAAGTATAATCCAATTTCAATGGAATTTATAATTACTCAGCACGGTTACATATCTGGGTTTATCCAGGAGAATTATTATTTTTCAATTATTATTTGTATACTTATTATTGCATTATCAATTTCATTGATGGGTCCTATTACCCCAGTATGTATTTTATCAGGATTTTATTTTGGTTTAGCTAGTGGTTTAATTATCTGTATCATTGGTGAGGTAATAGGAGCATTAATTGTTTTTTTATATGGAAGATATTTTTTTAAAAATTATCTTCTGAATAAGCTTGGCACTAAATTTAACTCTTTTAAAGATGGATTTAATAGAAATGCAATTAGCTACTTACTTTTTATCAGGGTTATAGGAGGTGTTCCTTTTGGAGTTCAGAATCTTCTCCCTGCTATATTTGATATGAAGTTTCGTGATTATTTTATTGCAACAATATTTGGTGTTGTGCCTTGGGCATATATTTTGTCAAGTATTGGAAATGGAATAGGAGATATAGTAGAAGCTCGTGAATTTGACAGTAGTATGTTATTTAACTTAAATTATTTTTTACCAATTCTACTCATTGGTCTAATAGTTTTATCTCCAATTGTTTATAAATTTATTAAAAAAAGAATTAAGTCATAATTCTTTTTAATATGCTATATTCAAATTATTGCGCCGGTGGCTCAGCTGGATAGAGCACCAGACTACGAATCTGGGGGTCGGGAGTTCGAATCTCTCCCGGCGCACCAAATATTTTGTTATGATGAACTTAACTAATACCCAAAAAGGAACTTTATTTGCATTTATTGGAGTTATGATAATAACTCCTGACACACTATTGATTAGACTTATTAGTTTAGATACTTGGAGCGCTCTCTTTTATCGCTCACTCTTTCCATCATCAGCTCTTTTTATTGGATACTTAATTTTATTTAGAGGAAGAACATTCATTGACTTTTACAATATGGGTATTCCTGGAATAATAAATGCTTTATTCATTCTCCTTTCAAATATCACTTTTATATTTGCTGTAGCTAATACAAATGTCGCTAATGCCTTAATCATGATAAGCCTTATACCGTTATCGGCTGCATTGTTTTCTGCAATATTTTTGAATGAGCGTCCAATTTTTATAACCTGGTTAAGTATGTCTGTTTGTCTAATAACAATTATATTTATCTTTTATGAGTCTTACGAAATGGGGAGATTTATTGGTGATTTTTTTGGGTTATTATGTGCCATGAGTATGGGGGCCAGTTTGACAGTTATGAGACGATATAATCATTTTAATTTTGTTCCATCATATATACTTGCTAAATTTTTAACGGCTGTTGTTGCCTTACCTTTCTCAGCAACTTTAGTCATTGGTGGATATGACTTAGTATTCTCTTTATTAATGATTATTACTGTTGGAGTATCTTTTATTTTTATCACAATCGCACCAAAATACGTAACTTCTCCAGAAGTTGGTATTTTCTTTCTATTAGAAACAGCCCTTGGCCCTCTTTGGGTTTGGTATTTTATATCTGAAGAACCAACAATGAATACATTAATTGGTGGTTCAATAATTGTATTGATTATTTTTATTCACTCATTAATTATGATAAAAAAGGAAAAAATTAAGAAAGATGAGAAAGATGAGCAGGTATCAATTTAGTAAATATCAAATTTTATTAATTTTATTTTTCTTATTTGGCTGTGCCCAGCCACAATCTTCTTTACCCAGCTATGATCAACAATTATCGATTGATGAACAAAAAATTCAAAACCAACTTTTTGCAGATAGTTGGCTGAAAACATATCAGTCTTTTGTTCCAATCGGGGTTGATATTTTGTATAAGGCTTCTGATTTATGTAAGAAAGAAGATATAATATTTGGAATAGGTATTGATGTCGCTACTAAGTATGACGCACCAGAGTCAATTAGAGAGGAAATTAATAAATCTTTAAACCTTACTGATAGTTTAAAAATTGTTGCTATTGGAACCGATAGTCCTGGTTACAGAAGTGGACTTAAGGTAGGTGATGAAATAATCAAAATTAATGGAAAACATGCACCCAGCGGTGAGAAAGCAATTTTTGATTTTTATAAATATGTAAGCAAAAAAAATGAGTCCAATATAATTCTTAAGATAATGCGTGATGGTAATGAAAAAGATTTTTCTATTTTAACAGAATCAAGGTGTAGATTTAATTATGCTATCGATTTAGATAATAATACTTTTAATGCATACGCAGATGGGAATAATATTGTTTTTTCATTGCGTATGGCTAAATGGCTTCTTCAGGATGAAATAGGTGCAGCTATGGTTTTTGCACATGAACTAGGTCATAATGCAAATCATCATGTTGCTGATAAAATCCAGAATGCTAATACTGGTGCTCTAGTTGGTTTACTATTAGGAATAGCAATTGGTGCTAACCCTGCTGATGCCATGGACTTGGGAGCTAATATTGGAGCTACATCATATTCTATAGATTATGAAAATGAAGCTGACTATTTAAGCATTTATATTTTAGCTTTGTCTGGATATGATATTTCTAAAGCTCCAAATTTCTGGAGACGATTTGCTGTTGAAGTTCCAAATTCAATATATTCCGGTGGTGGAACTCACCCTTCTACTAGTGAAAGATTTGTTAGACTTGAAACATATGTAAAAGAAGTTCAAGATCAAATTGACAAAGGTTTAATGCCAATGCCAAAATACAAAAAACATAAGGAGTAATTAAGTGAGTTTGCAGAAAAGTGTTATCGTCGTAATTATTTTAATATTTTTATTTTCTCTGGCTTTTAGTTTTCTGTTATCAGTAATTTAGGCAATTCTAAATTTTTTATTTACTTTTTTACGACTTCTAATTGATGTTAGAGGTTGGAATGCCATCTTGTGATGCTGTTCACAATAAACCTTTTCATTAGTTCCTCTTCCACAAAATTTAAAGTTATTTTCTCCTGGCTCGCCTAGTGGCCAACGGCACATACCGTCCTTAATATCTAGGAAAGGGGTAGGATTCATTGGCTCATCAACTTGAGTTGAAATTTCAATGATTTTTTTGTTATAGGGACTATTTTTCTTTTTTCTTACGATTGAAATTGATGAATTTTTACTTTTTGACTGCATACGGCCTGATAGTCCCAGTCTATGAGCTTTACCAATGACAGCATTTCTCGTCATATCTCCAATTTCGTGAGCTATTCTGCTGGCAGTAAGACCTTCATCCCAAAGCTTTTTTAATAATTCAATTTTTTCGTTTGTCCAAGCCATGTATCCTCCAGATAATGCTCAGATTTAACACTACATATAGAAATAATGCAATATAATTACACAATATGTAGAAAAAATAGATTTAATCTAAAAGAAAGTAAAAAGATAAATGATTTCATATATTAATACTTAAATTTGAAATCTATTTGTTAATGACTTTTTTACTAATTTATTTAAATAGAATTTATGAGTGCTTACTATATTCGATTTGCAACTTTATATATTAAAGAATTAAGAAGGTTTACCAAAATTCCTGGTCAAACAATTTTAGCTCCTGCAGCAACCACACTATTGTTCATGGTGATTTTTAGTACAGCAATAGGTAATTCAAGAAATGAATACATATTAACAGACTTTAAATCATTTTTATTTCCAGGCTTAATAATGATGACAATTATCCAAAATGCATTCATGAATAACTCTTCTTCACTACTGATGTCTAAAGTCCAAGGTAACATTGTAGATCTATTAATGCCCCCAATATCAAATTTTCAAATAATTGTATCTTTTATACTTGTGGGTGTTACTCGAGGCTTAACTGTTGCCATAGCCGCTGCTATTTTTATGTTGCCGTTTGTTCAAATTGAAATTTATAGTTTTACTATTGTATTATTTTTTGCAGTAATTTCATCAGCTATATTATCATTAATTGGACTATTAACTGGAATTTGGGCTGACAAGTGGGATCACTTAGGAACTATTGATAATTTTATAATAATTCCTCTTTCATTTTTATCTGGCACATTTTATTCTATAAAAATACTTCCGGAGTTCATTCAAAAATTAAGTCTTTTTAATCCTTTTTTTTATATGATCGATGGTTTTCGTTATGGGTTTATAGGATTAAGTGATGTTAATATTATGATATCGATACAAATTTTAATATTATGTTTTATTATTCTATTGTTTTTTTCTTATTTAATTTTACAAAGTGGATACAAATTGAGACATTAGTATGACAAATATTTTAAATACTTATCCTAGATCTAATCTTACTTTCTCGCACGGCGAAGGTTCTTATCTTATAGAATTAAACGGAGATAAATATTTAGACTTTGGAGCAGGTATAGCAGTAAATTCATTAGGATACTCTCACCCTATATTAAATAATGCTTTAACAGAGCAAGCTAAAAAATTGTGGCATGTATCAAATGTTTATAATATTCCAGAGCAAGAGACTCTTGCTAAAAAATTATGTGAGTTAAGTTTTGCAGACTTTGTTTTTTTCTGCAATTCAGGAACTGAGTCAATTGAAGCGGCTTTAAAGATTGCAAGGAGATATTTTTATATTATTGAAGAATCAAAAACAAAAAATAAAATTATCTCATTTACAGGATCATTTCACGGTAGAACTCTTGGCGCTCTTGCAGCAGGAGGACCATCTAAGCTTGAAGGATTTAATAGTTCTATTGACGGCTTTGTAAACCTTCCTTTTGGTGATCATGATGAACTCGAGAAAGCTATTGATGAAAATGTTGCGGCTATATTAATTGAACCAATACAAGGTGAAGGAGGAGTAAGTGAAGTTCCTACACATTGCTTAGAGAGTATAAGGAAAATTTGTGATGAAAAAAATATATTATTAATATTTGACGAGGTTCAGTGTGGTATAGGAAGATCAGGTAAAATGTTTGCGCATCAATGGAGTAAAGTTGTGCCAGACATTATGACAATAGCAAAAGCACTCGGAAATGGTTTTCCAATTGGAGCTTGTTTAACCACAAAACGAGTTGGTGATACTATGGGCCATGGAACGCATGGGTCAACATTTGGAGGAAATCCACTTGCATGTTCTGTTGGTTGCTCTGTCCTTGATCTAATGAATAATGAATTTTTTTCTAATCTGAATAAAACTTCTACTTTTTTAATTGATGAATTAAATAAAATTATAAACGAATTTCCAGAAATTATATCTGAAGTTAGAGGTAAAGGACTTATGCTAGGCATCAAATGCGAGGTTGAAAATACAAAGTTTGTTGATGAAGCAAGAAAGAATAAAATGCTAACAATTAAAGCATCAGATAATGTAGTAAGACTTCTTCCTCCACTAAACATCTCTATTAAAGATTGCAGTACAGCTTTGTCAATAATACGAAAAGTTTGTAAAAATCTAAGTTAATATGAATAATTTCTTATCAATCTATAATTTAGATCATAATTTAATTCAATCTTTCATTAAGAGCGCTGCAGAGACAAAGAACTCAAAAAGTGATGATGATTTAAATTTTGCGAATGGTAAAATTTTAGCTTCGATATTTGAGAAGCCATCTACAAGAACAAGATTATCTTTTGACGTTGCCATGAGAAAGCTCGGCGGCCAATGTATTATCATTGACCAAAATGAATTACATCTAGGCAATAATAAGGAAAGCATAACTGATACAGCTAAGACTTTGTCGCAATATGTAGACATTGTTATGTATCGCTCGCAATCTCATGAATCATTACAAAAATTAGCAAGTTTTTCCAAGGTACCTATTATTAATGGACTATCTGATTTTTCTCATCCTTGCCAAGCAATGGCAGATTTATTAACAATTTATGAAAAAAAATCTGGATTTGAAGGAATAAAAGTCAATTGGATAGGGCCAATAACAAATGTTGCCCGTTCATGGATTGAAATTGCAAATTTAAATTTAGGTATAAAGCTCAAAATATTTAGTAATGATTATTCTATAAGCGAATATCATAAAAAATGTGAGATTTATAAAATAAAACCTGATTTAGATAATATGGAAGTACATAACAATTTAAAAAAACTTGATAGTGCTGATGTGGTGATAACTGATACATGGGAGTCAATGGGTGAGACAGTTAATGAAAAAATTATAAAAAATTTTAGTTCCTACACAGTTAATCAGGAAATGATGAGAATTTTTGGAGATGAATGTATTTTTATGCATTGCTTGCCAGCAAATAGAGGGCAAGAGGTAACACCAGAAGTAATTGATGGTCCTCAATCAGTTATATGGGATGAAGCTCAAAATAGACTTCATATACAAAAAGAAATAATCAAATGGTGTCTTTAGTTATTTTCTCCAAAACGCTGGAAGAAATAAGACTAATATTGTGAATAATTCGAGTCTTCCAAGTAACATTGATATAATTAATATCCATTTTGCAGAAATAGAAAGACTGTAGAATGTGCTATCTGGTCCAATTGTTGAACCTAATCCAGGACCTACGTTTGCTAGAGAAGTCGCCGCTGCAGATAATGAGGTTACAAAATCTAAATTAGTCATTGATAATAGCAAAGTGATTGCAACAAAAACTAAGATAAATACAAAAAAGAAACTCATTACTGAGGTTGTTACATCGTTTTCTAATTTCTTATGATTATAATGTGGAATAAACACACCGTGTGGGTGCAGGAGTTTTTGTATTTGGTTTTTAAATGTTTCAAATAAGATTTGAAACCTAAAAACTTTTATTCCACATGTAGTTGAGCCGGCACAACCACCAATAAACATTCCAAAAAAAAGAAGATAAATTGGAAAGGGTCCCCATAAATTATAATTATCTGTAGTATATCCAGTTCCTGTTATAATTGAAGTTACATTTACAAATCCATATCTAATCGAGTCATTTAAACTTTTAATATTATTTAACCAAAGATATAAAACTACAAAAAAAACACCTGTTAAAACGATTATAAGAAACGTTCTGACCTGTGTATCTTTCAAGATCGATTTGAATTGTTTTTTAGAAAATTTTAAATAAATAAGAATTGGTAAACTGCTCAATATCATAAAAATTGCAGATGTGTATTCAATATAAGCGTTATCAAAAAAAGCAATTGATGTTTTTTTCGTTGAAAATCCTCCAGTAGCTATTGTGGTCATTGAATGAGCAAATGAGTCAAATGCATTCATTCCGAAAATCCAATACAATACAAAACAAGAAAAAGTTAAAATACAATAAATCAGAATAACAGCTGTAGAAATTTGAGCTGTTCTGGGTAAAATTTTTTCTGTTGTATCTGAGGATTCAGCTCTAAATACTTGCATTCCTCCTACTTGAAGCACAGGTAAAATACTTAAGGCCATAACAATAATTCCTACACCACCTAACCATTGCAATAAGGCTCTCCAAATTAAAATACCCTCAGACATATCGCTAATATTTTGAATAACTGAGGATCCTGTTGTTGTAACACCAGAAATTGACTCGAAGAATGAGTCAGTAAAATTCATATTAGAATCTGATAAAAAAAATGGAATACATCCAAATAATGCTATCAGGATCCAAGAAGAAGATGTAAGAAGAAAAGCATCCTGCATAATAAGCCGCTGTTTATTCCCTCCTCTTGTAGACAGAAATAGAGCAATACCAAACGATATAGATATCATTGAGCTGATTAGAAATGAAAGCCATGAAGAATTTTGATAGACAAGATCAAAAAGCAAAGGAACAATCATTAGTGCTCCAATTGCAATAAGCAATATACCTAATACATTAAGTATTAATTTAAAGTGCAACATTTTATATTAAATATATTAGTTTTTTCTGAGTATAGGACTTTGATTAAGCATACTATAGAATTCTCTTCTAGTAGATGCATCAGTTCTAAATTTTCCAAGTAGCTTGCTTGTGACCATAGATATACCTGGCATGTGAACACCCCTAGTAGTCATACACTCGTGCTGAGCTTCAACAACTACAGCGACACCCTTTGGCTTTAGACATTCTTGGATACAAGTAGCAATTTGTGAAGTTAACTTTTCTTGAACCTGCATTCGCTTAGCAAAAATATTTGTAATTCTTGCTAGCTTACTAATTCCAACAACTCTTTTATTAGGTAAATATGCAACATGGGCATTTCCTATGAAGGGAGCAATATGATGTTCGCAGTGTGACTCAATTCTTATATCTTTCAGCATAATAACTTCATCATAACCACCCGTTTCAGAAAATGTTCTTTTTAAAATTTCTTTTGGGTCTTCTTCATATCCAGAAAACCAATCGGTGTATGCATTAACTACTCTTTTAGGAGTATCAATTAAGCCTTCACGTTTAACGTCCTCGCCTGCCCATTTAATGAGCGTGCGAACAGCTTCTTCTGCTTCTTTCCTAGATGGTTTTTTGTTTGCTTTTTTGTTCATAATTAGTGAGTGAGATTTTTATATTAAAATGAAGTATTTATATATATTAATTATCTCATGCAATATTTAAATATATCGATTAATTTAAAAAACCATGAAAATATAAGCTTTTTTTAAACTTTCTTTTATAAAGTTAATATATAATAAACAAAACTAAAATGCCTGAAAATCAAGAAATTATTGAATTATCATCAGAAGCAAAATCATGGCCATTCGTTGAGGCACAGAAGGTTTTAAAGAGAATTGAAAAAAAATCGAAAGATAAGATAAATTTACAGACTGGTTACGGTCCTAGTGGCTTACCTCATATTGGAACATTTGGTGAAGTAGCCAGAACAACAATGATTCTTAATGCGATAGAACAAATTTCAGATAAAAAAGTAAATCTAATCGCGTTTTCAGATGACTTGGATGGACTAAGAAAAGTTCCCGATAACGTTCCTAATCAAGAACAGTTATTGAAATACTTAAATCAGCCATTAACAAGTGTACCTGATCCATTTAACAAACATGGAAGCTTTGGTGAACACAATAATTCTATGTTAAAAAAATTCTTAGATGATTTTGGTTTTAAATATAATTTTAAGAGTGCAACAGAGTTATACAAAAATGGATTTTTTAATGAACAGCTGAAAAATGTTTTAAATAATTATGATAATATCAAAGATATAATCTTACCAACTCTTGGTGAGGAACGAAGAAAAACGTACAGTCCATTTCTACCGGTATGTAAGAAAACTAATAAAGTTCTTGAAGTTGAAATCGTTAAAATAAATTTAGAAAATAATTCAGTTACGTATATCGATGATAGCAGTGAAGAAGTAGAAGTGTCAGTTCTAGATGGTAACTGTAAATTACAATGGAAGGTTGATTGGGCTATGCGATGGATCGCTTTAGGTATTGATTATGAAATGTATGGTAAAGATCTTATTCCAACATTTCAGTTATCTGCAAAAATCTGCAGAGCTTTGAAAGGTGATCCACCTGAAAATTTCTTTTATGAACTTTTTCTTGATCAAAATGGAGAAAAAATATCAAAATCAAAAGGGAATGGTTTAAGTATCGAGGAATGGTTGACATATGCTCCTCAGGAAACATTAAGCTATTTTATGTATCAAAATCCTAGAAGAGCTAAAAAATTATTTTTAGAAGTTATTCCCAAATCTACGGATGAATTTATATCTCATTTGAATAAATTTGATGATCAATCACTAGATCAAAAAATTGAAAATCCTTTTTGGCATATTTCTAATGGTTCAAATTCTATTGGTAAAATAGGTATTAGTTATAATTTGATATTGAACCTTGTTTCAGCGAGTGGAAGTAATGATCCAAAATTAATTTTAGATTTTATAAAAAAATATGTAGGCAATATAGAAGAAGGCAGCCTTGAATTTCTTTTAAAATTAATCGATGGAGTAATAAATTACTATAATGATGTAACTAAATCATCAATTTCTTATAAAAAACCTAGTGAAGAAGAAGTATTGATTTTTGAAGATCTTATAAAAAGATTATCTGCAATGCCTAATACATTAAGTGCTGAGGAAATACAGACTGAGATATACCAAATAGGAAAAGACCATAATTTTACAAATTTACGTGACTGGTTTAGTTTGATTTATCAGGTACTTTTTGGAAAATCTGAAGGCCCCAGATTTGGCTCTTTTGTCTCAATTTATGGGATAGATAGAACAATTAAATTAATTAAAGATAAAGTTTCTTGAATCAAAAAATGGAAAAACATTTACTTAATTTTTTAAAATCATTTCAGCCAGAAACATCCCATTTTTTAACTATTCAATTGTTAAAATATTTTGCATTTACAATTAATCAAAAAAAAGATGACCCTATGCTAAGTACTTCAATTGCAGGCCTCAAAATCAATAACCCAATCGGGTTGGCTGCAGGTTTTGACAAAAATGCGGAGGTAATTAATGCGATGAGCCGAATTGGATTTGGTTTTATAGAATGTGGAACAACTACAATTAAGCCCCAATATGGAAATCCTAAACCTCGCATCTTTAGACTTGAAGAGGATAATGCTTTGATCAATAGGTTAGGCTTTAATAATAAAGGAATTGATAATTTTCTTTCAAATTTTAAAAAAAGAAAACAAGAAAATGCTATTGCAGGAATCAACATTGGGCCAAACAAAGACTCCGACAATTTTATAAAAGATTATATTACTTTATTTGAAAAAACTTATTCAGATGGTGATTATATTACAATAAATCTTTCCTCTCCAAATACTGAAGGACTAAGAGAAATTCAAAAGATCGATTCACTTAATACATTAACCAATGAATTAAAAATCATAAAAGATAGCAAAGAATATAAGAAAAATATTTTTTTAAAAATTGATCCTGATAGCACTGAAAGAGATTATGACGATATAATAAATATTGCTTATAAAAACAATATTGATGGGCTAATAATTTCCAATACTTCAACTGAAAGACCATCTAATTTAACAAGTAGATTTTGCTTGGAAAGTGGGGGATTATCTGGCAAACCTCTCAGAGATAAATCAAATGATGTTCTAAGACTGATTGCAGCTAAAACTAAAGGAGAAATTTTACTTATTGGTGTTGGAGGTATTTCTAATGCCAAAGATGTTTATCAAAAAATAAAGCTGGGTGCCTCAGCGGTCCAACTTTATACAGCTCTGACTTTTGAAGGTTCAAAACTTATTGAAAATATAAAAAGAGATCTTGTAAAGTTTTTAAAGCAGGATAATTTTAAAAATATAGAACAAGCAGTTTGTTCTGAAATTAAAAACTAAAATTTAAATGAAGAAAAATAAAAAAAGTATTTTTATTACTGGGGCAGCATCTGGAATTGGGAAAGCGACCGCTATTTATTTTGCAAAAATCGGTTGGGAAGTTGGATTATTTGATATTAATGAGGATGGTCTTGAAGAAGCAGCAAAAGAAATTGGACATAATTCATGTATGTATCAAAAGCTTGATGTTACTAATATTGAAGAATGGAACAGTGCTAGAGAGTCCTTTGAAAAATATACCAACGGTAAGTGTGACTTATTTTTTAATAATGCTGGCATTGCAAATTTTACAGGAAGAGTAGAAGACATACCAATTAAAGAGTCTCAGAAAATTGTTGATGTAAACTTAAATGGCGTAATTAATGGCATCTATGCAATATTACCGTTGTTAAAAAAAACTGATAAGAGTGTAATTGTAAATACATCATCAATTGGTGGCTTTGTACCAGTTCCAGGAGCGGCAGTTTATTCTGCAACAAAATTTGCAGTTAGGGGATTGACGGAATCTTTAAATGTAGAGTTTCATAAGTATGGGATAGCCGTCTGTGAAATCAATCCTTGGTTTACAGAAACTCCGATACTAAATGCTGAGCAAGTGACTCAAAGAATGGATGGAACTTTCAATCGTGATAAAATAAATGAAATTTCAAAGATTTATCCTGCCGAAAAAGTAGCAAAAGCAGTTTTTTCCGTTTATAGAAATAAAAAAGTTCACAACAAAGTTGGATGGGAAGGTAAATTAGCTTCTTTTGTTATGAACTATTTTCCATTTATTATTAGAAGTTTCTCAAGAAATATGTATAAAAACAACTTTGATTAAACAGATCTTTTTGCCTTATCAGCGTCATTAGATGCTTTGATAAGACCTCTTAATTGTTCCCATTCTTCATCAGTTACATCCTTTAACATTTCATAGAAATTTCCAGCATGATTTAACCATTGCGCCCCATCAATTGCAATTATTTCACCTGTTAGGTATTCACATCCATCCGCCATTAAAAAAGTCGCAAGGTTTGCTAGTTCACTAAGTTCACCAGTTCTTTTCATTGGTATTGCATTCATTAAATTTTTTCCTTTATCTCCTGGAGCCAATCTATCCCAAGCACCTTTTGTTGGAAAAGGTCCTGGGGCTATACCGTTTAATCTAATTCCTCTGTTACCCCATTCAGCGGCTAATGATCTTGTCATTGTTGCAAGTCCAGATTTAGACATTGCTGAAGGAACTGTATATGGACCACTACTATCAACCCACGTGGTTAAAATCGAGATAATGCTTCCTTTTAGGTTTTCATTTAGCCATCTTTTTCCAATAGCATTAGTCATATAAAAAGTGCCATTAAAAACAATATTTGAAATAGCTGTAAAAGCTCTTGGAGATAAATCCTCAGTTCTAGAAATGAAGTTTCCAGCAGCATTGTTTAGTAGGCCAGTTAGTGGTCCTTCACTCCAAATTTCATCAACCATATCTTCAATAGCCTCTGGAACTTTAATATCACATGAAATTGATTTTACGAAACCACCATGCGTTTCCATTAATTCTTTTGCAGTCTCGTCCAAGACTGACTTTCTTCTTCCACAAATATATATATCAGCTCCAAGTTCTAAGTATCTTGTTGCCATAGCTTTCCCAAGTCCTGAGCCTCCTCCAGAAACTAAAATTCGTTTATTATTTAATAGATTTTTTTCAAACATCTTATGCTCCTTTAACCAATTTGAGATAATATAGGAAAGTATTTAATAAAAAAGAATGCAATTTCCTGTATCCTGTTTGTTAGAATAAGGAAACCAAATAGAATTAGCAATAGTCCAGTAAAAATTTCGATTGTTCTTATATATTTTCTTATCTTTGACAGAAATTTTAAAAACCCACCTATTCCATATGCCGCTAATAAAAACGGTATTCCAAGTCCAGCGGAATAAACCATTAACAAAATTATACCAGTCGATACTGTTTCAGAGCTTGCGGCAATAGATAGAACACTTCCAAGAATTGGTCCTATACAAGGAGTCCATCCGAATGCAAATGATAGCCCAATAATATAAGATCCAATTAAACCTGGTCTATAGTTTTGTAATTGAAACCGGGTATCGTTATTTAAAAAAGGGATCTGAATAATTTGTGTAAAGTGAATTCCAAATATTATTATAATAATACCTCCGACTATTCTTAATATATCGATGTATTCATACAGTAAACTACTAAGTATTGTTGCTGAGGCACCTAATAAAATAAAAACAGTTGAAAATCCAAGAACAAAACTTAGTGCATACTTAAATATGTTTACTCGTATCGTTGAGTTATCATCTAAAACTTTATCTAGCGAAGTTCCTGCAATAAAACATAAGTATCCCGGCACTATGGGTAGTACGCAAGGAGATAAGAAGCTTAATAATCCTGCTAACAGGACATAACTGTATGATATTTCTTCCATTATGCTTTTCTGAATCTTCTAAATAAATCGGCGCTGATCCAGCCGATAATAAGAGCTATTAATAGTGAAGTAAACCCATATGTGAGAGGAAAGCTATTTGCAAAGTTATAAATTAAACTCTCAATTCCAATTCTTCTTACTGTAAAGTTATATGAATAGTCTTTTGAGATTTCATTATTTAAAATTAAATATAAATTTACGTCATAAACACCAACTGGAACAGTATTTGGGATTGGTATGTTTGTCTTGAATAAATTACCATCTAAAATCTCTATTTCGTCAGATGTTTTTTTAAAAACATTCTCATAGGATTTATTACGAATCAGAGCTTCAAAAAATTCTTGTTTTTCATCATAAGAGCTTACAGATCCCCAATCAGTAGTAATTAAGCTCCAATTTAACTCTGGAAACTGGGAAGTTTCAAGTAGACCAATACTATTTTCTTCAAAAAAACTATCCTTCAATTCACTTGTACTTGATAAATAGTAAAAGCTTGGTACGTCTTTGAATTTTACACTTTTAGAATTTAACCAAAATCCAAAAAATGATTCTTTTTTTCTTAGAACTATATCTTCCTTAGGACCCACAACTTCAATTAAAATATCTCCTTTTTTTTCTCGAGGTTGAGATGGGTCAGCATAGAAGGCCCCAAATACAAGAAGGTCTTTTCCTGAAAAATTAGCATCAATTAAAATTTCATTTTCGTCTGACCCAATTACCAGTGAGTTTGAGGTGGAAATTAAACTAAAGTAAATCAAACCGATAATAGAGAAGCTTTTAAGGTTCATTTATAATTTGCCATATGAGAAAAATTAAATAAATCGTCTGGTTGAATAAATAATTCAGCTGCAATCTGAGCCGCTACAACTAAAACAATGATTGCTAACAACGCTCTTAAATCTTCACCTCTTAGCTTATTAGCAGTGATTACTCCTATCTGAGCTCCAATAACTGATGATATAATTAAAATAACTGCTAAAACCGCATCCAATGCAAAAGTTGTAGTTGCATGAAGTAAAGTCACTACAGCAGTTATAAATATAATTTGAAAAAGTGAAGTTCCTATTACTTTTGAAGTTGGCATTCCGAGAAAGTAAATCATAGCAGGAATTAAAATGAAAGATCCGCCAATCCCCATTGTTCCTGATAATATTCCAATAACAAAACCAATTATTATTGGAGGAATAACACTAATATATAGTTTAGAGGTATAAAATTTTGTTTTAAATGGAAGTCTGTGAGCCCAATTATGATAATGTAATTTTTTCTTTACTGTTTTTTTTCTAATCCTGTCACGTATTACTTGAGAACTTTCAATCAACATTAAACTTCCAATGGAAAATAGAAGCACAAAATATAAAATTGAGATTACAGCATCGATTTGACCAATATCCGATAAGTATTCAAAAATACTTACTCCGACAAATGATCCTAAAATTCCACCACTAACTAAAACAATACCCATTTTTATATCAACCAAGCCTTGCCGCCAATGACCTATTGTTCCAGACACAGATGCAGCTACAATCTGATTAGCAGAAGTAGCAACGGCAACATTCGTTGGTATTCCTATAAATATTAACATTGGAGTCATTAAAAACCCGCCACCTAGGCCAAACATTCCAGATAAGAAGCCAATGACTCCACCAAGTGAAATTAAAAGAAATATATTTATTGAAATTTCAGCGATCGGTAGATAAATGCTCATCAGAATATGACGGACACTTCTCTATTGAGGTTAAAATCACCCTTTATTAATTGTTTTTTTAAGTAGGATTTCAAATAGACCAACTATGTATAAATATTATTTATAATATTATTTATACATATTTATTAATATAAATAAACAAGTATCGGATCGATAAATCAAAAACCTAATTGACGAGATGCAAGATCAAGCATGATTTCTTCTGAGCCGCCACCAATAGCATTCACTCTTACTTCCCGATAGATACGTTCGACTTTACCAGGGCCACTGTTAGCTTTTAGATAACCTGCGCCACCAAGAATTTGTATAGCTTCCCGAGCACAATACTCCATAGTCTTACTGGCTTGAACTTTTAGTAACGCTAAGTCAGCTATAGGTTGCTCACCATTCATTACTTTCCATGTTAGAAGCTCCATATAGGCTTTTGTGGAATTAACCTTTCTGCTCATTTCGGCAAGTTTATGCTTAATAACTTGATTTTCTATCAGAGATTTTCCAAAGGTTTTCCTATCTTTTGCCCAAGTAACAGCTTCATCAATACATATCTGAGAGTAGGCATTCATGCCAGCTGCTAAACCAAGCCTTTCCTGACTGAAGTTAGACATTATTCCCATCCATCCTGAATTCTCACCACCAATAAGATTTTCTACTGGCACACAAACGTCGTCAAAATACAGAGCGGCCGTATCAGAAGAAAGCCAACCCATTTTTTTTAATGGGGTCTGAGTAAAGCCTGGAGTTCCCTTTTCAACCACTATTGTAGATATGCCAGATGTTCCTGGTCCACCTGTTCTACATGCAATTACATAATAATCTGCTCTCATTCCACTTGTAATAAACATTTTTGAACCATTAATTACGAAGTGGTTTCCGTCTCGCACAGCTTTTGTTTTAATTCCAGCAACGTCTGATCCTCCAGATGGTTCAGTTACTCCTAAACATGCAATCTTATCTCCAGCGATTACAGGGGGAATGTATTTTTGTTTCTGTTCTTCCGTTCCTAGTGCCATAATTAATGGTAAAGAAATATTTAGAGATAATAAGCTAGCGGCTACACCACCACAACCTTGAGCAAGTTCTTCTGAAGTCACTATTCCATGAAAGATATCAATTCCCTCGCTAGTTCCACCATACTTTTCAGGATACCCCATACCAAGTAAGCCAAATTCTCCAGCTTTTTTATAAAGTTCTCTTGAAAACTCTCCAGCCTCTTCCCACTCTTCGACAAAAGGAACAATTTCTTTAGAAACGAATTTTCTTAACTCTTGTCTCCAAGCATCATGAGATTCATTATAAAATAAATTATTTTTTCCAGGTTCAATTCCAGCGGGTGGTATCATATAACTTCACTTTCTCCATTTTTAATAACTATTTTGTCTCTTTCTTTAACTTTCGATTGGAAATGAACAATATTTCCATTTTTCCACATTTCAGTAATTATAGTCTCTCCAGGATACACAGGAGAAGAAAATCGACAATCAAATCTTTTTAATCGTCTCACATCTTTCTCACATATACTTTCAATTATTGAGCGACACGCGACACCATATGTACACATTCCATGCAAGATTGGCTTTTCAAATCCTGCAGCCTTTGCAAAACTTGGATCAGAGTGTAATGGGTTGTAATCTCCAGATAATCTAAATATTAGTGCCTGATCAGGTTTTGTTTTAATTTCATGAACCAAATCTGGATTTCCCTCTATTTTAACTAATTCTTTTTTAGGGGACTCAGGGCCACCAAAACCACCATCTCCTCTTGCAAATGTAGTGCTGACTAGTTTACAAATTTCAGTATTGTCTTTTTTCAAATTGATTGTTGTTTCAATGTCAATAATCGCACCTTTTCCAGATCCTTTATCATAACAGCCAATTACTTTTGCGTTTGATATAAATTCTCCTGACACTGGTAAAGGATTAGTTATTGAGAGTTTTTGCTCACCATGAACAACCATTATAAAATTAATTTTTGCTTTTAAGAGTAACGGTGAGTGGTACTGAAAGTTTGTTGCCATTGAAGGCAAAGCGATTTGAGAATTTTCATAGACATATTTTAACTCATCAGTATTCATGGGATCGTGTCCAAAACCCACTCCTAGACCATAGAGAATTGAGTCCTTATCAGTATAGGAGATCTCAACGTTTTCCGAAGTCATTGACATTATTTCATCATAATTAATGGCCATTTTTTATGTATTTCTCAAAGTTTAAAATATATATATAGTTTACATAGATCATTTATTCAAAGCGAGGAAAAAATATGTCAAAACCATTTGATGTTGAAATAAATAATTCAATAGCGCACATCAGATTTAATAGACCTGAAAAAAGAAATTCAATGAATGAAGATTTTTGGACAATGTTTCCGAAAGAGGTTGAAGAGCTGGATGACAGCGGTGAAATCAGGGCTTTAATTGTTTCTTCAACAGGCCCACATTTTTCTGCTGGTATAGATCTAAGTATGTTTAAGGACGATATTGTTGAAAATGAAACTGACAATGAGATGGGAAGAAGCCGTGGCTACTTCTTACAGCAGCTAAAATTTCTTCAAAATGCCGTTTCTTGTTTAGAAGCAGCACGATTCCCTGTTGTTACTGCTGTGCAAGGAGGTTGCATTGGAGGAGGAATAGATCTTATTACTGCAGCTGATATTCGAATATGTACTAAAGATGCCTTCTTTTTGATTGAAGAAATTAATGTAGGACTTGCTGCAGACATTGGAACAATACAAAGATTACCAAAAATAATTCCAGCAGGGATTGCAAGAGAATGGACTATGCTTGGAGAAAAAGTTTCAGCAGATAGGGCAAAAGAAGTTGGTCTTGTGAGTTCTCTTCACGATAGTCATGAAGAAATGATGAAGAATGCTTTTGAAATTGCTGAAAAACTAGCTTCTAAAACACCTTTAGCCATGTGGGTAACAAAAGAAACTTTAAACTATTCTCGAGATCATACCGTCAAAGAGAGTCTTGAAAATGTAGCTTTGTGGAACGCAGCCACACTTCATAAAGAGGATGTAATGTCGACAATGATGTCTAAAATGCAAAAGAAAAAACCAGAGTATAGAAATTTAAGAGACAAAAATTTTTTGAAACATAAAGCTAACAAAAACTAATTTAAATACCCAATTCAGATGAGATTTAAAAAAGGAATCATTCTTGCTGCAGGCAAAGGAACGCGTCTATCTCCTGCAACAAAAATTACTACAAAGCCTCTCTTGCCACTTTATGATAAGCCACTTCTTTATTATGCTTTATCAAATTTGATAAATGCTGGTGTGCGTGAAGTATTATTTATCTCACAAAAACAGGATATTCCTCAATTTAAAAAACTATTTGGAACTGGCAAACAACTAGGAATGAAGTTTAGTTATTCATTCCAAAAGAAACAAATAGGAATTCCTGATGCAATTAATATTGGTAGAAAATTTACTGCCAACAAACCATTCATTCTTGCGCTAGCTGATAATCTATTTATCGGTAAAAGTTTTAAATTAACTCTCAACCAAGTTCAGTCCATTAGCTCAGGAGCAGCAGTGCTTGCTGTAAAAACAAAATATCCCTCAAAGTCAGCTGTAATAGAATTTGATAAAAAAAATAAGATAAAGTCAATAATTGAGAAACCAAAAAAACCAAAAAGTAATTTAACAATCCCTGGAATTTATTTTTACGATCAAAAATCAATTTCCTTTGTTAAAAAGCTTAGTCCATCAAAAAGAGGTGAATTAGAAATAGTGGACGTTCACTCATCTTACTTGCTTGAAAAAAATCTGAGTATATTCCCAGTTAAGAATAACGTTAAATGGTTTGACACCGGAGATGCGGTTGAGATGTTAGAAGCTTCTAATTATGTTCATAAATATCAAAAAAAAGAAAAAACATTAGTTGGTTCAATTGAATTAGATTCTTACTTAAAAGGGTGGATATCTAAAAAACAGTTTAAACTTCTTATCGATCAAATTCCAAATTCTAATTACAAATTAAGCCTTAAACGACATATATAAATGATCTTCAAAGATGATTTAATCATAATACTTAATGATCATGGTTTTGAATATTTTATAAAAGAACACGCACCTTTGTTTACTGTTGAAGATTCTAAGGCGCTTCGTGGACAAATTGAGGGAGCTCATTCAAAGAACCTTTTTCTAAAAGATGCAAAGGCCAATTTTTTTTTAATAAGTATTGAAGAAAGTGCTTCTATAGATTTAAAAAAAACAATGCAACAAATAAAGTCAAAGAAACTATCTTTTGCTAAGCCAGAATATCTTCAAGATATATTAGGCATTGAACCAGGATCTGTTAGTCCTTTTGCCCTTTTAAATGATACTAAAAAGAAAGTTAGATTTTATTTAGATCGTTCTTTTTTAGACTATAAAAGAGTTAATTTTCATCCATTGATTAATACAGCAACTGTAAATATTTCTCCTCAAAATTTAATTGAATTGATTGAGAAATATCATAATCCAGTGAATTATATAGATTTAGAAAACCTAAAAAGATGAAGTTAAAAAAAGCAAAATTTATTAAAACAAAAAAAAATATTAAAGCGAATGTTTTTGAATTTAGAAAGGATGAAGTTGTATGGGTAAATGATAAAAAGCTTGTAAGGGATTATATCAAGCATAATGGCGTTACATCAATAGTTCCCATTTTCAAAAAGAAAAACATAATTTTATTAAGACAATATAGATATGGTTCCGATGAAATTATGTATGAAGTTCCTGCTGGAACAATAGATCCAGGAGAAAAGCCTTTAAGTTGTGCAAAAAGAGAACTTAGAGAAGAGACTGGATATACGGGCAAAAATTGGAAATCACTTGGAAGCTATTATCCATCTCCAGCATACAATTCATGTCAGATATTTTGTTATCAAGCTGAATGTAAAGAGTTTGATAAACAAAACTTAGATGAAGATGAAATATTGGAGGTAAAAATTAAATCTTTCAAAGAAGTTAAAAAAATGTTGGAGAAGAATTTTTTTAAAGATATGAAAACTTACATATCTTTAAATGAATTTTTTAAAAATTATTGATTCAAAATTTTCCAAATGCCAGAAGCTGAAACTATTACTTTATCTTTACAGATCAAATTCCCATCAATGAAAACCATAGATTTAGTTGTTCTAGTTACTTTTGCTTCACATTCTATAATTTCATCTTGAAGGCCTGGACTGACAAAATTACAGTTCAGCGATACAGTGCTAGTAAGTTTCTTACCACTTGCAACGAAAGCTAAAGTACCAAAGAAAATATCAGTTAGTGTCATTGAAAAGCCACCATGAGCTACTCCGTTGGCGTTTAGATGCTTGTCAAGAATCTTGGTAACAAATTTAAAATTACCATCCTCATCTTTTTTGTAATACATCGGGCCAATTAAAACATCAAATCCAGCATGCCAGCCCAATTTTCTGTAACCTACTGGTACCCAAGCTGGAATAGAAGATTCTGTTTTAAGCATTACCATAGCAATTTTTAAAAAATTAGATGTGGCCAATTTCTACCCCTCATGTGATACCCGGTCAAGAATAAATAAATTAAATTACTGCCAGATTTTGGGATATTTTTTTATTTAAAAAAGCTAATTATTAGTTGATTTTTTGACTTTTTTTTTACTCTAAAGAAGATATGTTACACTCTTCAATATTTAAATTAGAGGAATCTATATGAGAGAAGCTGCTATTATATCAACTGCCAGAACTGGTCTTGCCAAGGCTATGAGGGGCGGTTTTAACAAAACTCATGGTATTACCATGGGTGGATACACTGTTAAGCACGCAATTGAAAGAGCTGGGATAGAGTCAGGTGAAGTAGAAGATGTAATATTTGGATGTGGACAACCTGAAGGAGCTACAGGTCATAATATTGGAAGAAATGTTGCTATAGCTGGCGGATGTCCAGTTACTGTACCTGGTACTACTATAAATAGATTTTGCTCTTCTGGATTACAATCAATTGCTGTTGCAGCTCAAAGAATTATTGTAGATGGAATTAATGTCGCAATAGGTGGCGGAGTTGAGTCTATTTCAATGACTCAACAAAATATGAATATGAAGCATTTAATTGAACCAGAGCTTCAAAAATTATGTCCAGCACTATGGATGCCAATGATAAATACAGCTGATGTTGTTGCTGATCGATATAAAGTAAGCAGAGAGTATCAGGATGAATATTCTTTGCAAAGTCAACAAAGAACAGCAGCAGCTCAAACTGAAGGTAAGTTTAAAGATGAAATCGTACCATTGAAAACAATGATGGATGTAATGAACAAAGAAACGAAAGAGGTTTCAGAGCAAGAAGTTACAGTTGATAAAGACGAATGTAATAGACCTCAAACAACAATGGAAAGTCTATCTGGTCTACAGCCAGTCATGGGTCCTGATAAGTATATTACAGCTGGAAATGCAAGTCAGCTTTCTGATGGAGCTTCATCTTGCGTACTTATGGATTTAAAAGAAGCTGAAAAGAGAAATATTGAGCCGATGGGAATTTTTCGAGGTTTATCAGTTGCAGCATGCGAACCAGACGAGATGGGAATCGGACCAGTATTTGCAGTTCCAAAATTGTTGGAGCAACATAATCTAACTGTTGATGATATCGATTTGTGGGAGCTTAATGAGGCTTTTGCAGTACAGGTTTTATATTGCCGCGATAAGTTAGGAATTGATAATAACAAATTAAATGTCAATGGAGGATCAATTTCTATTGGTCATCCATATGGAATGACAGGATCTAGAATGACAGGACATCTATTAATAGAAGGTAAGAGACGCAATGCAAAATATGGCGTCGCAACTATGTGTGTTGGCGGTGGTATGGGTGTCGCTGGACTATTTGAAATTATATAGATGAATAGTTTAAGAATTTTCTTTTCTTCATTATTTTTAATTTTAGTAATTTTTCAAAGTCAGGCAATTTCATTTGATTTGTCTGACTTTGATGAAGAGGCAATCAAAAATACTGTCAAAAGTCAATTGCAAGCATTTGCAGAAGATGACTTCGATAAGGCGTTTAAGTATGCTGCTCCATCGATAAAAAAAATTTTTTCGTCTCCAGATAATTTCAAGTTAATGGTTATTAATCAGTATCCTGCTGTATATCGACCAAAAAAGGTAACGTTTGGAGATATTACTACTTATAGAAATAGTCCTGCACTCAATGTTTTTTTAGTTGATCCAGATGGAAACTTTGTAACAGCAACATATATGATGGAAAAGCAGGAAAATAACGATTGGCTCATAGCAGGATGTATTTTATCAATGTCAGATTACGAGCAAATTTAATTAAGAAGAATGATCAATTACATCTTTAAAAAATTTAAAACTTTTTTTTGCTGTTCTGTCTAGATTTTCTCGATTAACTTCAACCAATCCAAATCGTGGTTTATAGCCAAAAAGCCATTCAAAGTTATCTAGCAATGACCAGCAAAAATATCCTCTAATGTCTATACCGTCATCAAGACATTTTTGAAGCCCCTTTAGAGCTGTTGTGAGATATTCTATTCTTTGATTATCGTCATCAGTACCAATACCATTCTCAGTAATTATAATTGGTGTTTTAATTTTTGATGATACATAGCGAACTACATTTTCAAGTGACTCTGGATAATATTCATATCCCATTACAAGCATATTAGGATCATCAGCCTTTGGCTTAATGATGCCATCCGGTCCATATGTATGTCGAGTATACATTTGAACTCCAACAAAATCATCATTGGTTACTTGATCCAAGCAGCAATCAACTGACTCAGCGTATGCTTGATCTCTTACTTTTTCTCCACCTTCAGCGGCTTGATAATCCATTATAGATAAAGTAACGCCAACTAGTTGATTATTCTTTAAAATATTTTTAATTATGGGTACAGATTTTACATGAGCTTCCATCATACAATCACGAATTTTAAAAGGGTGGCCAAATAAGAAGGGTCCAAAGTTTTCAAGAGTTGATCCACACTCTTCCGCTGCATCTTTTATAAATGGCATAATAGCTTTCATTCCATTTTCAGGATAGCTTTGAAAACTATGTGCAAAGCAGGCAGTAAGATTTGCCTCATTTATTGTGCACACAATATCAATTAAATCACCAAGTTCATTTGTAACTTTTTCTGCATAGCTTAAAAAATGTTTTACATTTTCACTTTTTTCCCACCCACCTTTAGCAGTAAACCAAAGTGGTGAAGTAAAGTGCTGATAAGTAACACAAGTTTTTAAATCATTTTTTCTACAACACTCAAGAACTTTTCTATAATGATCAATCGCTTCATTTGAGTAACTTCCCTCTTCTGGCTCTATTTTTGCCCACTCTAATGACATTCGATATGACTGAATCGAGTGCTCTACCATGATTTTTATATCTTCTTCATAGCGATTCCATTGATCACATGCTATCCCTGAGGGTTCAGCAAATGTAGTATTTTTAAAGTTTTCTAAAAACCAAAAATCTGAGTTTTGATTATCTCCTTCGACTTGGTGAGCCGCAGTAGCAGTTCCCCATATAAAATTATTTGGTAAATTTAATTTCATTTATAAGAATTTAGCATTTGGATAATTTTCTACAATAAACATTTTTAAATCTTCTACCAATTCTTTTTTGATTAAGGTTACTATAGCTCCACCAAATCCAGCACCAGTTAACTTTGATCCTAGAGAGCCAAATGAATTACATAGTTCAACTAATAAATCTAGTTCACTCGTTGAAACTCTATATAAATCTCTCAGAGAATTATGACTTTGTGTCATCAGAGTACCAAATGTTTTAAAATCATTTTCTAAAAGAGCTATCTTACCTAACTTAGATCGTTGGTTTTCATAAATAACATGTTTTGCTAAATCAAGCTCCTCATTAGTTAATACTTTTCTATGATGATCATCTACTTCATCTAATATACAGAGGTTCTCAACATTCAATTTGTTAGATATTTTTTTACAGTATTCTTTCTTTAGATTTAAGCTGCCATCAGTAAGTATCCTTTGTTTTCCACTGTCAATTATCAAAAATACATACTCCTCAGATAGCTTAATAAGATCATAATTATTGGACTTTGTATCAAGAAATAAAGCTTGATTTTGTGAGCCATATATTGAGGCAAATTGATCCATGACTCCTCCAGCAACTCCAACAAAATCTTTTTCAACTGAATGTGCTAGCTCAACTAATTCACTATTTTTTATCTCTTTATTATAAAGACTGTACAATGCTCTTAAGGTAGAAACAGTTACAGCTGCCGAAGAAGAGACCCCGATGCCAATTGGAAGATTACTTTTGACTTCAATACAGAGCTGACAAATGTTTAGATTATATTTTTTACCAAACAAATATAATGATCCTTTTATGAAATCTGCCCAATCATTCAATTTTTTTTTTGATACAGATGTAAAAATTTCTTGATCAAAGTTTTCAGATCTAATTTTAATGCCTTCAATTGTAGAATCTTTTTTTACGTGCACATTAACAGATTTATTGATTTGAAGAGGAATCACACATCCTTGATTATAATCAAGGTGCTCACCCATAAGATTTACTCTACCAAATGCTTCACCATCAGAAAAGTTACTCATATAAAAAGATTACCTTTGCTTAAGCTCTTTAAATATTTTTTCATAGAAATTGCTATCATACTTATTAAAGTAAGTGACGATTATAGCTATTGTTCCAGCTATAGCAGGAAAGATAAAACCCATTATAGTAAGTCCTTCTAGAGTTAATTGACTCTGTGATGGAGCATTTGCAACATAATTTGTAGTTTCTAATATAAAACCAGCAAGCCAAGCGCTAACACCTACGCTTAATTTAAATACAAATACATGTGCTGCATTAAGTAATCCCTCTGCCCGAAATCCAGATTTCCACTCTCCGTATTCAATTGTATCAGCTATCATAGACCAGGCCATTACACCTGCCATTCCAAATCCAATAAAACCAAAACTGGCAATAAATGCAAATAGCCAAAAATTTTCATAACCAGTTATAAAATAAATGATAAGATCTGTAGATACATAAAGAAAGGTGCCAATCATAAATAATGTTTTCTTTTCAAATTGATGTTTTATTAAATTAACTAAATATGCTCCAAACATAATTTGAAGAATTACTCCAAGTAAGATAGGACTAAAATATGCTTCTAGATTTAAATTATATTTTACAAAATAAATAGTTGTCAGTTGTTTAGTATTATTTGCTACCCATGTTGTAAGAAGAGCTAATATGACAAAATGTAATGGAAAGTTTGTGAAAATCATTTTAATGATCCGATTTAAACCTATTCTTTTTTCGTAAGGCTTAGAGTAAATCTCCCTTGTATTATAAAAACAAAGGAATGCGAAAATTGCGCCAAAAAAAGCAAGCATGGCAACAACAACTGGAAAGCCAAATTGTGGGCTACTAAATAATCCTACGAGTGGCAATGTTAAAACCGCCACAGCAATAGACCCCGAACTTGCACCTAAGAATCGAAAAGATGCTAGTGAAGTTCTTTCATCCCGATCTTGAGTCATCGCGGGAATTAAAGAACCAACCGGAATTGCAATTACTGTATATAAAGTCGTAAAGGTAATATACGTAAACAGAGCCCAGTAAAATTTTCCTGATTGAGATAAATCAGGTGATGTAAAGCATAAGACAATCATAATTAGAGCGGGCACTGATCCAAATAAAATATATGGCCGAAACTTACCCCATCTTGTAGAAGTATTATCAGCAATATAGCCCATTATTGGATCAGTTATTGCATCCCAAATTTTTGCAATAAAAAATACTAAGCCAGCACTTGATGGAGATAGTCCAAAAATATCTGTATAGAAAAATAGCAAATAAAAGACAGTCAACTGCCACATGATGTTGATAGCAAAATCACCACCACCATAAAAAAATTTAGATTTTAAACTAAGTTTCATAAATTTTTATAAGTCTCTTCAACCAGACTCAATGCTCTTTGATCACCAAGCATAGATCCTGTAAGCATATTCATTGTATAAGATATACTTAGATTATTTTCAGGATCAGCAAATGCCATTGAACCCCCCCATCCAGTGTGTCCAAACGAAAGATTACTTTTACCAAACAACTTACCTCCGCCAATACTAAAACCAACAGGACTCCATTGCATAGGTCTTTTCATTACATAATCATCTCCTTTGACTTCAACTGAGGTAACTTGGTTTAATGTTTTCTTGCTTATAAAGTCGCTATTAAGAAAAAAGTCATAAATTTGAGCTAAAGACCTAGAATTACTATGACAATTAAGAGCAGGAATTTCTGCAAGGCGATATTCTTTTGTATTTGCAGTTTTTGTTCTATTCCCAGGGTTAAGGAATGAAACTAAAGTATACTCATCAATATTCTTAGGATCACTAAAAGCCTTTCTTAAACTTGGAGAGCTAATTAATGTAGCTATATTGTCATGATAAATCTCAGGAGTTCCAATAAAGCAATCAACGTTTAATGGAATTGATATTTGCTCTTTAAGGAATTCACCAATCGATTGTTTGGTAATCCTTTTGATAAGCTCGCCTACTAAAAAGCCAATTGTTTTTGGATGATAACAAATAAGCTCATTTGGCTTATGAAATGGACATTGTTTTTCAAGAAGCTCCACAACATATCCCCAATTATGAAAATCTTCCTCATGAATTTTCTCTCTCCATGCGTACATACCAGCTTGATGAGACAATAAAGTTCTTACTTGTATTTTCTCTTTATCATCTCCTTTAAATTCAGGCCAGTAAGTAGAAACATATTCATCAAGGCTAAGTCTTTTTTGATCAATGAGAAGAGCAACGATCATTGAGATAATACCCTTACCAGTTGAATGGACTCCAACTAATGTGTCTGAGTTCCAAGGGTCGATTTTATCCTTATCTTTAAAGCCCCCGTAAATATCAACTAGGATTTTACCATTTTGAATGACAGTATATGAAGCGCCAATTTCCTCATCACTATTTAGATTATTTAAAAATGTATTAGAAACATTTTGAAAGTTATTATGGCAAAATCCTCTGATTTCTCTGTCATCCATGTATATCATTTATAGTGTAATAAGTTATTTTTTTATATATTCTTTTTCAAGCCATATGAGTTCCGATTATAATAAAAAATATTTTTTAGGATTTGTACTAGCTTTATCAGCTGGATTGATTTGGAGTTTCGGTGCGCCAATTGTAAGACATATGGTTGATGCCCAAATGTATCAATGGCATTATTTATTCTGTAGAGGCTTAACTATAGCTACAATTTTATTGATTTTTTTACTTTATAAAGAAGGTTTTGCATTTCGACATAATTTCAAAAGAGTTGGCATAACTGGATTGCTTGGAGGAGTTGCATTGGCGTTTGCTTTCATTTTTTTTATTTTTGGAATGACATATACATCAGCCGCAACAACACTATTTATGATTGGAACCCAACCATTATTTGCAGGACTCTTTGCTTATATATTTTTGAGAGAATACATTAGAGCCGCTACTTTAATTGCTAGTTTAATCTCACTTGGAGGCATGGTTATTATGGCCTATAGTGATTGGCAGTCTGGAACTTTCTTAGGCTGGTTTTTTGGATTATTCTGTTCAATTTCATTTGCAACTTTCGCTGTAACGTTAAGATGGCAACCTGATACGCCGAAATTTACTACTATTATGATATCAGGTGTAACCTGCGCTATGTTCTCAATCATAATGATACTAATGTTTTCAGAAAATCTTACGATGCCTACAAGAAATATTCTTCTTAGTATTTTGCATGGATCATTTGTAGCATCTGGATTAATTCTTTTGAGTATTGGATCAAAGTACCTACCTGCCGCTGAGTTTATGCTGCTTTCTCTAACAGAAGTTGTGGGAGGAGTAATTTGGTGTTGGATACCTTTGTTTGGAGTAAACGAGGTACCAGCAGCTTACACATTAATAGGTGGCTTAATTATAGTTTTTTCAATTGTATTTCATGCCATCGGAGCAAGACAGAAACCTGAACCACCAACTTTATAAGACTGAAAGGATTAATTTGTATGAAAATAGGATTTATAGGACTAGGCAATGTAGGTTTTAAATTAGCCAACAGTTTATTATCAGCTGGACATAATTTATATATTTTTGATCTTGAAAAAAGCAACGCTGAAGAACTAATTCAATCTGGCGCTGTATGGACTGACTCTCCAAAAGAACTTTCATCTTTATCTGATATAGCAATTACTTGTCTTCCTAGCCCTGAAGCAGTAGCAAATGTTGTAGAAGGAGACAATGGTATAATGCAGGGAACTTCTGAAGGAAAGGTCTGGATTGAGATGAGTACAACTGACAGTAAAGAGATGTTACGATTAGGGGAATTAATGGAGAACAAAGGGACTCATTGTTGTGAAGCCCCTGTTTCAGGAGGATGTCATAGAGCTGCCACTGGAAATATAGCGATTTTGGTTGGTGGTTCACGAATTGCTTTTGATAAAGCCTTTCCAGCTCTTTCAGCTATGGGTTATCAAATTTTACATGTTGGAGATTTAGGAAAAGCATCAGTTTTAAAAGTTGTTACAAATTATTTAGCTTCAACTCATCTTGCTGCTTTGGGAGAAGGTTTAATGGTTTGTAAAAAAGCAGGAATAGACATGCATAAAGCCTATGAAGGAATTAAGATTAGCTCAGGAAATTCATTTGTTCATGAAACTGAAAGCCAGGTCATTATGAATGGAAGTTATAATATAAATTTTACTATGGACCTAGTTTGTAAAGACGTTGGTTTATTTGATGACCTTGCTACATCTATGAGTATTCCAACAGAAATATCTCCTTTAATAACTGAAATTTTTAAAAAAGGACGTGATAAATATGGAGATAGGGCTTGGTCTTCGATGATAGTTAAAAGACTAGAAGATGCATGTCAGACAGACTTGCGAGCTGATGACTTCCCATCAGAGATTATTGATGATACTCCAAGAAGAGAAGGCTATGAGGTTAAAATTGGAAAATAATTTTCAAAATATAAATTGGAATTATCCAACACCAATTAAATTTGGCATTGATAGAGTTCATGAACTTGCAGAGTTTATTTATGAATTGGGAATTAAAAATCCTCTGATTGTAACTGACCCTCAATTTAGAGAAATTGAACAATTTAATACTATTGTTGAAAACCTGAACAAGTCAGAAATCAAATTAAGCATTTTTTCGGAAATAAAAGGCAACCCGACTGGACAAAATATTAATGATGGAGTTGAAGTTTTTCTTAAAAATGAAAATGATGGTGTAATTGCAATTGGTGGAGGAAGTTCGCTTGATGCAGGAAAAGCAATTGCATTTATGTCTAAACAAAAAGAAAATATTTGGTACTTCGAAGATGTTGGAGATAATTGGACAAGAGCTATCACTGAAAATTTACCGAGAGTAATAGCTGTTCCAACCACAGCAGGGACTGGATCTGAAACAGGAAGAGCATCTCTAATTGTGGATGAGAGGACGTATACAAAAAAAATTATTTTTCATCCAACGATGCTGCCAGATTTAGTCGTTCTTGATCCTTCTCTAACAGTTTCTTTACCAAAACATTTAACAGCAGCAACTGGGATGGATGCTTTAGCTCATTGTCTTGAAGCCTATTGTTCAAATGTTTTTCATCCAATGGCACATGGAATTGCTTTAGAGGGTATTAAAATAATTAAGGAAAATTTAATTAACGCTTATAATAATCCAAAAGATATTGAAGCTAGAGCAAAAATGTTGGTTAGTTCAACAATGGGTTCCACTGCATTTCAAAAGGGATTGGGCGCGATTCACTCATTAAGCCATCCAATCAATGCTGTAAATGATGTTCATCATGGACTATCGAATGCAATTTTCATGCCGTATGTAATTAAATTCAATCAATCCCAAATAGAAGAAAGAATTGTCTCCCTCTCTAAATATGTTAATTTAGATAACCAAACATTTGATGGGTTTCTACAATGGATCTTAGATTTGAGAAATGAGCTTTCAATTCCTCATACTCTAAAAGATCTTAACCTTGAATTTGATTTTGAAAAATTGTCCAAGATGGCAATTGTTGACCCCTCAACACCTACTAATCCAATTGATTTAAGTGAAGATGATATGAAAACACTTTACCTAAATTCATTTGAAGGAAATTTATAATAAAAAACTGATCAGCTCGTAAAGTATTGCCATCAACAGCAATAGATTGTCCTGTATTTAGCAATCTATTGCATTATTTCGCTGCCAATCATATGCATCCTCTTCTGATTGACTAGAAAATTCTTTTAGTTCTCTTTTTTTTAACTTTACAAACTTTGATACAACACTTGGTGAAAAAGATTTTTTTGCAACCTCACTTTGATGAAATAACTTAATCGCATCATTTAAATTTGTTGGAAGTTTTTTTACTCTTTTAACTTTATATACCTGAGTATACATATTTATATCTAATCTTTTACCTGGTTTGCGATTATTATTTATTCCATCTAAACCTAGAGCAATTAATCCAGCTTGTAATAAATAAGGGTTTGCAGATCCATCGGCATGTCGAACCTCAAATCTTCCTGTATCAGGTATACGGATCATATGAGTTCTATTGTTTCCAGTATAAGTCACAGTACTAGGAGACCAAGTAGCTCCTGACAACGTATTTGATGCCCCTATACGATTATAGCTGTTTATTGATGGATTAAATATTGCAGAAAAGCAATCAGCAGATTTCATCATTCCGCCTATAAAAGAATATCCTAGTTTCGATAAGCCCAGTTCATCATTAGCATCTTCAAAAAGATTTTTTTTCTTTTGTTTATCCCATAGTGAAATATGGGCATGGCATCCGTTTCCTGTTAAGTTTGGAAAAGGCTTAGCCATAAAAGTTGCTCTTAAGCCATATTTCTCAGCTATAGATTTTACCATAAATTTAAAAAAAACATGTCGATCTGCAGTGGTGAGACAATCTGAATAGTGCCAATTCATCTCAAATTGACCATTAGCATCTTCATGATCATTTTGATAAGGCTTCCATCCTAATTTAATCATTGAGTCACAAATTTCCTTTATCACATCATACCGACGCATGAGAGTATTTTGTTCATAACATGGCTTAGCGGAAGTATCGAATTTATCACCAACCTCGTCACCTTCCTCATTTAATAGAAAAAACTCACACTCGACACCTGATTGCATAATCATTTTTTTATCAGATAGTTTTTCAATTTGTTTTTTTAAAATTACCCGAGGACATTGATCAACAATTTTACCATCCATGTACAGATCACTTGCAAGCCATCCAACTTCAGGCTTCCATGGTAATTGAATTAGGCTTTTTGGATCAGGTATGGCAAGCATATCTGAGTCAGCTGGCGACATGTCTAGGTAAGTTGCAAAGCCAGCGAATCCAGCGCCATTTTTTTGCATTTCAGCAATGGCTTGAGCAGGTACTAATTTTGCTCTTAGTACTCCAAACAAGTCTACAAAACTTATAAGAAAATATTTAATTTTTTTTCTTGCAGCAATTTTAGCTAAACTTTCAGCCATAAAGAATTATGCTGTTACATGACAAAAAATACAATCATAAAATCAGAATTACTTGGAAAGATAAGCTAATTATGATCAAAATATTGAGCTAATTCGTTTGCTAATTGAATACATGCATTATTAGCCTCATTACTTATACGCCCTAGTATTAAAAAACTGTGTGATAAGTTTGAAAAGAAATGATGTTTCACTTCATTTTTATTATTAATTAATTTCTCTGCGAAACTATTTCCTTGATCTCTTATTGGATCAAAGCCAGCTGTTGCAATTATTGTTGGAGGCAAGTTTGTTAAATCATTTTCATACAATGGATTTGCCCACCGGTGATCAAGGTTTTTTCCTTCTGGAAAAACACTTTTATTAAAAAACTCTACAGTTTCTCTTGATAGTGGAAATGTATCTGCACAACTTTGTAACGAAGGTTGATCGTTAAAACTTGATGTAACCCATGGATATGCGATGCACATAGCAATAGGCTGTATTCCTCCTCGATTCCTTAATATAATGCTCATTGTACTTGATATCATTCCACCGGCGCTATCACCTGAAAGAGCAACCTTGTTAGGATTTATTCCCAATTTAGAACTATTTTCTTGCACATAATCCCAAAGAAATAAGCAATCCTCAATTGGTGCAGGAAACTCGTTTTCTGGACAGAGTCTGTAATCAAGTGAAATAACTTTAGCATTACACTTATCTGCTAGAAGTGAACAAAAATAATCGTCAGTCAAGTGATCCCACAATACTAGACCTCCCTGGTGAAAAAAAAGAACCGCGCCATCATTGCTAGATATAATTTTAGGATAATAAATTCTAGCTTTGAGAGTTTCAACTGGGCCATTTAGCTCTATATCTCTAATTTTAATTTTCTTGACTCGAGGTAGACCTGTTAAGTCAAATCTTTTTGCTGCTTCTCTATAATCATGAGTGGTAATACGAGTTTTTTTCATTTCTTTTTCAGATAGTTTTTCTGCAACCTGAATATTTAGATCTAGTTGATTTCCATCAATTACTAATGGTGGACCGGCAATTAATTTAAGAACCGATTTAGGAAGTACTCTAAGTATATCTAAAATGATATTTTCAAATCTCATTTATTTTGATTTTAAATTGCATTAAAACCAAATTCAAGTGAAGCATCAGTTATAGCGTGATGAAAAGATCCTGCAAAGCTTCTCAACGCCATAATATTTAATGTTATAGGGTCATCATTGATCATGTCGATAGATATTGTAATACCGTGATAAACTGTATTTGCGCAATTATTTTTAGTAAAATCATTTAGATTTAGTGGTGATCCTTTTTTGATTACATTAAGTGCATCTTTGCCTTTAACTTCAAGGATAGCTCTTGAGTGAGATAGATCGGTAATTGCAAAATCTCTTTCTACACATTGTCTCTTAATTTCTTGAAAAATATTTTCATTATGAGAAAGTATCATCCAAACATCTGGTGCCTGCCATTGTATTCTTAAGTTTTCATTGCCTGTAGATAACCCTGATTCAGTCGGAAGCTTATAGCCATCTAGTAAAAAATTATTAATGTCAAAATTACTCTTTTTAAATTTAGAGAGCTGATAAATTTTTATATTCGTGACCTCCCTTATAATTAATAAGTTAGCCTTATCCTTATCTTTATAATTGCCGTGAAGCCCTAATTCATGTGAATTTGATAATGGAGAAATTTTACTCATGAACGCACTCTTTTCCCCTCAGGATCTACATAGTGCTGAGATACAATCTCAACAGGGATTATCTTATTTTTGAGAGGTGATACGGCAAACAGCTTTTCACCTTTTTTATTTTTACCATCTTTAACAATTGCTAATGAAAAAGGATTATCATATTCGACACTCCAACAAGAAGCAGATACATGACCTAGTTTAGGGTTCGGAAAGCTTGCTTTTACATTTTCCACTAGATAAGAACCTTCTGGAATCGATGTTTTTTTATCAACTGGAACAACTCCCACAATTTTTTCTCTATTATTCTCCGTAAATGCCTTTCTATTAAGCGATCTCTTTCCAACAAAATCTTTTTTCTGGCTAAGCATTCCTTCTAGAGAAAGATCATAAGCAATCGTTCGCCCATCGATCTCAGAACCAGCAACATGGCCCATTTCAATTCTAAGCGTTGAAAGAGCTTCAGTGCCATAAGGCTGTATATCAAGATCTTCACCTTGACTTATAATTTCATTCCACATTTCCTCTCCATAATCAGACATTACATTTAGTTCAAAGGCTAATTCACCTGAAAACGAGATACGAAAAACTCTTGCAACAGTATTTTTAAATTTTAATTCTTTGAAACCCATGAATGGAAACCCATCATTGCCCATATCCTCTTTAGGAAAAAGTCTTTGAAGCAATGCCCTAGATTTTGGACCAGCAATAGCAGCTCCTGCCCATTGTTCAGTCGTTGATACTACATTAACATCAAGTTCAGGCCAGACAACTTGAAGATAATATTCAAGATGCGATAGAACATTTGCGGCTTGTGCAGTTGTGGTTGTCATATGAAAATGATTTTCAGCTAATCTTGTTGTTGTTCCATCGTCAAAAACCATACCATCTTCTCTTAACATCACGCCATATCGTGCTTTTCCAATGGGTAACTTCAGAAAGGCGTTTGTATATATTCTATTAAGAAACTCAGCAGAATCTTCTCCTTTAATATCAATTTTTCCAAGAGACGTTACATCACAAATACCAACATTTTGTCTTACATTTAGTGCCTCTCTTTTTGCCGCTTGTTGGAGAGTTTCATTTCCTCGTTTATAGTATCTTGGACGCAGCCAAAGTCCTGCATCAACAAATATGGCATTATTTTTTTCGTGCCATTCATGTATTGGTGATTTTCTTGTGGCGCGATAATTTTTCCCAACTTCACGACCAATAATAGTTCCAATAGTTACAGAAGTATAAGGTGGTCTAAAAGTGGTATGGCCAACTTCTGGAACAATTTTCTTTTCTAGATCCGAAACCAGTTGTAGACCATTAAGATTACTTGTTTTACCTTGGTCTGTAGCCATTCCAAGGGTGGTATATCTTTTTACATGCTCAATTGATCTGAAACCTTCTCTTACTGCCAATTGGATATCTGAAACAGCCACATCATTTTGAAAATCAACAAATCTCTTATAGTGTTTGTTGTCTGGAAGTGGCATGCACCAGAATTTATCATGAGAACCAAAATCCTTTTCATCTGAAATTGGGATTGAAGTTTCTCTACCATTTTTTGTGATTTCATCTGAAAGCTGATATCCCTTCTTGAAACCGTCGGCTAAACTTTCTTTTAATGTAAAAGAACCATTAGCTGAGCCAGTCACAGTTTCTTTCTGTCTTGATTGATCAGGTAAAAATGTATCTGTTTCACTTTCGTATTTAAGTTTGTTTCCTGATTGAGATGCAAGATGAACAGTAGGAGTCCAATTGCCAGAAACAAAAATAGAGTCACATGGAATTGTCGTTAAATATTTATAGCCATCTTTAGATTCAGTAAGTTCGCCAATGGTAGCTGATTTAACTTTTTTATATCCAGTAGTATTTGCAATACCATGGTTAAATTTAATTTCTATTCCGATATTTTTAGCTTCGATGACTACTCCAGCATCAGATGATTTCCTCGTATCTAAAATAATTGTATCTATTCCATGAGCTTTAAACTCAATAGCTGTTTCATAGGCTGTATCATTGTTTGTGAAAATAATTGGTTTTTTTCCTGGTAGAACTCCATACACTTTTAAATATTCACGAGCAGACGTCGCTAACATGATGCCAGGTCTGTCATTATTAGCAAAAATAAGAGGTCTTTCAATTGAACCGGTAGATATTAAAACATGTTTAGCTCTTATATACCAAAGTCTTTGACGAGGAGTATAAGGCTCAGGATTATTGAGATGATCTTTACATCTTTCAAACATGACAAGCATATTATGATCATAGTAGCCAAAAACCTGAGAACGTTTTTTTATGATTACATTTGGCATAGATTTTAACTCACTAATAGAGTCTTCAACCCACTCGTCTCCATTCTTATTGCCAATAGTTACATTGTCAGTCAGTAACGATCCGCCAAATCGAGCTTTATCCTCAGCAAGAATAACACGCGCTCCATTTTTTGCAGCAGATAGGGCACTTGCGATACCGGAAGGTCCCGATCCAACAACTAGAATATCACAATGTTCGTACTGATGTTCATATCGATCAGGGTCAGGATCCAAAGATGCCCTTCCCATTCCCGCAGCCTTTCTTATAAAAGGTTCATAAACATGATACCAAAAACTTTTGGGCCACATAAATGTCTTGTAATAAAAGCCAGCAGGAAAAAAACGATTTAAAAAATTATTTATTCCTCCAACATCAAAGTTTACTGATGGCCAACAATTCTGACTTTCAATCCTTAAGCCTTCTACTAATTCTACCTCAGTAACATTAACATTTGGCTCTGTAATATTCTCTTTATATAATTGAACTTTCCCATTTGCATCCTCAACTCCTGCAGCAATAATACCTCTTGGCCTGTGATATTTAAAACTCCTCCCAATGAGATGAACACCATTTGCCAGTAAAGCTGAAGCTAAAGTGTCGCCTTTATAGCCAGTATATTTTTTACCATTAAATATAAAGCTAATTTCTTTATTTCTATCAATGAGGCCGCCAGATGTTATTCTAAATTCTTGAGACACTTTAGGGATTTTCTTTCATTTCCATCGTTTGAATAATATCGTGAGTAGCTGTGTTACGCAGGACTTTAAACCATTGACGACATCCTGAGATATGATGCCATAGTTCTAAGTGATTACCTCTTGGGTTCTTACGATAATAAACGAAATTGTCCCAATCTTGATCCGAAACTTCAGTGTTTAATTCTGGTCTCTTAACAGTTGCATCTCCACCATAGGCAAATTCATTTTGAGATCTATTTCCACAATATGGACATTTTATTTCAAGCATAATTAACTAATCCAGGTTTTTGTTCCGAGCCCTTTTTCGTCAATTAAGTGTCCTGTATGGAATCGATCTAATTTAAATGGAATATTTAATTCATGAGGTTCATTACAGGCAATCGTATGAGCAAAAGTCAGCCCTGATACTGGTGTTGCTTTAAAGCCACCATAGCACCAACCACAATTTAAGTAGACGCCCTCAATGTGAGTTTTATCAATTATAGGAGAGCCGTCCATGGACATATCCATAATCCCACCCCATGTTCGTAAGATCTTTAATCGACTTAAATTTGGAAAAAGTGCGACGCCCTCAGTTAGTACATGTTGAATGGTAGGTAAATTTCCTCTTTGGGCATAACTATTATATCCATCTAAATCCCCACCCATAACCATTTCACCTTTATCAGATTGGCTACAATAAAAATGACCAGCGCCAAATGTTACTACTCCATCAAGCAAAGGTTTCACTGGTTCCGAAACACAGGCTTGTAAAACATGAGCTTCAATTGGAAGAGTCATATTTAATTTTTCAGCTAGTATGGAAGTACTTCCTGCAACACAAAGCCCAACTTTATTTGTTTTGATATTGCCTTTTGATGTTTGTACTCCAATAACTTTACCATTCTCAATATCAAAACCGTTTACTTCACAATGTTGTATTATGTCTACTCCCATGTCATCAGCTGCCCTTGCGTATCCCCATGCAACTGCATCATGTCTTGCTGTACCGCCAATTGGTTGAAGAAGCCCACCAAAAATTGGAAATCGAGCATTCTCAGTAAAGTCTGCAAATGGAATCATCTTTCTTACCTCTTCTCTTCCAAGAAGTGCCGCATCAATTCCATTCAACCTCATTGAATTTCCTCTTCTAGCATAAGCGTTTAATTGAGCATCTGAGTGAGCAAGATTTAATATTCCTCTAGGTGAATACATTACATTATAATTTAATTCCTGACTCAGATCTTTCCACATTTGCATTCCTTGTTCATAGAACAAGTTATTTGCATCATGCATATAATTAGATCTTAAAATCGTGGTATTTCTTCCAACATTTCCACCGCCAATCCAACCTTTTTCTAGAATAGCGATATTTTTTAGATCGTAATATTTTGCTAAATAATAAGCAGTAGCTAATCCATGACCACCGCCACCAATGATAACTGCTTCATATTCTTTTTTTGGCTCAGGATCTCTCCAAGCAACATCCCAATCTTTATGATGATTGAGAGCATTTTTAACCAGACTGAATACTGAGTATTTTTTCAAAACAAATAACCTTTAAAGTTTAATTATATAGAACGATTTTGCTCAACTCCAAGGAAAGGGACTGTTTGATGTAGGATGTAGCTTGCCTTCTTCATATCTTGAGAATCTGAATGGTTCTAATAAGCTACTTTTTGTACCAAGTATTTCATCAGCAACAAGTTTTCCAACACCTAACATTTTATATCCATGATTTGAATCAGCGATCATGTAGACATTTTCCCTAAATTGATCAAATACAGGAAAAGAGTCAGGAGTAAAACACCCAAGACCACCAGTAGCACCTTTCTTAAATAAGTGGGATTTTCCTTCAAATCTTTTATGGCAGAACGCTAAGGCAGAAGTCCACATATGCGCAAAGTTGTCATCAATCACAAAGTTCTTAGATGAAGGTCCATAAGGATCTACTTCTATTCCAGCTCCACCAGGTTTGCCTACTTTGTAAGGAGAAGCCCCACCTTGAATTCCTCCAAAATGAAAATCAGGCTTATAATAAATTCCCCATAATTTATCTGTGATTAGAGATTTATCGACATCAGAATAAAGAGGTGAGTCAGTATCAACATGAATGACAGGAGGCATATTTCCATCTTCAGTTTTTAAAAAATTTGGATCAACGTTTAGAACACCTTCAACTAAAAACCAGTATTGCCACATAGGAATATTTTCATGAACTGATCCATTACTTTTAATGCTTATTTCTTTTGGTAGCTCTAGCATATTCCAAAATGACTGTGCCCAAGGACCTGCACCGATAATAACTTGATCGCACTTTATTGATCCTTTATCGGTATCTACAGCAGTTACAGCATCAGAGTTTGAACCGTATTGAAAGCCTTTAACTGTAACTCCTGTTAAAAGTCTTACCCCTTCATGCTCGGCCTTATCAGCTAAGCCATACATAGCAGATGTGTTATTGGCATAACCTCCCCTTTTTTCATGAAGCACACTCGTAATTCCTTTTGCTTGCCAATCACCAAACATCGACTTCATATATTTTTCGGACTCTTCTTTTCCTTGTATAAATTCAGACTCATATCCTATATTTTTTTGTTGATCGTAAATTGATGCAACATCTTCTTCCATACACTCGGGACTGATTTGCATGTAGCCAACACTATGATAGTGATATGCCTTGGGGTCTGTTTCCCAAACTTCTACTGAATGTGCCATTAACTCTCTCATAGCAGGTTGAAAGTAATTATTTCTTACTACACCACAAGCAACTCCGGTTGCTCCAGCAGCAATAGCATCTTTTTCAATGACTAGTATTTTACTTCCATCACCTTTGCCTTGAGCTTTTAACTTTGAGGCTAAATGGTATGCTGTACTAAGTCCATGAATTCCAGCTCCTATGATTACGTAATCAGCCTTATCAGGAATTGACATATATTAATCCTAAATTTTAAATCTAATAATCATCATTTTTCTTACTTCGCGATAGTTGTCAATTCAAATTTGATGTATGCTTGACGATATAAATGGATATTAATTTAGAAAATTTTAACGTAAGAAAAACAAACCCTTATGATGCCGGTATCATAGGACTTCCAGATGGGGTTGAGCGCTATATAGCTAAAGCCATGGGGTTGACTGGAATTGAATTCTTTAAGGGTGACCATATTTCAATTAAAAATATTGAAGGAAGCCAAAAAGCTGAAGTTGTTGTTTTTGATAGTACAGGAAAGTCCTCACCAGAATCAATTGGATCGAAAAGTAATGGTGATGCAGTTTTTGCTAAAGAAGTATTATCGAATAAATCAGAACAAAATTATTTATTATCAAAATTAAAGAAAAAAAAAATTAATTTTTATAAAGCTCATTCAATTAATCTGTTTGATCAAGAGACAACTGCTGGAACAGTTGAAGAGTTTACTTGTGAAAATGATGGATTTATTATTGTTGCTGCCCCCGGTACTGATATGTCAGTTGATACTCAAAATCCACCAACTGATTTAGAGGTCAAAATTAAAAGACTAAATAAGACTAATAACAAAGCTAATTATTATTTACCACCTCCTTTAGCGGAGATTAAAGAAGAGTTTATTGTTGATAACAGTACAGCCATATCATATGAAGTTGAGGCAGGTGATTTTATTCAAGTGATTGATTTGTATGGTAGACAGTGTTCTGACTTTCAAGTTTTTGACTCTTTAAAATTAGAAAAGGGAAAAGAGCTGTCTATAGATCCGATAGTCACAAGAAGTATTATTGGAATGAATTATGCAGTGCCAGGACTATTTTCAAAATATTTTGACCAGGATCAAGATGCGTTAGTCGAAGTCATACAAGACACTTGTGGCAGGCATGATACTTTTGGAAATGCATGCAGCTCAAAGTACTATGAAGACGTTGGGTATTTTGGTCATGCAAATTGTTCAGATAATTTTAACAGAGCATTGGATACTTATGGTGTAGAAAAGAGAAGAGCCTGGCAGGCTATTAATCTATTTTTTAATACTGGTCTTGATGCAACAAATGTTTTCTTTTTTGATGTACCGTGGTCAGTGCCAGGAAATTATGTTCTCTTTCAAGCGCAAAAGAACTTAGTCTCTTTGTCATCTGCTTGCCCTTGTGACATTGATGCAGCTAATGACTGGAACCCGACAGATATTTGCGTTAGAATTTACTCCAAGGAGAATTTTTTCTCTAAAGCAATAGGATATCGAAAGAGCGTGGAAGCAGATATAGAATTAACAATGCAAACAGGTTTTCACGACAAAACCTCAAAGTTAACTGGAGATTATATTGAATTTGCTGGTGTATGGATTCCTCGAAAATATGACAATCATGGAACAATAGCAGAATATACTGCTTGCAGAAATAATGTTGTTATGATGGACCTGTCATCACTTAAAAAGTTTGAGGTTATTGGACCTGACGCAGAAGAGTTAATGAATACTGCGTTAACTAGAAATGTGAAGAAACTATCAGTAGGTCAAGTTGTATACACAGCAATGTGTTATGAAAATGGAACAATGATCGATGATGGAACACTTTTTAGGCTTGGAGATGCAAACTTTCGATGGATTGGTGGAAGTGATTATTCTGGAGAATGGTTACGTGAGTTAGCTTTAAAATTAAATTTGAAAGCTTCAGTTAAATCTTCTACAGATCAATTACACAACCTTTCAGTTCAGGGTCCAAACAGTCGTAAAGTTTTATCAAAAATCATGTGGACGACACCTGCAAGCCCTGGAATAGAAGATTTAAAATGGTTTCATTTTAATATCAGTCGATTGAACGACCATCTAGGTATACCAGTTATGTTGTCTCGAACTGGTTATACAGGAGAACTTGGATATGAAGTTTATTGCCATCCAAAAGATGCTCCAGCTGTTTGGGATGCAATTTGGGAAGCAGGACAAGAATATAATATTGTTCCAATGGGCTTTGATGCTTTGGATATGTTGAGAATTGAAGCAGGGCTGATCTTAGGAGGAAACGAATTTAGTGATGAGACAGACCCTTTTGAAGCAGGTATTTCATTTACAGTTCCACTAAAGTCAAAAGAAGCTAATTTTATAGGTCGAGATGCTTTGACTAGAAGAAAAGAAAATCCACATAGAAAATTAGTAGGCCTTGAAATCGAAGGTAATGAAAAATGTGGTCATGGGGACTGTGTTCATGTTGGAAAAGGGCAGGTTGGCGTCATTACGAGTGGAATGATTTCCCCAACTCTTAATAAAAATATCGCGTTTTGCAGAATAGACGTTCATTACTCAGAAGTTGGAACTGAAGTTGAAGTTGGCAAGCTTGATGGTCATCAAAGAAGATTAAAAGCAAAAATAATTGAATTTCCATTTTATGATCCAACTAAGAGTAGAGTAAAAGCCTAGTTATTTCGGTAATAACAAATTGTTGTGTTTTTTGTACATGTGCAGACTATATATAGTTTTTTTTTATAAAGATTCTTTTTTTTTCAATTCACTTTATTTCAATACTGAGAGTATAATTTTTACTCAGATTAATAATTAAAACTTAGGAGTAATGATAATGAGAAAGATAATCAGTTTATTATCTGCATTTTTTGTAGTTGCAAGTATTACACTTGGAACAGCTGCTTATGCTGCAGATAGTAAAAAGCCAATTAGAATTCCAACTCATAACTGGTCAAGTCAAATTGTTATGGCTTACGTTATTGGGGGAATTTTTGAAAGCATTGGAAACAATGTAGAATATGTACCTGCAGACTCAAATGCGGTTTATGAAGCTATTCGTCAGGGTGACGTCGATATTTCACACGAAGTATGGCAATCTGCGTTTGGTAAATCATTTGATAACGCAAGAGATGCTGGTGGTTTGCTTGATTGGGGTGACCATGAAGCAAGAACTCTAGAAGATATGGGTTTCCCAAATTGGATTATGGATACAGATCTATGTCCAGGTCTTCCAGATTGGACGGCTCTAAAAAATCCAGATTGTGCTGCAAATTTTGCAACACCTGACTCAGGTGGTAAAGGTCGTTGGTTAGAAGGACCTCAAAGTTGGCATGGAGATTTAATGCCACAGCGTCTCGAAGCTCTTGGATTAGATGATCTATGGATGGTGAAGTTTGCTGGTGGTGCGGATGCATTGTGGGCTGACCTTGCAGCTGCAGAGAAAGAGCAAAGAGGAAGTATTATTTTTAACTGGACACCAAACTTTACTGATGGTGCTGGATTTACATTCATTGATTTCCCCCCTTACTATGATGGCTGCAGACCTGTTGACGGTGGTGATGGAAAATGTGGATCCCCAGACGGTTATTTGAAAAAAGCTGTTTATGAAGGATTTCCTAAAACTCATCCACAGGCAGCAGAAATTTTCAAAAAAATGTCTTTTACTACAAGTCACATAGGTGCAATGGCAGCTTTAGTTGATACTGATAAAATGACACATGAAGATGCTGCTAAGAAGTGGTTATCCGACAATGAATCTGTTTGGAAAGCTTTTGTAAATTAATTGTCTTTTCAATAAAGATTATTAAATTAATCTCTCCCCTAGTGTAAACTAGGGGAGATTTTTTTTATCATTTTTAGGATCATGAAGAGTTTATCTATTTTTATTTTTTTATGTTTGTTAATTTCTAACTCTGCTTATGCGCGTAAAACTGGATGTGAGGGAGATTGTGAGAATGGTGTTGGAACCTGGACTTATACTGATAAGACAGTTTATGAGGGCGAGTGGAATAATAGCTTAAAACATGGTCAAGGAACAGAAACTTGGCCAAATGGCTATATCTATACTGGTACATTCAGCGATAGCCAATGGCATGGTCAAGGAAAATTGATTTTTCCTGATGGCTCCAAATATGAAGGTGAATGGGTCAATGATAATATGAGTGGACAAGGCTCATTCACTTGGGCAAATGGGGACCTCTATACCGGTGGTTTTCTTGATAGTAGTAGGCATGGCGAAGGAACTCAGATCAATGTAGATGGTACGATCTTAAAAGGAATTTGGAATAAAGGAGAGTTAGTAGAATCTAATTAGAAATAATGGTTTTAGAAAATAACTTACAGACAGATAAAGTGAATTCAGATGGTACACGTAAGTTAACAGGTCTTTTTATTCTTATATTCACAATAATTTTCTTATTTTTAATTTTAAATAGTATTTTTAAAAAAGACAAACTCGAACCTGCAATAGAAAAAGTTGATATCGAAAAGGAAAATGTTGATGACTATGATGATTTTATCTTTGAGCTGCCAAGTGGTAAATTAAATTTCTATGAAAGTGATGATGGATATACACTATCTATGAATGAATATGAAACCATCTGCAAAAATACTAAGATAATTACTCAACGTTCTATTATGGGAGCAAATATAACTGATATTTCAGCTCAAGGACTTTATAATGATAATGGGAACAAAATTGATAGATATTCTGTTAAGTGGGATAGTGCTAATAATATCTGTTTAGCCGAATATACAATTAAAGCTCTTCAAGGTTCAACAGAGACAGTAACTGTTATCGGTCAAGCAAAAGGATTTTTAAATACTGGAGTTGATACTAGAGTATATTTCATAAAAAATTTTTAAAGGATTTTTAAAATGAGGGATTTTTTCCATATTTTGGTATACATTAATAGGATATATTTATGACTTCTTTAGATCCAGTAATCAAATGTGAATCCGTCTATAAAATTTTTGGTGCAAATGCAAAAAAAATGCTTAACGAATCAAATGGAAATGTTGATGCGAAAGTTTTTCAAGATGCAGGATGTATCGTTGGGGTAAATAATGCATCGTTTGATGTTGCTAGAGGAGAGATGTTGGTGGTCATGGGTCTTTCAGGATCTGGAAAATCAACTTTACTTCGGTGTATATCTAGACTGACAGATGCAACTGCAGGTAAGATTTTTATAGATGGCCAAGATCTTCTTTCTTTAAAAAATAATGAATTAATTGAATTAAGAAGAAATAAAATGGGTATGGTTTTTCAAAGCTTTGCTTTATTGCCGCATAAGACGGTACTAGAAAATATTGCCTTTCCTCTTCAAATTAAGGGAGTTAAAACAAATGATAGCATTTCAAAAGCATTAGAAATGCTCGAGCTGGTAGGACTTGATGGAAGAGAAAACTATTTTCCTAGAGAATTATCTGGCGGACAGCAACAACGAGTAGGTATAGCAAGATCTTTAGCGGTTGAACCAGACATATGGTTTTTAGATGAGCCTTTTTCAGCTCTTGATCCTTTAATTAGAAAAGAAATGCAGGATGAATTTTTGAGATTACAAAGTACTTTGAAGAAAACAATTTTATTTGTAACTCACGATTTTGATGAGGCTTTAAAACTTGCAGATCGAATTGCTATTATGAAGGATGGAATAATTGAGCAGTTAGATACACCCGCTAACATTGTTTTAAATCCTGCAACTGAATACGTACGTAAATTTACTCAAGAAGTTCCAAGAGAAAAGGTTCTAAGAATAGAATCAGTTATGGATCCTATTTCTACAGAATCACACTTAAGTGAATTTAAAGTTTCAAAAGATGCAATAATTGAAACAGTTGCTGAAAGAATTTTAAATCAAGAAAAACCAATACCTGTGATTGACACTAATGAAAAAGTTGTTGGTATCGTAAAAAGATCAAAAGTTATTCAAGTAGTATTTGGAAATGTAGACTAAATTTTATAAGTTATGAATTTTATAAATAAACATTCAACTCTCTTACAATGGGTCCTTTTATTTATTGCTTTTTTTGGGTTAATTTTTGCAATTGATATACCCGAGGGCTATAAATTTATCAGAGCCCAAGCTGAATTTTCTGTTGTTGAGGGTCAGTCTGAATATAGCTTTTTAGGAACAACTGTAAGATATTCGTTTTTTGAATTTTTATGGAGACTCCCTCCTTGGCTAGCGTGGCTACCAATTTGGGTGAATGACTCTATATATTTTTTATTAAATGATTGGATGCCTTTAGAGTTTTGGGATGAAGATATTCAAGAGTATAAAACGCGTCCATTAATTCTACAGATAACCAGAGTTATTTCGGCAAGTCTTCTATTCTTAATAGAATTTATCCGTGAAATTTTAATTGGGGGAGTTAAAACTGTAGTTACATTTACTAGTTGGGATTGGATTGATGCTAATCCATGGGCTGAATTACCGGGAATACCATGGACGATAGTGACAGCGGGCGCTGTTTTAATTGGCTATAAACTTAATGGAAAAGGTCTTGCAGTATTTGCTGGACTTACAATGATTTATATTTCTATATTCGGTCAATGGAAACCTGCAATGGAAACACTATCGTTTGTTTTAGTTGCAGCTCCGATTTCATTTGTTCTAGGATTAAGTTTAGGTATTTGGGCCTATAAGAGTAAGAGGGTTGAAAATACACTTAATCCCATCCTTCAAGTAATGCAGACCACCCCTCAATACGCTTACCTCGTTCCAGTTATGGTTTTGTTTGGAATAGGAGACCATGCAGGAGCTTTGGCTACAATAATATTTGCTACTCCTCCAATGGTACGACTTACTTTGCTCGGACTTAGAGGAATTTCACCTGAAGTAATTGAAGCTGGAAAAATGAGTGGCTGCAGTGATTTTCAACTTATGTTCAGAGTTTTAATCCCAACAGCTAAACGAGATATATTGATTGGGGTAAACCAAGTAATCATGCAGTGTTTAGCAATGGCAGTTATTGCTTCTTTTATTGGTGCTAAGGGACTTGGTTGGAATTTATTATTAGCATTGAATCAACTACGAATTGGACTGGCTCTTGAGGCGGGAATTTGTATAAGTTTAATAGCAGTATTATTAGATAAAATGTCTCTTGCGTGGGCAAATAAACAAACTGATTATTTTGCAAACCTTAATTTTTTTGAGAGAAATAGAATAAGTTTAATTTTTTGTGCTTCTATATTTATAGGTCTAATACTTGCATATTTTGGATCCGTTTATTTTAAAGAAGGTTATAATTATTTATTTGAAGTTCCTCATAATAAAGGAATTTCTACAGAAGAATTTTGGGATAAAGGTGTTGATTGGATCTGGGAGACATTTTTCTATCCATTAAAAGTATTTAATACTTGGTTGATCGTCGATGTATTACAACCAATGAGGGCTGCATTTCTAAGAATGCCAATTGTTGCGACGTTTGTTCTAGTTATGGGTACTGGATATATAATTGGGGGTCTTCGTTCAGCTCTTGTTGTCGGAAGCTTAACCCTATTTATTGCTCTAACTGAATGGTGGGATAGAGCTCTTGTAACAGCTTACATGGCAACCGTTGGAGTAATTGTATCTAGTATAATTGGAATAACTGTTGGAACTATTTGTGCACAAAACAACTCTGCTTCAAAATTTATTTTAGCTGTCTGTGATATCTTCCAGACATTTCCATCTTTTGTTTATTTAATACCTGTCATGATGCTTTTTGGTGTTACGGATACAGCGGTATTGATTGCAGTAATTGTATACGCAACTATTCCTGCAACAAGATACACAGTAGAAGGCCTGCGAAGTATACCACCGGCCTTGCATGATGCGGGTGCAATGTCCGGTGTAAATAATATGCAAAGATTAGTTAAGATTGATTTTCCTCTAGCTTTTCCTCATATCATGTTAGGCATCAATCAAACCGTCGTTTTTGCTCTATTTATGGTGATAATTGGAGCTTTTATTGGTACTGAGGATTTGGGACAATATATTTTAAAAGCCCTTTCAGATAAACAAGGTGGAGGGAAAGGACTTATACTTGGTATCTGCGTTGCATTTATTGGTTTGATTGTTGATCATTTAATCAGAACTTATGCAGACAAAAGAAAAAAAGCCTTAGGGATCGATTGATTAAGCATTATTCAGAGTGGTAAATCCAATGAAGAGTAAAAATCTATCAGACATTATAGAAGTTGAAAAAATTGAAATTGTTAAGAAGAATATTTCAGAAGCTCACGGCCTTCCAAACGAATGCTATACAAATGATGAGTACTTAGAATATGAGAGAGATCATGTCTTTATAAACAATTGGACTGTTATTGGAACTGCTAGCTCAGTACCGGCATCGGGTGATACAAAACCATTTGATTTGATTGGTATTCCTTTGATTATTATTAGAGACAAAAATCAAAATATCAGAGTTTTTCATAACGTATGTAGTCACAGAGGACATAAGTTAGTTGATAAACAATGCAAGAAAAAAAACTTTATCGTATGTCCTTATCATTCATGGTCTTATGATTTTAATGGAGAACTAGTTCGGACTCCTCATATTGGTGGACTGAGTCATCATGACGTAGAAGGTTTTTATAAGAGAAGAAGCAATCTAAAAGAAGTTCGTTCTAAAGTTTGGATGGATTTAGTTTTTGTTAATATTGATTCTCGTGCAAAAGATTTTGATATAAGTATAAAGCCTCTCGAGGATCGTTGGTCAAAATTCATATCTAAAGATGATCAAAAATTAATTTATCATGCAAAAAATTTTGGTAATTTTGAAATGAGTGTAAATAGTAACTGGAAGTTTGCTATTGAAAATTACTGTGAAAGTTATCACTTGCCAACTATTCATCCAGAATTGAATCGTGTTTCAAATATTGAAGATCATTATCATATAGAAGATGATAATAAGTTATTCTCAGGACAAGGAAGTAAAAAATATTCACAGCAACTTGATGGAAATAAAAAGTTGTCTACGTTTCCGAGTTGGCCAAACCATCTTTATGAGAACTCTGAATATGTATCTTTATTTCCAAATTTAATGTTAGGGATCCACGTTGATCATTTTTTTGCATTTTGGTTAGAGCCATTGTCTATGACTCAAACAAAAGAACATTTTGAAATGTATTATGTTGGAGAAGAGAGTGCTTGCAGTAATGATTACAAAGAATTAAGAGAGAAAAATTTGATATTTTGGCAAGAAGTTATGAATGAAGATGTAAGTGCAATAGAGGGGATGCAAAACGGAAGAAAATCACCAGTTTATAATGGCGGGAACTTTTCTCCAGTTATGGATAGTCCAACACACTTATTTCATAAATGGATAGCAGAAAATTTAACTGCTTAGTCTAATTTTATTGACAGAGTCTATTTTTAGGTAATTAATTTAATCATAATTATTTGAGGCCAAAAAGTATGAAAAAAGATCTAATTTCCAGATTAAATGAAGGTCCTATCATTTGTGCTGAAGGTTATTTATTCGCAATGGAACGAAGAGGTTACTTATCTGCAGGAGGATTTGTTCCTGAAGTTGTTTTGGAACACCCAGAAGTTGTTACTCAATTACATAGAGAATTTATAAGAGCAGGATCTGATGTTGTCCAAGCTTTCACTTATTATGGCCACAGAGAAAAGTTAAGAATAATTGGAAAAGAACATTTATTAGAGTCTTTACAGAAGAATGCTCTTCAAATTGCAAAAGATGCGGCTAATGAATACAAAGATTTAGATCTTATGGTTTGTGGAGATGTAGCAAATACAAATATTTATGATCCAAATGATAAAAAATCTCTTATTCAATGTCAGAAGATGTATGAAGAACAAGTGGCGTGGGCAAAGGAAGCAGGGGTTGATTTCATTGTCGCTGAGACAATTAACTGGACTGAGGAAATGAAAATTGCTTTAAAAACAATCAAAGATGAAGGTATGGTTGCAGTTGCAAATTTTGCGATCCCAAGGGGAGATAAAACAAGAGAAGGACACACTCCTGAAGATGCGTGTAAGATGATGGAAGACTTAGGAGCAGATGTGGTTGGCTTAAACTGTTATCGAGGGCCCGATATGACCATGAAACTTCTAGAAAAAATAAGAGATAAAGTATCTTGCCATGTCGCTGGATTGCCAGTGCCTTATCGAACCACAGAAAAGGAACCTGGTTTTTTAAATATTTCAGATGATGGGTGTAATTGTATTCCTGGAGATAATGCATTTCCTGTAGCTTTGGATAATCTTTTTTGTAATCGCTTTGAAATGGCGGAATTTGCAAAAGACTGCATGGAAAAAAATATCAACTTTATTGGAATTTGTTGTGGTGCTGAAGCACATCATGTGAGAGAGATGTCAGTTGCAGTTGGCAAGAAACCAATTTCGATGAAATATATGCCGGACATGAGAAAACATTTTCATCATGGAACAGACGAAACTCTTAAGCAGGTAAATAAAGAATTTACACCTTAAGAATGCAAAATCACGCTAAAGTTGTTGTTATTGGTGGGGGAGTAGTAGGTTGTTCTATTCTTTTCCATTTAGCAAAGTTTGGGATGAAGGACTGCGTTCTTCTTGAACGGAAAGAATTAACAGCAGGATCTTCTTGGCATGCCGCAGGAAATGTTCATGTCATTTCTTCAGATCCAAACATATCCAGACTGATGGCCTATACAATAAACTTATATAAAGAAATTGAAGAGACATCAGGACATTCAGTTGGCTTTAAACCAAGTGGAGGATTTTATTTAGCATCAAATGAAGTTTGGTCTGATTACCTGAAAAGAGAAAGAACAAAAGCTAGATATATGGGCCTTGATCAAGAGTTTATCTCATTAGAAGAGGTTGCAAAAAAAAATCCTCTTATTGATCCAAAAAAATATATTTCAGCTTTATGGGATCCAATTGACGGAGAAGTAGATCCATCAGGTGTTACATATGCATTTGCAAAATCTGCAAAAGTTCACGGCGCCAGTTATCATACAAATACTGAGGTTAAGGATACCAAGCAAAGAGAGGATGGGACCTGGGATGTATTCACTGATAAGGGAAATATTCATGCAGAAATTGTAATTAATGCTGGAGGGCTATGGGCAAGGGAAGTTGGAAAACTCGCAGGATTAGATTTGCCAGTACAACCTATGGAACATCACTATTTAATTACCGATACAATTCCAGAAATAGCTGCAATGCCCAACGGATCAAGACTGCCAATTGGAACTGATTTTGATGGCAATATTTATTTTAGACAAGAAGGCCAAGGCATGTTGCTTGGAACTTATGAACCTAAGTCAACACCGTGGAAAGTAGAGGGGACACCCTTAGATTTTGGACATGAGTTGTTAGAGCCGAAGCTAGAAAATATTCAAGATCGATTGGCCATTGGTTTTGAGAGGATGCCAGCTTTGGAAAAAGCAGGAATTAAAAACATTATTAATGGCCCTTTTACATTCGGCCCTGATGGAAGTCCTCTGATTGGGCCTGTTCCAGGTATGAAAAATTATTGGGTAGCAGTTGGTGTTATGGCTGGATTCTGTCAAGGAGGAGGTGTAGGCAAGTGTATAGCAGAATGGATTATTGATGGTGAGCCATCTATAGATGTTTGGGCAATGGATGTAGCGAGGTTTGGTGATTATGCTTCTCCACATTATGGAACAGTTAAATCATCTGAAAATTATGAACGAAGATTTATTATGACTTTTCCGAATGAAACGTTGCCAAAAGGGAGAAAACAAAAGACGACAGCTTTATACGATCGTTTTGTTAACATGGGTGCAGTTATGGGTGACAGCTTCGGACTCGAAAATGTTCTATGGTTTGCTGATAATCCTGAAGATGCATATGAGGATCCAACCATTAAACGTTCCCGTTCCCATAATTATGTTTCAAATGAAGTTAAGAATGTAAGAGAAAATGTTGGAGTAACAGAAATAGCTAATTTTTCTAAACATGAATTTAAGGGCAAAGATTCAAGAAAATTTTTAGACTATATTTTGGCAGGTAGAATACCAAAAGTAGGGCGTATAGCTTTAAGTCCAATGTTATCTAAAAAAGGCAAACTATATGGAGACCTTACTGTTTCATGCCTTAGTGAAGATCATTTTATGGTTTATGGTTCTGGCGCTGCACAGGAGGCACATCGACGATGGTTTGAACAACACTTAGATCAATATGAAGTAAATTATACAAATAGATCTGATGACTATCATGGCCTTGCTATCTCAGGTCCAAAATCAAGAGATTTACTACAATTATTAGTCAGAGAAGATGTTTCAAATGAGTCATTTAAATTTAGAGATTCGAGACAAATATTTGTTGCTGGCGTTCCTGCATTAGTTAATCGGTTATCATTTACTGGAGAACTGGGATATGAAATGTATGTAGCACCACACTATCAGCTCAAGTTATACGAGGCTATTGAAGAAGCAGGGCAACAATTCAACATAAAACCTTTTGGTGGAAGAGCTTTAATGTCAATGAGGCTTGAAAAAAACTGGGGCGCGTGGACATTAGACTTCAGACCAGACTTTACTCCAAGAGAAACCGGCCTTTCTGAATTTATAAATTGGGATAAAGATTTTATTGGTAAGGAGGCTGCAGATAAAGATGACAGTAATCATAAGCTTTTTTCTCTAGTAATTGAAACTAATGACATTGATGTGACTAATAATGAAGCTGTTATGCAGAATGATGTTTGTATTGGATATGTGACATCTGGAGGCTTCGGTCACTATGAACAAAAAAGCATTGCTTTTGCATATTTGAATAACGATTTATTAAAATCGGATGAAGTTTTAGAAGTTGAAATTAATGGAGAATTTTATACCGCTTCAATTATTGATAAACCTTGTTACGACGAATCTGGAGAAAAGCTAAGACAATAAAAAATGAAAAGTAACTATAATTAATCTAATTTAATTAATTATCCCAATAAGTGTACTCATCGTCTTCAGACCATTCCTCGCCATCATGTTTGTCTAAACGAACAGGAGTTGCAATAACACTCATAAAATTTGGTTCAACTTGTTGACTGTTATGCTCTTCAAGTATTTTTTCTAATAGTTCTACTTTTTCTGACATCTGATCTACTAAATTATTCCTCTCGGTTGGGTCATTGCTCAAATCAAAAAGCCATTTTTTATTTTGGTTTTTATCGACAATCATTTTCCATTCATCGTGCAAAACAGTTTGAAGTCTTCCTGATCTCCAAAAGAGAGTTTCGTGAGGAGGTTTATTTTCCTTTATAAAGGGTATGATATTTTTACCATCTATAATTCTATCATTAGGAATAGACGCATCAGCTGCTGCTGCGAATGTGCTAAAAATATCATTTTGATGTATTGGATGATCAAAAATAGTTCCTGGTTTTATTTCAGTAGGCCATTTTGCCATGAATGGTATGTGCAATCCTCCTTCAAAATGATTTAACTTCCAACCTCGATAAGGCTTATTAATATCAGAGAGATGAATATAATTTGCACCTCCGTTATCGCTTGAAAATATAATTAAGGTATTTTCAGAAAGATTATATTCGTCAAGAGCATCAAGTACTTTTCCAACACTACGATCTAATGATCTAATCATTGCAGAATAAACTCTAAGTCCATGATCATCTTCTTTTGATAGATGATGAAAATGATCGTAATCTTCTTTTAATGCTTGAAGAGGATTATGAGGAGCAAAGTGCCCTAAATAGAGAAAGAAAGGTCTATTTTTATTATTTTTAATAACTTTAAGAGCTTCATCAGTATAAAAATCAGTTATATAACCTCCAGGCTCATATGACTCGCCTCCATTAAACCTTACTGAAAACTGAGAGGCGGCCCAAACCATTCGATCAACTCCTGCATCCGTATATGCGTTGACAACATCTGGATCATCTTTAGGAAGATAGAGAGGACTTAATAACTGCAGGCTATCATCAAAGCCTTGGTCAGTTGGCAGCTGTCCTTTCGTATCACCTAAATGCCACTTACCGATGTGAGCATTATAATAACCTTGTTGTTTTAAAACTTCAGCAATTGTAATTTCACTAGATGGCATCCCTGTATATCCTTCATCTCCAATAAAATTTTCTTCAGAAACCTCAGCGAATTGAGTCCTTATGAGAGGATTTTCAATTTCATCCATCCATTTAAAAATTGTACGTCCAATAGAATAAAAAGGAGTAAATTCATAGCCAAACCTTGTAGCATATCGACCTGTCATAAGAGATGCGCGCGATGGCGAACAGCTTGCGCTTGCTGCATAACCACTATTGAATTGAACACCCTCTTTTCCAATTCTATCAATGTTAGGTGTCATGAGAGTTCCATCACCTGCTCCTCCATTGTATAGAGAAACATCATTAAACCCCAAATCATCAGCTAGAATGAGAATAATGTTTGGTTTTCTATCTAGCAACGGGAGTTCAGGGTCTGATGGACCTTCGGGCCACACCACTTCCTTATATTCTGCTACTGGTTCTGTGAATTTAAGTATCTTTGGAATTGCCCACACCACAACTTCAACTCGGTAAATCCATAATGTAGCTACAATGAGAATTAATAATGCAATTCCAAAAAAGATTTTTTTTAACATTAATCTATGTATGTTATTTTAACTTTGTCAGAATTTACGGGAAGAATACCCATTACTCCATCTCGACCAATCGTCCAATTTTTATAAATATCATTTACACCATCAAAGAATAACATTTTAGCAACTAATCCTTCCGGATATGGGATGAGATGATAAAAGATAAGATGTTTTGCTTTCGCTAATTGAGCAGCCTTAGCAGCCTGCGTTGGAGATGTGTGGTAATCAAGCACATCAATGAGTATAGCTGATAAGTTGCCTGTTTCATCGACTTTATACGCGGCGGTAGCCGCAGCTCTGTTAAGTCTGTAAGAGAGCGCTTCATGAAACAATAGATCAGTTTTTTCTGCATGTTTAATTACATTTTCACTATAAGATGTATCACCACTTATAGTGATGGATCGACCTTTATAATCAAATCTGTATCCTATAGATGGTTTAACAGGGTCATGATCAACTAAAAAAGCTGTAACTCTTAAATCATCATCCTCAATGACAATTGAACTTTCTATATCAATTATATGAGTGTCAAAACCGGCAAATTGTATTGGGGCAACATCATTACCATGATGTTCAGACCTCCATTTGTAATCAAGGGCGTAAGTTGCTTCAAATCCATCTGTAACCTTCTGCGTTCCTTCTGGTCCATAAACCTTAAGTTTATCCGTTCGATTTTGAGTTACCCATGCATTCAAGTGTAAATCAGCTAAATCAGAAAAATGGTCCGAGTGAGTGTGCGTTAATAAAAATGCCTCAATCTTACCTAAATCAATTCCCCAATCTCTTAAGTTTGTTATACTTCCATCTCCCGCATCAACGATAAATATTCTCTCACCAGCTTTGATTAAAATACATGTTTCAGCAGTGCCAACTGAGGGTAATGGTCCTCTCGATCCACAAAGTAGTCCAGATAAAGAATCTTCTTCTGGAAGAGGGCTCGGTCGATTAAGTATTCTCTCAACCTGCATTTCTACAAGATACATTTGAACAATTTCTGTCCTTAATGCAAAGAATCCAGCAACAATTGAAAATAATAGAGCAAAAATAATATATTTTAATACCCTCATTTATTTTTCAGAAATCCTCTTTGAAGTATATAGAAGTAAAAGAACAATAAATATTTCAGCGGCTATGAATTGAGTTGCAAATGCAGCATCATGAAGGAGCCAAGATAGTATCCTATAAATTGCAGTTATAGATAACATGATTGATGGCGCATAGAACCATATTGATTTCTGAGTATATACTGCAGCAATCATCATAATGCCTAAACTTAGGAAGTATGATCCCGTATCGCCTAATTGAGAACTCAAACCAATGCCTTCGGAAAGTGAAAAAATCCCAAATGTTGCAGCAGCATTATAAGGTGATGCAATCCACATAAGACCTATGATTAAAAATTGAAAACCAAAGATTGTAATTAAAACTACTAAAAATTTATTCATTTAGATCTCCTCGACTAATATTGACATCATCATTTGAGCAGTTTCATGTCCTGCGTTCTGATTTTGACCAGTTACAAAACGTCTTTCATCATCAACAGCAACATGATTTGCAAAAAGATCATTGAATTTTGACTTACTCTCAAATATAACCCCTGCTTTCCTCAACTCAGTTTCTGGATGTTGAGGAGTCATTTCAATTCCAAGTTCTTTAATTTGTTTATCAGTTGCTCCTGTCATCTTTCTTCCAGAAATAAGTAGGTTTCCATTCTTGTCTTTAGCATTTATCAGTCCAAGTGGACCATGACATACCGCGCCAATAATCTTATTTGCGTAGTAAGCTTCAGATATTTTTGAACCCAGAATTTCAGAATAGCCTAAATCGTAAGCAGCTCCCCAGCCACCCGCTATATAGATCAAATCGTATTTAGTGAAATCTACATTATCAATGAGCATTGAGTTTTTAAGTTTTTTCATTGCCTCGATATCATTTTGAAATTTTTTATCTGATTGTGTTCTTATCAAATAAATTAATGTTTCAGGATCAATTGGTATTTCACCACCTTTAATACTTGCAAGGTCTACATTCATGCCACTATTCATGAACTCATAATAAGGGACAGTAATTTCTGAACTCGCTACTCCAGTTGGTTTTCCTCTAACTTCTCCAGGAAGATTTAATACGTTGTGGCTTGAAGTAATTATTAATGCTTTCCTTCCATTAAGTTCAAATGTTTTGCTATCATAATCAGGATGAAGTCCAAGAGACTTCAATAATATTGGAAGCGATAATGCGAGAATAATCAAAAAACTCAAAAGAATTATTATTGTCTTAGAAACTAATGATTTATACATTTATTTATCCTTCTAGATTTAAGAGTTTGTTTGTTTCAGATGAAAATTTATCAATTATCATTTGATCTGAAAATTTATAAAAAATTGAGAGTCTGTACCAAGATGCAAATGAAATAGATGTATCTAAATAAGCTTGATCTAGTAAAGACAGCTTAAGAGCTTCTGGTATAATATCTTCAAATCTTTTTTTGAGTCTTAAATTTCCTTCAATGAATCCTTCACGAACACTTTTGAACCTTTGCATATTCATAATTGAGGATGCAAATACATTCTTATATTTTGAGTATATCTCTATTCTTTCCTTAATTAAAAATGTAATACGATTTCCTAGAGCCTTCTCTTTTGACGGCTTGGTAGATAAAAAATTTTCAAATTCAGCCATAATTTTTTCATGGCAAGAGCTTATAAGGCCATCCATATCATCAAATTGTCTAAAAACAGTTCTCAAACCAATATTTGAATGCTTTGCCACTTGTTCTGCAGTAGGCCATTGAGTCGAAGGAGATTCCATTAATAATTCAATCGTTGAATTAACAATCGATTCTTGTGTTTTTACACTTCTTAGATGACGGCCATCTTTTTTTGTCGACAGTGATTTTTGCTCTGATTTAATGGTCATAATATTTAAAATTTAGTTAAGGATATATATTGACATTAATAGTGTCAATACATTAGCATTGAAACATGAACAGAATTACTGAGATATTAGGTTCAAAATATCCAATCATACAAGCACCAATGGGCTGGATTGCTAGAAGTCAATTAGCTTCAGCTGTTTCAAATGCTGGGGGATTTGGAATCATTGAGACGTCATCAGGTGAAACAGAAAACTGTAAGAATGAAATCAGAGCAATGAGCGACCTAACTGATAAACCTTTTGGTGTTAATCTTCCAATCTTATTTCTTCAAGATGAAAGTATGATTAATTTAGTTATTGATGAGAATATAAAATTTGTAACAACTTCAGCTGGTGATCCAGCAAAGTTTATTCATGTTCTTAAAGACGCTGGGATAAAAGTATTTCACGCTGTTCCCAGTCTTGCTGGCGCTCTTAAAGCTGTAAGAGCTGGAGTTGATGGATTGGTGGTTGAGGGAACAGAAGGTGGTGGGTTTAAAAACCCAGAGGAGGTTGGTCTATATGTTTTACTGCAATCAATTCGTAAACATACTGATTTACCGATGATAGCTGCAGGCGGAATTGTTGATGGAGTGGGAATGGCTGCGGCTTTTGCAGCTGGAGCTGAGGGCATTCAAATGGGAACAAGATTTGTTTCTTCAAAGGAAAGCCCAGTACATGAAAATTTCAAACAAACAATCCTAAATTCAGATGAGCAAGGAACATATATATTAAATAAAAAATCAAAACCATGTGTCAGAGCATTAAAAACTGATTTTACAAAAAAAATTTATGATGAAGGACATATGGACATGTCATCAATGATGGGAATTAAAAATTTATATTTTAATGGCGATATGAATGCGGCACCCGCGCTCGCAGGACAATCTATTGGCTTAATTGATGAGATTAAGAGTGTTGATACGATAATTAATGGAACGATTACTCAATTTAATGAAATATGTAAAAATATGGGAAATCATAATTTTACTATTTAAATGAAGTTTCTACCTATTTTTCCAGATGAAGCGAACAATAATTATCGGGGGATAGGTTTAGCTCTATGGTTTTTTTATCTATATTTAGCTTTAATAGCGTTTAGATCTTTTACACATATGTTTGCTCAAGATGCAGGCCTAAATTCAATAGCTTCAATTATAATTTTTCCTGTCGTTAATAATTTAGATCCCAATAGTGTTATTTATGCAATGGGTTCATTGTGGGGTGGATCTCAAATAGTAGTATTTGTATTTCTTGTCATCATTCTTTTGAAATATAAAAGTCTTCTTTCAATAGCCTGGTTAATTTTAGTAGCAGATAATATACTTAGAATTATTACAATGATGATGCATAATTTAGAGCCAGTATATTTTTCCTCAACTGCGCCTGGAGGTTTCGTGGGGACAAGTATTATGTTATTTGTTACACTAATAATGTTTTTTATCTCGTTAATTGAAAGGAAACAAAGATGAAAGTAGAAAATCGTGTTTATCCAAACCGAGAGCAGATGAAAGGGTTTTTTGAAGAAGATAGTGATAATCGACCTATTTATATGATCAACCTCCTTAAGTTTAAAGAAAAAGCTGAATATAAAGATGGAAGAGAAACATCACTTAGTGGACGAGAAGCTTATGCACTATATGGAGAAATTATCGAAAAGCATCTCATAGAACTCGGTGGAGAAGTAATCTTTAAATCGAAAGTAACAAGAATTACAGTTGGTAAAGTTGATGAATTATGGGATGCTGTGGCAATTGCAAAGTGGCCATCAAAAAAAGTCATGGGTGAAAATATGATGCCTTCAGATCCTGAATTATTAGAAGGCTATCAACATAGAGAGGCAGGACTTGCAGGACAATTAAATATTGAGTCAGTTGAAGGCATATTTGATGATTGAGTTATATACTTCACCTACACCAAATGGTTACAAAATATCTGTTGCTCTAGAGGAATTAGTTATTCCGTATAATGTTCATGTCGTCAACTTACAATCTGGTGATCAAAAGAAACCAGAATTTTTAGAGTTAAATCCTAATGGAAGAATACCCGTAATAGTCGATACAGATAATGATAATTTATCTATTATGGAGAGTGGTGCTCAGTTGATTTATTTAGCTGAAAAAGCAGGAAAGTTGTTGCCAACTGAGACAAAAGCTAGGTCCAAAGTCATGCAGTGGCTCATGTTTCAGATGGGGGGAATTGGTCCCATGATGGGACAAGCCAATGTATTTTATAGGTATTGGCCTGGTGAGAAAATTCAACCTGCAATTGATCGTTATCAGAATGAAGGAAGACGATTGTTTGAAGTTATGGAAACTCGTTTAAAAGATAACGAATATCTAGCTGATGATTTTAGTATCGCTGATATTGCCAACTGGTGTTGGGTTAGAATTTATAAATGGTCTGGTATTAATATTGATGGTCTAGATGGACTTCAAAGATGGATGAATACGATGGAGGAGCGTCCCGCTTGCAAGAAAGGTGTTTCAGTTCCAATTGATATCGTAGCTATGATGAAAAATATGAAAAAATCTGATGAGCTTAAGAATACAGGTTCAAAAATTATTCAGAAGTAAATAAGAGAAATTATTTATGAGTTTACCAAATCCAATAAAATTAATAGGTGCAAACGGATCACCGTATACTCGTAAGATGTTGTCTTTTTTGAGGTATAAGAGAATACCTTACACAATGATTTGGAGTGATGTTGATACTTATTTCAGTAAAGCAAAAATAGAAATAGAAAAACCAAAACCAGTTTTATTTCCAACTTTCCTTTTGCCAGATGAAAATGGTGATTTAAAAGCTGAAACTGACTCAACTCCACTTATTCGAAGAATTGAAAGTGAAGCAGGTGAACGAAGTACAATTCCAACAGATCCAGTTCTAGCTTTTTTAAATTATCTGTTAGAGGATTTTGCTGATGAATGGTGTACAAAATTTATGTTTCACTACAGGTGGAATGACAAGAAAGATGCTGAAAACGCTGGAACAATTTTGCCGCTTCAGATTATGGGGTCAATATCAGATGAAGTGCTAGATAACTTCAATAAAATGTTCAGTAAAAGACAAATTGATAGATTATGGGTTGTCGGTTCAAATAAAGATACGGCGCCAATTATTGATGCAAGCTTAAGGCGACTTCTTGTAATTCTTCAAAAGCATTTTACATCTTTTCCATATTTAATTGGTAAAAGGCCATCATCAAGTGACTTCGCCCTATTTGGACAATTTAGTCAGCTAGTGAATTTTGATCCAACACCACGAGAAATAGTACATGAGGTTTCAATGAGAACTGTAGCGTGGGTTGGTGTTATTGAGGATCTCTCAGGCTTAGAAGTTTCAGATGATGACTGGTTTAAATATGAAGATATCCCATCTACGATTAAAGAACTATTGACTGAGATTGGAAAAGGCTATGTTCCCGCATTGCTTGCAAATGCAAAAGCAATTGAAAATGAAGAAAAAGAATGGGAAACAGAGATTGATGGATGTATTTGGAGACAAAAATCATTCCCTTACCAGGCAAAATGTTTGAAATGGATTAATGAGGAATATAATATGTTATCCAAGATAGATATGGAAAAAGTAGATAAGTTATTAGATGGCACGGGTTGTGAGAAAATTTTAAATATAATATGAAAGTAGATTTATATTTTTCATTTCGGAGTCCTTATTCATATTTAATTTTACCTCGAATAGTAAAATTAAGAGACAAATATGGAATCGATATCAATTTTAAACAAGTTTATCCCTTAGCTATAAGAGAACCAGAATTTTTTAAGGGTAAAAATATTTTTACATATTTTTTAATTAGAAGAATTGATTATGTTAGACAGGCTAAAAAAAATAATATGATATTTGTTAAGCCAAACCCTGATCCAATCAATCAAAATTTGCTTACAGGTAAAATATCTGATCACCAGCCATATATTTTTAAATTATGTCATTTTTGCCAAGCAATTGATAAAGATAAGCAACTTGACTTCGCAGTAGAAGTTTCACATAAAATTTGGAGCGGATTTAAAAATTGGAATTCTGATGAGTCAATTTCAGAATCATCTCTAAGAGTAGGGTTAAATTTTGCACAAATTGAAGAGAAGCGAATTGCAAACGAAGAAAATTTGATAAATGAAATAAAAATTAATCAAAAAGAACAGTTAGAAGCAGGTCATCACGGCGTCCCTTTGTCAGTCTATAAAGATAAGTTCTTTTTTGGGCAAGATCGATTTGATGATCTAGTTGAAATGCTCAAAAAAGATGGTCTAAACTATCCATAAATAGTCTACACTAACCAGCAATGAGTAGAAAGAATTTGATCATTATAGGATTGCTCACTTTTAGTGCAATTTTACTTGGTGGATATTTTTATCTGCAATCATACTTAAATGCCCCTTTATTAACTAAAGAAGATATTGAAAAGTATAAAGCGATAGCGGCACAACAGAATGAAGATGCATTCCTACAATGGGAATTTCAAGAAAATCGTTTCAAAGAAAAAAATAAACTAAAGAATGTTTATTTTGGAGACCTACATGTTCACTCCAGCTTTTCTTTTGATGCCTATATTTTTAATACTCGTTTCGATCCAGATGAGTCATATGCGTTTGCTAGAGGTAAACCATTGATAAATATGTACGGAGAAACAATGCAAATTTCAAGACCTCTAGACTTTGCTGCTATTACAGATCATGCCGAAACTTTTGGTTTACATGAAGCCTGTGCTGATCCAGAAATTTCTGATGAACAACAATATACCTGTGACAGACTGGAATCACCGAGCTTTAAATATTTCATGGAGCTTCGCGAAACATCGGTTGCTCGACCGCCTGTAAGTATTATGTCAGAGGCAATTGGTGATAAAGAGAAAGAAGAACGATTTATTAAATCTACATGGAACAAAATTATTGATGCAGCAGAAAAACATAATGACCCTGGAAAGTTTTCAACGTTTATTGCTTATGAATATTCACCTACCTTACCTGATGGTGGATATAATCACCGGAATGTTATTTTTAAAAATAATATAGTACCTGAAAAGGCATTTTCACTTTTTGATGCACATACTGCTATAGATTTGTGGAGGAAGTTACTATCAAGTTGTAATTATCCATGTGAGTTTATGACAATACCTCATAACAGTAACAGATCATGGGGTGTTGCTTTTGCAAACCAAACTATTGATGGAGATGATTATACTCAGGCTGATTGGGCACTAAGAGATAAAAATGAACCAATTGTTGAAATGTTTCAGATTAAAGGAAACTCTGAGTGTAGTACTTTTTTTGGAAGCACGGATGAAGAATGCAATGTAGAGCAAATTTATCCAAAATGTGAAAAAGAGGGTGATACATTATGTATTCAGCCAACTTCAATGGTAAGAGATGCTTTGAAGCGCGGCATGGAATTAGAGCAGGATTTAGGATTTAATCCAATGGATTTGGGGATGATTGGCAGCTCCGATACTCATAATTCAAATCCTGGAGATACGGAAGAGTGGGATTATAGGGGAGTAAGTAATGTTGTGGCCCCCGCAATGGTCAGGATTGATGAGAATACACATATTCCACAGTATATAAATAATCCTGGTGGACTGGCGGCGATCTGGGCTAGAGAAAATACCCGTAGTGATCTTTTTGAGGCAATGGAAAATAAAGAAGTGTATGCAACAAGTGGCACTCGAATTGAATTAAGGTTTTTTGGTGGCTTCAATTATAGTGAAAGCTTACTATCATCGACTGAACAAATTAATTCTGCTTATGAAAATGGAAGTCCGATGGGAAGCACAATCAAACATAATCAAGATAAAGCACCATCCTTTTTTATAAGTGCCAAGAAAGATCCAATTGATGCTCCTTTAGATAAGATTCAGATAATTAAGGGTTGGATAGAAAACGGAATAACAAAGGAAGAAGTTATGGACGTGATCTGTAGTGAAAACAGAAAAATAAATGATAACTCTAAGCGATGTAAACCACTAAATATAAAAGTTAATTTAACAACATGTGCGATTGATCAAGATCGAGGAGCAGATGAGCTAAAAGTTTTGTGGACTGATGAAAACTATAGTTCTGATCAAAATGCATTTTATTATGCTCGAGTTATTCAAAATCCAACTTGCCGATGGACTACTTATGATAGCCTGAGAACAGGACAAAAAATATCAAAGGCATACAACTCAACAATGACAGAGATGGCTTGGTCATCTCCTATATGGATAAAATAATGAAAGAATATACCATTCGACAATTAACGCCTTCACTTGGTGCTGAAATTACAGGAATAGATCTGTCAAATGATTTATCCAATGAACAACTCAATCAAATCTATGATGATTTAATAAAGTACAATGTAATTTTTTTTCGTGATCAGAAAATCTCCCCTGAGAAACATATTGAGATTGCAAAAAGCTTTGGAACAATTGAAGAGCCACATCCTATATATCCTCATGTAGAAGGTTTTCCTGAAATTGTTTTACTCAAAAACGATAAAGATAATCCACCTGATACAGATGAATGGCATACTGATGTAACTTTTAAAAGTGATCCTCCATTTGCTTCAATTTTATACAGTAAGGCGATCCCACCAGTTGGTGGCGATACACTATGGTGTTCATTGTCAAAAATTTATGATGCACTTCCTGATGATATGAAAAAATATCTTGAAACGCTCAGAGCTATTCATGATATGGGAGATTTTCGAAACAATTATATGCAGGAAGATGATATTGAGTCTGCAAAAAAATTAAATAAAGGTTTTGAAGAATTTGGTCATGCTATTCACTCAGTTGTAAAGATACACCCTGTTTCAAAAAAGAAATTTTTATATGTGAATCCAGGATTCACTTCTCAAATTGTTGGCATGTCAACACCAGACTCCAATAGTTTACTTACATATTTATTTAATATGATGAGTAAACCTGAATTCCAAATCAGATTTCATTGGACACCTGATACTTTAGCTATCTGGGACAATAGATGTACAATGCACTATGCCATTGGTGATTATATGCCTCATCAAAGGATTATGAATCGAATTACAATTTCTAACGATAAAAGAGCTTAATTTTTCCTTGTAAATCAATATTTTCTCTGTGATTTTCTTCTCGATCTATACTTTATATGATGTAGAATTTTTATATGGATATTCATGAGTATCAGGCAAAAAAAATTTTATCAGATTTTGGTATAGGTATTCCAAAAGGTGGAATTGCATACAGTCCAGAAAATGCAGAATATAAAGCAAAAGAAATAGGTGGATCAAAATGGGTTGTAAAAGCTCAGGTCCATTCGGGTGCTCGAGGAAAAGCGGGTGGTATCATTATTTGCAACGATGCATTAGAAGTTGCTCAAGCTACAGACAAATTATTAGGAAAAAAATTAGTAACCAACCAAACAGGTCCAGCCGGTAAAATTATTAACCGAGTATATATTGAAGAAGCGTCAGACATAGAGAAAGAACTATATCTAGGACTTGTTTTTGATCGTGGATCAGAATGTATAATGGTTGTTGCTTCCACTGAAGGTGGCATGAGCGTTGAAGAAATTTCAAGTGAAAAACCTGAAACGATTATACGATCAAAAATAGAAGTTGCAGTTGGAATGCAGGAGTTTCAAGCAAGAGAAATTGCTTTCAGTCTAGGCATTGAGCCTGAATTAGTATCAAGAACAGCCGATGTAATCAGAAATTGTTACCGCGTGTTCAGTGAACTTGATGCAACTATGGTTGAAATTAATCCTCTTGTGATAACTAAAGACAAGCACGTGTTTGCATTAGATTGTAAAATGAGTTTTGATAACAATGCGTTGTTTAGAAGAAATGAAGTATCAGAATTAAGAGATAAATCTCAAGAAAATTCAAGTGAAGTGTATGCATCAGATCGAGGATTAAACTATGTTGGTCTTGATGGAAATATTGGAAATATAATAAATGGTGCTGGTCTAGCAATGGCCTCAATGGACATGATTAAATTGGCAGGTGGTGAACCAGCAAACTTCTTAGACGTTGGTGGTGGAGCTACTCCTGAAAAAATTGTGAAAGCATTCAAACTTGTATCGTCTGATGAAAAGGTCAAAGTAATACTCGTTAACATTTTTGCTGGGATAAACCGCTGTGATTGGATTGCTGAAGGAATCGTTCAAGCTTTAGATCAAATTAAAATTGATATGCCATTGGTCATTCGTCTTGCAGGTACAAATGTAGAAAAAGGCAATCAAATATTAAGAGATAGTAAGATTAATTATATTGAGGCTTTGTCACTTGAAGACGCTGCAAATAAAGCTGTTGCAGCATTAAAGGACGTTGAGAGTAATTAGTATGTCCATTCTTATTGATGAAAATACAAAAATGATTGTCCAGGGATTTACTGGAAAAATTGGAAGTTTTCATGCTCAAGAAATGATGGAATATGGCTCTAACTTAGTAGGAGGAGTAACTCCAGGAAAAGGAGGCTCTACTCATTTAGGGTTACCAGTTTTCAACACTGTAAAAGATGCAGTGAGAGAAACTGGCGCAGAAGCCAGTATATTATTTGTCCCACCCAGTTTTGCAGCAGACTCTGCAATGGAAGCTGCTGATGCAGGCATTAAAGTTTGTGTGGCAATTACTGACGGAATTCCTGCTCATGACATGATAAGAGTAAAACGCTACATGCGTAGATACACAAAGTCTGAAAAAATGACAATGATCGGTCCAAACTGTGCTGGGATCATTAGTCCTGGAAAAGCAATGATGGGAATTATGCCTGGTCATATTTACAAAAAAGGTAATGTGGGAATAGTTGGTCGATCAGGAACATTAGGATATGAAGCTGCCTCTCAAATGAAGGCTCTCGACATAGGTGTTTCAACGAGTGTAGGAATCGGAGGCGATCCAATTAATGGTAGTTCATTTCGAGATATTTTATCACGTTTTGAAGAAGATCCAGATACTGATGTCATTTTGATGATTGGTGAAATTGGAGGTCCACAAGAAGTTGATGCTGGAAACTTTGCAAAAGAAAATATGAAGAAGCCTGTTGTAGCCTATATTGCGGGTCTTACAGCACCCAAAGGTCGAGTGATGGGTCACGCTGGTGCAATTGTCTCTGCATATGGAGAAAGCGCTGTAGAGAAAGTTGAACTGCTTAAAGAATGTGGAGTTACAATTTCGAAAAACCCATCAGTAATAGGTGAGACAATTAAGTCAGTACTAAGTTAATTATTAATAGTCTTCAAATATTTCTATTCCAGGAATTATATTTTCTAAAAAAGATGGGTGATCAAGTTTCATTAGTATGGATGGACCATTTAAAGCGGCATCAGGTGTTCTGTGTAAGACCCCTTCAGGGCCTCCTCGAAATACAGCGACATCCCACTGATTTATAAATTGAAGTGCTGAGGGGTCTTTAATAATTTTCTCATTTGGTTCTCCACTTAAGAAAGCCTCACGGTCGGCAGCTTCATCAGGTAGCCATTCTGTCCCTTTTCCAGCATATGTAACAAGCATACGCTTTGGAACATTATCTATATGGTACCTTCGACAGGTACGTTGTGTAACCAATTGAAAGCTTACAGCTTCTATTTTTTCTAATTCACAAAACGTTTTACAAACATCTGCCATATCCTCCAGCCATTGATTGTATAAAAGTTCAGCTTTTATTTCTTGAGAAAATTCTTTATTTAAAATATTTCTTATATCCAAGAATGCCGTGTCTTTGGAAACTTTACCTAAGAATTTGAATTGTGATCTCATTAACTTTTGAAAGAATATATTTGCACCAGCTGGCATACTCCGCTCAATAATTCCAAGTTGAGCAGAGTATTTATCAAAATTTGTTAGATCTTGAAGTTTATTACTTTGATAAATATTCATCAGAATTACTTCTACTTATTATTTAAACTGATGAACTAGGCGTATTAGCAACTCTCAAATGAAGAAGCAATATTACCTATAAGATCAAAATATAAATCTTTTCCTGGATTTAATTCAGCTCCAAGTGGATCTAACACAGCCGCTTTAATACCAGTATCCTTAGCAATTGTTTCTGCAATACTTGGATTAAATTGAGGCTCAGAAAATAAACAGTTTATGTTTTCATGCTCTATAACTTCTCTTATTTCTGATAACTGTTTTGCTCCTGGTAAAACTTCAGGATTTACTGTTAAGGCTCCAACAACTTCAACACCAAATCTTTTTTCAAAGTATTGATATGCATCATGAAACACAACGTAACTTGCATTACTATTTATTTTGCCCTTAGTATCACTTATCAATTGATCGATCTCATTTATAGCTTTTGTAGAGTTTGATTTATAAGTTGAAGCATTTGCAGGGTCGATTTCAGACAATTCTCTCGTGACAATTTTCACGATAGTCTTTGCAATCTCAGGATCAAGCCAGAAGTGAATATCGTGTTCGCCATGTGCGTGCCCATCATGGTGATCATCATGCTCATCACCGTGTTCGTCATGTTCATCACCATGCTCATCAGCATGTTCATCATGTTCATCACCATGCTCATCAGCATGTTCATCATGTTCATCACCATGCTCATCAGCATGTTCATCACCGTGTTCGTCATGCTCATCACCATGCTCATCACCGTGTTCGTCATGCTCATCACCATGGTCATCATGATCATCATGGCCACCAAAAATATTTTTTTCTCTGAATTTTAATAGTTCGATCTCATCAGATTCCATCAATGTAATATGTCTTGAGTTTGCAGCTATGGATTCAAGAGGAGTTTCTAAAAAAGACTCTAAATCTTCCCCAATCCAAAAAACAATATCGGCTTCTTGTAGCATAGTTGCGTGAGAAGGCTTAAGCTGAAATGTATGAGGCGAAGAACTTCCATCTACAAGTATGCCTGGAGTGCCGACACCATCCATTACATAACTAACCAATGAATGCAGTGGTTTAATTGAAGCTATAACTTTTGTCTCTGCTTTAGCATAAGACATAAATGATAATAAGGAGATAGTTGATAATATAAGTCCAAATTTTTGATGTAATTTCATAGATTTATTGCTTTCATTGTTTAATTAGCATAGTGTTATATTATAACAAAAATATTTAGCAAGTTTTATTTATGAGTGAAAATAATATTTTAGTGAAATTATCTAATGCTGGTATTTTAAAAAATAATAAATGGCTCGTCCGAGATGTTGATTTAGAAATTAACAAAGGTCAGATTGTGACACTCATTGGCCCAAATGGTTCCGGGAAGACGACAACAGCTAAAATTGCTCTTGGTTTATATAAGAATATAGAAGGAAAAGTTGAGCGATTTACTAAAAACATTTCATATGTACCGCAAAAAGTATCGATAGATTGGACGTTACCTCTTAGAGTTGTCGACTTTATGGTTTTAACTCAAGATTTAAGGTTAAAAGATATAGCATACGCACTAAATCTTACTGGTGTGGAGCATTTAACGAATAGTAATCTTAGAGATTTGTCGGGCGGTGAATTTCAGAGAGTTTTACTAGCAAGAGCCATAGCAAAAAAGCCTGAACTTTTGGTGCTTGATGAGCCAGTTCAAGGAGTTGATTTTAATGGAGAAGTTGCCTTGTATTCTCTAATTAAAAAAATTTCTGAAATTATAAAGTGTGGAATTCTTCTGATTTCGCATGATCTACATGTTGTTATGTCTGCTACTGACTATGTCGTTTGTCTAAATGGTCATGTCTGCTGCAGTGGAACGCCCATAGATGTTGCTAAGAGTAATCACTATAGAGAATTATTTGGAGAAAAATCTGCTCAACTATTATCGATATATGAACATAATCATGATCACGTACATTCTTCGGATGGCAATATTATGGAAGAAGTAAAATAAA
>CABYIR010000003.1 GCA_902518955.1 uncultured Pelagibacteraceae bacterium | reverse complement strand
TTTCCAAAAGTTAGGAATGTACCAGGCGCAATAATAGTTTTTTCTTTTACACTTTATCCATACGTGTATCTCGTATCTAGAATGGCATTTATAAATCAGTCTAGGTCAATTTTAGAATCTGGAAGAACACTTGGTCTTAATAGATTAGAAGTTTTCTATAGATTGGCTGTTCCAATGATAAGGCCAGCTGTCATTGCAGGACTAATGCTTGTTGCAATGGAAACCTTATCTGATTTTGGTGCTGTCGATCATTTTGCTATTTCAACCTTTACCACTGGTATATTTAGAACTTGGTATGGCATGTATGATATTCATACGGCAAAACAATTAGCGTCTTTACTTTTAATAATTGCGATTATGTTCATTATTGCTGAGAAATATTCTAGAAAAAATGCAGACTACTCTTTTGCAGGATCGGTATTCAGACAATTTGATCCGTTAAAACTAAGAGGGTATAAAAACTTTTTAGCGTTTTTATTTTGTTTTTTTCCAATCTTTATTGGATTTATTTTGCCTATTTTAGAATTATCTTACTGGGCATTTAACTATAAATTAGATTTTTTTAATGAAAGATTTATAACAACTGCATGGAACAGTTTTTATCTGGCAATAATTTCAGCATTTATGTGTACATGTCTTGCAATCATTATTAATTTTTCAGTCAGGTATAATAGTAATAATGTTTTAAAATTTCTGAGCTCTTTTTTAACAGTGGGTTATGCAGTTCCTGGAATCATATTGGCAATAGGTGTCATGCAGATGCTTACATTCATAGACGCAAGCTTTGTTGGGAAGTATTTTAATTTCTTATTAACTGGAAGCTTAATTGGTTTAATTTTAGCATATATTATTAAATCTTATGCTCTTGCCAGCTCAACAATAGAGTCGGGATACCAAAGAGTAAACATTAGCCTCGACGATGTTGCAAAATCACTGAAAAGTTCAGGATGGTCACTTTTATCATCAGTTCATTTACCGTTATTAAGGACAAGCTTCCTTACAAGTGTTTTATTAGTTGTTTCTGAAGTAATTAAAGAGCTTCCTGCAACACTTATTCTAAGACCCTTTAATTTTGATACCTTAGCTGTTTATACTTATATCTTTGCAGCTGAAGAGCGAATGTATGATGCTGCGGCCCCTTCAATTTCTATTGTTATGATAGGTTTGCTTCCTATAATTATATTGACTAGAATGATAAGAACATCTAGACCAGCAAGAAGAGATTAAAATGACAATACTTGAAATTAAAAATCTGAATCATTACTATATTAAGGGCAAACCGGTTCTTAACAATATTGACATTGACCTTGAAGAGGGAGAAATTTTATCAATATTGGGTCCTTCAGGATGCGGTAAAACAACCTTATTAAGAATAATTGCTGGGCTTGAAAAAGAAAAGAATGGTAGCATACAAATAAGCAATAGAATTGTTTCTGATCATTTTCACACTTTACCCACTGAGAAGAGAGATGTTGGATTAGTTGTTCAAGAACGGGCATTATTTCCTCACATGTCCATTATTAAAAATGTGATGTTTGGGATTAAATTTAATAAAGCAAAAAAACAAGAAATTGCTATGAATTTATTAAGACTATTTGAAGTTGATAAATATGCCCATAATTTTCCAAATGAAATATCTAGTGGAGAGCAGCAAAGAGTTGCAATTGCAAGAGCAATGGCTCCCAATCCAAAAGTTTTATTAATGGACGAACCTTTTGGAACACTTGATCACTCCCTTACGCATCAATTAAGAATTGAAACTAAAAAAGTTCTAAAAGATAATAAAATTACAGCAATTATTGTTTCACATGACTTTGATGATGCTATTTCCATGTCAGATAGAGTAATTGTCATTGAGGAAGGGGCCATTAAGCAGCAAGGCACCGCAAAAGATATAACTAATATAGTTAGAGAAAAATCTATAAATTTCAGTAGTATAAGTGAGAAATCTTAATTATATTCTTTAAATAATTTTTTAATATATAGTGATAATTGATATCTTGGAGAAAACCATATGGGAATTAGTTTTTGGCAAATTTTAATCGTTGTTGCGCTTCTTGTTATTCTTTTTGGAAGAGGAAAAATTTCTGAATTGATGGGTGATGTTGCTAAAGGAGTTAAGAGCTTTAAAAAAGGCATTAACGACGATGAAGAACCTAAATCAATAAATAAATCTGAAGATAACTCTAACAAAGAGTAAATTCAGCTAAAATCATGTTACCTGGAATCGGTGGAGTTGAATACTTAGTTATTGCTGCATTAATAATTATTTTTGTAGGCCCTAAGGATCTGCCTGCTGTATTGAGAACTCTTGGCCGTTGGTGGGGCAAAATTAGAAATATATCTAGAGAATTTAAAACAAGCATCAATTCAATTGCTAATGAATCCGGCATTGATGAAATTAAAAAAAATATTGAGGACTCAAGTGCTAAAAGTTTTACAGACGAAATGCGGGACAGCATTAATCAATCAATAATTGATGATGAAAAGAAGGAAGAAAAGAAAGATTAATAAATGAATTCTGAGTCCAAAGATATAAATGATAGTAAACAACCATTGCTTCAGCATTTAATTGAACTTCGTAAACGTCTTGTAAAATCTTTAATTTTAATAACTGTTCTATTTATAATCTCTTATATATTTGCTGACACAATATATAACTTTTTAGTTCAGCCTTATGCAGACGCCGTTGAAGGTGAGCAGGGAAGACGATTAATTTTTACTGCCCTGCATGAAACTTTTTTTACATATCTTAAAGTTGCTCTTTTTGCTTCATTATTTTTATCTTTGCCATACGTATTAACTCAGATTTGGATATTTATGGCTCCAGGTCTATACAAGAATGAGAAAATGGTTGTTATACCATATTTAATTGCAACACCACTGCTTTTCCTGCTTGGCTCAGCTCTTGTCTATTATCTTATTATGCCTTTAGCAATTAAGTTCTTTTTGTCATTCGAATCAATTGGTGGAAATGGAGCTTTACCAATACAGTTAGAAGCGAAAGTGAATGAATATTTAAGTCTAATTATGAGACTCATTTTTGCTTTTGGTCTCAGTTTTCAGCTTCCAATTTTATTAACATTATTAGCAAGGGTTGGGTTTGTATCAAGTAAAGGTCTTAAAAAAAATAGAAAGTTTGTGATTGTAGGTGTCTTTGCTGCGGCGGCAATTCTAACTCCTCCTGATCCAATTTCACAAATTGGACTAGGAATTCCAATTCTTTTGCTTTATGAACTATCAATATTCGCAGTTCAATTTATTGAGAATAAGAGAGTGGAGAACAAGTAATCAATGTTTGATATAAAAAAAATTAGAGAAAACCCTGAGGATTTTGATAAAATTTTATCAAAAAGAAATCATAGTCCGATTTCTAAAGAAATATTAGATTTAGATAAGAAAAATAAAGACCTGATAGCTCAGCTTCAATCTCTTCAAGAAGAACGAAACTCTAAATCAAAAAAAATTGGAGAAATTTCTTCTCAAGGAAATAACGAAGAGGCTTCAAATTTAAAAGAAGAAGTTTCAGCCTTAAAATCTAAACTTCAGGAACTTGATGAAGCGCAAAAAAAATTCACAAAATGCTTTAAATAATGTTTTGTCTCGGATTCCGAACTTGCCTCATGAAAGTGTACCAGTGGGAGATGAGACAAAAAATAAAGAGATAAAATTGATTGGTGAAAAAAAAGATTTTTCATTTGAGCTGAAAGAACACTTCGATATTGGTGAAGATCTTGGAATAATGAGTTTTGAAGATGCAGCAAATATATCTGGTGCAAGATTTGTTATACAAAAGGGCATGCTTTCTAGACTAGAAAGATCAATAGCAAACTTTATGTTAGACCTTCATACTTCAGAGTTTGGCTATGAAGAAGTTAATGTACCAATTCTTGTTCGAGGTGATGCATTATATGGAACAGGTAATTTACCTAAATTCGAAGAAGATTTGTTTAAAACAACTAATGATTATTTTTTAATTCCAACTGCAGAGGTTCCTCTATCAAATTTAACCAGAGGAAAAATATTGGATATAGCAGAACTGCCTAAACGATTTGTATCCCATACTCCCTGTTTTAGATCAGAGGCTGGTGCGGCAGGAAAAGATACTCGGGGAATTATGAGACAACATCAATTTTATAAGGTTGAACTCGTAAGTCTAACTTCCGAACAAAGGTCGGAAGATGAACATGAAAGAATGCTTAGTTGTGCTGAAGAAGTTTTAAAAAAATTAGATCTTCACTATAGAGTTGTCATCTTGTCTTCAGAAGATATGGGCTTTTCTGCACAAAAAACATACGATATTGAAGTTTGGCTTCCAGGTCAAAAAGCCTATAGAGAAATATCTAGTTGTTCGAATTGTGGAGATTTCCAAGCAAGAAGAATGAATTCACGCTATAAGGATGGCAAAGATATTAAATTTCTACATACTTTAAATGGCTCCGGCCTTGCAGTAGGAAGAACTTTAATAGCCATTATGGAAAATTATCAAAATTCTGATGGCTCTATAGAAGTTCCAGATGTATTACAGCCGTATATGAATAATCAAAAAACTATTTCCTAGTTTCTAAGTTATGTCAGCTATTGATTTAAAAAATTCTCGTATACTAATTACTAACGATGACGGCTATTTTTCGCCTGGTATAAATCTTTTAAAATCAATCGTAGAAGCTTTTTCCAATGATGTTTGGATTGTTGCTCCTGAGTTTGAAAAAAGTGGTGCATCTCATGCCTTATCATTCACATCTGATCTAAACTTGAAAGAACAGGGAGAAAAAATTTTTTCAGTAAATGGAACTCCAGGAGATTGCGTGGCAATTGCTCTTGATCAGGTTTTAAAAGATAAACGTCCAGATATATTATTATCTGGAGTAAACAGTGGCTGTAATATTGGTGAAGATACAACATATTCTGGAACAATTGCTGGAGCCATGGAAGGCATTATGAGAAAAGTTCCATCAATATCAATAAGCCAAAATTATGAGTCTGGTAAAAAAGATCAAATTAAATGGGATGCAACAAATCATTTCTTTCCAGAGATATTTGAAAAACTATCTAAAATTGGTTGGCAAGAAGATACTTTCATTAATATCAATTTTCCACACTGCGAACCAATTAATGTTAAAGGCATTGAAATTACCACGCAGGGCAATAGGGACTCTGATGATTTGATAATTTATGAAAAGGAAAGGAATATCTTCAGATTCGGATTAAGAAGAAGAGCTGAAGAACATGGAAATAAATTAGGTTTAACACAAAATAAAAGAGTGCCAGGGTTTATGACAGATGTTGAAGCAATAGCAAATCAGTTTATTTCAATTACCCCAATGCATATTGATTTAACGCATGAAAATTCATTAATTAGACTTAAAGAAGGGTTAAATTAAATATAATTATTTAGTTCAAAAAATTGTTCTAAGTATGTATATTGCTTAAAAAAAGGAGTTATTACATGGACCAGTTATTTGTTCAATTAATGCCATTATTTTTAATTTTTGGTGTTTTCTATTTTCTTCTCATTAGACCCCAACAAAGAAGAGTTAAAGAACACAAGGCTATGGTGTCTGCGATACAACGTGGAGATAAGATAGTAACTTCTGGAGGCATAAAGGGAAAAGTTGTTAGAGTAATAAACGACTTTGATATTGAAGTCGAAATTTCTCAGGGAGTAAATGTAGTAATTGTTAAATCTACTGTTTCTGAAGTAGAAGCTGCGCAACCAGTAAAATAAAATCATAAATGCTCTATTTTTCTAGATCAAAAAAGCTATTAATCTTTTTGACAGTTTTAATAGGTTTATTATTTGCCTTACCTAATTTTTTTAGCAAAGACTCTCTAAATAGTTTTCCAAATTTTTTTCCCAATCAACAGGTTAATCTTGGTTTGGATTTACAAGGAGGATCACATCTACTTTTAGAGGTTGATACAGATGTTATTATAAATGAGCGAATTGATAATTTAACTTCTGATTTAAGGAAACTATATCGAGAAGAGGATCTTAAAATATCAAGCATAAAAACTACAGATGGATCTCTCAAGTTTAAATCCTCTTCGACAGCTCAATCTGTAATAAATAAAATAAAAGATTTATCAGTTACAGACTCTCAAAATTTGCTTCAAGTAGGCTCCTCATCAAATTTGACAGTAAATATTATAAGCGATGAATATTTAGAAATACTATTTACTGATGAATATAAAAAGCTTTTAACAATAAACGCTGTTAATCAATCATTAGAAATTGTTAGAAGAAGAATAGATGAGCTTGGAACTAGAGAGCCAACAATTCAAAGGCAGGGCACATCAAGGATTATTATACAAGTTCCTGGACTTGAAGATCCAGATCAAATTAAATCTTTACTTGGACAAACTGCTAAGCTTACTTTTCAATTAGTTGATCAATCAGTTGTATATGATTCTCAGAAACCAGATAAAGCTCCAATTGGCTCTGAAGTTTTACCATCAGATGATGATCCAAATTTTAAATATATTGTTAAAAAAAGAGTTATGGTGGGTGGTGAAAATTTAGTAGATGCACAACCAGGTTTTGACCCACAAACAAATGAGCCGATTGTAACTTTTCGCTTTGACGGTATAGGAGCTAAAAAATTTGGAAGAGTAACTCAACAAAATGTTGGAAAACCTTTTGCAATTATACTTGATGATAGAGTAGTAAGCGCTCCAGTGATTAGAGATGCTATTCTTGGTGGTTCAGGTCAAATATCGGGCGGTTTTACATCGGAAGAAGCAAATGAATTAGCAATACTTCTTAGGGCTGGCGCACTTCCTGCGCCGTTAGTTATATTAGAAGAACGATCAGTTGGCCCAGATTTAGGTGCGGATTCTATTAATGCTGGAAAAATAGCTGCGATAATTGGTTTTGCAGCTGTCATTTTATTTATGTTGTTTATATATCGAACGTTTGGATTATTTGCAGACATCGCTCTTATCATTAACTTATTATTAGTTCTTGGTGTCCTTTCAATGTTTCAAGCAACTTTAACTCTGCCAGGGATAGCTGGTATAATTCTTACTATCGGAATGGCTGTCGATGCCAATGTTCTTATTTTTGAGAGGGTCAAAGAAGAGTTAAGAAATGGAAGTTCAATGATAAACTCAATAGATAATGGATATAAACGAGCATTATCAACAATATTAGACGCAAATATCACTACTTTAATAGCTGCAATAATATTATTTTTTATGGCTTCTGGTCCTGTAAGAGGATTTTCTATCACTCTTGCAATTGGTATTTTTACATCTGTATTTACGGCATTCACAGTTACAAGGTTTTTTATTTCACTGAGAGTAAGAAAAATGAAATCAGAAAGTGTAGGGCTCAAGACATGAATTTAGACTTTAGTTCAAAGAATATATCATTTTTAAAACTTCATATTATCGGTTTTGTATTATCGTCATTATTAATTATTGGATCTATAATATCTTTTTTCTCATTTGGCCTAAACTTCGGAATAGATTTCAAAGGAGGAACACTTATTGAAATTGAGACAAAAGAAGATGTTGATATATCACAAATAAGATCAGCACTGAATGACCTATCTCTTGGAGATATTCAAATACAAGAATTTGGATCTAAGAATGATATTTTAATTCGTATTGAACAACAATCTGGGGGCGATAAAATTCAGCAGAATGTAGTAGAGATTGTAAAAAACAAATTAGATAGTGACCTTAGTTCTCCTGTAAATTATCGTAGAACTGAAGTAGTCGGCCCCAAAGTAAGCGGTGAATTGATACAAGCTGGAACGTTTGCAATCGCGTTTGCTGTATTTGCAATGCTTTTATATATCTGGTTTAGATTTGAATGGCAGTTCTCACTTGGCGCTGTATTAGCGCTTGTTCATGACGTAATTCTTACGATAGGGATATTCTGTATCACTCAGTTAGAATTTAATCTTCCAATTATAGCTGCAATACTGACCATAGTTGGTTATTCAATGAATGATACTGTTGTGGTATACGATAGAGTAAGAGAAAACCTTAGAAAACATAGATTACTTGTAATCGATCAATTATTAGACTTATCAATAAATGAAACTTTATCTCGAACGATAATTACATCTATTACAACTTTATTAGCTCTTTTATCACTTTATATGTTTGGTGGGTCCGTTATCAAGGGATTCACCTTTGCTATGATATGGGGAGTTTTAGTTGGAACATATTCTTCAATATTTGTAGCTGCTCCGTTACTAAAATATTTAGACGTGAAAAGGGACTGGACAAGCACTTCAGCCGTAGACTCTACTAGAAAATAATTTAAGCCTTTTTAAATAATTCAAATTTAATAATGCATTTTGATATTATTTACTTTTTACTAAATCAAAATTTATTTTATATTCATAAAAATCAATATCATTAGTAACACTCAAAGCTCTTTTTACTTTTAAATCGTTCTCCAAAGCTATTATGGCACCCTTAACTCGTTGTTCCTCTTCTAAAAATTCTTCCTTAATGAAACCCATGTATCTTTGTACTTGTCCAACAACACTATCGCTAGCTCTTCCCTTTTTTAGCTCTATAACTAGATATTCCTTTTTATCTTTACTCACAGCAAGTATATCAATCGGTCCTGTGTCTGTTGGGAACTGTTTTCCCAAAACTTCTTCATCTTTATAAATATCATAATTTTGTGCTAACGGAGTGTGTTCCCAATTTTTAATTAAAAAATCTTCCAAATGCATTTCCAAAGCAAACATACTTGGATTTTCAATATCCTTATCTTTAGATGAAATTAAAATTGGACTCTCACCTTTTATAAATTGTTCAATCTCATCAGCGTGTTTTGAAATATCTGAAATTGTTCCTATAGCACCTGTAGAGTTTCTCAATGCTTCACTCATTTCGTCTCGCTTAATCGTAGTAGATAACCACTCAACAGGTCTTCTATGAACTATCGATGGTTTTTCAGGATTATAAAAATATTCTCCTGAAATTTTCGCAATTTTATAATTTCTTTGTCCATCTGGACACAAAACAAAATCATCATTATTCATTCTTTTTGCGACAGTATGTATTGCACTGCATGCTAAACCAGCCTTCACTTTGTGAGCACCTGGATTATTTTTTAAATAAACAGGAATAAATTTTTTATTAAACTCCCGCCAGTTATCTACTAAATCATTTTTTAAATCTATTTCTGTTATGAAGCCAACACCTACAAATTTTCCATCAAAACAATCTTGAAAGTGTTTATGTTGTCGGCCGAGAATTACTCTGAAATATTGTTTCATCTATGAGTAGTGCCCTTGGTCAGACTCGAACTGGCACTCCGCAAGCGGCAAGGCTTTTAAGTATACTACTAAAAACACAACTCCAGTTATATTAAGCTAAATTTTGAGCAGCTACCATTGCCAATAACATCGGAATTGACAGCATTGTATTTGTTCTTGAAAATAACATAGCTGTTCTGGCAGATTTTGCTTTAGTATCCGCATCAGCCTCAACTATACCAAGTGCTTTTTTCTGATTAGGCCAAATAACCATCCATACATTGTAAGCCATGATTAGAGCTAGCCACATCCCAATTCCAATTGTAAGGGCTCTTGGATCATTAAAATTTGGTATCGTTAGAATAAGAGCGTTAATAGCTCCTGAGTGACCATAATAAAGAGCAAGAGTAATTAATCCAGTTATTACTGTTGCCAGGGCAGCCCATCTAAACCAAAAGAGTGCTGCAGGCGCAATGACTTTTCCAATTGCAGGCTTTTGTTCATCAGGAATATTGGGCATATTAGGTATTTGAACAAAGTTAAAATACCAAAGGAGACCAATCCACATTACTCCAACAACAACATGTAAATATCTAAATATTGTCTGCCAGAAAATCAGATCAAAAGACAGATCATAAGCTTTAAACATTATTACAAGTAAAATTAATAATAATACCGTTCCAGCGATTATTGTTTTATTCAATGATTGGAGAATGTTTGCCATGTGTATTCCTTAATAAATTATTATGAATCTATTTGTATCAAAAAAAATTAAAAAAATTAAACTAAATTTTTTAAATATTTACCTGTATAGCTTTTTTTATTCTTTTTTAGTGCCTCAGGGGTTCCACAGCCAATAATTTCCCCTCCATTATCGCCACCTTCTGGCCCTAAATCAATTAACCAATCAGCAGTTTTTATAACATCTAAGTTGTGCTCAATAACAACTATGGTATTACCTTGCTCAACTAATATTTGAAGCACTTCTAATAATTTTTTAATATCATGGATGTGCAGACCAGTTGTAGGTTCATCTAAGATATATAATGTTTTACCAGTTGCTCTTTTTGATAATTCTTTTGATAGCTTAATTCTTTGTGCTTCTCCACCTGATAGAGTTGTGGCCTGTTGTCCAATCTTAATATATCCAAGCCCAACACTATTTAAAGTGCTCAATTTATTTTTAATTAGGGGAATAGGATCAAAGAATTTTAATCCTTCATCAACTGTCATATTTAAAATATCAGAAATATTTTTATCTTTATATTTTATCTCAAGTGTCTCACGATTATATCTCTTGCCCTCACATTCATCGCAAGTTACATAAACATCTGGAAGAAAGTGCATTTCTATTTTAATTACACCATCGCCTTCACATGCCTCACATCTGCCTCCCCTTACATTAAAAGAAAACCTACCAGCTTTATATCCTCGAGCTTTTGACTCTGGTAATCCCGCAAACCAATCCCTAATAAAAGTAAAAGCACCCGTGTAAGTTGCTGGATTTGATCGTGGAGTTCTTCCAATAGGGGATTGATCGATATCAATTACTTTGTCTAGATTGTTTATACCCTCAATAGTTTTAAAAGATGATGGATTAATATTGGAGCCATTTAATTCCTTTGCAATGGCTTTATAGAGTGTATTTATAGTAAGAGTGGATTTGCCACTTCCTGAAACTCCTGTAATGCATGTAAGAGTTCCCAAGGGGATTTCACAATCAACATTTTTAAGATTATTCCCAGAAGCACCTTTTATATTTATTTTTTTATTATCTTTTGCCTCACGTCTTTTAACTGGCACATCAATAATCATTTTTTTTGATAAATATTGACCAGTTAAACTTTTTTTATTTTTCATAATTTCTTTTGCAGTTCCAGTTGCAGTAACAAAACCCCCTTTAACTCCAGCTTCTGGTCCTAAATCAATAATATGATCAGAGTTGATCATAGCTTCTTCATCATGTTCTACGACAATGACAGTATTTCCAAGATTTCGAAGTCTTTTTAAAGTTTCAAGTAATCTTGCATTGTCTCTTTGGTGCAATCCTATTGAAGGCTCATCTAAAACATAGAGCACGCCAGTGAGACCTGAGCCAATTTGAGAAGCTAATCTAATGCGTTGAGACTCTCCGCCAGATAAAGTTCCTGAATTCCTTGATAAAGTAAGGTATTCAAGACCGACATTATTTAAGAAATTTACTCTTTCATTCAACTCTTTTAAAATTCTATACGAGATTTCAATTTCTTTTTTTGATAGATTTTTCTCAAGTTTTTGAAACCAAGACAAAGACTCCTTAATTGATTTTTGACATAATTGTCCAATGTTCAGACCATTAATCTTCACAGCTAAAGCTTCTTTTTTGAGTCTTAGGCCATCACAGGCATGACAATTGCTTTCAGTTTGATACTTTTCAATATTTGACCTCATCCAATCACTGTCAGTTTCTAAATATCTTCTTTCAAGATTATTAACGACCCCTTCAAATTCTTTATAATACGTATAACCATCGTCATACTTAAATTTCACTTCATCATCAGAACCAAAAAGAACAATCTCTCTAATATTTTTACTAAGTTTTTTCCAAGGCGTATCAAGTGAAAACTTAAAATGCTTTGATATGCTCTCACAGACTTGCTTATAGTAACTAGATGTAGCGATTGGCCATGGAGCTATTGCACCTTCGTTAATTGATAAATTTTTATCTGGAATTACTAGTTTTAAATCAATTGATAGATCTGTACCTATTCCATCACATTCAGGACAGGCACCGTATGGATTATTAAAAGAAAATAATCTTGGCTCAATTTCTTCAATTGTGAAGCCTGAAACGGGACAAGCAAATTTAGAGGAAAAAATTTCCTCTTTTGGAGCTTTTCCATTTTTTTCATAATCTTCAATTATTACTATTCCATCTGCAATATTAAGTGCCGTTTCGATGCTGTCTGCTAGCCGATTACCTAAATCTTTTGATAGAGAAATTCTATCGACTACTACTGATATATCGTGTTTCTTTTTTTTATCTAAATCAGGAAGTGAGTCAAACTCATATTGTTCTCCATCAATTTTTACTCTCTGAAATCCTTTTTTCTGAAGATCTGATAGTTCTTTTTTATACTCACCTTTTCGTCCTCTTACTATTGGCGCTAGTATTAGGAATTTTGAACCTTCAGGTCTTGATCCAATTCTATCTACCATTTGAGTAACAGTTTGACTTTTTATTGGCAGGCCGGTTGTAGGAGAATAAGGAATACCAATTCGAGCATATAGCAAGCGCAAGTAATCATATATCTCTGTAACAGTTCCAACAGTTGATCTTGGATTCTTAGAAGTTGTTTTTTGTTCAATTGATATTGCTGGACTTAATCCCTCAATTAAATCAACATCAGGTTTTTGCATCATCTGAAGAAATTGTCTTGCATACGCCGATAGACTTTCGACGTATCTTCTTTGGCCTTCTGCGTATATAGTATCAAAGGCTAAAGATGATTTTCCGGAGCCTGAAAGGCCAGTTATTATTGTCAGTTTATCTCTTGGAATCTTAACATTAATATTTTTTAGATTATGTTCTCTTGCTCCTTGAATTGAAATATTTTTGTTCATCTCAACATTATAATTAGTTTGATTTATTTAGACTTAAAGATAGCTGTGAATAAAATAATTATCTTTGTTTTTTTGTATACACCAAGATATTAAATAGTTAATTTATATACATGGCGTCAAGTTTAAACAAAGTTATGCTTATTGGCAATTTAGGGGCTGACCCCATTATAAGACAGACACAAGATGGAAAAAAACTGGCCCAGTTGAGTCTTGCAACTTCAGAATCCTGGAAAGATAAAAGTACAGGAGAGAAAAGAGATAAAACTCAATGGCACAGAATAGTTATATTTAACGATGGTTTAGCGGGTGTTGTTGAGAATTACCTTAAGAAAGGCTCTAAAATATATATTGAAGGACAACTTCAAACAAGGAAGTTCACTGATAATAATGGAGTTGAAAAATATACCACAGAGGTTGTTCTTGCAAATTATAATGGAACTATGACAATGCTTGATAGTAGAGGAGGCTCCAATGACTTTGGTGGTGAATCTTCGCCTCAAATTGATCAAGATATGTCTCAGGATAGCAATTTTTCTTCTTCTGATGACTTGGATATTGATGATGAAATTCCCTTTTAAAATGGCTTAATTGTCATTTTTCTGCTATAATTCTTTACAATGTTAATCATAAAAAATGCTTCATATTTGGCTGTTTTTGGCTAATTATTAACCACTATTTAGGGCTTTAAATTGACTGATTCAAACGATCAAAATAGTAAAAGTGTAACTAAAGAAATTACATCTATTTCACCGATTCCTATCGATGACGAGATGCAAAAATCTTACTTAGATTACGCGATGAGTGTAATCGTGAGCAGAGCATTGCCTGATGTAAGAGACGGACTAAAGCCTGTTCATAGAAGAATTTTGTATGCAATGCATGAGGCTGGATATGAATGGAATAAGCAGCATAGAAAGAGCGCTAGGGTAGTCGGTGATGTAATTGGTAAATATCACCCCCATGGTGATCAAGCTGTATATGATGCGCTCGTTAGATTGGCACAAGATTTTTCTATGAGAGTTCCTCTGCTTGATGGTCAGGGTAATTTTGGTTCGATGGACGGAGATCGAGCGGCGGCAATGAGGTATACAGAAGTCCGCATGGCAAAAATATCTAAATTTCTACTCGAGGATATTGAAAAAGATACTGTTGAATACAGGCCTAATTATGATGAAAGTGAAAGTGAGCCAATAGTACTACCAGCGAAATATCCAAATCTACTTGTTAATGGAGCAGGTGGAATTGCAGTTGGAATGGCTACTAATATATTGCCACATAATCTAGGTGAAGTTATTGATGCATGCGTTGCTTATATAGATGATCAAGAAATTTCTTTTGAAAAGATAAACGATATAATAAAAGGACCAGACTTTCCTACAGGAGGAAAAATAGTTGGCACAAAAGGGATTAAAGACTCACAAAACAGTGGAAGAGGATCGATTATTGTTCAAGCTAAATCAACTTTTGAAGAATTTAAAAGTGACCGTGAAGCAATTATTTTTACAGAGTTGCCTTATCAAGTAAATAAATCATCTTTAATTGAAAAGATAGCTGAGCTTGTAAGAGATAAAAAAATTGAAGGGATCAGTGACTTGAGAGATGAGTCTGACCGACAAGGTGTCAGAGTAGTCGTTGAACTTAAAAAAGGAGTTATCGCACAAGTAATTTTAAATAAATTATACAAGTTCACGCCTTTGCAAAGTTCATATGGTGTTAATGCTCTAGCTCTCAACGATCAAAAGCCAGAGTTGATGAACATAAAAGATTTCTTAAGGCATTTCATAAATCACCGAGAAGAAATTATTTCTCTTAGAACTAGGTATGATTTAAATAAAGCCAGAGATCGAGCGCATGTCTTAACGGGGCTAGCGATTGCTATTTCCAATGTAGATCAAGTTATCGAAATCATAAAAAGTTCTAGGGACCCTAGCTCTGCTAAAATAGAGTTGCTTAAAACAAAATGGAAGAGCTCTGATATAAAAGATATTTTGGAATTAATTGATGATCCAAGGCAAATTAAAAATGATAAAGATATTTATTTAACTGAGGATCAAGCCAAGTCTATTTTAGAATTACGGCTTCAGAGGCTTACGGCATTAGGTAAAGGGGAGTTGGAAGAAGAATTAAAAACCTTATCAGATAATATAAATGAGTATTTATCAATTTTAAGAGATAAAAATAAATTACAATCTGTTATTAAGGACGAATTAGAGAATGTAAAAAAAGAATTCTCATCTCCAAGAAAGACTGAAATTGCTGACCATGAGGCTTCAGACATAGATCAAGAAGACCTTGTTCAAAGAAGTGATATGGTGATTAGTATTACTAATTCCGGCTATATAAAAAGAGTTCCTCTAGAAATGTACCGTGCCCAAAAAAGAGGTGGTAAAGGTAGATCAGGAATGAAAACAAACGATGAAGATTTTGTGACGCAAGTTTTTACCTCTAGTACCCATGACAATATGTTATTTTTTTCATCAAGTGGCATCGTGTACAAACTTAAAACATGGAAGATACCAGAATCATCGCCAACAGCAAAAGGTAAAGCAATTATAAATTTATTAAATTTGAAACAAGACGATCAACTATCAAGTATACTTGTCATGCCAGAAAATAGAGCCTCCAAAGATGATAATTTTTTAATATTTGCTACCGCTGACGGCAGTATTAGAAAAAATAGTATTGATGATTTTAAAAATATTCAAGCTAACGGAAAAATTGCAATGAAACTAAGTAATTCAAATAAAATAGTTAGTGTTAAAATCTGCACTGAAAATGATGACGTATTACTTTCTACAAAAGAAGGAAAATGTATTAGGACGCCTGTTTCAAAATTGCGAACAACAAAAAGTCGGTCTTCAATTGGAGTAAGGGGCATTAAATTAGCAGAAAATGACTCAATTATATCATTATCAATATTATCCCATCTAGATGTAACTTCAGCTGAGGCAAAGGCCTACTTAAAAATGAATAAAGCAACTAAAGAAGATAATGATGACAATGAAGAGGATTCTAAAGAAGAAATAGAAGATATTAAATTATCAGAAGATCGTTTTCAAGAAATGAAAGCGTGTGAACAATTTGTTCTGACGGTAACTGAAAATGGATTTGGAAAAAGAACATCTTCATATCAATTTAGAGTTACCAATAGAGGTGGTTCAGGAATTATGTGTATAACCACTTCGTCGCGAAATGGAAATGTTTTAGCCTCATTCCCAGTTGGACATGATGACGATATAATGCTAATCACAAAGTCAGGCCAATTGATTAGATGTCCAGTTATAGATATAAGAGTTGCTGGGAGAAATACTCAAGGAGTAAGTATATTTAAAACATCAGATAGTGAAAAAGTCGTTTCAGCTTCTCGAGTTGAAATAGAAAATTAATTGGTAGAGGATTATTTTTATTCAATATATAATTCTGTATGGAAAAAATAGGGGTATATCCAGGCAGCTTTGATCCGATTCATAAAGGTCATATTGACGTAGTTAATAGAGCTTTAAGATTTGTCGATAAGCTGTATATTGCTGTAGCAGACAGCCCTCATAAAAATCCTTTATTTTCACTTAATGAGCGCAAAGATATGATCGATAATGAATTTTCAAGTAGTTCTTCAGTAGAGGTCGTTGCATTTGATAATCTTTTGGTTGAGTTTGCTAAATCACTAAATGCTCAGGTTATTGTAAGAGGGTTAAGGGTTGTTTCTGACTTCGAATATGAATTTCAAATGGTGGGAATGAACCGTCAATTGAATTCTGAAATTGAAACAGTTTTTTTAATGGCTGACGCTCAAAGACAATCAATATCTTCTAATTTTATTAGAGATATAGCTAGATTAAATGGAGACATTTCTAATTTTACTACTGATTATGTATCAGGAAAACTGAAGGAAAAGTTTAATAATTAACTTTGATGAGAAAATTTATACTATATATATTCTCATTATTTATTATTTTTAATAACTTAGCTAACGCTGAAGAAAGTCTATATATGGCAAATGATCCAGAAAATACAATTCAAATAGAATTAAAAGATGGCAATGTAATAATTGAACTATTATCTGATATCGCACCAAATCATGTAAATCAAATTAAAGAACTCGCTCGAGAAGGTTTTTATGATGGAGTTCCTTTTCATAGAGTCATACCTGGCTTTATGGCTCAAACAGGTGATGGTCAATTTGGTAATGGAACTGGAGGATCAAGTAAACCTGATTTAATGCAGGAGTTTAATAGTACCTCACATGTAAGAGGAACTGTTTCCATGGCTCGAACTCAGGATCCTAATTCAGCTAATAGTCAGTTTTTTATTTGTTTTGGACCAACTCCACATCTAGATGGACAATACACGGTTTTTGGTCAAGTGGTTTCAGGAATGGAGTACGTAGATAACATTAAAGTAGGCTCTGGATCAAATGGTGAAGTAACAGATCCAGATTTAATGATATCAGTGAAAGTTTTATCTGATATTGAATAAATATGGATATTAGTCATTTTGACTTTGATCTTCCGCAGGAACTTATAGCAAGCAGGCCAATCCAGCCTCGAAATGTTTCAAGATTATTAATTGGCAGCGAACCTGTTTATCACGATAATTTCAATAATATCCTTAATTATATTGAAAAGAATGACTTACTTGTGGTGAATAACTCCAAAGTAATTCCAGCTTATTTCTCTCTAAAACACAAGTCAAATGAGATCAGAGTTACTTTTCATAAAAAAATAAAAGAGTCGCTTTGGAAAGCATTTATAAAACCTGGAAAGAAAATAAATGTAGGTGATAAAATTTCTTTAGACGATTCATATTTCCTTGATGTTATAGAAAAGACTCATGAAGGAGACTTCATAATAAAAATAAATGGAGAAGAGAATATAATATTTAGAAATTTTGGTAAAATGCCTCTTCCTCCATACATTCTAAAATCAAGAAATAGTGATAAAAAAGATTTTAATGATTATCAAACAGTTTATGCAAGTCATGATGGATCAATTGCAGCTCCCACAGCTGGCCTTCATTTTAATAATGAAATATTTAATAAAATAAAAGACAGAGATCAGTTAGCTGAGATTACACTCCATGTTGGGGCAGGAACATTTATGCCAATTAGAGATAATATTGGAAACCATAAAATGCATAGTGAAATAGGGTTTATTTCAAATGAAGTTATTGAGTTGATAAAAGAAAAAAAATCAAAAAAAGGAAGAATAATTTCTGTTGGTACAACATCGTTAAGACTGTTAGAGTCCGCGGCACTGAGCGGTGAACTTTCTCCATTTAGTGGAAAAACAGATATTTTTATTAAGCCTGGATTTAAATTTAAAGTAGTAGATATGCTTTTAACAAATTTTCATTTACCAAAGTCAACTTTGATGCTTTTAGTTTCTGCATTTTCTGGCATAGATAAAATTCAATCTATATACCGAGTGGCTATAGAAAATGATTATCGTTTCTTTTCATATGGAGATGTAAGCCTGTTGTATCGTAATGAGTAATTTTGAATTATTAAATAGTGACCACCTTGCTAGAAGAGGTATCGTGAAAACAGTTCATGGAAATATTAATACTCCGACATTTATGCCTGTTGGTACCGCTGCAACAGTGAAAGCCGTCACAACACCCGATCTTTTAAAAACCGGTTCAGAGATTTTATTAGGAAATACATATCATTTAATGCTTCGACCTGGAGATGATTTAATCGGTAAATTTGGCGGATTACACTACTTTATGAATTGGCATTTACCTATATTAACTGACTCAGGTGGTTATCAAGTATTCTCATTATCAAAATTAAGAAAATTGTCTGACAACGGAGTAGAGTTTAAATCACATATTGATGGTAAAAAATTCTTTGTTACTCCTGAAAAATCAATTGAAATTCAAAAAAATCTAAATTCAGATATTGTTATGTGCTTTGATGAGTGTACCCCTTTCCCAGCAACTCATGACCAAGCAAGTGACTCAATGAGATTATCAATGAAATGGGCGGAAAGATGTAAGTATGCATTTACTGGATCTCAGAATCAATTATTTGGCATCGTTCAGGGAAGTACTTATTCAGATTTAAGAGATGAATCAGTAAGATCTCTAATTAATTTAGATTTTGATGGTTATGCTGTTGGGGGATTAGCTGTAGGCGAATCTCAAGATGAAATGTTTAAAGTTCTAGACTACACTTGTCTACTTCTTCCACAAAATAGGCCAAGGTATTTAATGGGAGTTGGCAAACCTGATGATATTATCGGTGCAGTTGCCAGAGGAGTCGATATGTTTGATTGTGTTCTTCCTACCAGAAGTGGAAGAAATGGGCAGGCTTTTACAAAAAATGGGACAATAAATATTCGAAATTCAAAATTTAAACAATTAAACTCCTCAATTGATCCTGAAAGTGACAACCCTATTTGCAACACATACTCAGCCGCATATCTTCATCACTTATTTAATGCAAAAGAAATGTTAGGTGGTATGCTTTTATCCTTACATAATATTTATTTTTATCAAAATTTGATGAAAGAGATCAGGGCATCAATTGAAGAAAAAAGGTTTCAGCGTTTTTCTGAAGAGTTTCTAAGTAATTATAATTAAACTTATTTTCCTTTAAAGTTAGGCTTCTTCTTTTGCAGAAAAGACATAACACCATTAAAGCAGTCTTCAGTCTTACCTGCTATTGTTTGAGCTTTACTTTCAGCGTTTAGCTGTGTCTCAAAGTCATTACTTAAACTTTCCCAGTACAGTTTTCTCATTAATTTATAAGCAATAGTTGGCCCATTTGCGATCTCAGTGGCAGTCTTAATCGTCTCTTTCATTAAATTTTCTTGATCATAAACAAAATTTATTAATCCCCATGAAAGAGCCTTTTCAGCTGTTATTTTTTCTCCCAACATTGATAATTCTATAGCTCTTGCCATGCCAATTTTTCGAGGAAGTATATATGTCGATCCGGCATCTGGAACTAATCCAATAAATTTAAAAGCCTGATAGAAATATGATTTATCAGTAGCAAATATTAGATCACCAATGATGCCTAGTGAACATCCTGCGCCAGCTGCAACACCATTAATTGCAGTAATAACAGGTATTTCTAAATTTTTTAAATCTATAAGCATTGGATGATAATGGGTTAACAATCCTTTTCCTAAATCTCTATCCATTGGATTACCACTTTCAGATGGAGCGGCATTTGTATCGATTAAATTAGCCCCAGCACAAAACCCTCGTCCTTCTCCCGTAATTACAAGACACCTCGCACTTGTTTTACCGGCATTGATAAGTTTAATTTGTTCATGTATCTCAGTTAACATTTCCAAAGAAAGAGCATTCAGTCTTTCAGGGTCATTCAATGTTAAAACAGCTACATTATTTTTATCAATATGAAATTTTATTTTATTTGGCATAAATAAAAAAATTATAATAAAAAGATTAGTAAGATCATAATATCGACGTATTAAGTGTCAATATATTCTAATTGAATTATACTTATAATTTCTATACGATCTAAATAATTTAAAGAGGTAAACATATGGGTTTAGGTGGAGTAAGTGTAGCATCAGATTATCCTGAAGTATCTAAGGATGAATTAGAGAGAATTCTCAATAGTCTCAAAAAAAGATTTCAAAATGGTGACTATCCTAATTATAAAGAGAGAATAGATAGAATAAACAGATTAAAACTTCTTGTAGAGGAAAACTCAGAAGATATCCACAAGGCTTTACAGAATGATTTTGGAACAAGGCATGAGCAACTAAGCTTACTGTCAGATACTTTGCCTATCATTGCTAGCGCAAAACATATTTCAAAAAATTTAAGTAAATGGATGAAGCCTGAAAAAAGAAAACCTAATTTCCCTCTAGGATTGCTGGGCGCCAAAGCATTTATTCATAATCAACCTTACGGAGTTGTAGGGATTATCTCACCATGGAACTTTCCACTTAATTTGAGTTTAGGCCCATTGGTTGAAGTATTTGCCGCTGGAAATAATGCAATGATGAAATTATCAGAGTTTGTTCCTGAAACATCTGATTTGACTGAAAAGTTAGTAAAAGAATACTTTAATGATGATGAAGTGGTTGTAATCAATGGCGGGCCTCAAACATCTCAGTCTTTTGCTGGTCTTGCTTTTGATCATTTATTATTTACTGGATCAACTCATATAGCAAAAAAAATTGCCTATGAAGCATCTGAAAATTTAGTTCCCCTCACACTCGAGCTTGGTGGAAAGTCTCCAGTTATCGTTGGCCCTAAAGCTAAAATGAAGAAAAGTGTTGATAAAATTATGATGGGTAAATTGCTTAATGCTGGTCAGATATGTATTTCGCCTGATTACGTATTTCTTCCTGAAGGAAAAGAGAATGAGTTTGTTGAGCATGCTAAGTCATATGTACAAGAGTCATACGAAACTCTGAAGAATAATCCTGATTACACTTCAATCATTCATTTGAATCATTATGAAAGATTAAGATCATATATTTCGGATGCAAAATCTAAAGGTGCAGAAATTGTAGAAATCAATCCTGCTAATGAAGATCTTACACAACAAGAACATCATAAAATCCCTCCAACATTAATTCTTAATCCAACTGATGATATGGAGGTTATGAAAAATGAAATTTTTGGACCTATCTTGCCTGTTATGTCATATAAAAATTTTGATGAAACTATTAAATATGTAAATCATAACCCAAAAGCACTTGCTCTTTATTATTTTGGTGATGATGCAAAAGAAGTTGACGATCTTTTAAATAAAACTACATCAGGACAACTTGTGACCAACGATGTTCTTTTTCAATTTTCAATGCATGACCTTCCATTCGGAGGAGTGGGCCCAAGTGGCTCAGGGTCATACCATGGTCATGATGGATATCGCAATTTCAGTCATAAAAGAGCAGTATTAAAAGGACAAAATTTAATTGATGCTGGAAAAATGGTTTCAGCTCCTTATAGTGAAAAAACAGAAAAAAATATAAAGAATTTAGCTTAAAGAATATTTTCTGCAGAAACTCCTTTTGAATTTTCAGTTATAAACTTAAACCTCAGCTCTGGTTTTTTCCCCATGAGGGCTTCTACAGATTTCTTAGTTTTTTTCTTATCTTTTGAGGCAATCTGAACTTTAAGCAATGTTCTATTTTCAGGAGACATTGTTGTTTCTTTTAATTGAGCTGGCATCATTTCACCTAGACCCTTAAATCGATTTATTTCAATATTTTCAGAATTTTTAAATTCATTTTTCACTATGTCATCTTTATGACTTTCACTTACCGCGTAAAAGATTTTACCTCCTTTAGATATTTTAAATAGAGGGGGAACAGACAAATAAAGTTGGCCATCATCAATTAATTTAGGAAATTCATTATAGAAAAATCCCATTAGAAGAGTAGCGATATGGGCTCCATCTACATCAGCATCTGTCATAATGATTATCTTTTCATATCTAATATCTTTAGAGTTATAATTATCGCCTCTTTTACAGCCAAGGGCTTGTATGAGATCAACAATTTCCTGATTGGCATTTATTTTATCTCTAGATGCACTTATTACATTGAGTATCTTGCCTCTTAAGGGAAGTATAGCCTGCGTCTGCCTATCTCTTGCCTGCTTAGCTGATCCACCAGCTGAGTCACCTTCAACTAAAAAAAGTTCAGTGCCTTTGTTGCCACTAATAGTGCAATCGGCAAGTTTACCGGGTAGTGTAATTTTTTTTCTTTTTACTTGTCGTTCAATTGCAAGCTCTGATTTATTTTGAAGTCTGATTTGAGATCGGTTAAAGGCATAATAGAATAATTGTTCAGCTGTTTTTGTTTTTTTTGCTAACCATTGTTCAAATAGTTGTTTAATTTTTAATTCAATCTTTTTGCCTGGCTCAATACTAGATAGTTTTTCTTTTGTTTGGCCTTGAAATTCAGGGTTTTCAATAAATATTGATAATATAGAAGCTGACGATCCAAAAATATCATCTTGTGTAATTTGAGAGGCTTTTCTCTCAAATTTAATTTTTGAATAGTCTTTAAATGCTTTAAACATACCATTTTTAAAACCATTTTCATGAGTTCCGCCCAAAGGTGTTTGTATAGTGTTGCAATATGACTGGTTAATTGGTTCTATTGCATCAAACCAATTTATAATTCCTTCTATACTATTTCCTTCATCGTCAATATTGGTCTTAAAGTAGAATTCTTCGTCAAAAATAGGTTCGTTTGGATTTACTAACGCAAATAAGTAATCATGAATCCCTTTTGCATAATGAAGTCTGTCCTGCGTCGGTATATTTTTTTTAACTAAATTTTTTGGACACGACCAATTAATCTCAACATTTGGGATTAAATAGGCCTTTGCTTTTGCAATATTGTAAATAATAGATGAGTCAAAATTTTCTTTTCCAAAAATTTCATCATCAGGAGTAAATTTTATTTTTGTACCTTTTTTAATACTTCCACGTGAAATAGTTTTTAATTTATTTTTTTTAACCCCTCTTGAGTAAGTTTGAGTATAAAATCTCTTATCTCTCGCAATTTCAAGGTCTAGTTTTTTTGACAAGGCGTTAACAACTGAAACACCAACGCCGTGTAAGCCACCTGAAGTTTGATAATTTTTATTAGAAAATTTTCCACCAGAGTGAAGTGTTGTGAGAATGACCTCTACGGCTGGAAGTTTAAACTTTGGATGTTTATCAACTGGTATACCTCGACCATTATCAGAAATTTCAATTGTTGTGCTATCAATTAAATTAATATTGACTTTATTTGCATGACCTGAAACCACTTCATCCATTGAATTGTCAAGGACCTCGCTTACTAAATGATGCATGGCATGCACATCTGTTCCGCCAATATACATTCCTGGTCTTTTACGAACAGGTTCAAGGCCCTCAAGAACCTCTATGTCTTTAGCGGTATAATTTGTATTCTTAGCTTTTGTTGTTTTTTTTGCCAACTTAGCTCTTTTTTTTGTTTTTTTGACCATTAATAGTGTTGATATTATTAGATTCTTTACATTGTGGTATATTTTATTAGTCTATCGAAATATTTTTTTTGGATTATTTATGCCAGTTATTGAATCAAAAATAATGATAAACTCTAATTCTTTTAAAAAGAATGAAGCGGATCATATAGAATTAATCAATGAATTTAGATCTTTAGAAAAAAAAATCGCTGATAATTCTGAGAGAGCCAAGCCAAAATTTGAAAAGAGAGGTCAGCTTCTTCCAAGAGAAAGGCTTGCAGCTCTTTTAGACCCTGATAGCTATTTCATACCCCTTTCTACTCTTGCTGGATATAAAATGGGAGATGATGATGGAGATAAAAATATTTCAGGAGGCGGTGGTATTAGTGGAATAGGATATGTATCAGGCGTAAGATGTATGGTCAGCGCTTCAGACTCTGGAATTAAGGGCGGAAGCATGACAGAAATGGGTGTTGTTAAAGCGCTTCGAGGAGCTGAAATCATAAAAGAAAATAAGCTTCCATTAATTAGTCTTGTTGAAAGCGCAGGGGCAAATCTCTTTAGACAATCGGAAGTTTTTTTGCCAGGTGGACGTAGTTTTGCAAACTTAGCTAAAATGTCTGCTATGGGTATACCTACAATTGCAGTAGTTCATGGCAATTCTACTGCTGGAGGCGCATACACACCTGGATTATCAGATCAAGTCATTGTAGTTAAAAATAGATCTAAAATATTTTTGGCGGGCCCACCATTGCTAAAGGCAGCATTAGGTGAAATTGCTACAGATGAAGAACTCGGAGGCGCAGAGATGCATTATACAGTTTCTGGTTTAGCTGAATACATAGCTAATGATGACGCTGAAGCAATTAAAAAATGTAGAGAAGTTGTTAAAAACTTAGGGTGGAACGATGGATTTATGTCAACCAAAAATGAAAATTTTAGTGAACCTATTTATTCCCCTGATGAACTTATAGGTGTAGTACCTACAGATTATAAAAAACCTTATGATGTTCGAGAGGTCATCGCTCGTATAGTTGATGGCTCAGAATATTTAGATTTTAAACCTGAATTTGGAAAACAAACTGTTACAGGCACTGCACGAATTCACGGCTACAAAGTTGGTATTGTTGGAAACAATGGACCGATTTTTGCTGATGGCGCTGTTAAGGCAGCTCAGTTTATTCAATTATGCTCAAAGCATAATACACCGCTTATTTTTTTACAAAATACGACTGGCTATATGGTTGGAACAAAAGAAGAGAGAAGAGGAATTATTAAGCATGGATCAAAAATGATACAAGCTGTTACAAATTGTACAGTTCCAAAAATCACATTACGAATTGGTGCATCGTTTGGAGCGGGTGAATATGGTATGGCCGGTAGATCATTTGATCCCAGATTTTTATTTTCATGGCCTAATAATAAATTGAGCGTGATGGGTGGTGAGCAGGCGGGAAAAACCATGTCACAAGTTGCAGTTGAGTCTGCTAAGAGAAGAGGAGAAGAGCCTAATATGGAAATGATTAAGGCAATCGAACAAAAAATAATTGATACTTACAAAGAAGAAGGCGAAGCCTTATTCGCAACTGCAAGAATTTGGGATGATGGCATAATTGATCCAAGAGATACAAGGAAAATTTTAGGCGAATGTTTAAATATCGTTTGCGACTCTGAAAAAAGAGATTTACGTCCAAATTCATTTGGAGTTGGACGAATGTAGATTTAGTTTTTACCTGGTAAAATATCTAAATACTTCGAAATAATCCCAAGCATAACTTCATCTGAACCACCACCAATTGAACCTAATCGTTGATCTCGATAAGCTCTTGATACTGGAGTTTCATCCATAAAACCCATACCACCCCAGTATTGAAGGCAAGCATCATTAACTTCTCTTGCTAATCTAGTAGATTTCAACTTTGACATAGATGCTAGTTTGGTGCAGTCACCTCCATTTACATGAATCTCAATTCCTTTCCATGTAAGGGCCTTTAGTGCTTCAACTTCAGTCATTAATTCTGACAGTCTAAAGTGAACAATCTGATTATCTATTATTGGTTTACCAAAAGTTTTACGCTGACGAGTATATTCAATTGTTTCATTGATGATATTTTCACAACCAGAGTAATTTCCAATAGCTGCATAAAGCCTTTCTTCTTGGAACTGTATCATTTGATAAACAAAACCCTTGCCTTCCTCGCCAATAAGATTTTTAGTAGGTACGCGAACATCTTCAAAAAAAATTTCTGCAGTATCTGAAGAATGCATTCCCATCTTTTTTAATTTTCGATTAATTGTTACGCCTTTAACTCTTTCGCCATTTTCTTTTAGCGGAACACATATTAAAGATTTATTTAGATGGCGATTTTCCGAAGAGCTTCCAGTATTTACTAACATGCACATCCAATCAGCCTGAGTTCCATTAGTAATCCACATTTTTGACCCATTTATAATGTAGTCATCGCCATCTTTTACTGCCGTTGTTTTTATTGCTGCGACATCAGAGCCTGCATGTGGCTCCGAAACACCAATACATGAGACAAATTCTCCTGAAATAGATGGCCGAAGAAAGTTTTCACAGACATGTTCAGATCCAAATCTTGCTAGAGCAGGAGTGGACATATCAGTTTGAACACCAATTGCCATTGGCACACCTCCACACTTTATACTTGCCAATGCTTCATTAAGAACAGCGCCGTACGAGTAATCAAGACCTGATCCACCATATTTTTCTGGTTTTGTTACCCCTAGAAATCCATTTTCACCTAATTTTTTAAATACTTCATGCGCAGGAAAGATTTCATCTTCTTCCCATTGATCTACGTAAGGGTTAATTTCAGTATCAACAAACTTAATTGCTGATCTTTTAAGTTCTTCATGTTGAGAGGTTAATTCCATATTACCAGTTTATAGCATCTTCTAATCTATCGTCACCCCAAAATATCTCTCCACTTGATATGAAGCTGGGGGAACCAAATATCCCAAGCTCTCTGGCCTTGTCAGTTTGAGCATTGTATTTTTCAATAATATTATTTGAACTTGAATTTTCTATTAGATCGTTAGGATTAAAATTCATATCTTTTGAAATCTTTTCAATACACTCTTCTGATCCAGCTTCAATCCCACTTTCAAACCAATATTTGTAAGTTAATCTTACATACTTTTCGCACCATCCTTCATTAATACCATGCACAGCAATTTGATTTGCTAAATCAAAATTCTTGAGAGGGTACGGAGCCGGTATTATTGGACTTAAATTATAATTTTTTGCTCTTCGTGATATATCTCTCCACATGTAATCTGATTTAACTTTTTTTTCAGGAGGAGTGAATGGAATATTATTCATTTCCATCATTAATTTTCGTACACTAAAAGGGTTCCATGCAAAAGAAACTTGCTGTTCATCTTCAATTTTTGAAATCCTACTTACAGAAAGGTAAGTATAAGTGCTACCAATTGAAAACCAGAAATCAATTTTTTTCATAATAATAAGACTCCATATCTAAATAAGTTTTCAGAGCTATACACTGAAGTAATTCTTAAACTCTACAGGGTGAGGAGAGTGCTCTAAATCATATACTTCTTGCATTTTGAGATCTATGTAACCGTCAATTTGATCATCAGTAAAAACGCCAGCTTCAGTTAAAAATGCTCTATCTTGATCAACTGACTCTAAAGCTTCTCTTAAAGAGCCACAAACGGTTGGCAATTTTGCAACTTCACTATCTGAGAGCTCATAAAGATCTTGATCACTCGCATCTCCCGGATGAATTTTATTTTTTATTCCATCCATTCCTGCCATAAGCATTGCAGCAAATGCCAAGTATGGATTTGCAGTTGGATCAGGAAACCTTACTTCAACTCTTTTTCCTTTAGGGCTATCAGATACAGGTATTCTACAAGAAGCTGATCTATTCCTTGCTGAGTAAACCAGTATCACAGGTGCTTCAAATCCAGGAATAAGACGCTTATAACTATTAGTGCTCGGGTTTGTAAAAGCATTAAGTGCCTTACCATGTTTAATTATACCTCCAATATAATAAAGAGCAGTTTCAGATAATCCCGCATATCCATCCCCTGCAAAAAGAGGTTTTCCATCTTTCCAAATTGATTGATGCACATGCATACCAGACCCATTGTCACCCTTTACAGGCTTTGGCATAAACGTAGCTGTTTTACCAAAAGAATTAGCAACCATGTGTACACCATATTTATATAATTGAATCCCATCTCCTTGTTTTAAGAGGGTGTTAAACAATAAACCAAGCTCATGTTGGCTTGGAGCAACCTCATGGTGATGCTTTTCCATCTTAAGACCTAAGTTTTTTAATTCTTCAAGAAACTCAGTTCTAATATCTTGAGCACTGTCAACTGGGGGAACAGGAAAATACCCACCTTTGACTCCCGGTCTGTGACCAAGGTTACCACTCTCATAATTTTTTGCACTATTGTAAGGCCCTTCGGCACTATCGATTTCAAAACTAGATTTATTCATTTCTACTTGAAATTTAACGTCATCAAAAACAAAAAACTCAGCTTCGGGCCCAATGTAAATAGTGTCACCCATACCACTTGATTTAACATATTCTTCGGCTTTTCTTGCAGTTCCACGAGGATCTCTTTCATAGGGTTCTTTTGTAACTGCATCCAGTATATCGCAAAAAATCATCATTGTTGGCTGAGCTGTGAATGGATCCATGACTGTTGATGAGAGATCAGGCTTGAGAACCATGTCGGATTCATTTATTGCTTTCCATCCCGCAATAGACGATCCATCAAAAAATACACCACTATTTAACAGATTTTCATCTACAACAGTTCCATCCATTGTTAGGTGCTGCCATTTACCTTTAACATCAGTAAATCTTAGATCTAAATATTTGGCGCCAGAATCTTTGAATACCTTTAATGCTTCACTTGCAGTAGTCATGTTGTCTCCCCTAAAAACGTTAACTAAGTTAATGTTACAGCTTACTTAGTTAAAGTTCCAACAATATGTGCAAGTATTTTGTATGGATCTGCGTTTGAGGCAGGTCTTCTATCTTCTAAATAACCATTCCAGTTATTTTCAACTGTATAAACAGGTATCCGAATACTCGCTCCTCTATCACTAACTCCATAAGAAAATTGCTCGATATTTTGAGTTTCATGGAGGCCAGTTAGTCTCATATCATTATCTGAGCCATATGATGCGATACCATCTTCATGAACCTTGCCTAGTTTTTCACACATGGATGAAAATAATTCTTCTGAGCCCTTTGATCTCATTTCTTCATTAGAAAAATTGGTGTGCATTCCAGAACCATTCCAGTCACCGGTTTTTGGCTTTGGATGAATATTAACGCCAATACCATATTTTTCAGCAGTTTTAAATAAAAGGTATCGACTAACCCATAAGTCATCTGCTGCCTTAATTCCTTTACCAAAGCACTGATATTCCCATTGACCAAGTGCCACCTCTGCATTAGTTCCAGTCAAAGTTATGCCTACATCTAAGCATGCTTGTAAATGGGCATCTGAAATTTCGCGACCCACAACATTGCCTGCTCCAACACCACAATAGTATTCTCCTTGTTCTCTTGGAGTTCCAGACTCCCAGCCAAGAGGTTCGCCATTTTTTGGATCTGTAAAAAAGAATTCTTGTTCAAAACCAAACCACCATTCATCCGTAACTACCTCAGCAGCAGCAGCTCTAAAATTTGATGGATGAGTTGTATGATCAGCAGCTTGAACTTGAGTCATAACTAAATCATGTCCATTGGGATTTGAATATGTTTGTACTGGTAATAGAAGACAATCTGAACTTCCACCCTCTGCTTGTTTTGTAGATGAGCCATCAAATGACCAATCTGGTGCCGATCCTTGATCAGTAGCTTTTACTTTGCTTCTCATGAAAGGCTCAGGTTGATAACCATCTAGCCAGATGTATTCGAATGTATTCATGTATGCCTTCTTTCTTAAAAAAAATTATAATGCATCAGAGCCAGTTTCACCGGTTCTAATTCTTGTAATTGTCTCAATATTTGAAACAAAAATTTTGCCATCTCCAATTCGATTAGTATTAGTACACTTTATGATTGCTTCTACAGCTTTGTCTACAAGCTCATCTTCGAGTATTATCTCGACTTTGAGTTTTGGCAAGAAATCACCAAACTCAACACCTGTATTCATTTCTGTAAAACCTCTCTGTCTACCTCTTCCTTTAGCTTCCAAAACGGTCATTCCACGAACACCAATTTCTTCTAAAGCAATTTTTACTTCATCGATCTTAAAAGGCTTTATTATTGCTTCAATTTTTTTCATAAAAAAAAGTAAGTCCTCAGGTTAAAATTGAGCAATGCACTATAATTAGATACAAAGAAAACATTGCACTATTTAGAACTTATGCCAAATTGACACAAATATTTCTATAAAATATTATATAATTTTAGATTTTTAAATAGTTCATTTGAATCAATAATTTATTTAAATATCTTAAAAATATTGTAATAAGCAAACTATTGAATTTATTAAGATGATGCGAATTATATCATGATTTTAAAAAACTCCCCCGACTTGTGGATTGACCAGTTCCCTTTTCCCGGAAATACTGATCATAAGTATTCAAGAGGATTGGTATTAATTAACTCAGGTCCTGCATTCAAGACTGGTGCTGCTAGGCTCGCAGGAAGAGCCGCTATGAGAGTTGGCGCAGGAGCAGTAAAACTCATTTGTGACAAAGAGTCAGCTCAGATTTTGGAGCCTCAAATATCGGTCGAGTTGATTGCAGTAATTCAGAATAAAAATGAATTTCAATCGATGCTTAAAGACAAGAAAATCTCATCAGTCTTGATAGGACCTGGAAATACTATCTCTGATGAAACAAAAGCTAGAACTCTATTAGCTCTTGCTTTTATTGATCATGTTGTCATTGATGCCGATGCTATTACTAGCTTTGAAAATTCCCCTGATGAACTATTTATAGATACATATGAACATACAATACTCACTCCACATGAAGGTGAATTTAAAAGATTGTTCGGAGATGAAATAAATAACATAGAAGATAAAGTGGTTAGAACAGTTGAAGGGGCAAAAAAAGCAGGAAGCATTGTTTTATTAAAAGGTTCAGACACTGTAATTGCTCATCCTTCAGGTAAAGTTGTAATCAACTCTTCTAAAGCCCCATATCTTGCTACAGCGGGGTCAGGTGATGTTTTAGCGGGAATAATATCATCATTAATTGGACACAATAAAATGAAAGCTTTTGATGCAGCTTGTGCCGGTTCCTGGATCCATTCTCAGTTAGGTGAATTATTAGGGCCCGGATTAATAGCTGATGACCTAGTTGATAATATTCCACTTATAGTTAAAAACCTGTCAAAATTAAAGATACAATGAAAAAAATTTTAGTAACAATTCTAATCTTATTTGCTTTTACCGGCGCACACTCCTTTTCAAATGAGGTCGTTGATGGGTCAAAAGTAGTTTTAGATGATGTTGAGATTGTTGGCACAAAAATAAATGAAGAGGATCAAAAAGATATATATGCATGGTATGGAATACCTTATGCCAAAGCACCAGAAGGAGAGTTAAGGTGGAAAGCTCCACGTGATTTTGAATTTACATCAAATCGTTTTGATGCCACTAAATTACCTAATAGATGTGTTCAAGTATCAAATTTTTATGATGAATTAATTACTGGACAAAAAGAAGGAACAATCTTTGGATCTGAAGATTGTTTATATTTAAACATATTTTCACCAGCAGACTCTTTTAAAAGCAACAAAAAACTTCCAGTAATGTTTTGGATTCACGGAGGTGGAAATACTTGGGGCTATTCAGCATCTCCTATGTACATACCTACTAATTTTCTAAAATTTCATGATGTTATTCTCGTTTCAGTTAATTATAGACTCGGACCTTTCGGCTGGTTTTCTGTACCAGACTTAAATTCCAATTCTAACGAACCACTTGATAAATCGCCAAATTTTGGAACCCTTGATATGATAAAATCTTTAGAATGGGTAAATCAAAATATCAGCTCTTTTGGTGGCGATCCAAATAATATTACTATTTTTGGCGAGTCTGCAGGGGCTCGAAACGTTCTTTCACTTTATCTCGCTGAATCAGCAAAGAACTTATTTCAAAGAGGAATAGTACAGAGCGGTTACCTAGTTTCAGATGATCTTGAATACTCAAGAAATAATCCAGTCTCAGGATCAATGACTTTTATTAAAAGTATTTTGAATAAAAAAAACTCCAACATGAATCCAATGACTCTAAAAGAGACATTGGAAGATGAAGATAATTTAGGGAATTATTTAAGAGATCTATCTAAAGAAGAGATCATAAGTTTTTATCGTATCAGAGAAGATGCCGGAGGTTTAATTGATGTGCCCAATGTAATTCCAGATGGAATTATAATTCCAGAGGAGGGTATTTTTGAGTCATATGTCAGGGGAAAATTTCAAGATAAAGAGATAATTTTAGGAACAAATCGAGACGAGAATAAGCTGTTTATAAGTGGAGATAAAAGATTTGTTAAAACTGTACTACCAGGCTTTATTACAAATATGCATCCAGCATTAGGATTGTGGACAAAACAAAAAGATGAGAAATTCTATGACGCTTATTCAAGATATGAAAGTGATGCATGGAAATTAGATGCTGTAGACAATCTATCTAGAAATATATCAAGTAAAAATATTAACAATGTATATTCATATAGATTTGATTGGGACGAAGAACCATCTTTTCTTGGTATGGATTTTTCAAAATTATTAGGAGCAGCTCATGGCTTAGAAATTGGTTTTGTTTTTAATTCACCAGAGATAATTGATGGAAGAGAAAGTAGTTTATCTGAAATTTTATATAGGAAAGAAAATGCAATTTTTGATAAAAACTTATCTATTTTAATGAGTCAATACTGGGTGAACTTTGCTTATGACGGTAATCCTAACTCAAATCCATACCCACTAAAAATGAAATGGGATCATTGGGTAAATAAAAGTAACGAAAAATTTATTGTATTTGATACTGAGAATGATCAAGGTATAAAAATGAATAATGCAATATTATCATCAGATTCTATAATACAAAATCTATCAAGTGAAAATTTATCTATTGAACAAAAATGTATTATTTTTGATGATCTATTTGATCGTACAACATTATCTAAAAAAGAAGTCTCAGTTTATTATGATAGTTTTTTAAATGGTCAATGTATCTAAACTATAATGAATATGTCTATTAATGAAGAAACAAAATCTGCCAACTAAGATTTGTATTACTTGTAAAAAAGAATTCTCATGGAGAAAAAAATGGGAATTAAATTGGGGCAATGTAAAATATTGTTCAAAACGTTGCTCCCCTAGAAACAAATGAAACTCTAAATTCTTTGAGTTGTATTAAGTATTTAATCAATTAGATTTAATAAATGCAATCAAAGCATCTTATTCTAGTACTAATCATAATGGTTTTGTATGGAAGCTCTTACCCAGTTGGAAAACTTGGAATAGATACTATTCCTCCTTTATTATTTACTGCCCTAAGACTTGGCTTAATTTTTTTAGCTTTCCTCCCTTTCTTTAGGTTAAAGCCACCTAAAAAACATTTATTAAAGCCTTTGCTAGGGTTTTCTCTTGCTATGGGAATTGGAACTTACGTAACAATGTATTATGCTTTGGAGAAATTATCAATTGTTGCACCAATTATTATTGGAGCACAATTATCAATTCCATTTGGTTTAATGCTTAGTTTAGTTTTCTTAAGAGAGAATATTTCATTAAAACGTTGGGTTCTTATATTTTTATCTTTCATTGGAATAGTTATTGTTGCTTATGACCCAAGAATTATTAATGACAAGTTTGGATTGATATTAGTAATAGTAATGGCATTTTTCTATGCTTTTTCAAATCTTATGGCAAGAGTATTAAAAGAAGTTGACACCGCAACTCTTAATGGCTGGCAAGGACTTATTGCATTTATACCCGTTGCAGTGATGACACTTATCATTGATGGAAACCCACTCAATTATTTGATGCCTATAAATGGATTGGCAGTCTTTACAGTTCTTCATACTGCATTAATTGTCTCAGCAATTGGCCACGCAGGAATGTTTTATTTATATAAGTTTTATCCTATTTCAAATGTATTACCTTTTTATTCTTTATTCCCAATTTTTGGATTAATATTAGCCTTTATTATATTTGCTGAAACATTAAGTATTTATGAAATTGTTGGAGGAATCTTAATTTTAGGATCAGTGTTTTTTATTCACAAAGAAAATAAGAAAGATAATTCTTAAACTAAATTTTTTGGCTTATTTTTATAATATGAATCTATATTATTAATTAATTGCTTAATAGCTAAGTTTAATGTTCTATCTGATGCCCAAGCTGTATGAGGTGTCCATAAAAAATTTTCTTTATTGATAATTTTATAATAAGGGTGATTTTTTTTGGGTGGTTCAATACTTGCTACGTCAATGCCTGCGCCACCTATTATTTTTTTTTGTATAGCATTTACTAGATCCATCTCATTAATTATACCTCCGCGAGCAGTATTAATTATAATAGAACTCTTTTTCATCATCTTAAATTCTTTAGTTGTAATTAAATTAAGTGTGTTCTTATCAAGAGGGCAGTGAATAGTAATTATATCATTTTCAGATAAGAATTTTTTAAATTGAGCTTTATTGAAATTTCTAACTGAAAAAAATTGTACGTTCATATTAAAAGATGATGCAATTTTTTTTACTTGTTTGCCTATTGAACCTTTGCCAACTATTCCAATATTTTTATCATGTAAATCACTTATTCTTCTATTAAGTAAGGCAAAAACTTTACTTTTTTGCCAAATATCATTTTTAATATCTTTTTCCAATCCTTTTAACTGTTTAAATAGTGAGAGAATTAGAGCAAAAACATGCTCGGCGACTGAAATAGAAGCATAGTCTCTAAGATTACAAATGTTTATTTTTTTATCTTTACAATAATCTAAATCAATTATGTTTGTTCCAGTGGCAGTAATTGCTATTAGTTCTAAATTCTTTGCGTATTTTAATGTTGAGCGTTTTAATTGAGTTTTATTTGTGACAATTATATGCGCTTTTCTAATTCTACTTATAATCTCATTTTTTCTTGTAAATGAATAATCTTTCCAACTATTTTTAAAGTTTGGCCTTGGTATAGATATTCTTTTTGGGAATGTATCTCGATCTAAAAAAACTATATTTTTCATTTTCTATGCCAGTTCCATGCAGTTTCAATAATTGACTCGATAGTATTATATTCTATTGACCATTCTAATTGATTTTTAATTTTCGAAATATCGGCAACAAGATATGAGGGTTCATTTTGTCTTTCTTCTGAATGTTTATAATCAATTTTCTTATTTGTAACAGCCTCAACACCACTTATTACTTCCATGATTGAATATCCTTTGCCACTTCCAATATTAAAAACATTATATGGTTTTAAATTTTGAATTTTCTTCATGCCTATGTAGTGAGCATTTACTATGTCACTTACATGAATATAATCTCTTACACACGTTCCATCATTAGTCAGATTATCTTTTCCACCATATAATTCAAAATTATATTGATTATTAATTATTGATTTTATTAAGTTTGGTATCAAATGCGTTTCAGGTTCGTGTTTTTCACCAATCGTACCAGAAGGATGAGCTCCAGCAGCATTAAAGTATCTAAAGCTTATAGCTCTAAGATCTTTTGCTTCACAATAATTACTTATTATATTTTCTGACTCAACTTTAGTTTTTCCATATGGATTTGATGGATTGAGGTTATCAGTTTCTCTAATGATTTTATTATAACTATTTCCGTAGACAGCCGCACTTGATGAAAATATCAAATTGTTAATTTCATATTTTTTCATTGAGTCAATTAGATTCATTGTTCCTTCAACATTATTTTTTCTATATTCGTCTGGCATTTTGAATGACTCATTTACAATTGATTTTGCCGCAAAATGAAATACTCCATTATAATTTCTCTTAGATAAAGTTTTATCGACTAATGATTTATCTCTAATATCTATATTAATAATCTCACAATCGCTGATAAGGTCTCTAAATCCTGTAGATAGGTTATCTATAACAGTCACATCATGGTTGTGCTCCTGTAGCACTTTAACCATATGGCTGCCAATATAACCAGCACCTCCTGTGACAAGATAGTTCATATTTAATTAGACAGTAATTTAATTTTTGGTCATGTAAAATAGATATTAAATATTAAATTTGGCTGTGACGCTCTAATTTTAGTATAAACTTGTTTCAAATCTTTTATTTTTTATTTTCTCCTTATCGAGGATTTGATTAAATTATTTGATACACTTGTTTAAGAAGCAATTACCTATTAACATTATGAAAGTATTATGAATTCAAAAAACTGTTAATTTTTGTGATTTTTTATTTTTATATCACTTATATAGTTTTTTAGGGATTAAATAACTACTGTTAAATAGGATTGAAAGGCAAGACAATATTATGAATTTTTATTTATATCTATTTTTACTCATAATCTTTCCTTTTCAAATTTTTTCACAAGAGATAGTTGTAGGCAATATTTACGAAAGTCAAATAACTAATTTTAAAAATAAAAAATTAAATGTTCCTTTGCCACCTGGAAAATGGAAAGCGACTGAAAGTGAAAAAGGCGGAATGAATTGGAAGTTATGGTGGAAAGCGACTTTAATAAATGAAAATGATGGTGGTGAACTCTATTTAGCCATACCATACGTTCAATCAGGTGCAGATACTTGGGCGGGAGGATCAATGAAAAAATGCGGTGAATGGATTCAAGATGAGGCAAAGAATATTCTAGCTCAGGGTGCAAAAAGGTCAAATCCACAAAGAACATATTGTATCAGTGAAAGAAACGATAATTGGCTTCATATTAATTTAAATACAAGAACAATGAATACGCCAATTAAGTACTATTATTATGACTTATATTACCCATTACGAAGTATTAACATGATTGAAATGAATAATAAGAATACTCTAATAGCAATTGGTGAGACTGGAATGAATGGTTTAGCGAGGGCTTTAAATGGAGATTCTTCAAATTTTTCAATATTCGGTAAATTGCTAAAAGATGGTTCGTTTGCCAATTCGAACAGTCTTTCAGATTCAAGTTCAAAGTTTTCTAATTTATCTAATTTTTCAGTATGCAGGAGCGCTATGAAAAATGATGGATCTGGTTGGGTAAAGTATAATGATTATGTTGAAGAGGCTACTTCTAGAAGTCTAACTATTTATAAATGTAGAGATATATTAAATATCAAGGATAAAGCAGAAGTAAAAAAGAAAGATAACAATACAGTTAAATCAAAACTTGAAGAGCTAAAGATTTTACTAGACGATGGATTAATTTCTAAAGATCAGTATGATGAGAAAAGCTCTCAACTTCTTGATGAGCTATGAAAGACTTTGTAGGTAATAAGGTTATGAAAAAGATATGTAATTTTTTATTTTTTATTTTTATTGCTATTTTTTTTAATTTTTCATCTGCTTATTCTGAAAATATTAGAAATTTTCCTCCAGATCTTTTGTGTGAAGCGTTAAATATTAAAGACTGTAGAAAAGATTTTTATAGTTTTGTACCTCAATATAATCGTTATTTGAAAAGTAATTGGCAGCATAAAATTATTGTATTAAATAAAAATTTGACAAGTAGAAAGTTTGAAAATCCTATATTTTACTTTGTTACTGAACAAAGAGATGCTCATGCAGCAGGCTGGGGTTATCATGAGATGCGTACAACACTTAATAATTGTAAAGATAAAATAAAAGATAGAGGCATTGATAATAATAAGTGCTTAGTTGTTGTCAAAGCCAACGAAATTGAGGATCCAGATTTCATTAGACAAGTAGTTGACTATAGAATTCTAAAATCAAAATTAGAATTTAATGATAGCAATAATACTTCTCAAAAATCTACCACTGAAAAATTAAGAGAATTAAAATCTTTACTTGATGATGGGCTTATTTCTCAAGATCAGTACGATAAAAAAAGTTCTGAAATACTTAATACATTTTAACAATTTTAGTAAATACACTCATTAGATAATTTTAAAATTTAATATTAATGAGTGCTATTATTCTAATAGGTACACAATTAATTAAAAATTTAAATTTAAATATATAAATTAATATCCACACTTCTTTAAAACAGAAGCTTCATTCAATGCGTCAACTTCACCTTTTAATCTGGAGTATTCTGCTGCTTCTGGTGAATCTCCACCTTCTAAGAAGAATAATGTGGGCCAGAATAGTAACATTCCAACAGCCATCTGAGTTGCATCATCTGAAGCTGTTTTATCAAGCTTAGCATATAAACTTTCGAGTCTATTATTTTTTTGTCTTAATGACGCAGCTATTTGATCACAGTCAAGGTTAGAATATGATGAAGCTGGAATATACTGCGTACTCAATTTATCAGGAGATGTAGCACAACCTATTAAGAGTAGTGATAAAGTAAATAGTGTAATGATTTTCATAAATACCTTTTTAAAGTTGTTAAAGATTATAATTGATTAATTACGAAAGAATATACCAAGAAATTGAAATATTATATAATTGTTTTTTAATAGCTTAATCATTATTGATAGCAGATAGGCATATCTTAAAAAATCTCTTAAATCAAAATTTTAGCTCCTTAGAAAAAATAGATGTAAACATCTAAAAAATAGTCTATTTTGCATTTTCTATTAATCGCGGCTATGGTGGAATTGGTAGACACGCTGGTTTTAGGTACCAGTGAGGCAACTCATGGGGGTTCGAGTCCCTCTAGCCGCACCAAAGAGTTTATATGAATTATAAAGAAATAATAAATAAAGGTCTTAAAAGAGGTTATGAGGTAATTATTAAATCCGAAGAACTTAATGATGGAGTAAATCAAAAGACTGAAGAAATAAGAAAAACTATTAAAGTTGATGGTTTTAGACCTGGAAAAGTTCCAGCTTCAATTGTGAGTCAAAAACATGGAGACTCCATTAAAGCGGAAGTATTAAATAAAATTATAAATGATAATGTATTCAATATAGTTCAAGAAAAAAAATTTAGACCAATAGCGCAACCTAAAGTTGATTTAAAAGAAAAGAAAAACGAGTCTGAGGATACAATTTTTACTTTTGAAATGGAACTTTTCCCTGAAATTGAATTAGTAAATTTTGAAAAGTTAAATATTGATGCTTATAAAGTTAAAATTAAAGATAAAGAGGTTGATCAGAGAGTTGAGCTTATTGCTAAAAATCAAAAGTCATTTAAAGATCAACCAGATGAATACAAAGCTAAAAAAGATGACTCTGTTCATTTAGACTATGAAGGTACAATTGATGGAAAGAATTTTGATGGAGGCAAAGCAGAGGAGCAAACGATAGTAATTGGATCGGGTCAGTATTTAAAAGATCTCGAAGATGGTTTAATTGGCCTAAAGGCTGGAGATACAAAAAAAATCCCTGTTAAGTTTCCAGATAACTATCAAGCTGAAGATTTAAAAGGTGCAAATGCCGTTTTCGAATGTAAAATTAAAAAAATTGGATCACCTAAGGAAACAAAGATTGATGACTCTTTTGCAAAGTCTGTTGGTACTGAGGACTTAAAAGATCTTAAAACTAAGGTTAAAGATCAAATGCAAAAAGAATATGATGATCTTACTAAAAATATCTCTAAAAAAAATTTATTCGATATTCTTGAAAAAGAGCATAATTTTGAAATGCCAGAAGGATTAATTGAAACTGAATTTAATAATTTAAAACAAGGTCATTTAACTTCACAGAATCCAGCTTCAGATGATCATAAAAAAGAAATCAAAGACCAAAAACTATCAAGTGCCAGTGAAAAGAAGTTTAAAGATGAGGCCACTAAAAGAATTCAGCTTGGTCTGGTGCTCCAAGAAGTTGGTCGATTGAATAATATTCAGGTAACGCAAGATGAAATGAATAAAGCTCTATACGAATATGCAATGAATTTTAGGGGTCAAGAACAGAAAGTTATTGAGTATTACAAGAATAATCAGGATGCAATGACGCAGTTACAGGCTCCAATCTATGAAAGTAAAATTTTGGACTTTATACTCGAAAAAGTTAAGCTAAAATCTACTGATATAGATGTTGATTCGTTCATAAAAATTTATAATAGTGGAAACATAGAAAAATCTTCATCAGATAAAAAGAAAACAGTAAAGAAGAAGACTGTTAAAAAGACTACTAATAAAAAGAAAGCTGCAAAGAAATAAATTATGAATGACAAAGTTTCAATGAATAATCTTATACCAATGGTTGTTGAGCAGACTGGTAAAGGTGAGAGAGCATATGATATTTATTCAAGGTTATTAAAAGAAAGAATTATTTTTTTAGTTGGCCCAGTACATGATGGATTAGCATCCTTAATTTCAGCGCAATTATTATTTTTAGAGTCCGAAGATCCTGAAAAGGAAATTTACTTATATATAAATTCTCCAGGAGGGGTTGTATCTGATGGGTTAGCTATATATGACACTATGCAATTCATTCAGTGTCCAGTTTCTACATTATGTTTTGGTCAAGCCGCCTCTATGGGATCGTTTCTCCTCGCGGCAGGAGAAAAAGGCAAAAGATTTGCATTGCCTAATAGTAGAATTATGGTTCATCAGCCATCAGCAGGTTTTCAAGGTCAAGCTACAGACATTGAAATTCATGCAAAAGAAATTGCTTCAACTAAGAGTAAACTAAACAATTTATACTCAAAACATACTGGACAAGATGTAAAAGTAATTGAAGAAGCCCTTGAGCGAGACAACTTTATGGATCCTGAAGCCGCAAAAAAATTTGGAATTATTGACGAAATTCAAGAAAAAAGAGTCCCAAAAATCGAGAAATAGCCTCAAAAAAATTCTTTAATTCATTGTTTACAAACAGTTTTTCCAGATCAAATTTCGAATAAATATTGAATTTTTTTAAAATAAATGGTTCTTTTATATTTGTAATGATTCGAAAGAAATACTTATTTTTGACTTATTGCATAACTATTATTTTGATATGACTGAAAATAGTACTGATAAAAATAAAAATACTTTGTATTGCTCATTTTGTGGCAAAAGCCAACATGAGGTAAAAAAACTTATAGCTGGCCCAACCGTTTTTATATGTGATGAGTGTGTTGAGTTATGCAATGATATTATTCAAGAAGAAAACAAAGAAAATAATTCAAAAAGTTCTGGAAAAATTCCAACACCAAAAGAAATATGTGCAAATTTAGATGATTTTGTTATTGGTCAAAAGGGAGCAAAGTACAATCTTTCTGTTGCAGTTCATAATCATTATAAAAGAATTGAACATTCAGCATCTAAATCAGATGTAGAACTCTCTAAATCAAATATTTTATTAATAGGGCCTACAGGTTGTGGCAAAACTCTATTAGCTCAAACTCTAGCTAGAATTCTTGACGTTCCATTTACAATGGCTGATGCCACGACTCTCACTGAAGCCGGCTACGTTGGTGAAGATGTTGAAAATATTATCCTCAAACTTCTACAAGCTTCTGACTATAATGTTGAAAAGGCTCAGAGAGGAATTGTATATATAGACGAAATCGATAAAGTTAGTCGAAAATCAGAGAATCCATCAATTACAAGAGATGTATCAGGTGAAGGAGTTCAGCAGGCATTGTTAAAAATAATGGAGGGAACAGTTGCAAGCGTACCTCCTCAAGGCGGAAGAAAACATCCGCAGCAAGAATTCTTACAAGTTGATACAACCAATATATTATTTATTTGTGGAGGTGCATTTTCAGGGTTAGATAAATTAATTAATAGGAGAGCTAAAGGTTCTGGTATGGGCTTTCAAGCAAATGTAAAATCGGCTGAAGTAAAAAATATAAGTATGGCGTTGAACGATTTAGAGCCCGAAGATTTATTAAACTATGGATTAATCCCAGAGTTTGTTGGAAGATTACCTATTGTTACAACGCTTGAAGATTTAGATGAAGAATCTCTGATCAAAATACTTCAAGAACCTAAGAATGCCCTTATTAAACAATATCAGACCTTGTTTAGCATGGAGGATGTAAAATTAATTCTTTCAAAAGATGCATTAAAAGTTATTGCAAAAAAAGCAATTGAAAGAAAAACCGGTGCGAGGGGATTAAGATCAATTCTTGAAAATATACTGCTTGATACAATGTTTGAACTTCCTTCACTTGAAGGAGTTGAAGAAGTAGTTATTAATGCTGAAGTGGCTGAGGGCAGAGCACGACCTTTATACATCTACTCAGATAATAAAAAGGCTTCAGAAACAGGCGCTTAGAGCCTTATTAAACTCAATTCCTTGAAATTCTGTCTTTTATACACATCTTAATATCTGTGTTTGTGATTATGCCTTTACTATGATCCCAAATCATTTTTTTATGAATAGAACATTTTTGATTCATTATGAACATAAATAAAATACCAGTTCTTCCTCTAAGAGATATCGTAGTTTTCCCACATATGGTGGTTCCATTATTTGTTGGTAGAGATAAGTCTGTTAAGGCTCTTGAAAGCGTTATGAAGGGTGATAAAAAAATAATGCTGATTACACAAAAAAGTGCTTCAGTCGACGACCCTAAGAAAAATGATCTATTTGATTTTGGGACGGTAGCTAACGTGTTACAACTACTAAAGCTCCCTGATGGAACCGTTAAAGTGTTAGTTGAAGGATTAAATAGAGCTTCAATTAATGTTTTTTTTGAAAATGAAAATTTTTTACAAGCTGATGTTGATCAGATTATTGAAACTGTTGACTCTTCTGATAAGCAACTCAGAGCTATGTCTAAGTCAACGACGGATGAATTTGATAAGTATGTAAACTTAAATAAAAAAATTCCACCTGAGGTTCTTGGAACAATAAATGAAATAGATGAGCTCGGAAAGTTAAGTGATACTATTGCATCACACTTATCAATAAAACTCTCTGATAAACAGCAAATATTAGAATCTGTTGATTTATACGAACGTTTTGAAAAGATTCTTTCTTTCATTCAGTCTGAACTAGATGTCTTACAGGTTGAAAAGAAAATTCGTGGTAGAGTAAAAAACCAAATGGAAAAAACCCAAAGAGAATATTATTTGAATGAGCAAATGAAGGCTATTCAGAAAGAACTTGGAGAGAATGAAGATGGCAAGGATGATATTTCTGAGTATGAAGAAAAAATTGAAAAGATGAAGCTAACTAAAGAGGCTAAAGAAAAATGTTACGCTGAAATTAAAAAGATCAAATCAATGAGTCCAATGTCAGCTGAGTCGAGCGTTATAAGAAATTATCTTGACTGGATTTTATCTATTCCATGGGGAAAGAAAACCAAGGTTAAGAAAGATATTAACTTTGCAAAACAAGTTTTAGATGAAGATCACTATGGATTAGAAAAAGTTAAAGAAAGAATACTTGAATATTTAGCTGTTCAACAAAGAATTAAGAAGATGAAAGGACCTATCTTATGTCTTGTCGGCGCCCCTGGAGTAGGTAAAACTTCACTTGGTAAATCAATTGCTCGTTCAACCGGTCGTAAGTTTGTAAGGATGTCTCTGGGTGGAGTAAGAGATGAAGCTGAAATAAGAGGACATAGAAGAACTTATATCGGTTCCATGCCTGGCAAGGTATTACAAATGATGAAAAAAGCGGGTTCATCAAATCCATTATTTTTGCTCGATGAGATAGATAAGCTAGGCGCAGATTATAGAGGAGACCCATCTTCTGCTCTCCTAGAAGTTTTAGATCCTGAGCAAAACAACACATTCAATGATCATTACTTGGAAGTTGATTATGATCTATCTGACACAATGTTTTTAACTACAGCTAATACATTGAGAATGCCCCCTGCATTACTTGATCGAATGGAGATTATTAGAATTGCTGGTTATACAGAAGATGAAAAAGTACAAATTGCAAAACAGCATTTAATTCCAGAGATTATGAAGAAACATGGTCTAAAAGATGGTGAACTTACGATTGAAGATAATGCAGTTACATCTTTAATTAAGTATTACACTCGAGAAGCCGGTGTGAGAAGTCTTGAGAGAGAAATCGCGAACCTCGCCAGAAAAGCTATTAAAAAGATTGTTGCGGGAGAGATTAAAAATTTGACCATTAATGAGGAAAATGTAAATGAATATGCTGGAGTTAAAAAATATAAATATGGTGAAATTGATGCAGACGATCAAGTTGGCATTGTAACAGGCCTTGCTTGGACTGAAGTTGGTGGTGACATACTTCCAATTGAAGCGGTTATTATGCCTGGTAAAGGTATTATGACGATTACAGGTAAGCTAGGGGATGTGATGAAAGAGTCCATTCAAGCCGCTAAATCATACGTTCGTTCTAGGTGCATTGATTTTGGTATTAAGCCAACAATTTTTCCGATTAGAGATATTCATATACACGTACCCGAAGGCGCAATTCCAAAAGATGGACCATCAGCGGGTCTTGCAATGGTTACTTCAATTGTCTCTGTGTTAACAGGTATTCCTGTGAGAAAAGACATTGCTATGACAGGTGAGGTGACCTTGAGAGGAAAGGCTTTAGGAATTGGTGGTTTAAAAGAAAAGCTGTTAGCTGCTCTTAGAGCTGGAACAAAAACTGTAATTATTCCAAAAGAGAATGAAAAAGACTTAGAAGATATTCCTGACAATGTTAAAGAAGGCTTGGAATTGATTTTTGTAGACAATGTCGATGATGTTCTTAAAATAGCCCTCACTAAGCCATTAATTCCAATTGAGTGGGATGAAAGTGAATCTGTAAGCGGTGGTAGTGAAATATCAGATGATGATCAAGACCAAGATCAGGATCCTCTTTTAACTCACTGAATCTAAATATATTTTTATCTTTTAAACATATAACATATCATTTTTATTAGTTTTCCTAGGGTTTTCGCCTTGACTATATGTTGTAGATCAGTTCCTATATATGTATTAACGAATCAAACTCCTAAAAAGGGGGGATTATATGAATAAACAAGATCTAATTGGTAAAGTTGCCGAAATAACTGGAATGCAAAAATCTGACTCAGAAAAAGCTGTGAACGCTGTATTTGATCAAATCACGGATGTTCTTAAGCAAAGAGGGGAAGTAAGATTAGTAGGATTTGGAACATTTAAAACCTCTATTCGTAAAGCATCTCAAGGTAGAAACCCTCGTACTAACGAAGTTATTCAAATACCTCAGTCAACTCGACCAAAGTTTACTGCTGGTAAGGGTTTAAAAGAGGCTGTCAATAACGCAGGCTAATTTTCTGCCAGTAGAACATTTTAAAAAAAGCTCGATCACTAATTAGTGGTCGAGTTTTTTTGTAAAAAATAAACTGGGAAATAATAATAAACTATATATATTTCAATCTTCAAGGGCGATTAGCTCAGCTGGAAGAGCGTCACGTTTACACCGTGAATGTCGGCAGTTCGAACCTGTCATCGCCCACCATTTCTCCCACGAGATGGACTATCAAATAAAGTGGGGGTGTAGCTCAGTCTGGTTAGAGCGCCTGCCTGTCACGCAGGAGGTCGCGGGTTCGAGTCCCGTCACTCCCGCCATGTTATTATTCGTTGGAAAATAAATTTTAATTTTTGCTTCTGCAGGGAGTTTTAAAGAAATTTATTGGATTCAACAATAAAGTTCATAAGCTTATTACAATATCAAAATCTAGTAATGTCGGTTACAGTGGATAAGAGACGAATGATTTACTTCGGTTATATAAGAAATACTCTATATGTTATAATGTTTAGCATCATTTTTACTGCTCAGCTTAATGCAAGCGAATTTAAAGTTGGCTTTGCTGAGTTGCCGATCACCCCTAATCTAATCGATGAATGGGAAGATATAAATAATGATGCTCAATTTGATCCAGATATTGATGAGTGGACTGATGTAAATGGTAATGGCCAATTTGATGCGGTGTGGATGGCAGGTTTTCAAAATAAACGAGCTGCCCAAAGCATTAAAGATGATTTGATGTCTGTAGCCGTCGTGATAGATGATGGCCGGACTCGAATAGGAATCATAAGTGCTGATACAATCGGGTTAATGCGAAAATTTGTACTCAGTGTCCGTGAGGATGTTCCTGCGGAGTGGGGTCTAGATTATATTATGGTGCATGCAACACACAACCATGAGGGTCCAGATACTCAGGGTCTTTGGGGCCCAAGTTTTTTAAAGAGTGGTGTCAATGATGTTTATATGAAGCGGCTTAAAAAAGATTTTATAAGCACATTAAAAATGGCCATTGATAACTTAGAGACAGCAGAAATGAGTTTTGCTTTAATTCCGACTAATCCACTTACGCCAATCAAAGATAAACGAAAACCTATTGTGATTGACGATGACATAAGGGCAATTTTATTCAATCGTCCTGACGGCTCAGTTATTGGCTCGTTGATCAATTTCGGAATTCATGTCGAGCTCGCATGGGATAAAAATCTAGACTTAACTTCTGATGTTGCAGGCTACTTAAGAAGAGGTATCAGTAATGGAATTTATTATGATGATCAGTTAATTAAACCTGGACTTGGCGGAACCACATTATGGCTTACAGGAAATATAGGAGGCTTAATGACGTCAGGACCAAGTGATCCAATTTATGATCCTGTTATGAAAAAAATGATCACTAAGCCGAGTCATTCTAAAGCCCGCGCATATGGTTATAGCCTGGCAAATAGTGTTATAGAGACTTTTCAAGCAGGTGATTTTAAGGCTTCTCCTAAACCATCATTAAGTATCCAATCACTAGAAATAGAATTGGGCATAGAAAACTTGATGCTTACATTAGGCACTTTGCTTGGCGTGATTGATGCCGATACTAAATTTAGTCTGAAGCCGCCATTCATACGTTATCTCAGTGAGGTAGCATTCATACAATTAGGAGATGCATCTATTACCGGAATTCCTGGAGAACTTTATCCAGAAATTGCTATTGGAGGTATTGAAAATCCTAAAGGTGCTGATTACGTCATTGCTCCACAAGAAGTCCCACATTTGCGAAGTCAATTTTCCAACAAACTAAACTTGATGGTGAACTTAGCAAATGATTCTATCGGTTACATTATTCCAAAAAGTGAATGGGATGAAAGCACTCCTTGGATCTATGGGCAAGATGAAGAAACTTATGGTGAGGAGGTATCTTTGGGCCCAGATACAGCATCAGTGATTCACGAAAATATTATTAAGTTGATAGAAGAATCAAAAAAATAAATGTTTTTATATTAGACTCCCGTCAATTCCCACTACTAAAATGAATTTAATAAAGAGTCTCGTAATTGTTTAGCGCCCTCAATTATCCTTAAGGTCGGTCTACTAAAGTAAGAATCTGAGTCAAAATAAAAAACCTTTTCATTTTGAAAAGGTAATAAGTGATTAATTCTCTTGTCTTGTAAGATATTCTCAGCAAATAATTTATTTTTCTCTTTGTTATAACCACAACAAATAACTGCTATTGCATCAGGTCTAGACTCAATGATTTCATTAGTAGTAATCACTCTTGATTGATCGCCTGGTTTGCCAATTGCTGATACAAATCCTGCCATTTCAATTTGTTCTGGTACCCAGTGCCCAGCTGAAAAATAGGGATCAATCCATTCCAAACAGAGAAGACGAATATCATATTTTTTTAATTCCATCATTTTATTTTTTTCATTCATTGCTTTTTTAACGATACTCTCAGAGTTCTCCTGACATCCAAAATATCCACCCAACATTTTTATATCGTCACATATACCTTGAAGGGATCTTCCATTTAAAGATAAAACATTTGTTGAAGAGGGTAGAGTGCATAATTGTCCTTTTAAGAGTACTTCAACTTGATTATTTGAAATTGCACAGACATCACACACGCCTTGAGTAATGATAATATCAGGTGATAGGTCGTTAAGTTTTTCTGAATTAATTTCATATAATGGCTTACTCTCAGTCACCCTCTTTCGAACTTGCGCATCAATTTCGATTTGTACCTCAGAGCTGTCGATATTTGATGAAGTAACAGTTTGGACATTTTTTAAGACAGATGGAAAATTGCATTCGTGACTGACACCAACTAACTGCTTCCCAAGACCCAAATCACAAAGTATTTCGCTGGCACTTGGAACTAAGCTCACAATTTTCATGAAGTATATTATGCTGAATGTTATTTAATTTTCAATATTTGTAGTGTACGTTTTTGATATGCGTATTTTATTTCTCTTATTTTTTTATTTTGTTTCAATTGGTCAAGTGCTTGCTGATATTGAAATACCTGGACCGCGTGATTGTTTTTGGGCCCGTGGACCAATTAGTTCTGATCCGTATATTAACATCGCATACCCTGACTCGAATGTATATTATTGGGCGGCTGTATTTTCTATGCCAGACGGTTCCACTTTAGAAATTAAAGGTGATTATCCATACTCACGCTATATGTCTTTCTTTAGCTATAATGAAAGAGGTAAGCCAATTGCATCATTAACTGATTATCAAATCCAATCAGAGGCTACTAATCCATTTATACCTGGTAATAAACGATCTGATTTTTACCGTTCTTACTCAATAGAAGTGCTTAATGAAACTCCTTCTACAAAAACAAAAGAAACTTTGGGAGATAAAACTGGCAACATTCTTTATTCTCCAGAATATAGAAAAAAACAACAGTCAATTGTCTATAGAGTTTATTTACCAGATCAAAATATTGATGTTACAGGAGGAGTAAAACTACCTCAGCCTGTATTAACATTAGCAGATGGAACAAAATTAACAGGCAAACAAACGTGTGAAGCACTTAATTCTAGTCAACCACTTCAAGTGTCATTTGATGCGCTTGGAATTCCACCAAATGAGTATAGACGATTAACTTCGCAACCTGACAAGCCTGATACATGGCCTGCACACAATCCACCTAAATGGTTTATTCAACTTGACCGTAAAAGTTTAATTGGAATGTATACTGGTAAGATTGATTCTAATGCACCACGAAGTGAGGGAGGTTTTTATCCCAATTTAGACAATCAGTATATTCGGACTATTTTAAACAGAAAGCATGGAAAGGTTTTAATCATAAGAGGTAAAGCACCGATTGCATTACAAACATATGATGGTACAACTGAAGTTGATCAATCTGATGTTCGATATTGGTCTCTTTGTTCTAATCAAAGTTTTGTGAATACTCGAGTAAACGATTGTTTGTTTGATGAAGAAGTGCCAACTGATAAAAATGGATTTTATACAATTGTCATTAGTAGAGTAGAGGATCGTCCACGAAATGCAGTAAATGAATGTGGCATGGCATGGCTGCCAATGGCTGACGATGGAGATGGTATGTTTGATGATGATGTGACGATTATTCAATTTAGGCATTTATTACCATCTGATAATTTTGAACATTCTATTCAAAAAGTGGAAAGACAAGATCAGCTAAGGAAGGTAATGGGTCCATATATGCCAAGAGCCAGATATTTTATGCCCAATCAAGTCGAAACTTTTTTTCCTTGTCCTAGTAAATAAAAATACACCTATTGTATTTTTCTAATTTAATATTACTTCATTGAAATGATTTTAGCTTTAAACTTTGTATACAGTCTCATAGTAGGTTTCATGATATTTTTTATGAGTGTTGTAACACCTTCGGTCTTCAAAACACTCGATGAAATAAACTCAAGAAACTTCTTAAGATTTATATTTCCAAGAATGTTTCTATATGGCTTTATATTATCATTTGTCGCTCTTTTGTTGTCTATTTATATTAGAGATCAGTTACTCATATTAATCTCAGTTTTCATTTCAATCTTATTTCTTATTAATACATATATAATTACTCCAAAAATTAATCTTCATCGTGATCAGTTTAATGATGGCGTAATGGAATCTGAAAAAGTTTTTAAAAGGTTTCACTTAATATCTGTATTAATTTTTCTTATTCAGTTAATAAGTGCAATTAGTGCCATCATTATAAATAATTTATAAAGGAGTTCAATATATGAAAATTTTAAAAGTTTTAGAGGATGTAGAATTAGTGATTGTAGATCTAGAAGTATCAATGGGAGATAAAAAACAAAATGCTCCAACCTTATGTGCTAGATATGAAGGTAAAATTATACCATTGAACTCAGCTCATGATGGAAGACCAATCTTAATGAAAATAGAAAATACGATAGAAGAAGGCGTTTAATTTTTTTTTGCTGCTGTTTTTTTTACATCTTCAAGAAACTTCATTCTTGTCTTTTTCTCGACAAAAGGAACTGCAAAATATCTTTTGTAAATAATATTTCTAATACCACAGATATGAAAAACTCCTCTTTTTAATCTTCTTATTGGTAAATTTAAGAAGAATGTTGTGATCGCCAGCCTTGGGGATCCATATGTGCAAAATATAATTGCTTTTTTATCTTTTAGATTTCCAAGAGGGTAGCCATAGTTTCCTACCAACTGTTTGAAGGTAAACGCCCATGGAGGTGCTAAAACTTTATCTATCCAACCTTCTAGTATAGCTGGCATTCTAAAATTCCAGATTGGAGCAATGAGAACGATTGTATCACAAGCCTCAATTCTTTTTCTATGATCAAGAACTTCAGTGTCAGGTTCTTCGCCGGCAAATACTGGATTAAAATTTTCTTTATATAGATCTAATAAATCGATGCGATGACCAGATTCTTGAGCGCTTTCAATAAATGTATCTCTTATCGCTGCGTTAAACGAGTTATCATCATAATGGCCATAAACAATAAAGAATCTTTTCATACTAACTTAATTATATTTAAGTCAGTCTTTTTTGCTATTCGATTATAGTACAGTTTAGTTTTATTGTTTTCCAGATTTGCCATCAAATACTTGAGGCTTATTTTTTGCTGTATAAAAGACATATGCCGTAACAACAATTGCAGCAATAAGTAAGGCATGGGCTATCGCGGTAATTCCAAAGACATAAAGGCTATCAACGATATAGAGAGAGAATACACCGCTCCACATAAACGCAAGGATTTGCATGATCATATGTCTAACCTTGAGATTAGTTATATTGCTCAGAGGGTTGATATTCGGGTTCATTATCAAGCCCCATAAATTTTTGAAAAAGTTCATAAACAATAATTAGCCTTATTTTGCGGTAAATCAATGAGTGATTTGTCTTTTTTTTATAACTCAATTATAGTTAAGAATGATTGAAAATTTTAACAATATCTATCTTCTTGTCCTACATTTACTCGTAACTGGCTTATTTGGTGTTTTTTCTTATAGAGCTCTTTTGGCACCTCATGGAATGGCTAAGGAATTTAATATGGATGAAAGCAGCATCTATATTATTCGATGTTTTGGGACTTTTATAGCTTCATTTTTCTTAATTGGTATTTACATGGTTTTTCGACCAAATGGACCAGAAGGTGGATTTATCTATTATAATTTAATATTTCTTCTTGGACTCTTTCTTTTTATTTATGATCTTCTATTTTATTTTAAAAAGATTGATAAAAATATAACTGCGAAGAATTCAATTACTGATCTTGGAATTAATACATTTACACTTATATCATCAATAGTACTTATATTGGGGCTATCCAATAAAATCTATATTTAAATCGAATGACAAATATCTCAATTATAGAAACCTTTTATGAGGGTTTCAAACTGGGTGCTAAAAATTATTTTCTGATCTTAGTCAATACTCTTCTTTATATTGTAAGTTCAATTCTTCTAGGTATTACAGTTGTTGGTATCCTTGCCTTACCAGCTCTTCTTGGGGGGTATTATCATTTCTTAATTCAAATCGCCAAAGGCAAGCACCCAAAGTTCGGATCTATTTACGCTAAAGGATTCCAAAATTTTGGCCCTTTATTGTTTGCGTCTATTATCAGTTGTTTAGCAATTGTAATGGGACTCATAATATTTTTACTTCCTGGCATATATTTAATCATTGTATGGTCGTTTATATTTTATTTAATTATTGATCAAAATATGAATGTGAGAGAAGCGTTTTCAAGATCGAGATCTCTTATTCATTCTGCTGGCTGGTGGAAAACAGCAGGAATTCTTGGCTTGACTCATTTGATATACATTATGTTTGAAGTATTTGCATTTATACCAAGTATTGGCATTTATATTTATTTAATGGGACCAGTTCTGATATATCCATTGGTTTCGATGGTCTATGTCGTTTATTATCTGAAAGTTATTAAATTGTATGATAATTCTATTCAAAGAGATTAGGGTATTTTAATCCAATTCTTTCAAGGTGACACCTTTTAAATTTGCTGGAACCGCAATGTCCATCATTTTAGGATTTGCTAAATTTAAATTATTCATGATCTCGGCATATTCATCTGCGTTATTTACTTGAAGTCTCGGGTTATTCTTCTTTTCATCACCAATTGTTGATGATCGTTTTTGATTATAATCATGAGCAGGATATACGATTGTTTCATCTGGCAGGCTTAGAACACGATCGAATAACGAATGATATGCATCATGAGGACTGCCATTTTGAAAATCTGTTCGACCTGTCCCGTTAATTAAAAGAGTATCACCTGTGAATATTCTATCTTTCATAATAAAGCAATATGAGTCATCGGTATGGCCAGGTGTGTAAATTGCCTTTAATTCAATATTTTCAATATTAACTGTTTCCTCATCTTTAACTTTAAAATCAATAACTTCAGATTTTGAATTTTCTCCCATCACTTTAGCGCAACCTGTTCTTTTACTTAGTTCATTTAATGCTGTTATATGATCAGCATGGATATGTGTATCAATTACCTTCACGAGACTTAATTCTAATTTATCTAAAATTTTAATATAATAATCTGAATGTTCTATTACTGGATCGATAATTAATGCTTCCCGTCCTTTGCCACTTGAAATGATGTAGGTATATGTAGATGATTTATCGTCAAATAATTGTTCAAAAATCATTACTAAAGACTACTTAATATTCGATAAATTAAAACAATTTTTCAATTTTTAAGACTTAAATGGATACTCTGAATATTTAAGTATAATATTCCATGAAAATAACCAAAAAATACTTGATTTTAATTCCTGATATTGAACTTGAATACTTTTAAAATATAAACTTGTAGATTACAATAATTCTAAACAATAAGAGGAGTTAGAATATGTTAAAAATAAATAGTATGTGCCCTGACTTTGAAGCTAAAACATCAGAAGGCGACATATCGTTTCACGAATGGCTTGGAGACAGTTGGGGTGTATTATTTTCTCATCCAAAAGATTTCACACCTGTTTGTACAACTGAACTTGGCTCATTAGCTCACATGAAAAGAGATTTTGATGCAAGAAATGTGAAAGTTATTGGTTTAAGTGTTGATGGAGTTGAAGACCATAAAAATTGGCTAAACGATATCGAAGATGTTGCTGGTATTAAGCCGAACTATCCAATCATAGCTGATGAAGATTTAAAAATTGCAAAATTATTCAATATGCTTGAAGGAGATGCAGGAGAATCTTCAATGGGTCGTACCGCAGTTGATAATGAGACAGTGAGAACGGTATTCGTTATTAGACCTGATAAAAGAATTGGATTATTTTTAACTTATCCAATGGCAACAGGACGAAATTTTAATGAAATCTTGAGAGCTATTGACTCAATGCAACTGACAGCAAATCATAAAGTTGCTACACCTGCAAACTGGCAAAAAGGTGAGGATGTCGTAATTCTTCCAGCTGTTAAAGACGAACAGGCAAAAGAAATCTATCCTGATGGATGGGAAACAGTAAAGCCTTATTTAAGAAAAGTTCCTGATCCATCAAAATAATTTGGACAAGGATCTTTTAAACAAACAATCTCAGCATTGGGAAAATAATTTCTCAAATAAGCCTGAGATGTTTGGTATAAGTTCAAGCGACCCCGCTAGCTATACTCTAGAAATTTTTAAAAAAAATAATGTAAAAAATATGATTGAACTTGGCGCCGGCCAGGGAAGAGACTCATTTTTATTTGCAAAAAACGATATCTATGTTCATGCATTAGATTATAGTCCCTCAGGTATAAATAAAATTAGCGAAAAAGTGTCTGAGTTTGAATTACTAAATAGAGTAAACGCTCAGCTTTGCGATGTTAGAGAAAGACTTCCTTTCGAAGATAATAGCATCGATGGGTGCTATTCCCATATGTTATATTGTATGGCTCTCACTTTTGAAGAAATAGAGAATTTAAATAATGAAGTTCATAGAGTTCTTAAACAGGGTGGGTTAAATGTATTTACTGTTAGAAATATAGAAGATGGAGACTATCAAAATGGAATCCATCGAGGAGAAGATTTATATGAAAGCAATGGATTTATTGTTCATTTCTTTTCCAAGGAAAGAATTAAAAAATTGTTGAGAGGCTTTGAATTACTCGATATGAGTACTTTTGAAGAAGGAAGTTTCCCTAGACGACTTTATAGAGCAACAATGAGGAAAATATAATGAAAGAGATGACACCAAATGAACTAATTGAGTATAGTAATAATAGCAGATGTATCTTAATTGATGTTCGAACTGAACGAGAGTGGGAGACAGTCGGCAAACCAGACGGTGATCAAATTGGTCTTAAGACATATTTTGTATCAATAAAAAACAATGAAGGATCCTTAAATGGTAATTTTGTAAATGATATTCTTAGTCTTAATATTGAAAAGGAGTTTGAAATAGCATTTATTTGTAAATCTGGTGTTCGATCCGCCTTGGCATCCGATATGTTGAGTCATGAGGATTATAAATGCATTAATGTTGTTGATGGATTTGAAGGTAATAAAGGATGGTTAAATTCACAACTACCTTTGAAAAAAAAGTATTAGTAAATTCTTTAAGACTTCTCATAAAAAATGTAAAAAAGAGATTACTTTAAATAGTAATTAGTACTAATTACTATGTATAAAAATACTTCATTGAGTGTTATGTTCGCCTTTATGTTGGCTGTGCAGAAATTTTTAGTCTTTTTATTTATATTTATTTCAACTAGTAGCGTATATGCGGACCTAGCATATGAGTCTTTTATAAGTGCTTCAGGAGGTGGCTCTCCTAACTTTAATCCACCAGATAATACATCTGTCCAATCATCTGGGACTGTTTCTGATTTGAATTACGATTGGGGGAATGGACAAGTTTTAGATTCAGGGCGATCAGACGATGTTATTGTAAAATTTACTGGTACTTATGCACACCCTGGTGACTCAGGTGTTTCTTCATCTATTAGATTTGCTGCAAGAGTAGATGATGGAATTAAAGTCATTATAGATGGAACCACTGTTTTAGACGATTGGCATGATCAAGGACCATCAAATTATAATGTCTCAGGATTATGGACTGGAGTTGGGGGCCAAGCTTACTCAATAACTGTGTATTATTATGAGAATGGTGGTGGCGCAGTATTAAAACTTTATGAAGATACATCTGGAGGGACATCCTACTCAATTGTTCCTGCCTCAAGATTTGATGGCGATGTAACAAGTCCAACAATGGCTATTACATCATCAACAGTGTCAGATGGTGACACGTCAAACGATAGCTCAATTGCTTTAACATTTACTTCAAGTGAAGCTACAAGTAATTTTGCTGTTGGCGACATCAGTGTATCAGGCGGGTCTTTATCAAATTTTTCAGCATCAAGCTCTACAGTTTATACCGCAACTTTTACGCCAAGTAGTGATGGAACTACAACGGTTGACGTTAATGCAGGAGTGTTTACAGACGGAGCCTCAAATGGCAATACTGCTGCATCCCAATTTAATTGGACGTATGACAGTACTTCTCCAACAATGGCGATTACATCATCAACGGTTTCAGATGGTGACACGTCAAACGATAGCTCAATTGCTTTAACATTTACTTCAAGTGAAGCTACAAGTAATTTTGCTGTTGGCGACATCAGTGTATCAGGCGGGTCTTTATCAAATTTTTCAGCATCAAGCTCTACAGTTTACACCGCGACGTTTACACCTTCTGGCGAAGGCTCAACAACAATAGATGTAGAAGCAAGTAAGTTTACAGATAATGCTGGAAATAATAATTCTGCTGCTTCTCAATTTAATTGGACATATGATAATACAGCAGTCACTGTATCAAGTTTTACATTATCAGATACAGTATTAAAAGTAGGAGATACAGCCACTGTAACATTGGTATTTTCTGAGGCGGTTATAGGATTTAGTAGTGGTGATGATATCACTGTTCAAAATGGATCTCTTACAACAATGTCAACTAGTGATAACATTACTTGGACTGGAACATTAACACCCTCATCAAGTGTTGAAGATTCATCAAACATATTATCTTTGGCAACAACCTATACAGACTTAGGTGGCAATACAGGGCCTTCTGCAACTACTGAAAATTATTCTGTAGAAACTATAAGACCTTCTGTAAGCAGTTTTGTTCTTGCGGATACTGATTTGGATGCAGGTGAAACCACGACAGTGACTCTTGTTTTTTCTGAAGCGGTTAGTAGTTTTAGTAGTGGTGATGATATCACTGTTCAAAATGGATCGCTTACAACAATGTCATCAAGTGATAACATTACTTGGACAGGAATATTTACGCCTACATCAAGTACGGATGATACATCAAATATTTTAACATTAGCAACTTCATATACCGATACTGCGGGCAACGCTCCATCCTCATCATCAACAACCGCTAATTATTCTGTAACTACAATTCGACCCACTGTGTCTTCAGTATCATTTGGTGATGCGGCGATGAAAATTGGAGAAACGTCTTCAGTTACAATTGTTTTTTCAGAATCAGTAACTGGCTTTGCTAATGCTGATGTTTCAATGCCAAATGGATCACTTTCAACACTTTCAACGAGTAACAATATCACTTGGACAGGAACATTTACTCCAACTTCTGACACTGAAGCTTCTTCTAATGCTTTAGTCATTGATACATCTTTTACGGACAGTGACGGTAATGCAATGACTTCGACTTATTCTTCATCAAATTATGTAATCGATACAAAAGCACCAACGGTTGCAATTAATTCATCGACAGTTAGTGATGGAGTGGCATCAAATGATGGTTATATCGCGTTGACGTTCACATTCAGTGAAAGCGTTTCAGATTTTGTACAGGATGATTTAACAGTTAGCGGAGGTGTTATTTCAGATTTTACTGGAAGCGGAACTACGTACACAGCAAACTTTACACCAACAGTTCTACTTATTGATACGACAATTGATATCGGAACTAGTAAGTTTACTGATAGTGCTGGCAATTCTAATTCAGCGGCTGCAACTCAGTTTAATTGGACTTATGATGGTGAAAAGCCAATCATGACAATAACAGCACAACGCTATGTATACGGGTGGTGGTATGGAGGCCCTCGAAGAGGTACATTAGCTGATTTAGAAGATGGAGGTATTACAAATAGTAGATGGATCAATCTTACCTTTAAAGCAACAGAAGATATTGTTGGTTTTACGGCGAATGATATATCTGTCACTGCAAACGGATCAATATCACATTTTTCTGGAAGTGGAGACACGTATACAGCACGTTTTCACCCGTCGGCTGAAAGCCATAGCAATTTACGCGATGGGGTAAAAGCAATTAGTGTTGCAGAAGATTTATTTACCGACTCAGTTGGAAACACTAACTTTGCCACACTTGAATTTAATTACACTAGTGATCGAACTCAACCTGAAGTTCAATCAGCAACATCAACGCCAAATACGTTTTATCGGGCAGATTATCAAAACGATATTGGTATACGAAGATCAAATGCATCTTCTATCAATGTAGAGTTAGTATTTGGTGAAGAAATTATAGATGCTGAGATAAGTGATATTGATACTATGAATGCTGATGTTTCAAATTTTTCTGGAAGTGGAACAACTTACAGTTATACACTTACTCCAACCAATACATCATCCAATGACGAATATGTAAATGCTTACAGTTATCAATTTGGAACTGATTTAGCAGGCAATAATGCTTCAGCCTATTCATTCACGAACACAGGTACACTTTGGGAGGGTATTGGGTATGTTTACTTCATATCTGATAAAGTTGCACCCTCAGTAATTATTGAGTCCTCAACTGTGAGTGATGGTGATGCTTCACAGGACAGTTCTATTGCTTTGACATTTACTACTTCTGAAATCACAACAAACTTTGTATCTAGTGACATCACTGTTAGTGGAGGGTCAATATCAAACTTTAGTGGAAGTGGAACATCTTATTCAGCAACATTCACACCTTCTGGACAAGGAGCCACTTCCATTGATGTCAATGCAGGAGCATTCACTGATGAAGCTGGCAATAATAACACTGAGGCAAATCAATTTAATTGGTTGTACGACACAACGCCTCCATCAATAACAATTAGTTCATCAACAGTTTCAAGTGGATCAACAACTACTGATACATCGATCAATTTAACATTTACACTAAGTGAGTCTTCCACTGATTTTGGACTTGATGACTTAACAATAGCAAATGCACAAGTATCAAACTTTACAGGCAGTGGGGCAAATTATTCAGCGATATTAACTGCAATTTCATCTTCTCAGACATCAGTTACAGTTGCTGCTAATAAATTTACAGACGCAGCAGGATTCAATAATACTGTATCAAACACGTTTACATGGTCTTATGATGGAACCGCCCCACTAATTGCGATTTCGTCATCAACTAGTGGAGTAACAGATGGATCAGTGACTAATGATAGCTCTATCGGACTGGTATTTTCTATCTCTGAGTCAGTAAGTAATTTTGCTGAGGGAGATATAACAGTAAGTGGAGGAACAATTTCAAACTTTAGTGGTAGTGGCGCATCATATACAGCCACCTTGACTCCATCCAGTAATGGTGCAACAACAGTTGATGTAAGCGCAGGTACGTTTACTGATGGTGCGAACAATAATATTGCAGCATCTCAATTCAACTGGACATATGACTCCGTTGCTCCAACGATAACGATTACATCTTCAACAGTAAATGATGGTGATACAAGCAACGATGTTTCAATTGTATTGACATTTACTCTTTCAGAATCCTCCACAAACTTTGTAGCGGGTGATATCAGTCTAAGCGGAGGAACTCTATCCAGCTTTATTGGTTCTGGAACAACTTATTCCGCACGATTTAAGCCATCAGGAGATGGCGCAACAACAATAGATGTAAACGCTGGTTCATTCACTGATATAGCTGGAAACAATAGTGCTGCCGCATCACAATTTAATTGGACATATGACAGTACTAGTCCATCGATCACAATATCATCATCCACTGTATCAAGTGGCTCGGCATCAAATGACACAACAATTTCCGTTGCCTTCTCTACAAGTGAAACAACATCTAATTTCACTATAAATGATATAAAAATTGATGGTGGAACGTTATCTAATTTTAGTGGAAGTGGTACTTCATATACAGTAACAGTAACACCAAATGCCGATGGTTATGTTTATATCGATGTTGAGGCAGGAGTCTTTACAGACTCAAGTGGTAATTTCAGTACGGCAGCAACACGGTTTGTTTGGACTTATGACGGAACTCGTCCATCTGTGTCTATTACGTCTTCAGAAGTTAATAACTCATCAGTATCAGACGACACTTCTTTATCTTTAACATTTACTCTAAGTGAAACTGCGACAGATTTCACTGTTGATGATATTGTCACTACTGGTGGAACAATTTCAAGTTTTAGTGGCAGTGGAACAAGTTACACAGCAACATTTACTCCAAGTGGCAATGGTCAAAAACAAATTAAAGTTGAGAGTGGGAAGTTTACTGACGCAGTAGGCAACATTAATGAAGAAGCTATTTTTGATTGGTTGTACTTAGCCTCACCATTTGAAGATGCCGAAAGCGAGTCTGTGTTGAAAGAGCAAGCTGGACCAACAGAGGTAGCAATGATACAGACAAGAGATACAGTTCTTGGACGTCTCTCATTTATAAGAAACAGTGGAAATCGATCTCATCAGGGAATAAAACTTAGTTACAATGGATCTAATGAAGATCTTTTAAAATTTGTAGATATCTTTGGGAGCAAAGTAAACTTTGCATACGATCCTATTCTTCAATGGAGTATTTGGACATCAGGAACAGTTAGTTATGGTGATGTAGAGACAGAAGGAACAAAATTAGGTAGTAAGACAAAAATAAAAGACTTATCTTTTGGATTTGATAGACAAATTTCTAACGATTATTTGTTAGGGTTTGGTATTCATGAATCTAGAGGAGAAAACACAGTTCAGTTTGAAAGAAGTAAAGTTTATTCAGACTCGTTATCAGTTTCAAGCTATCACAATATAGCTCTTGATAATAATGAGTACGTTGATTTAATTCTTACTTATGGAGACATTGAAATAGATGGCTCACGATTTGCAAATGGAACTTCGACTACTCACACATTCTATCGTACGGGCCATTATTATAATACTTCGTTAGGATTTAATAAGATCATTAATTACAATAATCTTAGTTTTAATCCGTATGGTCGATTTAGTTTTGGTCAGATTGAATTGGGCGCTTATGATGAAAGTCCAGGAGTTGAGGCTTTGCATGTGGATGCACAAGCAGTGAGTACATCGTCATTTGTCTTTGGAACAGATATAAGAAGCATGAACGAGATTAATTTAGATAAAAAAGTTTATAAACTATCTCTTGTTCCGGTCTTTGATTTATCGTTTGAAGAAAATCTAACAAGAAGATCAAATGTTTTTGTAAATTATCTAGCTAATCCTGATAAAGTGTATGTCAGCAGGCTTGATCCAAGCTTTGATTTCAAGGGAAGGGCAACCCTCAGATTAAACTCCATGCTGACAAGCACAAATACTGATAACACTCTTAGTTCAGATGTAGCAATTTCTGCAGAGAAGTCCTCAGATAAATACTCTTCATACTCCTTATCGTTATCACTAGAATATAAATTTTAATTTAACTGCTATTAGAATGACTTGAAATAACGGTTTTTATTGATGGTCTCTCGCTTAGTCCTTTTATAAGAGCTGATAATTTTGGCCTATTAGTAAATAGTTTTTTTCGATCATGATCCCATGTTGCAATCATATATAAATAAAAATCAGCGGCAGTAAGTTCTCTGCCACAAAGGTATGGATTAAGAATTGTTTCAATATAATTATAGATCGTAAATTGTCTTTCAGCGGCTCTATTTCTTAAGTCATCATAATTTTCTTCTGAGACATAATAATAACTATGATTTTGGTGATGATAATTCTGATAAATACTAGTCGACATGACTGACATTGATTGATTGTAGAGATCACGTTGTGGCGTAGTAATTTTTGGTATAAGTATATTTTTTGTTTCAACTATGTGCGCTACAATTGCAGTTGTTTCAAAAACAAGACGACCGTCTGGACATTCCAAAACAGGTATTTTTCCCATTGGGCTTTTTTTTAAGAAATCATCTTTTTTTGAACTTTCGTAGTCAACTTTTATGAATTCGTAATTAGCATCAGCTTCGTTAAGTAAGAACTCAGCTATAAGTGATCCAGCAAATGGGCGTCCATAAACTTTGTACATTTATGCCGGCCAACCAGCACCAGGAATATCAACGCGTGTTGTGTATATTTTTCCAAATTTATTTTGACTAGCAACTTCCGGAGTAGATTCTTGAGCAGTAGAAATGTATAAGGTCTTTCGATCTTGTCCTCCCAACATGCATGCGAATGCTCTGTTGGGTGTTTGAATTGAGTCTGTAATTTTTCCTCCCTCTTCAACTCGAAATACTTCAGTAGAAGTAGGGGAAGCTACCCATATGCCCATTTGTTCGTCTAAGCAAATTCCATCGGGGACACGTACTTTGTAAGTTGACTCTTTTGCCCTTACACCAAAGAATCGTTGAATTTTTGAAAAATAATAAACGGGTAACGGCATCATTTGAGCCCATACTTTTCTATTCGAAAGCGACTTGTCATTGCTAATATCAAATGAAGTTAAGCGACCAGCATAGGTTTCACCTAAAATCATTCTCTTTCCATCAGGTGTAATTACAGTTCCATTTGGAAATTCTAAGTTTTCTGCAGCAATATCCGCAACACCGTCTGGTGTTACATGAATTAAGCAAGTTGGTTTTACATTTACATTATGTTGCGTTGTTCCAAAATTTCCAATGTAGGCATGGCCATCTCTATCTACGACCATATCATTACAGGTGAATTGTGTAAGATGTGATAAGTCAGAATGGACTGTTAATTGTCCATTGCTATATTTCATTAATTTTTGGTCATGCATTGACACTATGAGTAAATCATTGTTTGGAAGCCATCCAAGACCTGATGGTTGGTTTGGTATATCAACTACTTTTTCAACACTTCCCGACTCATCAACACAAAAAACAGCTTTTTGATAGAAATCTGAGTACCAAAACCTTCCATCATGCCAGCGTGGCCCTTCTGAAAAATGTAGGTTATCAACCAGAAGTTTAAGGTCATTACTCATGTAGCATCTCCAATTTACTTATTAACTTATTGAATTTATTTATTAAATTAAATTTAAATTATGTTATTTTGTCACATCCAATTGAATTCATTAATCTTATTTTTACATTAAAATGATACACAAATAATCGTATCTGAATAGGCATATCGTTGTTTTTTTTTACTTTTTTAAGTGTATATATTGTTTAAAAGCTCTTTAGGATTATGAACTTTATATTAGCTGAGTACCTTCCATTAGCAATTTTTCTAATTGTTGCACTGGTTATTAGTTGTTTGTTTATATTAGCAAATTTTCTTGTTGCCAAAAGAAATCCTGATCCTGAAAAGAGCGATGCCTTTGAAAGTGGATTTCCTCAATTTGGAGATTCTAGAATGAAATTCGATATTCGATTTTATCTCGTGACTTTGCTATTTATTATTTTTGATCTTGAGGTCACCTTTTTGTTTCCCTGGGCAATTACCTTTGGAAATCTAGGATTACTTGGATTTTTCTCTATGATGTTTTTCTTAGGTGTCTTAACCATTGGTTTTATATACGAATGGAAGAAAGGGGCACTTGAATGGCAATAGCTGCAACACCAGAGATTGGATCTCAAGAATTAGAAGATCTGAAACAACGATATTCAGATAAAGGTTTTATTGTAACAAACGTAAACAACTTAATAAATTGGGCCAGAACAGGTTCATTGCATTGGATGACGTTTGGACTTGCATGTTGTGCCGTTGAAATGATGCACGTTGGAACACCACGATATGATGTTGAGAGAATGGGTGCAGCACCAAGAGCTTCACCTAGACATGCTGATGTTATGATTATTGCAGGAACATTAACTAACAAGATGGCTCCTGCGCTAAGAAAAGCTTATGACCAAATGGCTGAGCCTCGTTATGTAATTTCAATGGGAAGCTGTGCTAATGGTGGAGGGTATTACCACTATTCATATTCAGTTGTAAGGGGAAGTGATCGCATAGTTCCAATTGATATTTATGTTCCAGGATGTCCACCAACAGCTGAGGCATTAATGTATGGAATATTGCAACTTCAAAAGAAAATACGTAGAGAAGGCAACATAGTTAGATAAGTTTATGAGCAGTCCTATTGATTTAGTCGTTCAGACTATTAGTGAAAAAATAAATCCTATTGATGTTAAAGTTATCAATAATCAAATTGAGATTATTATTGAGTCAAGACAGATAATTACAACCTTTCAGTTTTTAAAAGATAGCTCAAAGTGTCAATTTCGACAGTTAACAGATATTGCTGGCGTTGATTATCCTGATAGAGAAAATAGGTTTGAAGTTGTATACCATTTATTAAGTTTTAAAAATAATTTAAGAGCTCGAGTTAAGGTATACATTGATGAAGGTTCATCAATAGATAGTCTTACGTCTGTATTCCCATGTGCAAATTGGTTTGAAAGAGAAGCTTTTGATATGTACGGAATCCAATTCAATGATCATCCAGATCTGAGGAGAATTCTTACCGACTATGGTTTTGAAGGTTATCCATTAAGAAAAGATTTCCCTTTGAGCGGTAATGTTGAAGTTCGATACAATGAAATTGAAAAGAAGATTGTATATGAGCCTGTAAAGCTACAACAAGACTATCGTCATTTTGATATTCAAAGTCCTTGGGAAGGAACTAAGTACAAAGAAGAGGAGCAGGACCGCAATGGCGGAAAGTAAAACAGTAACTGTAAATTTTGGCCCTGTTCATCCAGCTGCTCACGGAGTTCTAAGATTAATTCTTGACCTCGATGGAGAAGTTGTTGAAAGAGCTGATCCTCATATCGGTCTTTTACACCGTGGCACTGAAAAGCTAATTGAAACCAAAACTTATTTACAAGCTATCCCATATTTTGATCGTCTTGATTATGTAGCGCCAATGAACCAAGAGCATGCATTTGCTCTGGCAATTGAAAAGTTAATGAAGGTAGATGTTCCCAAAAGAGGTCAGTACATTAGAGTTCTTTTTTCTGAGATTGGGCGTCTTTTAAGTCATTTATTAAATGTAACGACAACAGCCATGGACGTTGGTGCAATGACACCTATTACCTGGGGGTTTGATGAAAGAGAAAAGCTTCTAGATTTTTATGAAGAAGTCTCTGGTTCTCGTTTTCATGCAAATTATTTTAGAGCCGGAGGTGTTCATCAAGACTTACCAGAAGGACTCCTAGAAAAGATAAATGATTTCTGTATATCATTTCCTAAAGTTGTTGATGATATGGAAACACTGCTTACCGAAAATAGAATATTCAAGCAGCGTAATGTTGATATTGGCAAAATCTCAAAAGAAGAAGCTGTTGATAACGGTTTTAGTGGTTTTGTGCTTAGGGCATCTGGAGTGCCATGGGATTTAAGACGATCTCAACCTTATGACTCTTATGAAGACTTTGATTTTAAAGTTCCAATTGGAAAAAATGGTGATTGTTATGATCGCTATTTATGTCAAATGGATGAGATGAGAGAAAGTGTAAAGATTATGACGCAGTGCATTAACAACATGCCTAGTGGAGAAGTCATTAATAGAGATACTAAAATAGCTCCCCCAAAACGGGCTGAGATGAAAGAGTCAATGGAAGCTATTATTCATCACTTTAAATTTTTTACTGAAGGCTTTCATGTTCCTGAAGGTGAAATTTATTCAGCTGTAGAGGCTCCAAAGGGAGAGTTTGGAGTATATTTAATTTCAGATAATACAAGCAGACCTTATCGATGCAAAATTAGAGCTCCTGGATTTGCTCATTTACAAGCATTCAATTTATTATCAAAAGGACATTTACTAGCAGATGTCCCAGCGATACTAGGTTCTCTAGCAATTGTGTTTGGGGAAGTTGATAGATAGATGACTGAAACATTTTTATTTAATGCTGAAAGTTTAGATAAAGTAAAGTTTGCTCTCAGTAAATATCCTGAAGACCGAAAACAAAGTGCCGTGATGGCTTTGCTAGATATTGCTCAGAGACAAAATGGTGGCTGGCTTAGCAAGTCAGCTATTGAGCATGTGGCTTCACATCTTGAGATGCCTTACATAAAAGTTTATGAAATAGTTACATTTTATTCAATGTATTATACAACGCCAGTCGGAAAATACTTTGTTCAAGTATGTACTACTACACCTTGTTGGTTAAAAGGTTCCGACGAAGTGGTAAAAGCATGTAAAGAGACTATTTCCGAAAAACAAAATGAATTATCTAATGATGGATTATTTTCATGGATGGAAGTGGAGTGTTTGGGAGCATGCGTTAATGCACCCTTAGTTCAAATCAATGATGATTTTTATGAAGACTTAAACTATGAAAACACAAAAAATGTATTGCAGTCATTTATTGATGGAAATCCATCTCCTATAGGGTCTCAAACAGGGCGCAAAGGTTCAAGAGCGGAGGAATATGTTAAAAGCTAAAGATAAAATTTTTACTAATTTGTTTGGGGATCAATCTTATTCTCTTAGAGAAGCTCGGTCTCGAGGAGATTGGGATCAGACCAGTAATTTTATTAAAAAAGGATCAGATTGGATAATAGACGAAGTAAAAAAATCTGAGCTACGTGGTCGAGGTGGTGCAGGTTTTCCTACGGGTTTAAAATGGTCTTTCATGCCAAAGGACGCAAACAAAAATAATTATTTAGTTGTGAATGCTGATGAGTCAGAACCTGGTACCTGTAAAGATAGAGATATGATTAGAAACGAACCTCATAAACTTCTTGAAGGATGTCTACTGGCTGGTTTTGCAATGAATTCACACGATTGTTATATTTATATTCGAGGTGAATATTTCAACGAGAGTATTGTCTTACAAAAAGCAATTGATGAGGCATATGAGGCTGGTCTTATTGGAAAGAACGCGTGCAACTCAGGATGGGATTTTAATATTTATCTCCATAGAGGAGCTGGAGCGTATATTTGTGGTGAAGAAACAGCTCTCCTTGAAAGTCTTGAAGGGAAAAAAGGCCAACCAAGGCTTAAGCCTCCTTTCCCAGCTAATAAAGGCTTATATGGGTCACCGACAACAGTTAACAATGTTGAAACGATAGCCGTTGTACCAACAATATTACGCAGAGGTGGATCTTGGTTTAGTTCTCTTGGGAAAACTAAAAATACCGGTACGAAAGTCTTCTGTATATCAGGACACGTAAATACTCCGTGTAATATTGAAGAAGAAATGGGCATACCTTTAAAAGAGCTTATAGAAAAGCATGCTGGGGGCGTGAGAGGTGGTTGGAATAATTTAAAAGCTATTATTCCAGGTGGATCCTCAGTTCCAATGATACCAAAGTCAGTTTGTGACAATATTTCGATGGATTTTGACTCGCTGTCTTCTGTAAAGAGTGGCTTAGGAACAGCAGCTGTGATTGTTATGGATCAATCAACAGATCTTGTAAAAGCAATAGCTCGAATATCTAGATTTTATAAGCATGAAAGTTGTGGTCAATGTACTCCTTGTAGAGAGGGCACTGGATGGATGTGGAGGATGATGGAAAAAATTGCAGCAGGTGAAGCCAGCCCCGGTGAAATTGATCGATTACTAGATGTTACAAAGCAGGTTGAAGGTCATACGATTTGCGCACTAGGTGATGCTGCAGCATGGCCAATTCAAGGTTTATTCAGACATTTTAGAGATGAAATAGAAGAGCAGTTAATAAAAAAAATTAGAGCAGCGTAATGGCAAAAGTAAAAGTTGATGGAACAGAAATAGAAGTTCGTGATGATATGACAATACTTCAAGCGTGCGAGGAGGCTGGGAAAGAGATACCTAGATTCTGTTACCATGATCGCTTGTCTATTGCGGGAAATTGTCGAATGTGTCTTGTCGATGTAGAAGGATCCCCCAAGCCTGTAGCATCTTGTGCTATGCCGGTAAATGAGGGAATGTCAATTCATACCAATACACAAAAAGTAAAAAAAGCTAGAGAAGGTGTTATGGAGTTTTTGTTAATCAATCACCCTTTAGATTGTCCCGTATGTGATCAAGGTGGAGAGTGTGATCTACAAGACCAAACTGTTGCTTATGGCTCAGGTAAATCAAGATTCGATTTAAACAAACGTTCAGTCGAGGAAAAATATATGGGTCCTTTGATCAAAACATATATGACACGATGCATTCATTGTACCAGATGCATTCGGTTTTCAGAGGAAGTTGCTGGTGTTGAAGAAATAGGTGCGGTAAATCGTGGTGAGAATATGGAAATTACTACCTATCTCGAAAAGTCGATTGACTCTGAAATGTCAGCAAACGTTATTGATCTCTGTCCTGTGGGAGCACTAACATCAAAACCTTATCAATTTGAAGCAAGACCTTGGGAACTAAAAAAAACTGAAACAATCGATGTCATGGATGCAGTGGGCTCAAATATAAGAGTTGATACTTATGGATGGAAAGTTAAGCGAATACTTCCACGGTTGAATGAAGACATTAATGAAGAATGGATCTCTGATAAATCCAGATATGCTTGTGATGGTTTACTGAATCAGAGGCTAGATACCCCTTATGTAAGACATGATAAAAATCTGAACGCCACTGATTGGGATAATGCGTTAAATGAGTGTTTGTCATTTATGAAAAATCACAAACCTGATGAAATTGCTTTTCTTGTGGGAGATTTCATTGATCTTGAAACATCATATTTAATTAAACAACTTTCAGAGTCATTAAATATTAAAAAAATTGAATGTAGGCAAGAAGGGGTGAGGCTTCCATATTCAGATCGTTCTCAATATCTATTTAATTCAACAATTAATGGAATTGAGGAAAGTGACTGTATATTAATAATCGGTAGCAATGTCAGAGAAGAAGCTCCAATAATAAATACTCGAATACGAAAGCACTTATTGAATAATAATATTCCTATTGGATTGATTGGTGAAAAATTTGACCTTACTTTTGATTATAAACATTTAGGAAATGACCTGAATATCTTAAAATCTATTTCTGATGGTGAAAATAATTTTTGTAAGACTCTAGGCAAAGCAAAAAAGCCAATGATTATTATTGGTCAATCAGTATTAAATCGTGATGATAGTCTTAATGCTTATTCACTAATAGAAGATATTGTTCATCAATATTCTTTTATAGATTCCTCATGGAACGGTGTAAATACTCTTCAATTATCAGCGTCAAGAATTGGTGCGTTAGATATGGGCTGTTATCAATCTAACAGATCACTAAAAGATATATATACAGATGCAGAGAGTGGGTCTTTAAAACTTTTATTTTCATTTGGGGCGGATGAGATTGATTATAGTAAATTTCAAAACACAAAAATTATTTATATGGGCTCACATGGTGATAGAGGCGCAAGTAATGCAGACTTAATTCTTCCTTCTGCAGCTTACACCGAAAAAGATGCAATTTATATTAATACTGAAGGCAGACTTCAATATGCCTATCAAGCAAGTTTTCCACCAAGTGAGGCAAAAACTGATTGGAAAATTATTAATCAAATTAGTGAAATGCTTAATTTGAATTGGGGTTTTGTGACATTGGATGATGTTCGTAAAAAAATTAAAAATCAATATCCAGATTTATTTAATCAAGTATCTACTGATAGGCCTTATAAAAGATTGCTTGCAAACAAAGCTTCAAAAATCTCATTTGATAATAAAGAAATTGGATCATTGATTAAAGATTTTTATTTAACTGACTCAATATCAAGATTATCTAAGACTATGGCCGAATGTAGTCAAATTCGTAAAGAGTTAAGAAATGGAAAAGCTATATGATAGCTCTCATTTCTGAGAACCTTCTTCATTTATTTTTTATTGTTGGTCTCTGCCTCCTTATTTTTGTTCCATTGCTTTTAGGCGTAGTCATCGTTTTATTTGCGGATAGAAAAATATGGGCAGCTGTTCAAAAAAGAAAGGGACCAAATGTAGTTGGACCTTTTGGTTTATTTCAAATACCAGCCGATGGATTAAAGTTTTTATTTAAAGAAATCATTATTCCAGATGGATCTGATAAAACTATTTATTTTATTGCACCAATATTAACTTCGACGTTAGCAATAGCAGCTTGGGCAGTTATTCCTATTCAAGAAAATATTGTTTTATCTGATATAAATGTTGGAGTTTTATATATATTTGCTATGAGCTCTTTAGGTGTTTATGGAATCCTGATGGCTGGTTGGGCATCAAATAGTAAATACCCCTTTTTAGGAGCGTTACGATCTGCAGCTCAAATGGTTTCATATGAGGTATCTATAGGATTTGTAATAGTAACAGTATTAATGTGCGTTGGTTCTCTAAACCTCTCAGAAATTGTTTATGCTCAAAAAAATATTTGGTTTTTTATTCCATTGTTCCCAATGTTTGTTGTTTTTTTTATTTCAGCACTTGCGGAAACAAACAGACCACCATTCGATTTACCTGAAGCAGAATCCGAGCTTGTAGCCGGCTATCAAACAGAATATTCTGCCATGCCATTTCTTCTCTTTTTTCTAGGTGAGTACATAAATATCTTGCTGATGTGTGCAATGATGACCATCATGTTCTTTGGCGGATGGTATCCACCAATTGATGTAGCTCCATTCAACCTCATACCTGGTTTTATATGGTTTTTAGTTAAGATGATGGTAATTTTTTATATGATATCGATGGTCAAAGCCTTTGTTCCACGGTATCGATATGATCAATTAATGAGACTTGGTTGGAAAGTATTTTTACCACTTTCATTATTAGCTGTTGTAGTTACCTCTAGTGTTTTATTTTTCTTCAATCTAGCTCCTGTATTTTCATGAAAATTATTAATTTTATAAAATCTTTTCTGCTCATTGATTTTGTTAAGGCTTACATATTAGCGCAGAAATATTTCTTCAAAAAGAAAGCCACATTAAACTACCCTTACGAACGTGGAAAATTAAGCCCAAGGTTTAGAGGAGAACATGCTTTGAGGCGATACCCAAGTGGTGAAGAACGTTGCATTGGATGCAAATTATGTGAGGCAGTTTGTCCAGCTCAGGCCATAACTATTGAATCTGAACCTCGAGATGATGGAACGAGAAGAACAACTAGATATGATATTGATATGGTAAAATGTATTTATTGTGGTTTATGTGAAGAATCATGTCCGGTAGATGCAATTGTTCAAGGACCAAATTTTGAATTTTCCACTGAAACTAGAAAAGAACTTTATTATACAAAAGAAAAGCTCTTAGATAATGGTGATAAGTGGGAAAGCGCAATTGCCGAAAATCTAAAAAAAAATGCGGAGTATAGATAGAAAATGACAGCATCCTTGTTATCATTTTATATATTTTCAACTGTTATTCTCCTTTCTTCTTTGATGGTGATTACCTCAAAAAATCCTGTTCATTCAGTATTATTTTTAATTTTGACATTCTTTAATGGCGCAGGGCTTTTTATAATTTTACATGCTGAGTTTCTGGCAATGATTTTAATTATCGTTTATGTAGGAGCTGTCGCAGTTTTATTTTTATTTGTTGTTATGATGTTAGATTTTAAAATAAGCCTCGATAAGAATAATATTCTTCAATATTTACCAATTGGATTTTTTGTTGGTGTGGTTTTTATATCTGAACTAATTATAGTTCTCATTAATACCAAATTTGATCTCTCAAATATACAAATCTTAGTTAATCCAATGATAAAATTTGAAAATTTAACAAATACAGAGGCTATTGGGTCCATCCTATACACAGATTATATTTTATATTTTCAACTTTCTGGCATTATTTTACTTGTTGCAATGATTGGTTCAATTGTCTTGACTTTAAGGACTCGTGAGGGCGTAAAAAGACAGTCAATCCAATCTCAATTAGATCGTAATTATAAATCAACCATAACGATGGTCGATCCTAAATCAAATGAAGGAGTTGATATATAATGATTGAATTAAATCAGTTTTTAATATTGTCAGCACTTCTTTTTAGCATCGGTGTTATTGGTATTTTTCTCAACAGAAAAAACGTAATAATTATATTAATGTCAATCGAGATCATTCTTCTATCAGTTAATATCAATCTAGTTTCTTTTTCATATTTCTTAGGCGATCTTACAGGACAAATAATTTCTTTATTTGTTTTAACTGTTGCTGCCGCTGAAGCCGCAATAGGTTTAGCAATATTGGTGATCTATAATAGAAATGCCGGAACTATTGAAATTGAGAAAATCAATAGCTTGAAAGGATGATGCTATAATGATTCACTCGATTGTTCTTTTGCCTCTTTTTGGTTTTATTATTTCTTGTTTATTTTCTTTCTTTAAGAGTGACCAAACAATAGATCGTATCACTCAAACTGTTACGTCTTTATTTATTACAATTTCAGCGATTTTATCATTTTATTTATTTGTTATTAATCTATCAGACCCCCAAGTATATAAGTTTACTTTATTTACTTGGATCACATCAGGTGATCTTTCTGTAAACTGGTCTTTGTATATTGATGCCGTAACAAGAGTAATGCTTGTTGTTATAACTTCTGTTTCAGCTCTAGTTCATATCTATTCAATTGGCTATATGTCTCATGACGATAGTAAACCAAGATTTATGGGATATTTATCATTGTTTACATTTGCAATGATAATGCTTGTTACAGCAGATAATTTCTTACAATTATTTTTTGGTTGGGAGGGTGTTGGTCTTGCATCATATCTTCTTATTGGCTACTGGTACAAAAAACCTTCTGCAAATGCAGCGGCAATTAAAGCATTCATTGTTAATCGTATAGGAGATTTTGGTTTAGCTCTTGGTATCTTTACAATTTATATGGTTTTTGGTTCTATTGATTATCAAGTTGTTTTTGAAAATGTAGATAAATTTGATGAAACAAATTTTAACTTCATTGGATACGATATTAATGCAATTACATTAATTTGCTTTCTTTTATTTATTGGTGCCATGGGAAAATCAGCACAATTATTCCTTCATACATGGTTACCAGATGCAATGGAAGGACCTACCCCTGTATCAGCTTTAATCCATGCCGCTACGATGGTCACGGCTGGCGTATTCTTAGTAGTTAGATGTTCCCCTCTCTTTGATCTATCAGTGGAAGCCTCCTCGTTTGTAACTTTAGTGGGCGCATCCACAGCTTTTTTTGCTGCCACAATTGGCCTAGTTCAAAATGATATTAAGCGAGTAATCGCATACTCAACTTGCAGTCAATTGGGCTATATGTTTTTTGCAGCAGGTTTAGGCGCTTACGGTGCTGCGATGTTCCATTTATTTACTCATGCATTTTTCAAAGCATTGCTCTTTTTAGGTGCTGGTTCGGTAATACATTCTGTTCATGAAGAACAAGATATAAGAAAGATGGGTGGAATATATATCTTTACCCCATTAACACACGCCATGATGGTAATTGGTACTATTTCCTTGATGGGTTTCCCATTCACATCTGGATTTTATTCAAAGGATGCCATAATAGAAGCGGCATACTTATCTGATGCCATGTTTTCCAATTATGCATATTTTTTAGGAACGTTGGGCGTTGTCATGACATCATTTTATTCTTGGAGGTTGATGTTCCTTACATTCAACGGAAACACCAGAATGGAAGAGCAGAAATTTAGAGAAGTTCATGAGTCACCGTATGTAATGCTAATACCTTTATTTATTCTTGCAATTGGTGCCCTATCTTTTGGATATATTTTTAAGTCATATTTCATTGGAGGAGCGAGCGTTGAATTTTGGAGTCATTCAATTGCCATTCATTATCATGAGCATCACCATATACCTTTCTTAATATACTATCTCCCTGCAATGCTTGGTATTCTTGGCTTTATTATCGCTTGGTACATGTACTTAAAGAATACAAGAATACCAGCTGCCGTTGCCTCTTTAAATGAGCCTTTGTATAAATTCTTACTTAATAAATGGTATTTTGATGAACTTTATAATTATATTTTTGTTATCCCTGCAAGGAGTATTGGTAAATTTTTCTGGAAAATAGTTGATGACTACTTTATCGATGGCTTCGGTCCTAATGGTATCGCTAGTATGGTTTTAAAAATATCTGAAAAAGCAAGAAGTATTCAAACAGGCTTTATTTATCATTATGCATTTTCAATTTTAATTGGCTTATCTTTTCTAATTACTTATTTTATTTTCGTTATCTAAATGAATGAATTGCCCATCTTATCTATTTTATTAATCTTACCTGTTATAGGCATCTTGCTCTTAACATTTATATCTAGTAATTCAGAGAGTGATGGCAATTTAAAGCAAACTGCTCTTTGGGTATCTTTTTTAAATTTTATCATCTCACTAGTTGTCTTATTTAATTTTAATCAAGTTGATCCCAATTTTCAATTTGTAGAAAAATATTATTGGCTTGGTGATACCATTAGTTATCATGTGGGAGTTGATGGTATTTCAATATTATTTGTTGTCTTAACAACTTTCCTAGTTCCAATCTGTATATTAGCCAGTTACAACAATATTAAATTTTCAATAAAAGAATACCTTATCGCTTTTTTAGCTTTAGAAACTTTCATGATTGGCGTTTTCATATCAATGGATTTAATATTATTTTACCTTTTCTTTGAAGGCGGCTTAATACCAATGTTCTTAATTATTGGTATTTGGGGAGGTGAAAGAAGAATTTATTCAACATTTAAGTTTTTTCTTTATACCCTAGCAGGTTCTGTTTTCATGCTTTTGGCAGTCATATTTATGTACTGGGAAGTTGGAACGTCAAGCATACCAATCTTATTACAGTATGAGTTTAGCTATGATGCGCAGATTATTTTATGGCTTGCTTTTTTTGCATCCTTTGTTGTCAAGATACCTATGTGGCCATTTCATACATGGTTGCCTGATGCACACGTTGAAGCACCGACTGCAGGATCAGTAATACTGGCTGGTGTCTTATTAAAATTAGCTGGCTATGGATTTATTCGTTTCTCAATTACAATGTTTCCTGATGCATCTCACTATTTTGCTCCTATGATTTATGCATTAAGTATAATAGCTATTATTTTCACATCATTGATTGCTCTTGTTCAGGAAGATATGAAAAAGCTGATAGCATATTCATCCGTTGCTCATATGGGCTTTGTCACATTGGGTATATTTACTTTCACAATTCAAGGGATTGAAGGTGCTATTATACAAATGATTAGCCATGGAATTGTTTCTGCGGCATTATTTTTATGTGTTGGCGTGGTTTATGATAGAATGCATACTAGAGAAATAGAAAGATATGGCGGACTAGTTAATAGAATGCCACTGTACTCCTTTTCATTCATGATTTTTATTCTTGCTAGTCTTGGGTTGCCAGGAACTAGTGGCTTTGTTGGTGAATTCTTAGTTTTACTATCTATTTTTTCTGTAAATACTTATTTTGCTGTTTTTGCAACAATGGGAGTTGTCTTAGCCGCCACTTATTCTCTGTGGCTATATCGAAAAATTATTTTTGGCCAATTAATAAAGGATGATCTAAAGGATATTTTAGATTTATCGTCCCGAGAAATTGTTATTTTTGCTCCATTAATATTGCTTACAATTTTAATTGGTATTTATCCCATACCAGTCTTAGAGATTATTGAGCCGTCAAGTCAACTAACTTTAGAAATAATAAATGGAAAGATGGATTGATGGGTGTTTTCACTATTATATTGCCAGAAATATTTCTTTTTTTGTCATCAACTCTTTTATTGGTGGTAGGGTTATTTTATAAAAGGGTAAATATTATAAACCTACTCACTTTCTCGATACTTATTTTAGCAGCTGTGCTTGTTTTTTATCAACCATCTTCATTTGGGTTTAATAATAGTTTTGTGAATGATGAGTTTTCAAAAACAATAAAGATGTTAATACTTATAGGCTCAGCTTCTACTTTGTTAATGTTTTCTCCATCAAGAAGAAAAATAAACATCGATATATACGAGTTTCCAATTTTAATCAGTTTTGCGTCTCTCGGTATGATGGTAATGGTTTCATCTAATGATTTATTGTCAATGTTTATAGGATTAGAATTGCAAAGCTTAAGCTTGTATGTCTTAGCTTCATTAAATAGAAATAGCCTGCAGTCTTCAGAGTCTGGTATAAAATACTTTATACTTGGAGCTCTTTCATCTGGTTTGCTTTTATTTGGAATCTCTTACATTTATGGTTTTACAGGCAATACAAACTTTAACTTAATTTCAGCTACGTACGATAAAAATAGTCTAGGACTTCTAATAGGTATTGTTTTTGTATGTTCAGGATTAGCTTTTAAAATTTCTGCGGTTCCATTTCATATGTGGACACCAGATGTTTATCAAGGCGCACCAACACCTGTCACAGGTTTTTTTGCATTAGCTCCAAAAATTGCAGCAGTAGCAATATTTCTTAGGTTTTTATATTCTTCATTCGGTGAAACAGCGGCCGATTGGCAACAAATAATAATTTTCCTATCTATTGCTTCAATGATCTTTGCAGCCTTTGCTGCCATTGCACAATCAAATATAAAGCGATTAATGGCCTACAGCTCAATTGGTCACGTAGGTTATATTTTAATTGGAATGGCTTGTTTTAATTTTGAGGGTGTCCAGTCTCTTATAATTTATTTAATCTTATACTTGGTAATGAACCTTTCTGTTTTTTCATTTATTCTAATGATGAAACGAAAAGATGAATACTGTGAAAATATCAATGATCTTTCTGGCCTTTATAAGCATAATCCATTTTACGCAATATTAATCGCTCTCAGTATGTTCTCATTAGCAGGGATTCCACCACTAGCTGGGTTTTTTGGTAAATTTTATATTTTTATGTCGGCGATTAAGAGTGATTTCTACTTATTAGCTGTTGTAGGGATTGTAGCGAGCGTAGTTTCTGCGTTCTATTACTTACGGATTGTCAAGATTATATATTTTGATGAACCTTCTGAAAAATTTGATGAATTTAATTCAAGTTCTCTTAATTTACTATTTTTTATATCATCAGGAATAGTAATTCTCTTTTTTGTTTATCCAAGTCCAATACTCAATATGGGAAACTATGCGGCTAAGACATTTTTTTAATTCAGATGATTAATATAAATAATGCTGAAGTTAAGTTATTTAATGAAATAGATAGTACAAATTCAGCTGCACTAGATCATTTAAATACTTTAGGTGGAATTAGTGATCCTATATGGTTTAGAGCTAAAGCACAAACAAAGGGCAGAGGAAGAAATAAAAATAGCTGGGTTTCTGATGAAGGAAACCTATTTACGACTTTATTGACCCATATATCTTGGAAACTAAACATTATTCCAATGTTATCATGTGTGATTGCTGTATCCGTTCATCAGTCAGTTAGCTCGTTTTTGGAAAATCAAAATCTTTTAAAAATAAAATGGCCAAATGATATTTTGTTTGAAAATTCAAAATTATCAGGAGTATTGATTGAAAACCAGTTAAGTGGTGATAATAAATTTTCAATTATTGGCATTGGGGTCAATATTATATCCTCTCCAAAGAATCTTAGTCACCAGACGGTCTGTCTTAATGATTTGACATCAAAAAAAGACAATCTACTGGAGAATTTTTTTGATGTATTGAGAGAAAAAATTCATGAAAATCTCAATTATTTCAATGAGGGATCAATTAATCGTTTCAGAGAATATACCTTGTCAAATTTATGGAAATTGAATAAAGATGTCGAGCTCAATCATTCTGGACTTGTTGAGATAGGAACTATAGCAGGATTAGGTGACAACTACGAAATTGAACTTAAAATAGAAAATAAGATTAAAAAATTTAATTCAGGCGAGATCTCAATTATAAAATAAAATATGCATATACTAGTAGATATTGGAAATACAAATATATTATTTGGTAAATTTAATAATTTAGGTTTAGTTGAACAACTTCGAATTGAGACAAAAGTTTTTGATAAAGATGTTTCTATCGTTGACAGTAAAACCAGTAAAAAGATAAATAATTTTATCGAAAATGATTGCGTTGACTGTTTTATTTCTGGTGTAGTTCCCGATACGATTTTGTCTCTAATAAATTTTATGAAAAATTATCAAGAGATAAATATAGTTGAAATTGATAATGAATATCTGGGTGATTTAATTAAAATTGATGTAGATAAGCCTAATGAGGTTGGTGTTGACCGCTTGATTAATTCATACGCGGGATTAAATCTATACAATAGTCCTTTAATAATTATTGATTTTGGAACTGCCACTACTTTTGATCTTGTTGATTCTAGTGATTCATATATTGGTGGAATAATATGCCCTGGAGTAAATCTTTCAATTCAGTCTCTTGCTTATAATACGGCAAAACTTCCATTAATAGAGATTAAAAAAGTTGAAAAATTGATTGGGAAGGATACTGCGTCGGCAATTGAATCTGGAATTTACTGGGGCTATGTAAGTTTAGTTGGAGGATTAATAGATAGGTTAAAAAAACAAAATGGATTTAAAGATGCAAATATTGTTGCAACTGGCGGACTGTCAGGAATGTTCAGAGGCGATTTATATCAAATACAGCATTATGAACCTGACTTAACATTAAAAGGATTAAATATTATTTATAATGAATACAAAAAGTAAAAATAAAATTGTTTTTCTGCCATTAGGTGGAACTGGTGAAATAGGCATGAATATGAATTGCTATGGATATGGCCCTCATATTGATGACATGAAATGGTTAATAGTTGATGTAGGCATAACATTTGGAGATGACACTTTAGGTGGCGTTGATGTGATTATGCCGGATCACGGCTTTATAAAAGAAAGAAAAGAAGATTTAGATGGAATTTTTATTACACATGCACATGAAGATCATGTGGGTGGACTAGCATATTTATGGCCTGACTTAGAGTGTAAAATATATGCTTCAAGTTTTACAGCATCAATTATCAAACTTAAATTTGATGAACGTGGGATAAATATTGACGATTATCTAAATATTGTTGATTTGGAGTCTAATTTTAAAATTGGACCATTTGAAATACAATTATCAACACTTACTCACTCAATACCAGAGCCTAATTCACTTTTTATTAAAACTCCATTGGGAACAATCTATCACACAGGAGATTGGAAAATTGATCAAGATCCAATGTTAGGAAATCCGATTAATTTTAATAACCTGCTAAATGATAATACTGAGATATTGGCGATGGTTTGTGACTCAACAAATGTATTAACTGCTGGTAGATCAGGCTCTGAATCTACTGTTAGAAAAAATCTAGTTGACGTTGTCAAAAATGTTAAATCAAAAATATTTGTAACTTCATTCGCATCCAATGTAGCAAGATTAGAATCTGTTGCGGTTGCCGCTAGAGAGAGCAATAGATTTCTTGTTGTTTTAGGTAGATCAATGCACAGAATGATATCTGTCGCGAGGGAAAATGGAATATTAGAAAATGTAAATATAATTCTAAACGAAAAGGAAGCAAAAAAGAAAAAAGGGAGTGAACTTTTATACTTATGTACAGGTAGTCAGGGTGAACCTCGTGGAGCAATGATGAGAATTGCCAATAGAGATTTTCCTAACGTTGATATTAATCAGGGCGATACTGTGATATTCTCATCAAAAATTATTCCTGGAAATGAAAAAAAACTATACGCAATGTTTAATACCTTATCAGAACTTGGAGCTGATGTGATTACTGAATACGATGAGGATATACATGTATCTGGTCATCCGTGTCGTGATGAAGTTATTGATATGTATAATCATGTAAAACCTAAGATTTCAGTACCAGTGCACGGTGAACATAGACATCTTAAGTCACATTATGAACTAGCGAAGGAGCTACAGGTTGAAAATCCAACACTTGTATCAAATGGTGATATTTTACAATTAGCTCCTGGTAGACCTTATGTAATGGATCAATGTACAGTAGGTAGACTATATTTAGATGGTAATAGACTAGTTGATAGTGATAGTTTTCATTTGAACGAAAGACGAATAATGAATTTTAATGGATCATTGAATATAACTTGTATTTTAAATAAAAAATCACAATTACATAAAGCGCCAATTATTTCTACTTATGGTGTAATTAGTAATAATGATGATGAAGAAGATTTTATTATAAATTTAGAAGAAGAAATATATGATTTTTTTAATACTCCAAAAAATATAAACTCAAATGATAAAAAAATGCACAAAAAACTAGAAAGCTTAGCAAAAAATACTATATTTAGATCATTAAAGAAAAAACCTTTAACCAATATAGAAATAATACATATCTAATATGCTGGGAAAATTAAATCACATTGCTATTGCAGTTCCAAATATTAAAGAAGCTGCTGAACAATATAAAAATATTTTTGGAGCTAAAGTTTCAGATCCAGTTGAGCAACCTGATCATGGTGTAACCACTGTATTTATAGATCTTGGTAATACTAAAATAGAATTACTCGAAAAATTAGGTGAAGGTTCACCTATAGAAAACTTTATTAATAAGAATCCAAAAGGTGGCATGCATCATATATGTATTGAAGTTGAAGATATAAATGATGCAGTAAAAAAATTAAATGATCATGAAATAGCTATTACTGGAACTGGTAAGCCTAAAATTGGTGCACACGGAAAACCTGTAGTCTTTCTTCATCCAAAAAGCTGTAATGGGACAATGATTGAATTAGAAGAAGCTTAAATTGGGACTTACAGGCTCAATTATTCTTTTTCTAATAATTTGGTGGCTAATATTATTTATTTTATTGCCTATAAGCATTGATAATAAAGCTTCTAGTATCTCTGAATATGAAGGAAATGATCGTGGCGCTCCTAATAATCCACAATTATTAAAAAAATTCATCATAACTACAATTATTTCTGTTATCTTATGGTTTGTTGTTTTCTTGCTTCTAAACAATGATGGATTTTTAATGTTTATTATGAATACTTTTTATGTAAATGAGATTAACTAATTACTTTCTGCCAGTTTTGAAAGAATCTCCAAGTGATGCTGAAATTGTTTCACATCAATTAATGATGCGTGCTGGTATGATTTCTCAATCGAGCTCAGGAATTTATTCATGGCTACCATTAGGCTTAAGAGTTTTAAAGAAGATTGAAAATATTGTGAGAGAAGAGCAAGACGCTGCAGGTATAAATGAAATTTTAATGCCAACGATTCAGCCTGCAGATTTATGGAAAGAAAGTGGAAGGTATGAAGACTATGGAAAAGAAATGCTCAGAATTAATGATAGACACGATAGGGAAATGCTATATGGCCCAACAAATGAAGAACAAGTAACAGATATCTTTAGGCGAACAATAAAATCTTATAAAGAGCTTCCCCAGTTGCTATATCATATCCAATGGAAATTTCGTGATGAGCTTAGACCAAGGTTTGGGGTAATGAGAGGAAGAGAATTTTTAATGAAAGATGCTTATTCATTTGATCTTGATAAATTGCAAAGTGAAATATCATATAATAAATTTTTTGTTTGTTACTTAAAAACTTTTCAAAGATTAGAACTAAAAGCAATACCGATGGCGGCAGAAACAGGACCAATAGGTGGAGATTTATCTCATGAATTTATAATAATATCTAAAACAGGTGAGTCTGATATTTATTTTGATAGTAAATTACTTAAGCAAGAAAATGAGCTTTTTAATATTGATTATTCAGAAGATTTATCAGGTTTAGTTAACTCATATAAATCTTTATACGCAGTTTCTGATGATAAATTTAATCAAGATGACTTTGATAAAAATGTTTCAAATGAAAATCAAACCAAATCTAAAGGTATTGAAGTGGGCCATATATTTAGTTTTGGTACAAAATATTCAGAAGCTATGAAAGCGAATGTTTTAAATATGGATGGAAAAAAGGTAACTGTATATATGGGTTCCTATGGAATTGGAATATCTAGATTAGTTGGCGCGATAATTGAATCATCTAATGATGAAAAAGGAATTATTTGGCCAAAATCAATATCTCCATACGACATTGGTATAATTAATCTAAAACAGAAAGACAATGAAATTACTTCAATTTCTGATGATGTTTATGAAAACTTATTGAGCGCAGGTTTTGATGTACTTTATGATGATAAAGACGATAACCCTGGTGTGAAATTTTCAAGGATGGATTTAATAGGGATACCATACCAAGTCATTGTTGGAAATAAATTTAAAAGCGACTCTATTCTTGAAGTAAAAAACAGGAAAACAGGAGATATCTCTGAAGTTAAAATAGAAAATATAACTTCTTTTTTTAAAAATAATTAATAAATAAAAGTGCCTTTTAATAGTTTTGAGAGATTTATTGCGTTTCGTTACATAAAGCCGCTGAGGTCAGAGGGGCTTCTTTCAATTATATCTTGGTTCTCTTTTTTTGGCATATGCATTGGTGTTGCCACACTGATTATAACTATGTCAGTAATGAATGGTTTTCGATATGAACTTGAAAATCGAATTATAGGATTTAACGGTCACATTTATATTAATAATTATGAAAAATATTTTGAGGATATATCTCATAATTTTTCATCTATTGATGAGATAGAGTTTATTGACGCAAATATTAGTGATCAAGTTTTGATTTCAGCAAACTCTAAGACTCGAGGGATTATTCTTAAATCATTTAACCCAGAAAATATTGATCATTATAAGTTTAAGAATAAAAAAGGTAATTCTAATGAATTTATTTTAGACGAAATTTATCTTGGGTCAAAACTAGCAGATCGATTAAATGTAGAAATAGGTACACAAATTAAACTATATACATCTAGCTCTGTAAATTCTCCATTTGGCCAACTTCCTAAGTCTCGATTGATTAATGTTGGAGGATATTTTGATACCGGGATGAGTGAGTATGATAGCAATTATGCATTTCTAAATTTAAAAGAAATGCAAAAAATATATGGAGTTAATAATAAAATTTCAGCAATTGAAATTCATCTTAAAAATTCTTCTCATACAGACAAGATAAGTAATCAAGTCAATGAAATTATTAAAGAAGAAGAATTTTTTTATTTAAGGGACTGGAAACAGGTAAATGCTTTTTTCTTTGAAACCTTATCAATTGAAAGAAATGTTATGTTTATTATCTTATCACTAATTATAATAGTAGCTGCATTTAATGTTATTACATGCCTCTTTATCTTAGTTAAAAATAAATCAAACGAAATTGCGATACTTAAAACGATTGGCACATCAGATATTTCAATTTTAAGAATATTTATAATAATAGGATCTTTAATAGGTGTGGCTGGAAGTTTAATTGGTTCATTGTTGGGAATTATTGTTACATTAAATTTAGAAAATATAAGACAAACACTCAATAACTTATTTAATTTAAATTTGTTTCCATCACAATTTTATTTTATTGATAAAATCCCAACTATTATTGATTACAATCAAATATTTTTCATATTCGTATTCTCAATAATTATTTCACTATTGGCAACCATATATCCTTCTAGGGTTGCTTCTAAAATGAAAATTAAGGATATATTTAGTAATGCCTGAAACAATTATTAAACTAGAAAATATTTCAAAATCCTATTCTCAAGGAGACACAGTAATACCAGTAATTGAAAACTTAAATATGACTATACAAGAAGGTAAATTCATATCCGTGATTGGCCCCTCTGGATCAGGAAAATCTACACTATTAAATGTTATTGCACTCATAGATACAGCTGATAGTGGTGATATTTTTCTCTTTAATGAAAATTTAAAAGATATAAATGAAGCAAAACAAAATCTTATTAGAAGAGATAAAATTGGATTTGTATACCAATCCAATAATCTTTTTTCAGATTTTACAACGATTGAAAATGTCACTATTCCTCAATTACTTTTAGGCACTAATAAAAGAGATGCCTATGAGTCTGCCTATAAATGTTTAGATATGCTTGGTTTAAGTGCTCGTATTGATCATTTACCAAAAGATTTATCAGGAGGAGAGCAACAAAGAGTGGCAATTGCTAGAGCTATAATCAATGAACCTAAAGTCATTATTGCCGATGAACCAACAGGAAATCTTGATAAAAATACAAGCAATGATGTATTTGAGCATCTCATTGACTTTGTTTATTCACAGAAAATTTCATTAATTATGGCTACACATAATTTGGATCTTGCAAGAAAATCAGATCAACAGATAAAATTAGTCTAATGACTAATTTTGTACACCTCACAAATAAGACAGAATATTCATTATCTGAAGGCGCGATAACAATAAATCGCATTGCAGAATTATGCGAGTCTTTTCGGATGCCTGCAGTAGGAATTACAGACACTAATAATATGTTTGGAGCATTAGAATTTAGTGACAAAATTTCAAGCTATGGTGTTCAACCTTTAATTGGATGCAACATTAAAATAAACATACCCACTGAATACAAATTAGATCCATCACAATTAGGCGATAAATTTTTCTTTTTAAACTTGTTTGCTAAAAATCTAAGAGGATACCACAATCTGCTTGAATTAAGCTCTTTATGTTACACAAAACATCCTACTAATAACGCCATAAATTTATCTGATATCTATAACAAAAAAGATGGACTTGTTGTTTTAACAGGAGGGCGCAATAATTTAATCAATCCAATACTAAATTCTGGGAAATTAAAAATTGCCGATCAATTTATTCAAAATTTAAAAGAGCAATTTAATGATAATCTCTATATTGAGATACAAAGACTAGGAAATTCAAATGAGAAAAATGAAAATACACTTCTTAATTTAGCTTACGATCATTCATTACCTTTGGTTGCCACTAATGAAGTATATTTTGAGTCACCCGATTATTATGAAGCACATGATGCATTAAGCTGTATAGAAAAAAAGCAATTTGTTTCCCAGTTAGATAGATATAAATTTTCTGATCAGCATTATTTTAAGTCTATTGATGAAATGGAAGCTTTGTTTAATGATTTACCTGAAGCATTATCTAATACAATAGAAATTTCGAGAAGATGCTCATTTAGGCCAGAAGTAAAAGATCCAATACTTCCAGTATTTATTAAAAATGCAGAAAATTCTGAAAAAGATCTTCTTAGAAAAATTTCAAATGAAGGGTTAGAAAAGAGAGTTGATAGGGCCTTAAAAATGAAAAAAATTGAAAATCAAGATGAAGAAAATCTATTAAGGAATGAGTATCAGAAAAGATTAGATAGTGAATTAGATATTATTATTAATATGAAGTATGAGGGGTATTTCTTAATTGTTGCTGATTTTATTAAATGGGCAAAAAATAACAATATACCAGTTGGACCTGGAAGAGGTTCAGGCGCTGGTTCATTAGTTGCATGGTGCCTTGAAATTACTGACTTAGACCCAATTCATTTTGGTTTAATTTTTGAGCGATTTTTAAACCCCGAACGTGTTTCATTGCCCGATTTTGATATTGACTTTTGTAGAGATAGAAGAGATGAAGTTCTTAATTATGTTTATAAAAAGTATGGCAAAAACCACGTTGCTCAAATCATTACTTTTGGAAAACTCCAAGCGAGAGCGGTGTTAAGGGATATTGGAAGGGTTCTTGGTATTCCATATGGACAAGTAGACTATTTAACTAAATTAATACCATTTGATCCTTCAAGGCAATTGAGTCTTCAAGAGTATATTGATGATGAACCGAAGCTGACAGAAGAAGCAAATAAAAATCCAAAAATTAAGAAACTTTTAAACATAGCGCTAAAACTTGAAGGCCTAAAAAGACACGCATCAATACATGCTGCTGGTGTGGTTATATCAAAAGATATTATTTATAAAGATGTTCCATTGTATAGTGATCCAGATACCAGTATTTTTCTGACTCAATTTGATATGAAATGGGTAGAGAATGCAGGTTTAGTAAAATTTGATTTTTTAGGGCTAAAAACACTAACGTTGATCAATAATTGTGTCGCGTTGGTAAATAGGTTCAAGAAATTCGAAATATCAGAAATTGATTTAACTGACGCAGAAACATTTAAACTTCTAGGAACTGGTGAGACAACAGGTATTTTTCAATTAGAAAGTCCTGGTATGAAAGATACTCTTAAAAATTTAAAACCAGACAAATTTGAAGATATCATTGCTCTTGTTGCCTTATATCGACCAGGGCCAATGGCCAATATTCCTATTTATATTGAGAGAAAACATGGAAGAGAAAAACCAGATTACGTTCATCCATTGCTAGAAAATTTATTAAAGGAAACATATGGCGTAATTATTTATCAAGAGCAAGTTATGGGTGTGGCTAGAGAGTTATCAGGCTATTCAGATGGTGAAGCAGATCTTCTAAGAAGGGCAATGGGTAAAAAAATTCAAAAAGAAATGAAAGATCAAAAGAAAAGATTTGTAGAAGGCTGTATATCAAAAGGTCTAAAAGATCACGAAGCAAATAATATATTTGAATTATTATCAAGATTTGCGGATTATGGATTCAATAAAAGTCACGCAGCAGCTTATGCCTTAATTGCTTTTCAAACTGCATATCTTAAAAGACATTATCCAATAGAATTCTTTGCTGCATCAATGTCATTAGATATTAATAACACAGATAAACTGGCAATATTTCAACAAGAGTTAGATAGAATGAAAATTCCATTGATTGCTCCAGATGTTAATAAGTCAAGTTCATATTTTGTGCGTGAAGGAGAAGGAATTTCATATGCATTAGGGGCTATAAAGAATGTTGGTATAGAAGCAATTAAGGAACTCGAAGAGGAGAGAAATAAAAATGGATCTTTCAAAGACTTTGATGATTTCTTAACAAGAGTAAGTTCATCAGTGTCAAACAAAAAAACACTAGAAGCATTAGCGTGCTCAGGCAGTTTTGATTCATTTAATATTAACAGAGAAAATATATTTAATGAATGCTCTGAGATAATTAAACACTTAAAACATTTTCATGATAAAAATCAAAGCAACCAAGAAGATATATTTGGTGAGGATTTAAAATTTGAATATAAGTTTTCCTCAAAAGAAAGATGGAGTGAGGAGACAAAATTAATGAAAGAGTTTGAAATACTCGGTTTTTATTTATCTGGACATCCATTAAATCAATTTCTGAGTAAGGTTTCTAAATTAGATATTAAAAACTTTGAAATAATTAAGATGAATAAAAATTTTCATAATGAAAAAAATGTTCTGTTGGCTGGAACATTATTGTCAAAAAAAGAAAAACGATCAGCTAGAGGTAATGCATATGCATTTTTAAATTTTTCAGATCTTAGTTCTATCTATGAACTAATAATATTTGAAAATAATCTCCGTAAGTACAGAGATATTTTAGTTGAAGGTGACTCATACGCTGTTGGAGTTGATTTTTCTGACGATGGAAATGGTCTTAGAGGTGAAGCCAAAAAAATATATAAGATTGCTGATGTAATTAAAATGAACAATCAGTCATACTCGTCATTTTCAAATAAGAATAATGTCTCTGATACAGTGACTACAAAGATTAAACAAAAAGTGCCGCTTCTTCAAATATATGCCAATGAGAAATTTTCATTAAGTGAATTCAAGGCAATTAATTTACAAAAAGGAAATCACAAAATAAATATTATTGTTGAAAATCAAAGACTTGCATTACCAGATCTCTATAAAATTAATTCAAACTTAATTGAAAAAATAAGATCTATTAATGGTGTTAAAGAAGTAAGTTTTGATGAATAAATTATATTGAAGTATTCCATTTTTTAAGTTAATTACACGCAATTAAACACGTAACGATAGCTAACTGCTGTCCGGTCCCAATGGGGTCAAATTGTTACGGATGAATAACCGGAGAAAATATATGACAATACCAAATTTTGGTCTTAAGGACTTAATTGAAGCAGGGGTACATTTTGGACATAAAACTCAGAGATGGAATCCCAAAATGGAAAAATATATCCATAGCACTAGAGAAAACGTACATATTATTGATCTTACGCAAACTGTAGGCTTATTAACTGAAGCTCTTAATAAAATAAATGATGTCGTATCAAAAGGTGGCAAGATATTATTTGTATCTACTAAAAAACAAGCATCTAAGAGAATTGCTCAATTGGCTACGGAAACAAACCATTATTATGTAAACCATAGGTGGTTAGGTGGCATGCTAACAAATTGGTCTACGATTACAAATTCAATTAAAAAAATGAAGGAATTAGAGATTTCAAAATCTAATCCAAACAACGAATTTACAAAAAAAGAAGTTTTACAAATGGAAAGACAACATCAAAAATTAATGATGTCACTGTTTGGTATTAGTGAAATGAAAAAAGCTCCAGACTTAATATTCATAATTGATACTAAGCTCGAGCATAAGGCAGTAGCAGAGGCAAAAAATCTAAATATACCCGTAATCGGTATTGTTGATACAAATGCTGATCCAGAAATAATTGACTTTCCAATTCCAGGTAATGATGATTCAAGAAGATCGATTAATCTATATTGTGATTTGATAAATAAGACAATTGAATCCTCAAAACAAGAAATTGTATTTGAGGAAAAAAATGAGACTGAAGTTATTGATCAAGATCATGCTAGTGAAGCTGATGATGCTGAAAAAGTTGATTTGAAAGATAATAGTACATTAGGAGAGTCTGAATAATGTCTCAAGTAACGGCTAAACAAGTACAGGATTTAAGAACAATGTCTGGTGCCGGTATGATGGATTGCAAAAATGCCTTAGCTGAGTCTGGTGGTAATTTAGAAGATGCTTTTAAATGGCTAAGAGAAAAAGGAATAGCAAAAGCTGAAAAAAAATCCACAAGAGATGCTAATGAGGGCCTAGTAGGGATTAAAACATCTAATAATGGCTCCGCTATCGTAGAGATTAATTCAGAAACAGATTTTGTATCCAGAAACTCTGAATTTCAATCTTTGGTCAATAATGTATTGGACATTGCGATTTTAGAAAATAATGATGTTACTGAAAAATCTTCAGAATTAATAAACAATGCTATTGCCAAAATCGGTGAAAATATTGTTTTTAAAAGATCCGATTACATTTCTGGTAAAGCATTTACATATACTCATAACAGAGTTACCGATGGATTAGGTAAAATAGGTGTGATTTTAAAGTTCACTAATGATGAAGTATCCGACGAAATTGGTAAAAATATCTGCTTGCACATAGCAGCAAGTTCACCAAAGTCTCTAAGTGAAAACGATTTAGATAAAAATCTGATAGAAAATGAAAAAAGTATTCTTAGAGAACAACTCAAGGATTCTGGTAAGCCAAATGATATAATCTCAAAAATGATTGATGGTAAAATTAAGAAATTTTTTGAAGAAAATGTACTTTTAAATCAAAAATTTGTTATGGATCCCTCTATATCAATCAATTCATATCTTGAAAGTTCCTCAAAAGACTCTGGTACAGAAATAAAGATAGATAAATTCATCAGATACGAATTAGGAGAATAAGTATTGTCTTCAAAGAAAAACAACCGGATACTTATTAAGCTTTCCGGAGAGTCACTTATGGGCACTGGAAGTTATGGTATATCAATTGATACTGTAAATAATATTGCTGCAAATCTAAAAAAACTTTTAATTAAAAAAACACAAATTTGTATTGTAATTGGTGGAGGAAATATATTTCGTGGACTTGAAGCTTCATCTCAAGGAATGGATAGGGCTAACGCTGATTATATGGGTATGCTTGCAACTGTTTTAAATGGTTTAGCTCTTCAGAATGCTCTTGAAAAAATTGAAGTTCAAACAAGAGTTATGTCTGCATTTCCTATACAGTCAATTTGTGAAACTTATATAAGAAGAAGAGCTATTAGACATATGGACAAAAATAGAGTTGTCATATGCACCGCTGGAACGGGAAACCCATACTTTTCAACAGATACATCAGCTGCTTTAAGGGCTGCTGAACTTGATTGTGAAGTTATTTACAAGGCTACACAAGTTGATGGAATTTATGATAAAGATCCAAAAAAATTCAAAAATGCAAAAAAATATTCTAAACTAAGCTTTAAAAAGTATATTAATGAAAATTTAAAAGTCATGGACACCTCAGCTATTGCAATATCTCGTGATAATAAGATTCCAATTAAATTATTTTCTATTCATGAAAAAAATTGTTTTGTTAAGATGTTTATGAATAAGTTAAGTCATTCGGAAATTTCATAATGTTTAAAGAAATAAAATTAGATATAGAGTCAAGAATGCAATCTACTATTGGTTCCGCTAAATCCGAACTTTCAGGAATTAGAGCAGGCAGAGCTTCGCCAAATATGCTTGACTCTATAAGGGTCGATGTATACGGACAAAAAATGGCAATCAATCAAATAGGAAACATCACTACACCAGACTCAAGAACCATTAATGTAGAGATATGGGATCAGTCGAATGTTTCTGTTGTTGAAAAAGCATTAAGTGAATCAGATTTAGGAATTAATCCGCAAACAGAGGGCTCATTAATTAGATTACCATTACCACAATTAACAGAAGAAAGAAGAGTTGAATTTTTAAAGTTAGCTGGAAAAATTTCTGAAAACTCTAAAGTTGCAATTAGAAATATAAGAAGAGATGGTATTGAAAAAATTAAATCATTAGAAAAGAATAAAGAAATTGGACAAGACGATTCAAAAAAATTTCAAAATGTAATTGAAGAAATTACTTCAAAACGTATAAAAGAGATAGAGGACAACCTTAAATCTAAAGAAGAAGATTTAAAGAAGATATAACTTTTGACATTTCAAGTTAATCAAAAAAATATTTCAAAAATCATTAAAATAAATCATCTAGCTATAATTATGGATGGTAATCGAAGATGGGCAAAAAAAAATCAATTAAAAATAAATTTAGGGCATAAAGCAGGAATAGATAATTCTATTAATTTACTTAAAGCAATAAATAAGGATAACTCTATAAAAATAAAATATATAACTCTTTATGTTTTTGCTGAAAATAACTGGAAACGCCCTGCATTAGAAATCAGATCATTATTTAAATTTATAGAACAGACTTATAATAAGTTTCAGGAATTATCAAATGATGAGAATTTTAAGATTAAGCATTTTGGTTCAAAAAAGAAATTACCAAAATTAATTATTGATATTATCGAAGATGTTCAAAAAAAAACAAATAGAAATAAAGGAATTCAAATAAATTTAGCCTTTAATTATAGTGGAAGATTAGAAATTATTAATGCGATTAAAAATCTGATTATTAATAAAAAAGATATAAATAAATTTGAGTCATATTTGTATAGCCGTGACATTCCTGATCCAGACTTAATTATTAGAACAGGAGGTGAGTATAGAATAAGTGACTTTCTTTTATGGCAATCAGCTTATTCAGAATTTTATTTTACAAAAACACTTTGGCCAGATTTTAAAATTAATAATTTAAAGAAGTCCTTCCAGAATTATCTAAAAAGAAAAAGAAATTATGGCAGATAATAATATTTTAATAAACTTTACATCATTATTTAACATAGAATTGGCTAAAAGAATATTTTCTGTAATATTTTTTGTACCAACTTTTATATTTTCATTGTACCAGGGAGGTGGATTAATATTTTTTTTATTTCTTTTATTTTTTCTGATAATTATGAATGAATTGTTAAATTTATTTAAGCTATCTCAAGTTAAAATTAATATTATTGCCTATTCATTTATAGCTTCGTTTTGCATGATAATATTTCCATTTTATTATCTAACTATAGATAATAATTTCTTAATATGTGTTTATGTTTTAATTTCTCTTTGGATTTTTGATACTTTTTCTTATCTTGGAGGTAATCTTTTTAGGGGAAAAAAAATTTTCCCTAAGTTAAGCAAGGGAAAAACATACAGTGGTTTAATTTCAGGATTAATTTCAGTTTTTTTATTTAATTTGATAATATCTAATTATTTTTATAATACTTTTTTTCTTAATTTATATCTTATAGCTATTATCATTTGTACACTTTCTTTTATTGGAGATGCTTATGTATCATTATTGAAAAGACAGTCAAATATTAAAGATACAGGTACATTATTTATTGGTCATGGAGGGTTCTTAGATAGAATGGACTCATTTATTATGGTTTTTTTCTTCTTTATAATATTCGATATACATAAATTTATTCCTTATGTCTAAAAAAATTGTTTTATTTGGCGCCACAGGATCAATTGGATCTTCTGTCTTAAATATATTGGATAAAGCAGGAGAAGAATTTTGTTTAAAAGCAATTACATGTAATCAAAAGATTACATCTTTACTTGAAATTTCTAAAAAATATAAATGTAATAATTTAGGGGTTTCTAATATTGATGTATTAGAGAAATCCACAGAAATTGTATCTAACAAAAATATTATATATGGAATAGAAAATTTTGAAGAATTTATTAATGATGATATTGATATTTATATTTTAGCAATTTCTGGACTTGACAGCGCTAATCTTGCTCTTAAAATTGCTGAAACAGGAAAAACTTTAGCAATTGCTAATAAAGAAAATATAATATCACTCGGAAAAATTTTACTAAATAAATGTAAAAAATTTAATACAAAAGTATTTCCTTTAGATTCAGAGCATAATGCTATTTATCAATTATTAGAAAATAATAATAAGCAAATTAAGGATATAATTATCACAGCATCAGGAGGCCCCTTTCTAAATTTAGAATTAAATAAATTTGAGTCAATTACTCCTGAGCAAGCTATTAACCATCCAAAATGGAAGATGGGAAATAAGATATCAGTAGACTCTTCAAATATGATGAACAAATCACTTGAATTAATTGAAGCTAAAAATTTGTTTAATTTTCAACCTAATAAGATTGATGCAATAATTCATCCACAGGCTATTGTTCATGGCATTTTAAATTATTTTGATAATTCATCTTATGCATTCCTTAGTCAGCCACATATGGAAATTTCAATATCTAGTTTATTTTTCCCAAAGAAAAATATTAAATCTAATGTATATGATTTAGATTTAACAAAATTATCATCATTAGAATTTTTTAAAATTGATGATGAAAGGTTTCCCTCTTATAGGTTAGGTAGAAATGTTATGAAGACTGATGGAATTGCTCCACACATATTTAATTATGTTAACGA
>CABYIR010000002.1 GCA_902518955.1 uncultured Pelagibacteraceae bacterium | reverse complement strand
CCAGCGAAAGCAGGGCATGCTTGATTATCAGCTATTTCGATTTGAATGGGTAATTTTAATTTACTCTTAATATTTTTAATTTTTCTTTTGTTGAATGTTCCTAATCCAGCAGCGGATAGATCTCTTGCAACACCAGAAACACCAAGACAATCTTGGCGATTTGGAGTAATGCCGATTTCTATCATTGTATCGTTTAGTCCTGAAATTTCAGCATTGGTGGATATAACAAACTTTGTCATGTTTGATATGAACCGTCCTTTACACGTTTATGATGCTGACAAAATCAATGAAAAAATAATTGTCAGATCTTCTCAAAAAGGTGAGTCATTTAGAGCGTTAGATGACAAAGAGTATCATTTAGAAGATGGTATGTGTGTTATAGCGGACAAATCTAAAGTACTGGGTCTAGGTGGAATAATGGGGGGAGATGAAACAGGATGCACGCCAAGCACTGTAAATGTTCTTTTAGAGTCAGCTCTTTTTGATCCAGTTAACACTGCAAAAACAGGAAGACAATTATCAATATTAAGTGATGCAAGATATCGATTTGAGCGTGGGGTAGACCCTAATTCAGTTGAAGCTGGAATAGATTTAGCATCTCAATTAATAATTGAGATTTGTGGGGGCGAGTTAAGTGAAACAACAATTGCAGGAAAGATTCCTATTATAAATAAAACAATATCATTGAGTATTGAGAGATTAAAAAAGAGATTGGGAATTGATATTGATGAAAAGGAAACCCAAGTTATACTGAAAAATTTGGGAATTAAAACTACAAAAAAAGGTAATGATATTTTATGTGAAATTCCTTCATGGAGACAAGATATTAGTGAAGAAGCAGACTTGTCTGAAGAAGTTATTAGAATAAAAGGATATGATTCTTTGCCAACATTAGATATTCGATCACCAGAAAAAGTGAATAAAACGATATTAAACGATTCGCAAAAAAGAATTTCTCGTACAAAAAGGTTATTAGCATCTAAATCTTACAATGAACTTATTACATGGTCTTTTTCATCTGCAGAAGATAGTTCTTTTTATAATAATTTAGATAAATTAAGAATTTTAAATCCAATTTCAGAGGAATTAGATGTACTGAGACCTAGCTTGGTACCTAATTTAATTAGTGCGGTTAAAAAAAATTTAGCAAGAGATCATAACTCTTTTTCATTTTTTGAAATTGGTAATCAATTTTTATCATCTAACCCAGGTGATCAGGTTTGCGTTGCCTGTGGCGTTAAAGCTGGAATAAAACAAGCAAAAGACTGGAGAGACCAAGAAAATTTGTATGATATATATGATGTGAAGAGAGATATGATTGACGTCATTAATCATGTCCTACCTCAGAAAAATAAATTAGAAGTCATTAAAGAAGCTCCTAGTTGGTATCATCCAGGAAGATCAGGAACATTAATGCTAAATAAATCAATCAAAGTTGGTTTTTTTGGTGAGTTAAATCCTAAAATAGTAAATTTTTATAAAATCAAAGACAGGATCAATTTATTTGAAATCTTTCTTGATGATGTTCCCTTTATTTCAAAAAAATATACAAATAAGTCTGCCTTTAACCAGAGTAATTATCAAAAAGTATACAGAGACTTTGCATTTGTTGTTGACCCGAATGTGGATGGCAATGATATAGTTTTAAGCGCTCTAAAAGTTGATCAAAACTTAATTAAGTCAGTAGATATTTTTGATATTTTTACAGACCCCAGCCTTGGTAAAGACAAAAAGTCTCTTGCAATAAAAGTGACTATGCAAGCACAGGATAGAACATTAAGTGAAAATGATATTCAAGATCTATGTTCAAAAATTATTTCAACTATTGAAAAAGAAACATCAGGAACAGTTCGTTCCTAAAATATTTTAGTAAATGACTGAAGTAACTAATATAAGAAATTTTTCAATTATTGCTCATATTGATCATGGAAAATCTACATTAGCGGATAGATTGATTCAATTTTGTGGAGCTTTATCTAATAGAGAGATGAAAGAGCAGGTACTAGACTCAATGGACATCGAAAGAGAGCGAGGTATTACTATTAAAGCTCAAACTGTAAGACTCGAGTACAATGCTAAGGATGGAGAAAAATATATTTTAAATATTATTGATACGCCTGGACATGTAGATTTTAGCTATGAGGTTAATAGATCTTTGTCAGCATGCGAAGGCTCTATTCTTGTTGTTGATGCAAGTCAAGGAGTGGAGGCGCAAACATTGGCTAACCTTTATCAAGCTGTTGATAATGATCATATAATTATACCTGTTTTAAATAAAATAGACTTGCCTGCAGCTGATTCAGAAAGGGTAAAAACACAAATCAAAGAAATTCTTGGCGTTGATACATCTAAAGTTTTAGAAATATCTGCTAAATCAGGAATTGGCATTGAAGATGTATTGGAAACAGTTGTTTTAGAATTGTCACCTCCAACGGGTGAGCCTAATAACAAATTGAAAGCCATGCTAGTTGATAGTTGGTACGATGCTTACTTGGGTGTTGTAATATTGGTAAGGGTGATTGATGGATCAATAAAGAAAGGTATGGAAGTAAAATTTCATGCAACAAATTCAAAGCATCTAATTGAGAGAGTCGGAACATTTAATCCAAAAATGACTTCTGTTGATGAAATTAAAACTGGTGAGTTAGGATATATAACTGCAGCAATAAAGGAAGTAGCTCAGACCAAGGTGGGTGATACAATTATAATGGCTAATGACAGGGAAACACTGCCATTACCGGGGTTTAAACCCAGTCAACCAGTTGTATTTTGTGGTTTATTTCCCACAAATGCAGCAGATTTTAAATTTTTAAAAGATGCTTTAGCGAAACTAAGACTTAACGATTCTAGTTTTCATTTTGAACAGGAAACATCAGCTGCTTTAGGTATGGGTTTTAGATGTGGTTTCCTTGGCTTATTGCATCTCGAAATAATAGTTGAAAGATTAGATCGTGAATTTGATATAGATCTTATTACAACAGCCCCAAGCGTAATTTATAATATTGAAATGAATAAAGGCGAAATGATTGAGCTGCATAATCCAGCTGATATGCCAGATACAACGCTTATAAGATCAATTTCTGAGCCTTGGATTAAAGCTACTATAATTTGCCCAAATGAATTTGTAGGCAATATTATTTCATTATGTGAAGATAAAAGAGGAATTCAATATGAATTAAATTATTCAGAAACAAGAGTCATCTTAATTTATCAATTGCCTTTAAATGAAATAGTATTTGATTTTTATGATCGATTAAAATCAATCTCAAGTGGTTACGCAAGTTTTGATTATGAAATAGATGAATACAAAGAAAGTGATCTTGTAAAATTAAGTCTTCTAGTGAATGCAGAGCCAGTCGATGCCTTATCAATGATTGTTCACAGAGATTTTTCTGCCAGGAAAGGAAGAGCTATTTGTGAAAAATTAAAAGAACTTATTCCTAGACATCAATTTCATATTCCTATTCAAGCTGCTATTGGCGGCAAAATTATCGCAAGAGAGACTGTTAGTGGGTATAGAAAAAATGTGATTGAAAAAATTCATGGCGGTGGGGCAACTGATAGAAAAAGAAAGCTTCTTGATAAACAAAAAAAAGGTAAGCAAAGATTAAGAACTTTTGGCAAAGTAGATATTCCTCAAGAGGCGTTTATTGCAGCGTTGAAAGTTGAATAAGGAAAGGTGGCCGAGTGGTTGAAGGCGCACGCTTGGAAAGCGTGTATGCGGGTGACCGTATCGTGGGTTCGAATCCCATCCTTTCCGCCATTATTCTAATTACCTAGCACAATACCTTCACGACGAGGATCAGTTCCACCTTCTAGCATTTCACCAATATAAATTGCGTTTAGACCTGAAAAATATTTTCTATACTTTGTTTCATATCCCATTAATTCAAGTGAATGCTTTAAATTGGTGACATTAAGAGACTCTTCTATTTCATATTTGCCCCATTTATTTATTGCATGAGGCAAGGATACACTTTGTTGAATATCTAAATCCCATTCTAAGAATGCAATTATAGAGTTAGTAACAAAGCTAATTATATTGCTGCCCCCCGGTGATCCAGTTACAAGTATTGGATAACCATCTTTAAGTATAATTGTTGGAGACATAGAAGATCTTGGTCTTTTGCCTGGCTGTACTCTATTTGCAATTAGTTTGCCGTCTACTTCATCTTTAAATGAAAAATCAGTTAATTGGTTATTCAGTAAAAAGCCCCCTTGGGTCATAAGTCTTGATCCAAATGCATTCTCTATTGACGATGTCATGGATAATGCATTTCCATATTGATCAACAATCGAAATATGAGTTGTAGAAGGTCGTTCAATTGAAAAATTCTTTGAATAGTTTAGAGTTTGATTTTGCAGTGGATCTCCAGGTTTTACATCTAATGTTCTTTCACCTGGCTTAATTTTATCAGCTCTGGTTGCTAAGTATTTTTTATCTATTAAAGCTTCTGTTGGAACAAACACGTAGTCACTATCAGCTACATAAAGCCCCCTATCCGCAAATGCTAGTCTTGTAGCATCTCCAATAATTTGCCATGTTTTAGGATTTGAGTAACCTAATGATTTTAAATCATAATTTTCTAAAATTCCAAGAATTTGAGCAACTGCTATACCTCCAGATGAAGGTGGTCCCATTCCACATACATCATAAATTTTATAATTTATGCATACAGGCGCTCTTTCAATAATTTTATAATTTTTTAAATCTTTTTCTTCTAATAATTGTTTTTCACTATTTGATTTTTTTAAAGTATTTAAAATATCTTTAGCAATTTTTCCTTCATAAAATTCTTTAATACCAGAGTTAGAAATTAATTTTAATGTTGAAGCATAATGTTCATTTTTTATTATATCTTGGTGTGCTAACGCTAATCCATTTGGAAAAAAATAATCCTTAGTTTGTTTGAAACTATACAGTCTCTGCTTATCTCTCTTTATCGACTCTGATAGTTTTTTAGATACTGAAAAACCATTCTCACTTAAATAGATTCCATTATCAAATAACTTATTCCATTTTATTAAACCCCATTTTTTATGAGCTTCAAAAAGTAATGCAGGTACTCCAGGAGTACCAACAGAAAGACCCCCGACTACAGCATCAAAGAATTTCATTGGTTGCCCATTTTCTTTTTGAAACCTTGATGATAATGCTTTTAGAGGAGCTGTTTCTCTTCCATCAAGTGTTGTAATAATATTTTTATTATTGTCATAATATAATAAGAATGCTCCTCCACCAAGACCCGATGACTCAGGCTCAACTAAACCCAGTACAACTTGAGCAGCAACCATCGCATCAGCAGCTGATCCACCTTTTTCCAATATCTCTGCACCTGCAAGAGAAGCATAAGGATTTGCAGTAACTATCATCCAATTTTCTGCAGTCACCATTTTACCTTTTAATTTGTTATCTAATGATTTTGTGACTTCGGGTGAGAGTTTTTCAACAGATAAAGACATAAATGACTCAGGTATAGCTTTATCAGATAGCTGGTCAGCATTCGAAAAAATTATCTGAAGTAAAAAAAATGACGTAAGAATAAAAATTTTTTTAAGCATTAATAATCAGTATATCACCTTTTATGAAAATACTTAATTTTAGTGTTTATTTTGGTAATATTAGCAGTATTAAGAATATTGATAATGCAATATCAATTTTTTCAGTGGGAGGATTTAAATTCCAATTATTTTTAATAATTTTCTTTAATCTAAATGTATTCAGCCAAAGCATCAATTCCAGACTCCTCAGTTCTTATTCGATAAACATTCTCCAAATCAGAAACTAAAATTTTACCATCTCCCACCTTTCCTGTTTGAGCACCTTTTATAATTGCCGGTATCATTTTTTCCGCAAGTTCATTTGTAGTTGCGATTTCAATTCTAATCTTTGGAAGAAAAGCTACTTCATATTCTTCACCTCTATAAAGTTCAGACTGGCCTTTTTGTCTCCCATATCCTCTAACTTCAGTGACAGACATGCCTTGAACACCCATTCCATCAAGAGCTTTTTTTACATCATGTAGCTTAAAGGGTTTTATAAAAGCAGTTATAAGTTTCATAATTTCTCAAATATATTAAAAACCAATAATCAATTTTGATAGGATATTTGGTTTTTAATACTGACAAATTGGCACTTTAATTAAAAACCTCACAATGATCTTGTCTAAAGTCATTTCAGATATATTTAAATAAAGTATTTATAAACTATAGCGAGATTAAAATGAAACTTTTGCAGATTGTATTTTTATTATTTTTTTCAATAAGTGTTGCCCATAGCGCTGGCTCAGGGGGCTCAGGGGGCTCAGGAGGCTCAGGGGGCTCAGGGGGCTCAGATAGCTCAGCTGGTGATGGGAATTCGTTAAGTTCTAACTATAATGGTGATTTGGCAAAAATTGTTATTAAAGTAAGAAATGAAAATTTTGATGGAGCCTTAGTTGATTTAGAGCAATATGTTTATGAGAATCCAAATGATGCTAATGGTTGGAATTATATAGGCTTTGTATCAAGAAAACTTAAAAATTTTGATGATGCAGAGAGATATTATGCTGTTGGATTAGAAATAAATCCAAATCACGTTGGAATATTAGAATATCAGGGTGAGTTATACATTGAGACAAACAGATTAGAAATGGCTGAAGAAAATCTAGAAAAATTGAATGATCTCTGTATTTTTAATTGTACTGAAAGAAATGAACTAAGGAGTTTAATATCTTCAGTGTATGAATAACGAATATTCAAAAGATGATGGCGTAGTTTTATTTAATGAAGAGTGCAGCATCTGTAACTTTGAAATAAATCATTATAAAAAAAGATCAAAACTTAAATTTCGAGATTGTAGTCAATTAGGTGATAAATATCTAAAGCAGCTTCATATAAGATTTTCAGATAATAGTGAACTCGTTGGGGTTGACGCATTTATATACGTTTGGAATCATACAAGCGGATTTCAATTTGTTGCTAAAATTATAAATCTTCCAATTATCTATACAATCAGTAAGATAGCTTACAAAGTAATTGCTATTTTATTATTCTATAGATTTAAAATTAAAAAAAAATTATATAATTGAATATAGCAATAGAACACTCCCCAAGATTATTCTATAAATTACAAATGGTACCATCGAAAATTTTCTTACCCAACTCATCAACAGGCTGATTGAAAGATAAGCAGTTCCAAATGAAACAATAAGACCAACAGCGCCCATTAACAAAAACTCAGAAGATGGGCTTTCTATAAATTTATAGGTTGGAATAAATGTAGATAGTAAAATAGTAGGTATCGAAAGTAGCATTGCAAATCTCAGAGCTTCTATTCGTGATATATTTAAGAACCTGCCTCCACTATAAACAATGCCTGATCTTGATGTTCCAGGAATTATTGCTAGAACTTGAAAAAGTCCAATGATAAAACTTTCTCCAATGTTTAACTCATCAATAGTTTTGATTTTTTTATTATTTTGATTATCAGCGTAATAAAGAATGATTCCAAAAATAATAGTTGAAAGTGCAATAACTTGAATATTTCTGAAATAGTCAACTATCCCCGTCATGAAAGCGAGACCTCCAAAGATTACGATTGGAACAGTAGCAATAAATATTTGAATAGCAGTATTTCTTCCCTTACTCTGAGAATCAATGATCCCACTCATTATTAATAAAATATCTGATCTAAAGTAAACTATAACTGCAAGCAGAGTCCCTAAATGAAGGCTGACATCGAGAGCAATGTTTTCATATGTAAATTCGATGAAATCTGAGGCAACTATTAAGTGGGCTGAAGAGCTTACTGGTAAAAACTCTGTAATTCCTTGAATAATTGCTAACAGAATAACTGGAAAAAAATACATAAATTTAATGAAAAATAGAATGTTATTGCCAGTTTGCCAAATAAAAGTTGGTTAAAATACATATATAGGTCATATGTTATTACTTTAATAGAATCCTTAATAGTCTATAAAAAAATTAAATTAGGATTAATTATAAAAAATAAGTCATATTATATGACATAAAATAATACTATGCTTAAATTTACAGACTTACATCAAAACTACCCAGAGAAATTTGAGTCTAAAGACCGTAAGACTAACTTTAATGAAATATATAAGGGGTATGTAAAGGATAAGGCCGAGGAACAATCAAGTAGATGTTCTCAGTGTGGAGTTCCATACTGCACAGTTCACTGTCCTCTCCATAACCATATTCCTGACTGGCTAAAACTTACAGCTGAAGATCGATTAGAAGAAGCATATCAATTATCAGCAAGTACAAATAATTTGCCTGAGATTACTGGAAGGATTTGTCCTCAAGATCGTTTATGCGAAGGTAATTGTGTTATTGAGCAAAGTGGCCATGGTTCAGTTACGATAGGATCAATTGAAAAGTATTTAACAGATAACGCATTTGAAAATAATTGGATTAAACCAATACAACTAGAGCAGCATCAGAAGCGAAATGAAAGAATAGGAATAATTGGTTCGGGGCCAGCCGGACTGGCAGCCGCAGATGAACTTAGAAAAAAAGGATACGAAATTACAATATATGATCGTTATGATCGTGCGGGGGGCCTGCTTATTTATGGTATTCCCAATTTCAAATTAGAAAAAAATATTGTTGAAAGAAGAATTAAATATTTAGAAGACTCAGGTATTAAATTTCATTTAAATGTAAATATTGGTAAAGATATTTCTTTTCAAGAAATAAGAAAAAAACACGAAGCTATTTTAATTGCTACAGGTGTTTATAAACCCCGAAAGCTTGACGTTAAAACTAATTATCCCAACATACATCCAGCTTTAGATTTTCTAACTGCTTCTAATAAAAAAGGTCTCGGTGATAAAGTCGAGCTATTTGATGATGGTACTTTAAATGCTGAGGATAAGGATGTTATCGTTATTGGTGGTGGTGACACTGCTATGGACTGTGTTCGGACAAGTGTTCGTCAAAACGCAAAATCAGTCAAATGTTTATATCGAAGAGATAGAGAGAATATGCCTGGTTCAACTCGGGAAGTTTTAAATGCCGAGGAAGAAGGTGTCGAGTTTATATGGCAATCTATCCCTAAGTCATTTCATGGAGATAGTAAAATTAAAGAAGTTATTTGTGCAAAAACAAAATTGAGTGAACCCGATGCTTCAGGAAGACAGGTGCCCATTGAGATTGAAAATTCAGAATTTAGCCTAAAAGCTGATATCGTCATTGAAGCCTTAGGATTTGATCCAGAAGATTTACCAAAACTGTTTAATGAAAAAGAACTTCCTGTAACGAAGTGGGGTACCATTAAAACATCTTTTAATACCCTAATGACTGAGCTAGATGGTGTGTTTGCTGCTGGTGATATTGCAAGAGGGGCATCATTAGTTGTGTGGGGTATTAGAGATGGTAGAGATGCTGCTGAGTCAATACATAGCTATGTAGAAGCAAAAAAACATCAAATAGTAAAGGCTTCTTAATGAGTTGGTTAGACCGATATAATAATAATAAGCAAAAGCTGATTGATGCAAATCTATATGACTCGACGCAAGAACATGATGCTTGTGGTGTTGGTTTTATTGCTTCAATAGATGGAAAACCCAACAGACGTGTTGTGACAAGTGGAATTGAAGCACTCAAGGCTGTATGGCATCGCGGCGCAATTGATGCTGATGGCAAAACAGGAGATGGCGCTGGTATACACATAGAAATTCCTAAAGCTTTTTTTGAGGAAGAGATAAAAAAAACTGGCCATGAAATGATGCAGGGAGATTTAGGAATGGGAATGATTTTCCTTCCACGTAATGATTATTCAGCCCTTGAAAAGTGTAGAACAATTATCGAATCAGAGCTGATTGATCATGGTTATTTTATATATGGATGGAGACAAGTACCTGTTGACACTAGTGTGATCGGTAAAAAAGCAAATATGACAAGACCAGAAATTGAGCAGGTTATGTTTGTAAATAATAAGGAAAGAAGTGAAAAAGAAGATCTAGATAAAGAACTTTTTTTAATAAGAAGGCGAATAGAAAAAAGAATATTAAAAATCCAAATTAGTGATTTTTATATATGTTCTTTAAGCTTTAAATCTGTAATATACAAAGGGCTATTTTTAGCTGAAGAATTAGAGGTATTTTATCCTGACTTACAGGATAAAAATTTTGTTTCTTCATTTGCAATTTTCCATCAGCGATATTCAACAAATACTTTTCCTAGCTGGGCGCTCGCACAACCATTTAGAGCTTTAGCGCACAATGGTGAGATTAATACTATTTCAGGGAATTCAAATTGGATGCGTAGCCACGAAAATAGGATTGCATCTGAGTTATTTGGAGAGGATAGTGAACAAGTCAAGCCTATAATCATAAGAGGAAGCTCAGACTCCTCTGCGCTTGATGCAGCTTTTGAATTATTTGTTCGTGCAGGAAGGTCGGCCCCTTTAACAAAAACATTACTAATGCCAGAGGCATGGTCCAAAAGAAGTAAGCTTTTACCATCTTCCCATTCCAACATGTATGAATTTGCAAATGGAACTATTGAGCCTTGGGATGGCCCTGCAGCAATTGCAGCATATGATGGTGAATGGGTTATTGGAGGTATGGATAGAAATGGATTACGGCCGATGCGATATTGTATTACGAATAGTAATTTAATTGTAGCAGGATCTGAGGCTGGAATGGTTCCAGTTGATGAAGAAGAAATAATTTTCAAGGGTAGGTTGGGGCCAGGTGACCTGTTAGGCGTCAACCTTAAAGAAGGAAAGTTATATGAAAATTTTGAATTAAAAGACAAGCTTGCCAATCAGTACCCATATCATGAATTTGTTAAGAAGATCATTAGAATTGATAAGAGAATAACATCAAAAAAAGAAAATAAGCTTTTTGATTTTAAATCATTGAGACAACGAAAAATTGCCGCAGGTTATACAATGGAAGAATTAGAGTTGATCTTACATCCAATGGTTGTTGAGGCAAAAGAAGCTACTGGATCAATGGGCGATGACACGCCAATTGCAGTATTGTCAGATAAATTTAGACCTCTATCTCATTTTTTTAGACAAAAATTTAGTCAAGTTACTAATCCTCCAATCGATAGCTTGAGAGAGCAGTCAAGGATGAGTTTAAAGACACGGTTTGGCAATTTAAGAGATGTTTTGGACTCAAATTCATATCAAGATAATGTTTTTGTGATGGATAGCCCAATCATTACTAATAGTATTTTTGCAAAAATGATGAAGTTTGGTCAAGAAGTTACTAAAATAATAGACTGTTCATTTGATTTAAAAAGAATTTCTTTAAAGGAAACAATCAAAAGAATTCAGAACGAAGCTGAGGCAGCGGTTCTTAGTGGAAGGCAGCATGTAGTATTAACGGATATAAATACTGATCGCGATAAAGTTTCAGTACCGATAATTCTTGCAACTGCCGCTGTGCACACTTTTTTAACCAGAAAAGGAATAAGGTCTTTTGTTTCAATTCATACTCAGTCAGCTGAATGTCTTGACACCCATTACTTTGCTGTGCTGATTGGAGTTGGTGCAACAACTGTAAATCCTTATCTTGCTCAAGAGTGTATAAGAGAAAGACATGAAAAAGGACTGTTTAAAAAATTAAGTTATGAAGAATGTGTTCAGAGATATAAAAAAGCTGTTGATCAAGGTCTTCTAAAAATTATGTCAAAATTAGGTATTTCAGTTCTATCTGCATACAGAGGTGGATTTAATTTTGAAGCCGTCGGTTTAAGTCGCTCAATGGTCAATGAATATTTTCTCGGTGTGCAAAGCCGAATATCTGGTATTGGCTTAACTGGAATTGAATTCAAGATCAGTCAACTTCACTCTTACGCGTACTCTGGTGAGGTAGATACATTACCTATAGGAGGTATATACAGATACAGATATGGTGAAGAAATTCATGCTTATGATGGAAAACTAATACATTTACTGCAAACAGCTGTCTCAAATGATTCATACGATTTGTATAAAAAATATTCTCTAGCTCATAAAAATTTTTCACCAATAAACATCAGAGATTTATTAGAATTTAAATCAATTAAAGAAAAAAAATCTCTAGGTGATGTTGAGTCTATTACATCAATAAGAAAGAGATTTGGGAGTGGAAGTATGTCTCACGGAGCTCTTTCTAAAGAAGCCCATGAAACTCTAGCAATTGCAATGAACAGGATAGGCGGGTCGTCATGTAGTGGAGAAGGTGGAGAATCAATTGAAAGATCAATTACTCGAAAAAATGGAGATAACGCAAATTCAAGAGTTAAACAAATAGCATCTGCAAGATTTGGAGTGACAGCTGAGTATCTCAATAATTGCGAGGAAATAGAAATAAAAATTGCTCAGGGAGCAAAACCTGGTGAAGGAGGGCAACTTCCAGGTTTTAAAGTTACTGCAGAAATAGCCAAATTAAGACATAGCACGCTAGGTGTGACTCTTATTTCACCACCACCTCACCACGATATCTACTCAATTGAAGATTTAGCTCAACTGATTTTTGATTTGAAACAAATAAACCCTAATGCAAAAGTTTGCGTAAAACTCGTTGCTTCATCAGGAATAGGAACTATTGCAGCGGGCGTAGCAAAAGCAAAAGCTGATGTAATTCTTATTTCTGGTCACAATGGTGGAACGGGAGCTAGTCCACAAACGAGTGTCAAATATGCAGGCATTCCCTGGGAAATGGGACTTACAGAAGTCAATCAAGTTTTGACATTAAATGGTTTACGTCAAAATGTAACTTTGAGAACAGATGGAGGCATAAAAACAGGTAGAGATGTAGTGATGGCAGCACTTATGGGTGCTGAAGAATTTAATTTGGGAACAACATCTCTTGTTGCAATGGGCTGTATACTCGTGCGTCAATGTCATAGCAATACATGCCCTGTTGGAGTTTGTACTCAAGACGATGATTTAAGAAAAAGATTCTCAGGAACAGCAGAGAAAGTTGTTAATTTATTTAGCTTTATCGCTGAAGAAGTGAGAGAAATTTTAGCTGAACTTGGATTTGCTAGCCTGAATGAAATCATTGGAAGAACAGATTTACTCTATCAAATTTCACGAGGCTCTTCTCATTTAGATGATTTAGACTTAAATTCTATTTTAATTCAAGCTGAAAAGGATCCAGATGTAGAATACTTTAATCATAAAAGTATTAATGATGCAGGATCAACTCTTGATGAAAAAATTATTGTTGATGCAACAAAGTTTTTTGAAACTGGACAAAAAACAGAGCTTCACTATTCAGTGAAGAATACTGATAGAACAATTGGTGCAAAATTATCTTCTGTTATGTATCATAAATTTAAAGATACTAATATTAACGATGATCAATTGACTCTTAACTTAGAAGGTTCTGCTGGACAATCTTTAGGTGCATTTGCAGTAAAAGGGCTTAGTATTAAAGTAGAAGGTGATGCAAATGATTATGTTGGTAAAAGTTTATCTGGTGCTAAGATTATTATTAGGCCACACAAAAATAGTCGACTTAATACAAATGAAAATACTATAATTGGTAACACATGCATGTACGGATCAACAAGTGGTTCTCTGTTCGCCTCTGGACAAGCGGGAGAGAGATTTGCTGTAAGAAATTCAGGTGCTACAGCGGTAGTTGAAGGGTGTGGTTCGAATGGATGTGAATACATGACTGGAGGAAATATAATAATTTTAGGGCCTACAGGAGATAATTTTGGTGCCGGAATGACAGGAGGAATGGCTTTCGTTTATGATAATGATGAAAAATTTAAGCATAGAGTAAATGAAGAGACTCTTATTTTTGATAAAATACAGAGTAAGCACTGGGAAAATGTATTAAAGAAGTTTATTGATAAACATTATAATGAAACAGGTAGTAAGCATGCAAAACGTATTCTAGATGATTGGGATACTGAAAAGCTTAAATTTATACAGATATGTCCGAAAGAAATAATTCATACCCTGGAACATCCTTTAAGAGAAGATCTAAAGAAGAGGAAACTTCAATAAGTTCTTAAATCACTGATTCCATATTTTAACATTGCAATTCTTTCAATACCCATACCAAATGCATAACCTTGATATACATCTGGATCAATATTGATGTTTCTTAATACATTTGGATGAACCATTCCACATCCGAGAATCTCTAGCCAATCTGAACCTTCTCCAATGATAAGTTGATTACCTTTCTTTTTATAACCAATATCTACTTCTGCTGAGGGTTCAGTGAAAGGAAAATGACTTGGTCTAAATCGCATATTTAAACTATCCGTTTCAAAAAATGATTTTAAAAATATTTCAAGACATCCTTTTAAGTGACCCATATTACTCTCTTTATCTATGACAAGACCCTCAACTTGATGAAACATTGGAGTATGAGTTTGATCATTGTCGCATCGAAAAGTCTTACCTGGAGCGATAAGCCGAATTGGAGGCTCTTGAGATAACATACTTCTTATTTGAACGGGAGAAGTATGCGTCCTCATTACATTTTGCATACCATCTGTTTCTGAATTTACGTAAAATGTATCGTGCATTTGCCTTGCTGGATGATGTTCAGATGTATTTAACGCAGTAAAATTGTTATAATCGGTTTCAATTTCTGGTCCTTCTGCAACATAGAAATCTAAATCCGCAAAGATTGCTATCACCTCATCAATGACCTGGGTTATAGGATGGATGGTTCCCGATGAACTACTCACAGGAAGTGTAACGTCAAGAGATTCCGTTTTAATTTGTTTATCTAAAATTTCGTTATTTATTTCTTCTGTTTTTACTTTAACAAAAGATAGAACAGAATCTTTAATTATATTTAATTCTTCAGCATGTTTTTTACGCTCATCAGGTTCAAGTTTCCCCAATTCCTTCATAGCAAGAGAAATATCACCTTTCTTCCCTAAGAATTCTTGTCTGAATGACTCCAAGCTTTCTAAATCATTAACATTTTCTTTTTTTGAAGAAACTGAAGAGTGTATATCTTTGTATTTATCCATTCTTACAAGACAATATCAGATTTAGATTTAAGCGGTAATAGTAATCTATAATTTAGAGGAATTAAAATTACTTTGTAGCAGTCTTAGCTTTTTCTACTAGGAATTTAAACGAACTAGGCTCATGCATAGCAAGCTCAGCAAGCATTTTTCTATCAATATCTACATTCAATTTTTTTAAACCGTTTATAAATACTGAGTAAGAAACACCCATCTCACGTGTGCCAGCATTGATTCTTTGGAGCCATAGAGATCTAAACTCTCTTTTCTTCACTTTGCGATCCCTATAAGCATACTGCATTGATTTTTCAACAGCTTGTTTAGCTACTTTAAAAGTATTCTTCCTTCTGCCGCGAAAACCTTTAGCTTGCTTAATGACTTTTTTATGTTTTGCGTGTGTACTGACACCTCTTTTTACTCTTGCCATAAACTCTCTTAATTAAATATTCTTATCCGTATGGTAAAAATTTTTTTACAATACGAGCATCTTGGTCAGATAAAATTGTCGAACCTCTCTGATTGCGAATTTGTGTATTCGTGCGTTTGATCATACCGTGGGCTTTACCAGCCTGATATGATTTAACTTTTCCAGAGGCCGTTAATTTAAACCTCTTACTAGCACTTTTCTTTGTTTTTAGTTTACTCATATTGATAATAATTGCGTGTTATAGCGTTTTGCCTAAAAAAAAGCAAAATCTTTTTAACCAAGTAATTCCTGATGCTTATTGCTCAGTTAGCTACAAAAATCATTGTAAATTGTCGACCTTCAAGCTTAGGTTCCTGCTCGACTTTGCTTACAGACTCCATATCCTCTCTTATTCGGCCCATAAGATTATGGGCTAAGTCATGATGCTCAAATTCTCTACCTTTAAATCGAAGGGTGAATTTCACTTTATCGCCAGCTGAAATAAATTTTTGTGCAGCTTTTACCTTAAACTTATAATCATGTACGTCAATACCAGGCCTCATTTTAACCTCTTTTAAGGTAATTTCCTTCTGCTTCTTCTTAGCGGTACTAGCCTTCTTCTGAGCTTGATATTTAAACTTACCAAAATCCAAAATTTTACAAACAGGTGGATCCACATTTGGAGAAACTTCTACTAAGTCAAGTCCAACTTCTGTTGCTTTTTGAATTGCCTCTTGGGTATTTATAACACCTAAGTTCTCACCTTTTTCATCAATTAATCTAACTGTGTCTGTTGTGATTCTTTCATTGACTCGGAGTTTTGGTTCTTTCTTGTTTGATTGAAACCTATTATTATTTTTTTGAACTACTATTTTAAACTCCTGTACTTATTTTAATGACCTGGAATAATACATTTTTTTTCAAAAAAATCAGTTAAATTATCAAGTTTTATTTTTTCCTGATCCTTACTGCCAAATGTCCTGAGGGTTACAGATTTCTCTTCCATTTCTTTTTTTCCTACAATCAATAAAAAAGGAATTTTTTGAAGTGAGTTTTCTCTTATCTTATAACTTATTTTTTCGTTTCTTAGATCCATTTCAACTCTGAAACCTGAGCTTTTCAATGTTTCCTGTATTTCCACAGCATAGTCATCAATTTCAGATGTAATTGGAGCTACAACAGCTTGAACTGGGCTTAGCCAGAGCGGAAGATTTCCAGCATAATGTTCAAGAAGAATGCCAGTAAATCTCTCTAGTGATCCAAATAAGGCTCTATGAAGCATAACAGGGTGATATTTCTTACCATCTTCAGCAATAAAAGTTCCACCTAATCTCTCCGGCATATTTAAGTCAACTTGTAGAGTTCCACACTGCCACTCTCTTCCTATTGCATCTCTCAATACAAACTCTAATTTAGGACCATAAAATGCTCCTTCTCCAGGATTAACTGTATAATCTAATCCAGTTGCTTCCATGGCTGTTCTTAGAGCCTTCTCAGACTTATCCCATATCTCATCACTTCCAACTCTATTTTCCGGTCTGTCAGAGAACTTGATTGAAACATCTTCAAACCCAAAATCTTTATAGATACTTAAAATCAAATCACAAACTATCTGACTTTCATCAGTAATTTGATCTTCTGTGCAAAAAATATGAGCATCATCTTGAGTAAATGCTCTAACACGCATTAATCCATGCAAAGCTCCAGAGGGTTCGTATCTATGTACTTTGCCAAATTCTGCAACTCGAAGTGGTAGATCTCGATAACTTTTTAAACCCTGTTTGTAAACCTGAATACAACCAGGACAATTCATCGGCTTAAGTGCATAAACTCGATCTTCTCTAGCCTCGGTTGTAAACATGTTGTCTCCAAATTTTTCTAAATGTCCAGAAAGTTCCCATAGAGATTTGTCCATGATATCTGGAGTATTAATTTCAGAATATCCTGCTTCATCCTGTCTCTTTCTCATATAATTTATTAGTGACTGAAAAAGTGTCCAACCCTTTGCATGCCAAAACACACTTCCTGGTGCTTCTTCTTGAAAATGAAATAAATCTAATTCTTTTCCAAGCTTTCTATGATCTCTTTTCTCAGCTTCTTCAAGCATGTGGAGATAGTTATCTAGCTCTTCTTGAGTTTCCCAAGCTGTTCCATAAATTCTTTGTAACATTGGATTATTAGAGTCCCCGCGCCAGTATGCTCCAGCCACTTTAGTTAATTTAAACGCTGTTCCAATTTCCCCCGAAGAATTTAAATGGGGTCCTCTACACAAATCAAACCAATCTCCATGAAAGTAAACTTTAATCTCTTCATCAGAAGGAAGGCTTTCTATTATTTCAACTTTATATTTTTCACCTTTATCGAGAAAAAGTTTAATTGCATCTTCTCTTGAAAGAACTCTAAATGAAGTCTTAACATCACGCTTTACTATTTCTTTCATTTTTTTTTCAATAATTTCAAGGTCACTATCAGTGAAGGGGTTGTCTCTTGCAAAGTCATAAAAGAAGCCATTTTCAATTACAGGACCAATTGTGACTTGAGTTTCTGGAAATAGTTCCTGAACTGCCATCGCCATTATATGGGCAGTGTCATGTCTTAAAGTTTCTATATGCTTTTTATTACTCATTTTAGTAGGTATTATTCACACACTCTATATATCTTCAAGCTGTAAATGTAACTGAATTTTATTAAAAACTTGATTTACAGATATATCATTTAGATCTTTAGACTCTATTACATCAAAATGATCAGTTTTAATGCTTACTTTACGAGAACTTGTATGGGAGCCAAATAAGGCTAAGCCACTGCAACCTAAATGCGCTGCAATGTGAGCAGGTCCAGTATCATTTGAAACAACAAAAAGTGACTCAGATAATATTTTTGCCAACTGAAAAAAATTTGTTGGCTGATTTCGATCTAAAATAATTTGCGCGTCAAATGAAGATGCTTCGAAAACTTCTCCTGGACCTGGGACAATAACTATTTCTATATTTTTATTTTCTTTTCTGATCATGCTTATTAATTCATTATAAAAAGGCCATTTTTTATGTGGTAAATGCTTAGAACAAAATGGAAGAAGAGTTATATATTTTTTAGAAATAATTTCCTTAGGCCAGAAATTATTATCAATAGCCCATGAAAAGTCAGGTTGCATAGTGTAAGTTGGAGTTACATTTGAGCGCTCTAATTGAATTTTAAACCTTTCTAGTATTGCAAGTTTATCAAATTCTTTTTTTTTTTCTGTTTCTTTTAGAATTGTTCTTGAAGATGACCATATTGAATTTTTAGATATATATTTTCTATAGATTTCTGTTCTATTTGAATTCTGAAAATCAAAAACATAAGAGAAATTTAACTTATTTAATTTCTTTTTTAATCTCAAAAATACTAGAGGATTCCATTTTATCTTTCGATCATCTAAGATAATATCATCTATATACGGGCATTTACTCATTAATTCTTGGTATAAAGAGGTAGTCAAAAGTGAAATCTTATAATCAATAAATGAGTTTTTTAGGTCCTTTAAAACTCCACTTATCTGAACCATATCGCCTAATGAACCATGTTTAATAACTAAAATATTTTTCATCAATTATTGACTGATTATTTCTTGATAAAATTCTAATGTCTTCTTGCACATTTTATCTTTTCCATAATAGCTTTTAATGTGCTTTATGGCTGATGCCGACATTTCGTTTGAACAATATGTTTTTTTATCAATCACACTTGAAATTTTTTTCATTAATTCAAATGGTTCTTTAGGGGAATATAAATAACCAGTCTTACCCTCAATTATAGTTTCCTGTGAACCCCCATGAGCACTTGCAATAATAATCTTGCCCATAGCTTGAGCCTCTATTGATACTCTTCCAAATGCTTCGGGATCAGTTGACGATGAAATTACAATATCTGATAAGGCATAAATTAAATTCATTTTATTAGTAGGACCATAAAATTTAATTATATGTTGTAAATTTTTATATCTAATTAAATTATTTATTTTTTCTTTCAATAATTTATTTTGGTCAGGGCCAAAGAAAAGAACCTCTATATTTAATACTTTTTTTTCTAATAATTGAGAAACTGCATCAACAAGGATTAAATGGCCTTTCCACTCAGTAACCCTAGCTGGTAATAATATTTTAATAGAGTCTTCTTTTAGATCATAATTTTTTATTGCATTTTTTATATCATTCTTTGAAATTGATTTTGGGTCAAAAAAATTTAGGTCAATACCTCTTTCAATAGTTTGGATAGGATTTTTTTTAAAACTATAATTTTCATTTATATGATCATGAATAAAATTTGATATTGCTATCGTTCCATTCATTCTGAGCATTACAGAGTTATATAATTTTTTTAAATACCCTCTAAAATTATATGTGCCATGGAATGTTGAAATACATTTTACATCTATAAATTTTGATACAAAAAAAACACTCCACGCTGGAGCTCTACTTCTGACGTGAATAATTTTTATATTGTATTTTTTTATATTACTAATAATTAAAAAAATATTTTTAAAAATAACAAATGGGTTCTTTGAATCTACTGGTCCTAGAATTACTTTTGTACCATTTTTCTCTACTTCTTTAATTTTAGATCCTGCGCTAGTTAAAACATAAGAGTCATAATTATTGTCTATAAGATAGTTTGCTACATCAATACAACCTTGTTCAGCTCCTGATACATTTAAATTGGGAATAACTTGCAATACTGATAATTTTGATTGCATAAAATTGCTCTAATAGTTAAATGCCATATAGTAAAATATTATGAACAATAAAATACATCATTTACAAGACGTAAACAATGAGATGCTTGCGTATTATTTTAATGATTTAAAATCAGATACCACGATATTTTTTTTTGGTGGATATAGTTCAGATATGACAGGTACAAAGGCAATTGCTCTAAATAATTGGACAAAGTCAAATGGTATAAATTATCTAAGATTTGATTATTCTGGACACGGTCAATCATCTGGTGATTTAGGCAAGGGAACTCTATCAAAGTGGTTAGGTGAAGCTGAATTCTTTTTTGAAAAGTTTAGGTCAAAGAAAAATATTATTATTGGATCTAGCATGGGTGGATGGATTGCGTTATTAACTGCGCTTAAAAATATAGATGTTAATGGACTTATTGGCATTGCCTCAGCTCCAGATTTTACAAAAAATGAGTGGGATAAACTCTCGGAGACAGAAAAAGAAGAATTTAAATCAAATGGTTCAATTTTATTTCCTGATAATGATTATGGAGACTATGAAGTTTTTTATGAATTTGTAAAAGATGGTTTTCAACATGAAATACTAAATGATGAAATAAAGATTACTTGCCCAGTTAGACTATTGCACGGCAAATTAGACAAAGTTATTGCTTATAATGTTTCTGAAAAAATAATCGAACAATTATCTACTTCAGATAAATCTCTTACGATTATTGAGGATGGTGATCATAATTTATCAAGACAAGAAGATTTAGAAATTCTATTTACAAAAATAAAAGAGCTTATCTAATCATATGTCTAAAAATTTCTCATCTGAATTTAATAATTATAGCTTATTAGTGTTTCTTGGCGCTATTTGGGCAGCATCATTTGTAGCAATAAAATTTTCAAATGAAATCTTTAATCCAATTGAAGTAGGTTTTTATCGAACATTTATTGGGTCACTTTTCTTATTTTGTGCTGTGAAGCTCAGAAAAGGATCAATCAAAATAATAAGTAAAAATACGAAAACTTATAGTCTTGTCGGTTTTTTAAATGCATCTGTACCATTTACACTTTTACCATATGGATTAATTTCTTTACCAAGTAATATTGGAGTTATAATTTTATCTGCAAACCCCTTTTTAGCTCTTATATTGGCTCATTATTTTACTATTGACGAAAAACTCTCTTTAAGAAAAGTGATAGGAAGTATAATAGGATTTTCAGGTGTAATTTTCGCTGTTGGTGTTGAAGTATTTGTTAGTGATTTGGACTCTCTTATTGCAGCATTATCAATTTACATTGGAGCTTCAAGCTACGTGATTTCAAATCTTATAATAAGAAAAATTTCAAATTTGCCATCTGATATGGTTACAATGAATACTTTATTTTGGGGTACTATATGGCTAATTCCTCTGATGCTAATATTTGGAAACTTTCAAAATATAGACTTTAAATGGATACCATTTCTAGCATTATTATATCTGGGCATTATACCAACTGGATTTGCTTTTAGTTTACGCCAAGTATTAATTAGAAATGCTGGATCGACATTTATGATGCAGGTAGGATATATAATTCCAGTATTTGGAGTATTTTATGGATGGATTTTACTTGATGAGAAAATAGGTTATTCATTAATAGTTTCAGTAGCACTTGTCATCACAGGAATAGGCATAAGTCGTATTCAAGTAAATAAAAAAACCTAAAATATTTTAATTAAAAAGCCAGTAAGAAAAAAAAATTATTAAAGTTACAAAAATTAAAAAAAAGATCTGATTTTTTGTATTTAGATAAAAAGGTTGTTGTGGACGAGACTTTCCATACTTATTATCTAAAACCTCATTAGCTGTAGTGGTTTTTTCGCTAAATAAGCCTAGTCTTCCTATCTGTAGGTATCTTTCCTGACGAGAGTGTTTTAATTCGTTTCCATGTTGGTTTGAAAGAACATTTAAGCAGTTTTCGATTGCATCACCAGTATTATTTATTGTAACTAAGTGATGTCTGTGAGCACCACCAATTGGCTCGGGAATTATTTTATCAATTACATCAATTTTAAGCATATCTGAAGCAGTTAACTTTAAAGCTTCTGCTGCCTCTGCAGTTTTAGAAGTATCTTTCCATAATATTGATGAGCACCCCTCTGGGGATATTACAGAATATACTGAGTTTTCGAGCATAAGAACATTGTTTCCTGTACCAATTGCAACGGCACCACCTGATCCACCTTCACCAATAATGACTACGACTATCGGAACATCAAGCGATAGGCAGCATTCAGTCGTTCTTGCTATAGCCTCTGATTGACCTCTTTGCTCGGCACCTAAGCCCGAATAAGCGCCAGGAGTATCCACAAAAGAAATAACAGGAATATCAAAATGTTCGGCAAGTTTCATTAGTCTTTGAGCTTTTCTATAGCCTTCTGGTTTTGGCATTCCAAAATTATGCTCAATTCTTGAGTAGGTATCATGACCTTTTTCATGCCCCATAACTAAAACTGATTGCCCTCTAAACTTTCCAAATCCACCCATAATTGCTTTATCTTCAGAAAATGCTCTATCTCCAGAAAGTGGATAAAAATCTGTTATAAGATTTTCGATATAATCTCTTGTCTTTGGTCTTTGAGGGTGTCTGGAAATTTGCGTTCTTTGCCAGGGTGTAATACTTGAAAAAATCTTCTCGTATGAAGTATTTATTTGATTTTCAATCTCTTGTATTTCGTCAACTAGTAGATCAGATGGATTACTCTCATTTAAACTTTTCAGTTCTAAAATACGTGAATCTAAGGATTCTATTGGCTTTTCAAAATCTAAATATGTATTCATAGATTTAATTATGCCATTTAACTTTGAGACTCGATTAATTCAGTTTGTGTAATTATTTGTTCAGCTTGTCTGACAGAGGCCGCATCAATTAATTTTCCATTCAATGTTGCCGCTCCAGCACCTGACTCCTGAGCACTTTTCATGGCTTTTAAAATTTCTCTTGCTTTTATTACTTCTGCTTCAGGTAAGGTAAATACTTCATTAGCTAGATCAACTTGACTTGGATGAATAGCCCATTTTCCTTCACAGCCTAAAATTGCTGTTCTTTTTGCATGTGCAATAAAGCCATCAGGATCTGAAAAGTCTCCAAAAGGACCGTCAATTATTCTCAGTCCATGTGCGCGACCAATTGTTGTCATTTTAGAAACAGGATAATGCCACAAGTCATTCCAATGTTTTTCTCTATTTCCATCTATTTCATCTGTAAGGGTGACGTAGTCTGGATTTGGTCCACCTATATTAGTTGTTCTCATTCGAACAGATGCAGCATAGTCAGCATATCCAAAATGAAGTGACTCTATTCTTTTGCTACCAGTAATAATATTATCTAAATTTGTAATTCCTAGTGAAGTCTCAACGATTAATTCAAAACCAATTTTTTTATTTCTTTCGATCTTATTTTCAATTTGTGTAACCAACATGTCAATTGCATAGCAGTCTTCTGGGACACCTACTTTTGGTATCATTATTAAATCAAGCCTTTCGCCAGAATTTTCCATAACGTCGATTACATCTCGATAACAATAAGTTGTATCAAGACCATTAATCCTAATAGAAATTGTTTTTTTGCCAAAATCAAAATCATTAAGTGCTGAAATGATATTTTTTTTGGCCTGATCTTTATCTTGGGGAGCAACTGCGTCCTCAAGATCAATACAAATTACATCTGCATTACTGCTGACGGCCTTTTCAAAAAGTTCGGGCTTAGACCCTGGCACAAAAAGCTCAGATCTATTTAATCTTGTTCTGACTGTTTTTAATTCTGAAAAACTCATAATTTATTTGATTATCATCTAAGTTTTAAAATATCAAGTAAATATAGATATCAATTGATTTCAATTTTAGATAATGGATGATTATCTGATACTAATTTTTTAAGTCTATCTTTAAGTACATGAGTATAAATTTGAGTGGTTGATATATCTGCGTGACCCAACATTTGTTGTAATGATCTTAGATCTACGCCATTTGCGAGAAGATGAGTAGCAAATGCATGCCTTAGTTTATGAGGACTTATTCTAATATTATTTAAATTAACTCTTTCACATAAAGTTTGCAGTAACTGATTAAACCTCTGGCGCGTTATATGGCCTTTCGATGATTGCTTTGATGGAAATAACCATTTTGACTCAGTGTCATTATTTATAAATTTGTTTCTTATCTTCAAATAGTCTTTAATCTTATTTTCTGTATTTTCACTAATTGGTACCAGTCTCTCTTTATTACCTTTTCCTTGTACAAGAAGAAAATTTTTCTCTGCATATGTTGCTGATAATTTCATTTCAACAAGTTCTGAGACTCGAATACCAGTAGCGTATAATATTTCAATCATTGTATTCAATCTAATTCCATTTATTGACTGATCTTCACGAGAAGATTTGATTAATTTTTCAACTTGATCAACTGATAAAATTTTAGGTAATTTTTTTATTTGTTTAGGAAGATCTAATTCATTAATAGGATTTTTTTTGATGATATTTTCTTCTAATAAGAAAATGAAAAAATGACTCAACGCAGACATCTTTCTTGATATAGTTGATTTTTCTAAACCTTGAGTTGTAAATTTTGATATAAATTTTTCAATATCAATTGACGTAATTTCATTTATTTTTTTTTTATTTTTTTCAAGAAAAACTGAAAACTGAAGAATATCATTTTTATATGACATTCTTGTGTTAAATGCTAAACCTTTTTCAGAAGCTAGTACTTCTAAAAAGTTTTCAAGTATAAGATGGACGTTCACTTTTGTTAGATTAAATTATTAGCAAAATATTCAAATAAAAATTCATCTGTAAATGAAGGATTAATCACTTCAAGAGTTTTAATTATAGAAAATAAGGCATAAACATCTTTTGAATGTTCATTATTGTTACCGTAGATAATACTTGATAATAAAATTGCCTCCCCAATACTGATATCTTTAATTTGATTTAAGTACTCAATGAGCTTGATATTTATAGTTATGCCGGAAGTTCTACTCATATCATTTTTAGATCTCCAGAATTCGAGAAATTGATTTTCTTGTCTTAAAGAGAAAAATTTTGCAATTATATTTTTGTCTAGATCATCTAAGCTTTCTAAGCTTACATAATTCTCAGCATTATTTAAAACGCTTGATTTAATTTGATCATCATCATTCTTTAAAAATAAATAAAACTTTATTTTTTTTATGATTTCTTCTGACTCTTTATCAAATGTAAGTGTGTCCAACCACTCTTTACATTTTTCAATATCATTATTTATCAATAAAATTACACAAATCGGTAGAACATCATTTTTATAAGACTGTTTAGGAGTGATAATTTTGGCCTTATCATAAACCAGGTTAGCACTATTCAAGAGTAATTTTTGAGATCCCATTTCATCAACATACAAACTTAGTAATTTAGGAAGTTTACTCTGATCAGAAGTACTTCTTATTAGATTATAAATTCCCACTCTTTTTTTCATTGAAGACTCCATATTTAAGTAGTCAACTGATATATTTAAATTTAAGCCAGTAAAATACTGCTTATACAAATCTCCAAGAAAACTAGACTCTAAGGTACTTGTAGATAATAAATTTTCAGCTAAAACCACTTTTTTATCTTCTGCTTTTAATTTTGAATAAACAAAGAATAATTGTAATTCAAGTGGAGAATTTTCATCTATGTACTCTGAATAATCAATTCCTAAATTTGATATTAAGTTAATTTTCTTAATATCTATATTTTTTATTCTTTTTAAATCAATTTCTGTCTGGTTTATGTATGAATAATAAATATACAGTAAATCTTTATCAGCAATATCTTCTTCTATCAAAAGCGAAATCATCAAATCTAAAGCTGGTAAATTATTTGACATTGCTTTGCAGAAAGAATTTATTTCTAATTTAAATTTACTTTCTGATATTTGATTATCTAATCTACAAATTGATTTATAATCCCCATTAATTAATTTGGAAGTAATATATTTATTAAGAAGATCATCATTTAAATCATCTTCAGGAATCAAGCTGAAAAGTTTCTCAATCTCATTATAGTTTGCGGCTTTTTCCAAATACTCAATTTTAAGATCAAAAAAGATTTTTTCATTTTTATTTTTTTTTACTGGAGGATTTGAGATCGTTAATAAAGACTTATTAATTAAATTTTTCAAAACAGTATTTCTTGAGACAGGTGGAACTTTATTGAGCAAATACTCAATTTGATCAAAATTTGAATTTTTCCAAACTCCAATTGAGAACCCGCCGTTAGACTCATCATAAATTCCAATACTATCTAAGTTTGAAACATTAATTTTACTTTGGTCTATTTCTTCTTCAGAGTTTATAATATTATTAGTTGAAACAGGATTAAATTCCTTTTTCTTATCTTCATCTTTGCTTAGCAAGGAATTGTTTTCCCATAAATCTAAGGGTTTTTTATCATTTTCTTCAGCATAAATAGTGCTTATTGAAAATATTATAATTACCGATACTACAACAGCCGTAAATATGTATAATAGAGAATTATTTCTAATGAAATTTGTTTTAATATCTTTCATATCGCTCCCTTGTAACAGATTAAACTAACGCTGTGAAATTTTATCACATTTAATACTGCAAAAATGTCAAAATTTAGATGAAAAATAATGTATCAAATATTGTTTTATTAGGCCATATGGGCTCAGGCAAGTCCACAATTGGCAAAAGCTTTGCAAAAAAACTTTCTATAGATTTTATTGATACAGATTATGAAATTGAAAAACATACTAATACTAAGATTAGAGAAATTTTTTTAAAACAAGGAGAAAATCGATTTAGAAAAATTGAAGAAAGTATAATTAAACAGATATTAGAATCGAAAGAAAAAAAAGTGATTGCATTAGGTGGTGGTTCATTTGAGAATAAAAATATCAGAGCACTAATAAAAGAAAAAAATATTAGTATCTGGTTAAAATGTAATATTAATATTTTAGTTGAAAGATTGAAAAAAAATAAAAATAGACCTTTATTAATTGGAAAAAACATTAAGTCTGAAATAATGAAGCTTGATAAAATTAGAAAAATTAATTATGAAAGTGCTGACTTTCATTATGATGTTTCGAAAAAGCAAAAAAAATTAATTTTAAAAGAATTAGTAGAATATATTGAAAGTATTAAATGAAAAATAAGAGATTAAATATAACCACTTTAAATAAAAATTATCCTATTATTATTGGTTCTAATACTTTTAAGAGTTTTAGAAAAAATATCTCTCCCTATATAAAAAATAATAGAATTTTTATCTTAACTGATAGGAATATTAATAAAATCTTCAAAGAGGAGTTAGAGAAAATAAAAAAAGATAAAAAACTTTCAGTTGAGATTATTGTTATCGGAATAGGTGAAAAACAGAAAAATATTAAAAATATAAATTCAATATGTAACACTCTATTGGGAAAAAATATCTCAAGAGATGATACAATCATTGCATTTGGAGGTGGTGTAGTTGGAGATATTACTGGCTTTGTATCAAGTATTGTTTTAAGAGGCGTTAATTATATTCAAATTCCTACTACGTTGTTATCACAAGTTGATTCATCTGTTGGAGGAAAAACAGGTATAAACTCAGAACACGGTAAAAATTTAATTGGAAGCTTTTATCAGCCATCGTTGGTATTAATTGATATTAATTTTTTAACAAAATTAAATGACAGGGAGATGACAGCTGGTTATGCAGAAATTGTAAAATATAGTTTAATATTTGATATCAAATTCTTCAATTGGCTCGTTATTAATGGAAAAAGGGTAATGAACAAAAACAAAAAAGCATTGATTCACGCAATATTTCAAAGCTGTCAATGTAAATCTAAGATTGTAAGTCTAGATGAAAAGGAAACGAATATAAGAGCCTTACTAAACTTTGGCCATACATTTGGTCATGTCATTGAGCAAACAAATTCTTATAAGGAAAACATAAATCATGGAGAAGCTGTAGCTATGGGAATGATTATGGCATCAAAATTATCATCAGCAATGAATTTAATCTCAATGGATGAATTAAATAAAATAATTAATCATTTTAAATTACTAAATTTACCAACTCAAATTCCTAGGTCTCTAAGAAAAAATCTTTCAATAAAAAAATTTATTGATGTTATGAATAAAGATAAAAAAACAAAAAATAATAAAATTAATTTAATTCTACTAAAAAAAATTGGTAAAGCTTATCAAACTAACAAATTCGATTATCAGTTACTAAAAATTATTATAAAAGATTCTATTATTTAATTATGTTTTTTGAATTAATTATACTTTTTATCTCAATTTTTTTACTTCTAATTCTCTCAGGTTTTTTTTCGGGATCTGAAACTGCATTAACTGCTAGTACGAGAAGTCGTTTAACTGGTCTTAGCAATAAAGGTCATAAAAATGCTAAAACTGCGATTGAGCTATTAAATAAGAAAGAGTCTCTTATTGGCGCAATTCTTTTAGGTAATAATTTAGTTAATATTTTAGCTTCCGCTTTGGCAACAAGCCTTTCAATTAAAATTTTTGGAGATACAGGTGTAGCGTATGCAGTAATCATAATGACGGCGCTTATTGTAATTTTTGCAGAAATACTTCCTAAAACCTATGCTTTAACTAACTCTGAAAAGCTTGCTCTTACGGTTAGTCCTATTTTTAGACCCATTGTCTATCTTTTATGGCCTGTAACCTGGATGATGGAAAAAATAGTTTTCTTTATTCTAAGTATTTTCAAAATAAAACTTGAAAAAAATATGAGAGTTTTATCAGTAAAGGATGAGATTAGAGGTACTCTGGATCTTCATCATAAGGAGGGTAGGTTATATAAGTCGGATAAAGATATGGTTACAGGTGTTCTTGATTTAGCTGAAGTAACCGTAGAAGATGTGATGGTCCACAGAAGTAATATGTTTACGGTTAACATAGATGATGATCCCAAAAAAATTCTTAATTCAGTAATTAATAGCTCTTTTACAAGAATACCAGTTTGGCAAAATAATGACGAGAACATAATTGGAATTATTCACTCAAAACATTTATTGAAAATTATGAGTCAAAATAGAGATATTACTCGTTCAGATATGATGCAATCTTTGATTAAGCCATTATTCATTCCTGAAACTACATCTTTAAAAGAACAATTAAAAATGCACTTAAATACTAAAAAGAAATTAGCAATCGTTGTTGATGAATATGGTGTTCTAATGGGAATGATTAGTTTAGAGGATATAATGGAAGAAATAGTTGGAGATATCACAGATGAGATAGATGAAGGACTTACTACTGTAGTTAAGAATGAAGATGGAACTTTAACTATAAATGGAGGCACAGAAATAAGAGATATTAATAGAATTTATAATTGGAATTTACCAGAAGAAGAGGCAAATACTCTCTCAGGACTTATAATTCATGAGTCCAGATCATTTCCTACAGAGGGTCAGGTTTTTAATTATTACGGTTTCATTTTTGAAATTTTAGAAGTAAAAGATAATTTGATTCATAAAATTAAAGTATCTTAATTTAATTAATCATACTCATCTGGAGTATAAAGTTTAAGTCTAATTGAATGTAAGTTATCACGAATTTCATTTTCAAGTATTTTATGGATTTTTCTTTCTCTTTGAATCTTATTCATATTTTGAAAATCTTTTGAAACTATTATGAGAGTAATGTGGGAAGTATCTCCTCTCGAGCCATTGTCATAATGATTTTTATGTTGTTCCGAAAAATCAATAATTTTTAGAAAATGGGTATTTAGTTGTATATTTATTTTTGAATTAATAGTTTCTTTGATATTCATTTGATATAAATATTTATACTAAGATTATCATAAGAATGAAAAAAAATCAGTGTTATATAGATGGATGTGAGAACAATGCTGAATATAAAGCTCCATTATCACCAGATGAATTAAACACCTACATTTGGTTTTGTTATGAACATATAAAAGAATATAACAAAAAATGGAATTATTTTTCAAATATGTCTGCAGATCAAATAGAAGAATTCATTGAAAATGACATCATTGGCCATCGTAAAACAAAGAAAATGGGTACATACAGTGTTGATTATGCTGAAAAAGTTGAAAAAATCATGGATTCTTTGAATTCATCCTATTTAGGTGTTGATAAAAATAATCTAAACCCTAATTTGTATAGCTCTAAGTATTTAAACGCTCTTGCGGTACTTGGAATAGATAATAAAAATGCTTCAATTGAGGAGATTAAATCAAGTTTTAAAAAAATTGTAAAAGAACTTCATCCAGATACTGTTGGCAATGACAAGAGTAAAACTGAGAAACTTACGAAAGTTCTTGAGTCTTATAAATTACTAAAGGAATACTATGAACAATTTAAATGACCAATTAACGAGTAAACCAGATATTTCAATCTCTGTTAATCAAGCTTTTGGAATAGACACTGATCTTCATGTCGATGGTTTCTCAGAAAAAACTGAGCATGTTCCAGATATTGATAGTAATTATTGTTTTGATAAGTCTACTACGATGGCGATTCTTGCAGGTTTCAAATATAATCGGAGAGTAATGATCCAGGGTCTGCATGGAACAGGAAAATCAACTCATATTGAACAAGTAGCAGCACGATTGAATTGGCCCTGTATTAGGATCAATCTTGATAGTCATGTAAGTCGAATTGATCTTATTGGGAAAGATGCAATTGTTCTTAAGGATGGAAAACAGATTACTGAATTTCAAAATGGAATATTACCTTGGTCACTCCAAAATCCTACTGCATTAGTTTTTGATGAATATGATGCTGGAAGACCAGATGTAATGTTTGTTATTCAAAGAGTATTAGAAACTGATGGTAAATTTACACTTCTTGATAAAAATACTGTCATTCGTCCGAATCCTCATTTTAGATTATTTGCCACAACCAATACGATTGGATTAGGAGATACGACCGGATTATATCATGGAACTCAACAGATAAATCAAGGGCAAATGGACCGATGGAATATTGTAACAACTCTTAATTATTTAGAACTTGAGAAAGAAAAAATAATTATTGAAAGTAAAGTTCCAGCATTTGCTGAGAAGGAAAAATCTGAAATATTAGATTTGATGATCAGGGTTGCTGATCTAACAAGAAAAGGATTGGCTAATGGTGATATATCTACAGTAATGAGTCCTAGAACAGTTTTAACTTGGGCTGAAAATTCTGAAATATTTAATTTCGATTATAACTTAAGCTTCCAACTTACTTTCCTTAATAAATGTGATGAGAGTGAAAAACCAATAATTTCTGAATATTATCAGAGGTGTTTTGGAGAAGAAGTAGGAAATACATCATCATTAACTAATTTAAAGTAGTGAAAGAAGACCTCATTACAGAGTTCAAAAAAGCAATTACTTCTACTGTAAAAGCAATCGCTAATAACAAAGATATTGAAGTAGTATTTGATGATAACGCTTTCAAATCAGAAAATACTATCGTTCTACCAAAAATTGATAACGAAAATGATCTTGAGTTCCTATCTTCAATAAGAGGCAATGCAGATAATCAGGCATTGATGTATCGATTTCATGACAAAGAAACTTTCGAGTTGATGTCGCCCTCAGGACATAAAAATAAAGAAATATATGAGGTTCTTGAGAATACTCGGATTCAAATTCTTGGAAGTAAGATCATGAGAGGTGTTAAGTCAAACTTGTTTTCTTTATATGAAAAAAAATGTAATGAAAATCAGATGTTTGAAGCTAACGAACAGTCTGATATTGATATTCAGAACGCACTTGATTTTTATTTGAGAAAATTAGCTGGAAAAAATTTCATACCAAATTCACAAAATAAAGCTATTTCAATGTGGCATCAGTGGTTTGAAAAAAAAATTGGCGATTCTTCGAAAAAGCTTATCGACTCTATTGATAATCAAGTTGAATTCGCTAAAGCAGTTAATCAAGTTATCGAAGAATTAAATTATTATGATCAAAAAGATGAAAAGAGTGAATCTAATAATGAGGATGAAAAAAATAATAATATTGATCAATTAGAGAATAATGAAACTAATGAGATGGAGAACCAATCATCTTTTGATCAAGATGAATCAGCAGAGAGTGAACAAGAGGTAAGTCTTGAGGAAACAGAAGTTTCATTTGATAAAGATGATGATCAAGATTTATCTGATAGTGATGATGGAAATTCAGAAAATACAACTCCACAATATAAAAATAACTTAAGTTATGAGGAGATATTCAATGATTATCAAAAATATTCAGAAGAATTTGATGAGATTATAACTGCTAATATTCTATGCGAAGATGAAGAGTTAAATAGACTTAGAAACTATCTCGATCAGCAACTAAAATCATTTCAAACAATAATTTCAAGACTCGCAAATAGATTACAAAGAAAACTCCTAGCTAAACAGAATAGAAGTTGGAATTTTGATCTCGAAGAGGGCTTATTAGACACATCAAGATTAACAAGAGTTATAATGGATCCAATGTATTCTCTTTCATTTAAAAAAGAAAAAGATACCGATTTTAAGGACACCGTTGTTTCACTTCTAATTGATAACTCAGGTTCAATGAGAGGTAGACCGATTACTGTTGCAGCTATGAGTGCTGATATCCTTGCTCGAACACTTGAGAGATGTGGAGTGAAAGTTGAAATTCTTGGATTTACCACTAAAGCTTGGAAAGGTGGAAAAAGTAGAGAACATTGGATGCAAAATAATAAGCCACCTGCTCCAGGAAGACTTAATGATTTAAGGCATATAATTTATAAAGCAGCTGATGAGCCTTGGAGGAGAGCAAAAAAGAATCTTGGATTAATGATGCGTGAAGGTCTCCTAAAAGAAAATATTGATGGGGAAGCTTTGTTATGGGCACATAAAAGACTTCAGTCTAGGTATGAAGCAAGAAAAATTTTAATGGTTATCTCTGATGGAGCTCCAGTTGATGATAGTACATTGTCAGTGAATTCAGGAAATTATCTTGAGAAGCATCTTAGAGGTGTAATAAATTGGATTGAAAGTAGATCAAATATTCAATTATTGGCAGTAGGAATAGGTCACGATGTTACAAGATATTATAAAAGAGCTGTAACTATTGTTGATGCAGAGCAACTTGCTGACGTTATGACAGAACAACTAGTTGATTTATTTGAAGAGGATGAAAAAAAGAAAAGAAGAACTATGAACTAGTTTTTTACTGAAAGTTTCTTAATAACTTTCTGATATTTTTTAGCTTTAGGAGAAAGTTCATTGCATTTTGTTCTAATTAAAAACTCGTCAATGCCTCCGTACTTACTTACAGTTCTAACTGAGGAAGCGGCAACATTTAGCTTAAGATTTTGATTTAAAATCTCACTTTTAAAAGTGACTGATTGAATATTTGGAATAAATTTACGCTTAGTCTTGTTGTTGGCTTTACTCACGTTATGGCCAAATTGTACTTTTTTTCCTGTTAAATCACACGCTCTCGTCATAGTAGATGCTTGATAATATCTAAAGATAATATTGTCAACATCTATATCTATTTCAAAAATTTATCTAGGAAATGATCTGAGACATCATATATATTGATCTCTCCTTTGATAACAGCCTTTGTCATATCAAGTAATTCAGTATCATTACCTACCTCAAGGTCAAGTTTAGACTGAATTTGATTTCTGATCTCTTCCTTAATCCAATAACTTAATTGGTTTTCTCTTCTTGCATCAAAAATTTTATTCAACTTATTAAACTTAATAATTTCATTTATTGTATCAATAACACTGTCCATTCCCTGTTGTTCAATTGAAGATACTAGTAAAACTTCCTTAGCTGCTTGGTTATCTTGTTTAGAGTAAAAGCTTAAAGCTGATTTATAATCTGATGCAGTTTTTGATGCTTGCAATTTTAAGTCTCCATCATTTTTATTAACAATAAAGATATCGGCATATTCTGTTATTCCTTTTTTAATTCCTTGCAATTCATCACCAGATCCTGGTCCAACAATGAGTGTAAAAATATCAACTAAGTTTGCTGCCATAGTTTCAGATTGTCCAACGCCAACCGTCTCGATGAAAATAAAATCATATCCTGCAGCGTCAAGTATAATAGATGCTTCTCGTGTACCATAAGATACACCTCCAAGTGATCCTTTTGATGGTGTTGAGCGTATGAATGTATTCTGACTTTTTGATATTTCACTCATACGAGTCTTGTCGCCCAGGATAGATCCTCCTGTGAGGTTTGATGAAGGATCTATTGCTAATATTGCGAGTTTATAATTTTTATTGACCAAATATGTACCAAAAGATTCAATAAAAGTTGATTTACCAACACCAGGAGGTCCAGAAAAACCCACACGAATAGAATGGCCTGGATGATTAATTAAGCTTGAAATAAGTTCCTTGCTCTCATCTTTATCCTTTGGATTGGATGACTCTACTAATGTTATAGCTTTAGCTATCGAGGCACGATCATTATTTAAAACCTTTTTGACTAATTCCATAATTATTGATTATTTTTATCAGATATTAGATCAATTACTTTTTCTGCAGATTCAATAATATTTGATCCGGGGCCAAAAATTGCAGAAATATTTTTTTCATACAAAAAGTCATAATCTTGCTCGGGAATGATTCCTCCAACAAAAACAATGATTTTATTTTCAGGATCTAATTCTTTTAATGAACTCATTAGCTCTGGAACCAATGTCTTATGGCCTGCAGCTAGTGTGGATACACCAATTGCGTGTACATCATTTTCGACAGCGTCCTTTGCTACATCTTTTGGCGATTGGAATAATGGACCCATATCGATATCAAATCCAATGTCTGCAAATGATGTTGCGACAATTTTTGCACCTCTATCATGCCCATCTTGTCCCATTTTTACTACTAATACTCTGGGTCTTCTTCCATATAATTTTTCAAAATCTTGAATTTTTTTTGTTACATGCATAAATTCTTCATTCCCCTCAAAATACTTTCCATATACACCCGATACGCCAACTGAAGTTGCATAATGACGACCAAAAACATTTTCTAATGCTTTTGAAACTTCACCAATCGTAGCCCTATTTTTTATTGCTTTTACTGCAGAATATAAAAGGTTATTTCCATTCTTAGCATCTTCAGTCAATTCATTAAGAGATTTCTCAAGTTTTTTATTATCTCTAGAGCCCTTAAGTAAGTTTATCTTTTTAATTTGGTCTTCACGAACCTTTTCATTATCAATTACTAATACATCTATCTTGGGCTCTTTTGGGTTTTGAAATTTATTTACACCTACAACCACCCTATCACCAGAGTCAATTTTTGCTTGTTTTTTAGTTGCTGACTCTTCAATTTTTAATTTTGGGATACCTGCATTCACTGCTTTTGTCATGCCTCCAAGCTCCTCCACTTCTTGAATTATTTCCCATGCTTTTGACGCAACTTCATCTGTTATTTTCTCAATAAAATATGAACCAGCAAGGGGGTCTACTGTATTTGAGACTCCAGTTTCATTCTGTAAAATTAATTGAGTATTTCTAGCAATCCTCGCTGAAAATTCTGTAGGTAGCGCTATCGCTTCATCAAATGAGTTTGTATGAAGGCTCTGCGTACCTCCAAGAACCGCAGACAAAGCCTCATAGGAAGTTCGAACAATATTATTATATGGATCTTTTTCTGTAAGCGAAACGCCTGAGGTCTGACAATGTGTTCTTAGTGTTAACGATTTCTCATTTTTGGCACCAAAATCTTTCATAATTTTATACCATAGAGTTCTAGCAGCTCTAAGTTTTGCAATTTCCATAAAGAAATCTGTTCCTATTGCAAAGAAAAATGAGAGTCTTGGAGCAAAATCATCAATATCTAGTCCTTTGGACAAAGCTGCTCTAACATACTCTATCCCATCAGCGAGTGTGTATGCTAGTTCAAGAACATTATCTGCCCCAGCCTCTTGCATATGATAACCTGATATTGAAATAGAATTAAATTTGGGCATTTCTCTAGAAGTATATTCAATTATATCAGCAACGATTCTCATTGATGGATCTGGAGGATAAATGTAAGTATTCCTTACCATAAATTCTTTTAAAATATCGTTTTGAATTGTTCCTGATAAATCTTTGACAGCAACCCCTTGTTCCTCACCTGCTACAATGAATGATGCAAGAATTGGTAACACTGCACCATTCATAGTCATTGAAACTGACATTTGATCTAGTGGTATTCCATCGAATAAAATCTTCATATCTTCAACTGAGTCAATAGCTACTCCAGCTTTACCAACATCTCCCATTACAATTTCATCATCTGAGTCATAACCTCTATGAGTTGGTAGATCAAAAGCAACTGACAAACCCTTCTGCCCTGCTTCTAAATTTTTACGATAAAAATTGTTTGACTCTTCAGCGGTCGAGAAACCTGCGTACTGTCTTATCGTCCATGGCCTATTTACATACATTGACGCTTTAGGTCCTCTTGTATAAGGATCGTGACCTGGTAAGGATCCTACATCAACAAAGTTAAGATCTTTTATATCTTCCTCTATATATAAAGGCTTGATTCCAATGTCTTCATCAGTGTTGATTATAAAATTATCGGCTCTTGAAGTCTTAGTTTCAGCCTCAAATTTCTTCTTCCACTCAGTTAATTGATCATCTTTATTATTTTTTTTATTCATTAAAGTGACTTTTCAATTAATAATTAGATGTTATATATATCGTAATAAAAATAATAAAATATTAGAATATTCAGCGAACATATGATGTTAGTGATTCGGACTTATTCTCTACACCTTTTGTTCTAAAACTAATACAACATATTGTACTCAATTTATAACAAGCAACAATAAATTTATGTTCGAAAAATTAAAATCAGCCTTTAAATCAAAAGTAGAAATAGAAGATCCATCATTTGATACTCTACAAATCTCAATATCAGCACTTTTAATTCAAACTGCAGCTTATGATGGGGTTTTTGATGATATTGAAAAGGAAAAAATAAAGTCCCTTCTGAAAAAATATTTTGATTTGACAGATGAAAAGCTTGATGAGCTATTTTCACTATCTCTAATAATCAATGATAACTCAAATGATATTCAACAGTTCACCAGAAAACTTAATGAAAACTTAGATTATGATGAGAAATTAGAAATTATTGAGATGATGTGGAAAATTATAATTTCAGATGGGCGAATTGATGACTATGAAAATAGCTTAATAAGAAAAATATCAGGCCTATTGTATGTTCAGGACTCAGATGTAGGCAAGATCAAAAACACATATTGAATTTTAATGACATATCTTGTTAATGAAAATTGTATTAAGTGTAAATTTACAGACTGTGTTGAGGTTTGCCCAGTTGATTGTTTTTATGAAGGTGAGAATATGCTGGTAATTAACCCGGATGAATGTATAGACTGTGGTGTTTGTGAGCCTGAATGTCCCGTTGATGCAATAATAGCTGATACAGATGATGAAAATGGAAAGTGGGGTGAAATAAATCAAAAATATTCTCAAGAGTGGCCAAATATAACTGAAAAAAAAGAACCTCCAGCAGACTCAAGTAATTTTGAAAATGAAGAAAATAAATTTGACAAATATTTTACAGAAAATCTAGAAAATAGAAGGATTATATGAAGAAAAAAAATTTAAAGAAAAAATCTATTTCAGTCAGAAAAAAATCAGCCTCAAAAAAAAATGTTGTTCTAAAAAAGAAAAAGAGAATTATCAAAAAAAAGAAGGATGCGTTAACTAAAAAGAAAACCTCTGTAATAAAAAAAAAGAAGGAAGTCAGGAAAAAAAAGATTGTAAAAGAAAAAATTTTAAAAAAAAATAAAGATGCTAAGCCATCATCGAAATCAAAGCTTCCAATCGCTTCAAAACCTTCTGAGAAAAAAGTAAATAATCGTCTTATCAATCCATCTCATTACCAAGCTAAAAAAGTAAAAAAAGTACTTGAGATTAAAGCAATCAAAGAAAAAAAAGTTAAAAAGATATTTGGCACAAAAGACTACGTTGTATACCCAACACATGGCGTAGGATGTGTAATTGATATTGAGAAAAGAGAAGTTGTTGGTCAAAACCTTGAGATGTATGTAATTGAGTTTATAAGAGATAAACTTGTACTTAGGGTTCCGGTAGAAAAAGCGAAAGCTTTAAATCTTCGTAAAGTATCTAAGCCATCAAAGATACAATCTGTCATGAAAATACTCGCACAAAAAGCAAGGATTAAAAGGACAATGTGGAGTCGAAGAGCTCAAGAGTACGATCAAAAAATAAACTCTGGTGATATTGAACAAATCGCAGAAGTAGTGAGAGATTTAAATAGAGCAAATAACCAGATTGAACAATCTTATAGTGAGAGACAGCTATTTGAACTAGCTTATGATCGATTTCTAAGAGAGGTTATGGCGGGCCTAAATATACCTGAAGAGAACGCAATAAAAAAAGTTGATAAAGTACTTGGTCGAGATAAGATAAAAAAAGCGCCCTTAGCTATTTAACTAAGGACGCAAAAAAAAAGCATTAATAATATTAATGCTTACTATCTTTTTTTTCTTTTAGCGGCTTTTTTCTTTTTCTTAGGAGCTGCGTTTTTTCTTTTAGGAGCTGCCTTTTTTTTCTTAGCGGCTTTTTTCTTTTTCTTAGGAGCTGCTTTTCTTTTAGCTTTTCTCCTAGGAGCTGCTTTTTTTTTTTTAGCGGCTTTTTTCTTTTTCTTAGGAGCTGCTTTTCTTTTCTTCGGTGCAGCTTTTTTCTTTGCTTTTTTCTTTGCTTTAGCAAAGATTATTTTTAGTTCCTCCATATTTTTCTCCCCGCATTTGCGTTTAGTTAGAGGTTAGTAGATAGAATCAAATTGATTCGTTCTGTTACAATTTTTAACTTTTTATTAAAAAGTGTCAATTTTTGGGAAATTTTCAAAAATAAATTCAAAATATAAAGAATAATTTAATTATAATTAAATATTAGTTAAATTTCTTAACTTGTTATGTTTATTAGTTTTTTTTAAAAAAAATTTAAAAAAAAAATTTTATTTTATAAATTTTTAAAAAAATAAATTAAATTTTTTTTATAAATAAAATTATTTTTTTTGCGCTCGTAGCTCAGTTGGATAGAGCACAGGATTCCTAATCCTGGGGTCGGATGTTCGAATCATCTCGAGCGCACCATGTCTTTATGCAATATAGTCACCATTTTTAGCATCATCACTTGCAGATATTAGATGAACTAAATTCATTTCATCTATAGAGCCTAAAATTAGAACCTCAGATACAATCCCAGCAATGTTCTTTTTTTCAAAATTGCAAATAGCCACAATTTTTTTATTTATTAGCTCTACCTCTGAATAATTAGTTACCTGTGCCGAACTGTGTTTAATACCTATTTCTGAGCCAAAATCAATTTTTAAAACATAAGCTGGTTTTCTAGCTTTTTTATTTATTGATGCCTCGAGTATGGTACCAACTCTAATATCAATCTTAAGGAAATCCTCAAAATTGATTATTTCTTTTGTCATTTTAATTTCTTGTAAAGCATCAATGCTTTATCCCTTGCTTTGCTATGATCAATTATAGGATATGGGTATGTTTTTCCTAGTTCTATATTATATTTTTTAAGATCTGACACATGAAATTTCCAAGGAGAATGAATAAGCTTTGCTGGTAAATCTTTCAGTTCAGGAATCCATTTTTTTATATAATTTCCTTCTTTATCAAATCGTTCACTTTGAAGTGAGGGGTTAAAAATTCTGAAGTATGGCGCAGCATCTGTCCCACTGCCAGCGACCCATTGCCAACCTGCCGAGTTATTAGCTATATCATGATCTATAAGAGTTTCTTCAAACCATTTTCTTCCTAGTCTCCAATCAATAAGTAAATCTTTAACTAAGAAAGATGCTGTAATCATCCTAACTCTATTATGCATATAGCCTGTTTCGTAAAGTTCTCTCATTCCAGCGTCCACTATGGGAAAACCAGTTTGTCCTGATTTCCATAAAGTAAAATTTTTTTTATTGCCTTCCCATTCAAAATTATCAAACTTTTGATTAAAGTTCCTTTGAGGTAAGTTAGGAAAATTATATAAAATATTGTAAGAAAATTCCCTCCATCCAATTTGAGAAGAAAATTTGATGTAATCGTCTTTATTTATTTTTGCCTTATTTTTTATTAAATGAAACATCACCTCATTTACTGATAATTCACCACGAGCAAAATACATTGAAAACTTTGAGGTTGAATCCTTATTTGGAAAATCTCGATTAATTGAATAGCCTTTAATCAAATTACCCAGCTCTTTTAGCTTTAATCTGGCTGCATTTTCTCCCGGAGTGAAGTACTTAAATAGCTTATCTGCCCATAAATATTGATTGAATGACAGATCATGAATACCTTTAAGACGCTTATCTTGAAAAACATTAATTTTTTTAGGGGGCCTAAGAGGTTTACGAATTATAAGTTTTGATAAACAATTTCTCCAAAAAGGAGAGTAAACCTTGAAATACGATCCTGCATTATTTTTAATTTCCTCCGGATCAAACAAGAGATGAGAGTTGTATGTTTTAAAAATGATTTGGTCTGTAAAGTACTTCTTTATTTTTTCATCTTTTTTTTTGGTTCTGGGATCAAAGACTTCGTTAATATATATTTCCGAAACACCAAAATTTTTATGTAAATCATCTAAATATTGAATTGGATCACCATCATAACACTGAATATTTAATCCATAAATTTCATGATATTTTTTAGTGATTTCTAAAAAACTATTATTAATCCAAACTTTCTCAGCTGATCCTGGCTGTTTATCTAAATAATTACTAAAATAAACAAGTATCAAATTTTTATTATCTTTTGCAGCTTCAGTTAGTGCCAAGTTATCATGAATCCTGAAATCTTCGCGTAACCAATAAATGACAGGGCTTTTACTAAAACTCATATTTTATTGAATCTATTAGTTTTTTTTATATCTAATTTAATTACCTATGTCATATTGGCAATTTTTAAAGTGGTATTTTGTTTCTTTTAATTGGATTATTCAAAACTTATCTGTAGATATTGCGATATGGCAAATTTTGATGACTTAAACGATACAAAAAATTTTATTAAGCAAGCTATGTCTATCCCTCTCTTAGAGGAACAAGATGAAAAGTCGCTTGCTAAAAAATGGCTTACCAAAAGGGATGAAAAGGCTTTACATAAGCTAACTCAATCTCATATTAGGTTAGTGATCGCATTTGCAATGAAATACAAGAATTATGGCCTGAACGTTAGTGATTTGATTCAAGAGGGTAACATTGGTCTAATGAAAGCAGCTGAAAGGTTTGAGCTTTCTAAGGAAGTAAGATTCTCAACATATGCTGGTTGGTGGATCAGAGCAGCAATACAAGATTTTGTCTTGAAAAACTGGTCTCTTGTAAGAATTGCATCAACTTCAAAACAAAAAAGTTTGTTTTTTAATTTAAGGAAATTAAAGCAAAAAATTAAAAGTACTGAAAATGGCACGATTGACTATCAAACTGCTCACGGCCTTGCTCAAAGTTTAGATATTTCTACTTCAGATGTAATAAAGATGGACAATCGTCTATCTCAAAATGATAGCTCACTGAACCATAAAATAAGCGATGATGGCGAGGAAGAATTCTTAAGTTTGATTGAGGATGAGGATGCGAGACCTGATGATAAGATTTTCAATAAAGATGAAGTTGAATTTAAGAAGAAATTAATTGGACACGCTCTTGAAATACTTGATGATCGTGAAATACAAATTATAAGAAATAGACATCTTGAAGAAAATTCTCAAACCTTAGAAACTCTTGGAATAAAGCTCAATATTTCTAAGGAAAGAGTTAGACAAATCGAAAAAAGTGCAATGATGAAAATGAAGTCCTATATTTCAAATAACACGGATATAGACCTGTTTTCCTAATTCACTAAATCACTTACATAATCTGCTATGACAAGTGATGATGTAAGACCGGGTGACTCCATACCAAAAAGATTAATTAAATTATCTATTCCATGTTGTTTTACGCAATCTATTTTAAAATCGCTTTTACCCTCACCTTGATTTTTAAGTTTTGGTCTAATTCCTGAATATCCTGGTTTTAGCAATGAACGATCGATAGAAGGTATATATTTTACTATATCATTATAGAATATTTCTTCCCTGTCAGCATCAACAGTATAATTAATTTCATCAGTCCATTCAACATCTGGTCCGAATCGTACAGTCATGCCCATATCAAAGCCCAAGTGTAAACCAAGACTAGCCTCATTTGGTACAGGGTATATTAAATGCTTTATCCCAAGATTTTTTCCTGTTTCGAAATAGTTTCCTTTAGCAAAATATGTTTTTGGAATATTTGACTTATCTAAAAATAAAAAATTATTAGCTACTTTTTCAGCAAAAATTCCAGAAGCATTTATTAAAATATGAGAATTAATCTCAATCTCTTCATTATTTTGAGTTACTATAATTTCAAATAAATTATCTTTCAAGTCAGCACATTTTAAAAAAGTATTATAACTTACCATGCCTCCTCTATCCTCAATATCTCCTAAATAGGATCTCATCAATGCAGATGTATCTACTATCCCTGAGGATGGAACATATAGACCTTCAACACATTTAACCAAAGGCTCTACATTTGATACGTGATTACCTGAAACTTTTTCAATGTCTATAACACCTACACTTTTTGCTTGGTCATAAATTGCTTCTAATTTTTCAATTTCATTATTGGATGTAGCCACAATAAATTTACCAGTATTTAAATGTGGTACAGATCTTGATACACAGTACTCATACATTCTTCTATTACCATCAGGACAAAACTTAGCCTTTAAAGAGTCCTTATCGTAATAAACACCTGCGTGAATAACCCCACTATTTCGTGAACTTGTAACAGATCCAATTAGTTGCTGTTCTTCAATAATCAGAACATCTTTTCCTTCTTGAGCTAATTTTCTTGATATTGCAAGGCCAATAACCCCTGCTCCAATTATTACTGCATCGTAAGTATTTTCAGACATTTATTTCTTTTACCATCAAGGAAACTTGTTTTGTATCATTTTCAGTAAGATGGGTTCCAACATTTTTATATGCCATCTTTTGATGAAAATTTTCTGAGATCATATTTAGTGGCTTGATATTATACTCACACGCAATCATTTTTATCTCATTCGGCAACGATTTTTCTAAGTCTGTGTAGAGCAATGTTCCTATACCAGAGCTTTTAAATTCCTCTTTAACTGCAATTCGATCTATATAAGCAAAATTATTATATCTTTCAGAAAACCAGCTATAGTTTAGACTTTTATAAGGAATATTCATTGGCAATACTAATAAAAATCCAGCTAAAATTTCATTTAACGTAACTTTTTTAAAATAGATCGAATTTTTATGAAACCAAATAAATTCTTTTTCAGATACGGAGTTTACAGCTGGTATTGCGTCATCGTTAATTACTCTTATTGTCGATAAATCATCAATATTAACCTCTTTTACCTGCATTATGTGGTAACTTTATAAGAGTCCCTAAATAATTGGGGCATTTTTTTTGGCTTAAAATTTTCTAGGCTAATACAAACATAATTTACATTAGAACGAAAAATCGTTTTATTGTCAGATATTCTAATAATCTGAAATAATCTACTAAGTCTTATTTTTGAATCTGTTCTGGTAATCCAAGTAGATATTGCGATCTCATCATCTTCAAATAATGAACCAACATATTCAATTTTATTCTCTACAACAACGCAAGCGCATTTTAATTTAAGATATATCTCAGGAGTTATTCCCAATGACTTAGAGTGACTCCAACTTACAATTTCACTCCAATCTAAGTAAACTTTATTATTTACATGTCCTAAGATGTCTATGTGCTTGCTTTCAACTATAAATTTTAGATAATGAGGATTCTGATAATCCCAATTTAGTTGAGTTATATCATTCATCTCCTTATATTTTTTGGAAGATTAAATGATACTGTTTCTTTCTGAAGTTCAAAATTTTTAATTTCTACATCGTATTTACTCTTAAATTTCTCCACTATATCTAAAACTAAATCTTCAGGAACAGATGCGCCAGAAGAGATGCCTATAACTTTTGCATTTTCATAAAGATCTAAATCCAACTCGTCTTTACTGTCTAACAAAACTGCATCTGAACAACCTGCATTAATTGCTACATCAACAAGTCGACTAGAATTTGATGAATTTCTTGATCCAACCACAATGAATTTGTCACAACCAATTGCATATTTTTTGATCGCATTTTGTCTATTTGTGGTCGCATAACAAATATCTTCTTTTGCTGAGGATACTATTTTTGGAAATTTGATCTTTAATTGATTAATTATTTCTTTTGTATCATCAACGGATAAAGTGGTTTGTGTAACAAAAGCAACTTTTTCAAAATTTGTTTTTAAAAGTGAAACGTCATTTGTATTTTCAATAAGCGTGATTTCTGAAGGATCTATTTGACCTAGAGTGCCCTCAACCTCAGGATGGTTACGATGGCCTATCAAGAAAATATGATAACCTTGGGCACTAAATTTTTTTGCTTGAACATGAACTTTAGTTACAAGAGGGCAAGTAGCATCTATGGTAATAGCCTTCTTCTCATTTGCCTCCTGAACAACTAGTTTTGAAACACCGTGTGCTGAAAAAATGAGTGGAGCACCTTGTGGTACATCTTTTATATCTTCAATAAATACAGCTCCTTTTAGTTTTAACTCTTCGATAACTGACTTGTTGTGAACTATCTCATGTTTGACATAAACGGGAGACCCATACTTTTCTAATGCTATATTAACAACATCAATAGCTCTCGTTACGCCAGCACAAAATCCTCTAGGAGATATTAAATGAATTTCTTTTTTCAAGTGTTGTTTTTCTTTTAAAATTATAGCTTCAGTTCGTGATCAGAGATCTTTTTAAAAACATTGTCATCAAGATTCATATAATCATTTTCACTTGTCGACGCATAATACATTTGATCTTTTACAACTGATGGATCAAAGCCGTCTTTTACTAAATCAGTTTTTTTATACTTAAAAGTACCTGTTACTTCAATTTCTTTTGATATTCTTATAAATACTGGAATCGAATATTTTGGAAGATGTTGTGAAAGATGCTCATATAAACCGTTGATTGAGAATTCCTCACCAGGCACTATCGAGGCCATGCCCGCTCTTCCATCTTCACCTGGCACTAAAACTCCATAAACATTTGCTTCTTTGACGCCTGCAAAAGTAGAAATTGCCTCACTAACTTCGCTCGTTGCTACATTTTCAGACTTCCATCTAAATGTATCTCCAATCCTATCGACAAAGTAATAATATCCATCCTTGTCACGCTTTAATAAATCTCCCGAAGAAAACCATTGATCTCCTTTTTCAAAAACATCTTTCAATATTTTCTTTTCTGTTGCCTCTTTATCAGTATATCCCTCAAACTTACCAGAAAACTTATCTTCATTTGGGATAAGGCCAATCACTTCTCCCGCTTCATCATTCTCACATTCTATGCAAAAACCATCTTCATTTCTCACTACTTTTTCATTTACAACATCAAATTTAACTATTTTGGTAGGTAAAGCATTTTTTGCGTATGGGGGAATTCTTCCTATTGAACCAAAACGACTATCAACATTTGTCAACGAAACATTTCCCTCTGAAGCTCCATAGAATTCAATTATGTTATTAATTCCAAATCTATCTTGTACTACTTTCCATACATCGGGTCTTAAACCGTTTCCGTACATACCTCTTATATTATGTTGCTTCTCAAATTCATTTTTTGGAGCTGATATAAGATATCTAAATAGTTCACCAATATAAGTAATAACTGTAACTTTATATTTTGCACAATCTTCCCAAAATTTTTCAACAGAAAATTTTTTTCTTAAAACAACTGTACCACCAGTGAATAAAGTAGAACCTAAACCTACAACGCCTCCAGTCGCGTGATAAAGAGGGAGAACTAGATACGTCTTATCAGTTGATTTCATATTTAAAGAGAACATTTGCAATCCTGAACCTACTGCAAATTTTTGGTGGCTGAAATTTGAGGCCTTAGGAAGGCCAGTAGTACCACTAGTATAGATATAAAATAATGACTCACTATTTGTAAGAGTCTTTCTTATAGATGAATTTGGACGATTAGTATTTTTTTCATTATCATCATCAATATTCTCAAAACCTTGAACTTTATCTCCACTCACATAAACTGAAAGTTGGTCATCAATTAAATCTTCAGCTGAAGAGTAATTATCAATTAGGTCAGAGCTTAAAATTAAGCTTTTACTTTTAGAGGTTTGAATGCAATGAGCAAGTGATTTACTTTTGATATTATTATTCAAGCAAGCGATTGTAATTCCTAGCTTTGATAAACCAAGCCATATAAAAATAAATTCAGGCTTATTTTCCATTAATAAGGCTACAACATCTCCCGTTTTGTAGCCTTTTTTTATAGCCCAATTGGCAACCTGATTTGACTCTTTATCTAAATCTAAATAGGTATATGACTTATCCTCAAACTCAATTGCAATATTATTTGGAAATTTATCAATTGACTCCTCTATCATATCTGGAACAGTCAGCGATTTATTCTTATCAAGCTTTTTGGAACGTCCAAGTAACTTAACAAAGAAACGAATATACTTATATTCTCGAGCAATAGTACTAAACATTATAATTACGTTTACATCCCCAAATTAGACAAAAATTTATCAATATCATATGTATCTGGACCAATATTGAAATTAAATTTTTCGATTTTTTCAACTGGTCTTATACCAAATAAGCTATTGGTAATAAAGACTTCTTTACAATTTGTAAGATTACTCAATTTTATTGATTTAACTGCAACTTTTCTTTTTGCAATTAGAATTTCTCTAATTGTTCCATCTAAAACTCCGTCTTCAATAGGAGGTGTAAATATTCTTTTATCTTCACGATAAAAGAAATTAGATGTTGAAGAGCAGCAAATATTATTTTTAGTATTTATTAATAAAGCATCATCAAATTTACTTTTAATTGCTTCATGTTTAGCAACTATATTATCTAAATAATTTGTTGTTTTGTATTGTGAAGTAATAGATGTTTCATTTCTTAATATATTTGAAATACTGAGTTTGAGAGGTTTCATCCTCAGATTATTTTTAATTTTTGATGATGTAATCAATAAAAAGGCATTTGAATTTGGTAAAATATCTATACCTCTTTCAGAATTTCCACGTGTGATTGTAATTCTAATGGAAAGATTATCATTTTCTAAATTATTACGTTTAATTAAATTATTTATTTTATTACTAAGACTGCTTTTAGATTCATTAAAATTTATAAAAATTCTTTTGAGTGATTTTTTTAGTCTCTTAGTATGTAAATCAAAAAAAATTAATTTTTTATTTTTATACAAAATTGTTTCAAATACACCATCCCCAAGAAGAAATCCTCTGTCTTTAATGCTAAGTGAAACTTTATTTTCATCTATGTATTTACCATTAAAATAAACAATCATATTTTTAATTTTTGTCCACTTTGAATATATTTTCTTTTTTTCTTTTTTGGAAATAAGTTACTTACTTTACTCATCGATTCAAAGTACTCCTTGATAGGTAATGAGTCAGCAACTATGCCACCTCCTGAATTAAGCAACGCTTGATCATTTTCAATTGTGATGGTTCTAATTGGTATATTAAAGTCACTATAACCTGAAAGGGACATGTATCCTATAGTTCCACAATAAACACCACGATTACTCTTTTCTAACTCAGAAATAATTTCCATTGCTCTTACTTTTGGAGCACCTGTTATTGAGCCGCCAGGCAAAGTTGCGTTCAATAAATCAAGAATATCTTTATTTTTCGATAATTTACCTTCAATTGATGAAACTAAATGATGCACATTTTGATAACTTTCTAGTTTTGCTAATTTGCTAACTTTCACAGAACCATAATCACACACTCTTGAAATATCATTTCTTAATACATCAACAATCATAAGATTTTCAGCTAAATCTTTTGAACTATTTAATAACTTATTCTTCAATAAAAGATCTTTATCAAGATCTTCCCCTCTTTTAATTGTTCCTTTTATGGGCGATGTTAAGACGTTAGTTTCATTAACTCTTAAGAACCTTTCAGGAGAATAAGAAAATATGTGTTTCGAATTGTGTTTAATAAAAGCTGAAAATGGAGTATTTGTTCTCTCTCGATAATTTAAATACATTTCAATTGATGAAAAGTTTTTTGGAATACTTGCTTTAAATCGTTGAGTAAAATTTGCCTGAAAAATATCTCCTGATTTAATATAATTCAGCAATTTCTTAACCTTAATAATGTATTGTTTTTTAGAAATTTCAGGTACCCAATTGAATTCTTTTTGATCCTTTTTGCTGTTACTTATTCTAGAAATTTTATAGAGATTAATTATTTTTTCTCTTCTAAATTGATGAGTATTTTTATCTTTTATTTTTAAATAATGATCAAAATTATATGAAAAGATAAATGCTTTTTTTAATTTCAAATCGAAAGCAATTACAATATCAAAGAGTCCTAAATACAATTTAGTTTCTTGATTTGAAGATTTACTAATTGATTTTATATTTTCAATACCAAGACATTGGTCGTATGTAATGTATCCTGCAAATCCACATTGAAAACTTGGATAGCCATTCTTTTTTTTAAATGATAGTTTTTTATATATTTTTTTAATTTCTGTCTCTGTCTTGTTGTCAAAAATACTTTTTCTTCCTTGTTTAAAAACTTTGTATGAATGAACTGGATCAAGTGCAATATATGAATATCTGTTATTTTTTTGACTTTTACTGGCACTATCGAAAAAAATAAGATCATTATAATCCTGAAGTCGTTTAAAGACTTCTATAGGATCTATATACTCCAATTCTCTAATTTTAATTTTTTTCTCAGTTTTTCTTTTCATACTTATTCTTGGTAGGGATATCCGGAGTCGAACCGGAACGCCCGAAGGCACCAGATTTTGAGTCTGGCGCGTCTACCAATTCCGCCATATCCCCATTTCATATCACTCAATAGACAACACTTTTGTCATAAATAAAAGTTTAAAATTAAATACTGTGCTAATATATATTATAAATATTCTTTCTTATGATCAGAAATTTCTATTTTAGCTTAAAAAAATATTTACTCGAAAAGTCTTCAAGGTTTACAAAGAGTAGACTGGCTTATCCCTTTATATTTATACTTTGTTTTTTGGAGTCAATCATTTTTCCTTTTCCTCAAGAAGTTTTTATGATTCCTATGATGGCATCAGATAGAGATAGAATTTTTAAAATAGCTTGTTTCGCTCTATTAGGATCCTTGTTCGGTGCAATAGCAGCATACTTTATAGGAATGTATTTATTTGAAAGTATTGGAATGTACATACTAAATCTCTACGATTTAAATGAGGCCTTCTCAAACTTCTCAGATAAAGTCTCAGAATTTGGTTTTATATATGTATTTATTGGAGGATTTACGCCAGTTCCTTTCAAGATTGTAACACTTTCAAGTGGATTTATTGGAATTAATTTTCTTATTTTTATAACTGCGAGCATCATTTCAAGATCAGTTAGATTTTTTTTAATTGGTTATATTATTTGGAAATTTGGAGAAGATATTATGAAATCATTTGAAAACCGTTTAAATACATATTTAATTTTATTTATAATTTTTTTAATATTAATTATTATTTTCTTAAAATGAAACTAAATTTCAGAAATATATTCTTCATTAATTTTATTATTTCAGTAATCGTTATTTTTGTCGTTCTTGTTTTACAGTACAATTTTAATTTGCCTCCTTGTGATATGTGTATCAAAGAAAGATATCCCTATTATATCCTTATTTTTTTAAGTTTATTTTTCATATACAAAAGTGGTAATTTAAAAGTCAATTTTTTTCTATTAATTTCTTCTTGTCTTACTATTTTAGTAGGAACTATATATACGGTTTATCATGTAGGAATTGAAAGAGGAATTTTTGTTGGAAATAGTGCCTGTTCAGCAATTGTAGAAACTTCAAATACAAAAGACTTGTTAGCAATAATTCAGAACACACCCATCATTCGTTGTGATGAACCAACTATTATTTTTAATATAATTTCTCTTGCAGAATTAAATTTAATTACTATGTCTATACTGTTAATGTTAAATTTAATGTCTGTAATAAAAAATGTTCGCAAAAGATAAAATTATAGAAAGAATAGTTAGAGTTGATCACGCTGGAGAGATAGGAGCTCAAAGGATTTACAACGGTCAAAAGCTTGTATTCAAATTATTTAATAATAAAAAAGAATATGAAATTTTTTCTGAAATGGCTCAAGAAGAAAAAGAGCATCTTGATTATTTCAATAAGCTTGCAAAAGAGAAAAATATTAAACCAAGTAAATTGGCTCCATTATTTGATATTGGTGCTTTTGCTATGGGGGTCGGCACAGCTCTTATTGGTCCAAAAGCAGCGTATGTTTGCACTGAAGCAGTTGAAGAAGTAATTGAACAACATTATAGCAAACAAATTGATCAACTTGATAAAATCGATACTGATCTTCAAAAAAAAATTATAAAATTTAGAAATGATGAGGCTCACCACAAAGAAACAGGAAATAAAAATAGCAATAAGAGCCATCCAATTTTAAAAAAATTGATAAATAAGACTACTGAAGCAGCTATTTTTCTTGCAGAGAGAACATAAAAAAACTAATATTTAAGTTCACTTATCTAATTGAATATCCCAATATAAAAAATCCATCCAACTTTCATGTAAGAAGTTGGGAGGAAAAGATCTGCCACATTTATCTAAATCACTCATAGAAGGTATCTTCGGCAAATTATATGGTTTCATGCCTGATTTAGATAAGCTTTTGCCACCCTTCTTGACATTACAAGAAGAGCAAGCAGTAACAATATTTTCCCAAGTTGTTTCTCCGCCATTTGATCTTGGAATCAAATGATCAAATGTTAAATCCTTATTAGACCCACAGTATTGGCATTGAAATTTATCTCTCAAAAAAACATTAAATCTTGAAAATATTGGATTACGGTTGGGTTTTATGTAATTTTTTAAACTTATTACACTTGGTACATATATCTCAAAACTCGGGCTTCTAATTTGTCTTGAATAATTAGCGACAATATTAACTCGATCAAGTATTACAGCTTTTATACTATCTTGCCATGACCACAATGAGAGCGGATAATGTGAAAGAGGACGAAAATCTGAATTCAAAACCAATGCTGGACACTGTTCTAGAGGCATAAATGAATTCATATATCTTAATATATGTATCAACCCAGAAAAATCAAAATTAAATATTTATAAATTATTTATTCTGTGAAAAGTTTGATGATAGAAACTTTTTAGCAATTTCTAATCCATCCTGTGCAATTGAATGAGGGGTATTAGGAGAAATATGTGATTGAACATCAATATCTAAATCTTTCAGTATTTTAGCAGCATTGATTGTATCACTATAAGGAACCATTGGATCTTGGTCGCCGTGAATTAAGTATACTGGTGGTTTTGATTTCATTTCGTCTGATAAAATATCTTCTCTAATCAATCTACCAGAAAAGCCAACAATAGAACTCATAGTTGCAATACGCCTTAAACCAACATGAAGTGACATCATAGTACCTTGACTGAAGCCGACTAACGATAAATCTTTGTCTGATAAATTTAGTTCATTTAATTTAGTATCAATAAAATTATTTAGAATTTCTCCAGCAACATTCACTTTTTTCCAAATTAAATCAGGATCATTAGAAGTAAAATCAAACCATTGATAGCCCATTGGGTTCATTGGACATGACTCTGGTGCATTTGGTGAAATAAAATACGCATCTGGTAAGATTTGCTGAAAGTAACTTGCGAGACCAATAAGATCATTACCATCTGCACCATATCCATGACAAAAAATGACCAATTGTTTTGCTTTGCCTCCACTCAATGGATGAATAGATGGTCCATCAATAGCAATCATACTTATAATTCTTTTTCCACTATTGAAACTATATCACTCATAATATCAGACATCTGATAATTTTTTGGAGTATAAACCGCCTTAACTCCATTCTGTAAAAGTATTTTCTCATCTTCAACAGGAATGATACCTCCTACAATAACAGGAATATTATTTATGTTATTCTTTTTAAGTTCCTTCATTATTTCTGCAACAAGTTGAATATGTGAGCCAGATAATATAGATAAACCAATAATATGGACATCCTCTTCAACCGATGATTTTACAATTTGTTCCGGAGTTAATCGAATTCCTTCGTATAGTACATCCATTCCACAGTCACTAGCGCTTACGGCTATTTGCTCAGCTCCACTAGAATGACCATCAAGACCCGGTTTTCCAACTAGAAACTTAATACGTCTTCCAATTTTCTTTGAGATAGTGTCTACTCTCTTAATAATTGAAGAATAATCGCCATTAGTGACTGTTTTTATATTCTGATTTATTCCTGTTGGAGCTCTAAACTCACCATAAATACCTCTAAGTGCATCGGTCCATTCACCAGTCGTAACTCCAACTTTAGCTGCATTTATTGAAGCCTCCATAATATTTTGATCTGTTTCTGCAGATTCTTTTAATTTTAGTAAAGCTTCTTTAACTGCATTACTATCTCTTGCATCTCTCCATTCGTTTAGAGATTTAATTTGCTCTGCTTCAACTGAAGAATCAATTGTTTCTATTCCACTATCATTTGCAGTTAATGGTGATGATTCTGTTTCAGTAAACTTGTTTACTCCTACAACGACCTGCTTACCATCGTTAATATTTTGAATTCTTTCTTTATTTGAATTTACAAGTTGCTGTTTTAAATAACTATTTTCAATACCAACAACAGCACCTCCAATTGATTGGATGTAATCAAATTCTTTTTTTGCTTCAGATTTCATTTCAAAAACTTTTTCATCAATTACTTTCGATCCATTAAATAAATCTTCGAACTCTAATAGGTCAGTTTCAAAAGCAAGTATCTGTTGTAGTCTTAATGACCACTGTTGGTCCCATGGACGTGGTAATCCTAAAGCCTCATTCCATGCTGGAAGCTGAACAGCCCGAGCTCTAGCATCTTTTGATAGCACTACTGCCATCATCTCAATAAGTATTCTATAAACATTATTTTCAGGCTGTTGCTCAGTCAAGCCTAAGCTATTAACTTGAACACCATATCTAAACCTTCTGTTCTTTGGATTTTGTACACCATATCTCTCTTTTGTAATTTCATCCCAGAGATCTACAAAAGCCCTCATCTTACACATTTCTGTAATGAATTTGATACCTGAATTAACAAAAAAACTTATTCGACCCACGACGTTTTCAAATTCATCTGAACTTAAGACATCTGCTTCTTTTACACGATCCAAATAAGCAACAGCAGTGCTCAGAGCAAAAGCTAGCTCTTGTACAGGTTTTGCTCCTACTTCCTGCAAATGATAAGAACAAATATTAACAGGATTCCATTTAGGGAGTTCTTTATAAGTATAGGTAATCATATCTGAAATTAATCGAAGACTCGGAGCAGGAGGAAATACATGAGTACCTCTTGATAGATACTCTTTAATTATATCATTTTGTGTTGTTCCTTGAAGTTTACTGCGTTCAATACCTTGCTCATCTGCCAGAGCAATATATAGACTTAACAACCATGCAGCAGTTGCATTTATAGTCATAGAGGTATTCATTTGATCAAGAGGAATCTTATCAAATAAGACTCTCATATCTCCAATGTGACTAATAGGAACGCCTACTTTACCAACCTCTCCAGATGCCAAAATATGGTCACTGTCGTACCCAGTTTGAGTAGGCAAATCAAAAGCGATTGATAAGCCTGTTTGACCTTTTGAAAGATTTTTCAGGTACAGTTCGTTTGACTTTTTGGCAGTAGAATGACCTGCATAAGTTCTGATTAACCAAGGTTTATCCATAGATTCCTATAAAAAATGTTAATTTTTATTAATTTGTTTTAATTAAAATGTATATACTAATCTCATTTATTTGGCTATAAACCTCGCAAAAGCCTAATTTAGAGCTATATAGCTTCATACTACGTAGGAGAAAATATGACGACAGAAGAAAAAGATATTTACGCGATTGGTGAAATACCACCATTAGGACATGTTCCAAAAAAAATGCATGCATGGGTCATAAGAAAAGACAGGCACGGTAATCCTCTTCAATCTTTTGTTGAGGAAGAATTCGATATTCCGGAAATTGGTCCGAGTGAAGTTCTCGTTTTTGTAATGGCAGCTGGTGTCAACTATAATGGTGTTTGGGCTGGTCTTGGTAAACCAATATCTGTCCTAGACGTTACAAAGAAAGATTACCATATTGCTGGATCTGATGCTTCTGGAATTGTTTGGAAAGTAGGATCAGATGTTAAGAGATGGAAAGTCGGTGATGAAGTTGTAATTCATGCAATGACTTGGGATCATGAAGATGTCGAAGTAAACGGTGGAGAGCCTATGTTGTCTGAAACAAATAAAGTTTTTGGATATGAAACCGCTGATGGTACTTTTGCTCAATTTACCTCCGTTCAAGCTCATCAATTAATGAAAAAGCCCTCACAACTTACTTGGGAAGAAAGTGGTTGTTATAATTTAACACTAGTTACAGCCTACAGAATGCTATTTGGTCATTCAGGAAATGAATTAAAGCCTGGTGAGTATGTTTTAGTTTGGGGTGCGTCCGGTGGACTAGGTAGTTTTGCTGTTCAATTAGCAAAAACTGTTGGTGCCAAGCCTATTGGTGTCATTTCTGATAATTCCAAAGCTGACTATGTAAAAAAACTTGGTGCAGTTGGAGTTTTAAATAGAAAGGATTTTGACTGTTGGGGAGAACATCCGGATATTGATGACGAAGATGCTTACAACAATTACATGAAAGAGGTAAGAAAGTTTGGAAAAGCATTATGGGAATTTACTGGTAAAGGCAAAAACGTTGATATGGTTTTTGAACACCCAGGAGAGTCAACTGTTCCAGTTTCAATGTTTGTTGTTAAAAGAGGTGGAATGGTTGTGATTTGTGCTGGAACAACTGGTTACAATCTAACATTAGATGCTAGATACTTATGGATGCATAGTAAAAGACTACAAGGGTCTCATTTTGGTAATTCAAAACAGGCTAGTGCAGCAAACCAGCTTGTAAGTGATGGAGTAATTGATCCATGTGTTTCTGAGGTGTTTAGTTGGGATGGTATTCCTGATGCGCATGAAAAAATGATGAATAACGAACATAAAGCTGGCAATATGGCTGTTTTAGTTGGTGCTGCAAAAGAAGGTTTAAAATCACTTAACTAATATGGATAATATAATTACCAAGTGTCAAGAAGCTCAGCAAACTGTTGATGCATATTATAATGTAGCTAAAGAACAAGTTAGTAAACTTGTTCTTGTCGACGGAAAGGTTTCAAAGGATCATCTAAATCAAGAACAGCATGCTGCTCATGGTTTAGCCTGGATTGCAACCTACAAAGAGACACTTCGAGAAATGCTTAACTGGGCAATAAATCTTGAGTCTGAAAATCGTTTTACTGAGTATGAAAAATTAATATTACAAATAATTTTTTCAGAATATTTGTGCCAAATTAAAACAGGTATACCTATGTCTCAGCTAGAGGTCATACGCCCAAAAGATCTTAGTCTAAAAAATGGACTATTTAATGAAATTGATAATAATAGTTTTAATGATCTCATTTTAAATGGAAATGAATCTAAAGATAGATTAGAACTTGCGAATATAATTCGTGAGAGTGTATCAAGTAATAATTTTGGAAGTTTAGGAATAGATGAAACTTCTTCAATGATTAGAGATCAATTTAATAAATTTGTAGAAGAATATGTAACTCCCTACGCTCATGAATGGCACTTAAAGGATGAGTTAATACCTATGTCTGTGATAGATAAAATGTCTGAACTTGGAATTTTTGGACTAACTATACCTGAAGAATATGGTGGACTAGGAATGAGTAAGCTTGCAATGTGCATTGTTACTGAAGAACTTGCTAGAGGTTATATTGGCATTGGTTCACTTGGAACCCGTACTGATATTTCTTCAGAACTACTTCTTATTGGTGGTACAGAGGAACAAAAACAAAAGTGGCTTCCAAAGATTGCTTCAGGTGAAATATTACCCACGGCAGTATTTACTGAACCAAATACAGGCTCTGACTTAGCGTCGTTAAAAACACGTGCTACTGCAAATGGTACCCATTATTCTATAACTGGAAATAAGACTTGGATTACCCATGGTGCAAGAAGTGACCTAATGACAATGCTAGCAAGAACTAATCCAGAAGAAAAAGGCTACAAAGGACTATCAATGTTTTTGGCTGAGAAAGAAAGAGGAGATGACGACAATATGTTTCCTTCAGAAGGTATGTCCGGTGGTGAAATCGAAGTTTTAGGTTACCGTGGGATGAAGGAATATGAAATTGCTTTTGATGACTTTAAAGTGAAAAAAGAAAATCTTCTAGGTGGTGAAGAGGGAAAAGGCTTTAAACAATTAATGGAAACCTTTGAGTCAGCTAGAATTCAAACTGCCGCTAGAGCTGTTGGAGTTGCTCAGTCATCCATGGAAACTGGATTAAAATATGCTTTAGACAGAAATCAGTTTGGAAAATCCATATATGAATTTCCGAGAGTTTCATCAAAAATTGTTTCAATGGTTACTGAAATAATGGCTGCTCGTCAGTTAACATATTATTCTGCTCGTGAGAAAGATACAGGTAACCGCTGTGACGTTGAAGCTGGTATGGCCAAATTACTTGGGGCGAGAGTAGCTTGGGCTTGCTCTGATAATTCACTTCAAATTCATGGTGGAAATGGATTTGCTTTGGAATATCCTATCAGTAGACTTCTTTGTGATTCAAGAATCCTTAACATTTTTGAAGGTGCCGCAGAAATGCAGGCCGAGGTTATTGCTAGACGACTTCTTACTTCAAACTAGTAAATGTCCCCTGTCTTTTATTATATCTTAATTCCTATATCTGTTGCGGCGGTAGTTTTAGTTCTAGCTACTGGAATTTATAGCATGACGAGGGGAGGGGAATTTAATAGAAAGTATTCAAACAAACTTATGCGACTTAGAATATTGTTACAATTTGTTGCAATATTGATTATTATGTTGGCTGTCTATTTGGCATCAAGATAATTATGGTTAGACTTACAAAAATTTATACTAAAACTGGTGATAAAGGAAAAACAAGTCTTGCATCTGGGAAAAGAGTATCAAAAGATCATATTAGAATTAAATCTTACGGATCAATCGATGAGTTAAATTCGATTTTAGGTATTGTTAGGCATGCTATCTCTAAAAAAAATGCCAAAGTTATATCTGAAATACAAAATGACTTATTTGATCTTGGCGCTGATTTAGCGACCCCAATTGTCTCCAAGCCAAAATTTAAACCTCTCAGAATTACTGAGAAACAAGTAAAAAGAATTGAGAAACAAATAGATGAATATAATAAGAATCTTAAACCATTATCTTCCTTCATACTTCCAGGTGGGACTATGAGTGCGTCATATTTACACAATGCTCGAACTGTTGCTAGAAGAGCCGAAACAAATATGGTTAGTTTAAGTGCTAAAGAAAAGGTAAATCCCTCAGCTCTTCAATATATTAATAGATTATCAGATTTATTTTTTGTTCTATCGAGAGTTGAAAATAATTATGGCAAAAAAGATATCTTGTGGAAGCCTGGCTTGAATACATAAAATACATTGATATATTAATAAAAATAGATTAACCGTAATCCTATGAAAATTTTAGTTCCTATAAAAAGAGTTATTGATCCATACGTAAGTATACGTGTCAAATCTGATAATACTGGTGTTGAAACAGATAATGTTAAGATGTCAATGAACCCATTCTGTGAAATTGCTGTTGAAGAAGCTATTAGATTAAAAGAAGCTGGTAAAGCTGAAGAAATTATTGTTGTTTCAGTTGGAAACCAATCATGCCAAGAAACAATAAGAACTGCGCTGGCTATGGGAGCTGATCGAGGAATACATGTTCTAATTGATCAAACAGTTGAGCCATTATCGATTGCAAAAATATTATCTAAAATAATTGATGCAGAAAAACCTGGATTAGTAATTTCTGGCAAGCAAGCTATTGATGGTGACAATAATCAAACTGGTCAAATGCTAGCTGCTTTAACAGATATGCCACAAGGTACATTTGCATCTAAAATTGAAATTGATGGTGATAAAATTCAAGTCACTCGTGAAATAGATGGAGGATTACAAACAGTTAAACTGAATATGCCTGCAATAATTACCACTGACTTAAGACTAAATGAACCACGATATGCCTCGCTTCCAAATATAATGAAAGCTAAAAAGAAACCGATAGATCAAAAAACACCAGATGATTATGGCATCGATATCACGCCTAGACTTAAAACACTTAAAGTCATCGAGCCACCTAAAAGACAGGCTGGAATCAAAGTTGAAAATATTTCAGAATTAGTGGAAAAATTAAAAAACGAAGCAGGGGTTATATGACAACATTATTTTTTATTGAACATGCTAATGGTAAAGTCAGTGATCAGAGTTTAAAAGCGATTTCTGCTACTAAAGATTTAGGTGAAGAAGTTCACGGCATGGTAGCTGGTACAGCAATTGACTCTGTTGTGGAACAAGCATCAAAAATATCTGGTGTATCAAAAATCATACATATCGAAAATGATGAATATAATAATATTCTTGCTGAAAAGTTAACGTCTACAATTGTAAATATTTCAGACAATTACAATTATTTTTGTGCTGCTGCAACTACCACTGGTAAAAATGTTATGCCAAGAGTAGCTGCAAAACTTGATGTTTCTCAGATATCTGAAATCATCGGAGTTGAATCTAATGATACATTTATTAGAACAATTTACGCGGGAAATGCAATTGCTACAGTTCAAAGTTCAGATGCAAAAAAAGTTTTAACAATCAGACCAACAGCATATAAATTAGCAGATACTAGCGATACAGGGTGTGAAGTTGAGAAAATAAATCCTGAAAATATTCCTAACATTTCTGAATATATTAGTGAGGAATTAACTAAATCAGACAGACCAGAATTAACGTCTGCTAAAATAATAATTTCTGGTGGTAGAGGTATGCAAAATGGTGAGAACTTTGAACTATTAGATAAAGTTGCCGCAAAATTGGGTGCCGCTGTTGGAGCCTCAAGAGCTGCAGTTGACGCAGGATTTGTACCAAATGATTACCAGGTTGGACAAACTGGCAAAGTAGTCGCTCCAGAGTTATATATTGCTGTTGGAATATCAGGAGCAATTCAACATTTAGCTGGAATGAAAGACTCTAAAGTTATTGTTGCAATAAATAAAGATGAAGAAGCTCCAATTTTTGATATTGCTGACTATGGACTAGTTGCCGACTTATTTCAGGTTCTACCAGAACTTGAAGGTGCGATTTAATTAGATATTTCTTTTCGAATTATTTCTAATATCTTTTTATCTGTCCATTCAGTTGGCCCAATTAACCTTGCGACCTCTAAGCCCTTTTTATTAATTAATAATGTAACAGGTAATCCTAAGATTTTTACTTCTCTAGGAATATTATTCTTATCATCAAAAAAAGTTTCTATATTTATAATGTTGAAATCATCAAAAAAATTCAAAGCTTTCTTTTTTGGACCTCGATCTAAATTTATTGGCAGAACAGTAAATTCATTTTTATTAAAAAGAGTTTGAAGATTATCTAAAGAAGGCATTTCTTCTTTACAGGGCTCACACCATGTTGCCCATAAATTAACTAATAGAACCTTTTCTTTAAAATCATCTAAAGAAAAAAGATCATCATTTTCGTTTTTGAATTCACTTGAAAACCCACTTTTTTCCTCAAAAATAAAATCTGCTGCTAAAATAAAGTTAATATTTAAGGGGTTACAAATTAGAATTATTGTGGCATATACCAGCAAAATAAATTTATTTATTACAACTTTCATAAAGTACATAAAAATTAATAACAATAGAATGTCCAGTAAAAAAAATAATAAATTAAGAAAAAGATTTAAAAAAGAAGCTAGTGGTGCTTTCAAGTCAATAAATTCATCAGTTGAGCTAGACAAGTTTCTTTTCCGTGAAGATATAGAGGGATCAATAGCTCATGCCAAAATGCTTGAGTCTAAAAAAATTATTTCAAAGTCAGATTTTAAAAAAATTTCTATTGGACTAAAAAAAATATTATCTGAAATAGAATTAGGAAAATTTACTTTTAAAAGTGACCTTGAAGATATTCATATGAATATTGAAAATAGATTAGAGGAATTAATTGGAGAAGTAGCTGGAAAGTTACATACTGCTAGATCAAGAAATGATCAGGTTGTAACTGATGTAAAATTATGGATGAAAAAAGATATTGATAATATTTTAAGTAAAATAATTAAGCTTCAAAAAATAATTATAAAGAAATCTGAAAATAATATAGATACTTTATTTCCAGGTATGACACATTTTCAAACTGCCCAACCAGTTTCTTTTGCACATCATTTAATGGCATATTATGAAATGTTCAAAAGAGACTTAGAAAGATTCAATCAATCAAAAAGAAGATTAGATCAGAATCCTCTTGGGGCAGGAGCTTTAGCTGGAACTTCATTTGATATAAATAGATATCAAACTACAAAATTACTGAAATTCAAAGAGCCAACAAGAAATTCTCTTGATACAGTTTCAGATAGAGATTTTATGATGGACTATATATTCTCTTCATCTCTATGTAGTATTCACATGTCACGATTAGCAGAAGAAATTATTTTATGGTCATCAGATTTAATAAATTTTATTAATCTTGGAGATGACATGTTATCAAGTTCATCTATTATGCCTCAGAAAAAAAATCCTGACGCAATGGAACTGGTAAGAGCAAAAGCATCGATTATTATAAGTAATTTATCTGCTATACAAAACGTAATGAAAGGACTACCGCTTACATACTCAAAAGATTTACAAGAAGATAAAAATCTTTTGACAAGCACAAGTGCAAATTTAAAGCTGTCTATTGATTGCATGATTGATGTCATCAAGGGACTTAAAACTAATGAAAAAAATATGGAAAATGCTTTAAGATCAAGCTACTCCAATGCTACAGAATTAGCTGATTGGCTTGTAAAAAATCTTAATTACTCATTTAGAAAATCTCATGGCCTATCAGCAAAGATCGTAAACTTTGCTGAAAAAAAAGGAGTAAAACTAGACAAATTAAATTTGTCAGATTATCAAGAATTTGACAAAAATATTAACAAAACGGTGTATAATGCAATCAGTTTACAATCATCTGTTGATAATAAAAAAAGCTTTGGAGGAACCTCAAGATCACAGGTAAAAAAAATGATAAAGCTCGCTAAAAAAGAAATATTAAAATGACAAGAGTCATAATAATTGCATTATTAATATCAACTATACTGTCGTGTGGTAAAAAAGGGTCATTAGAGTTTCCGACTGATGGGTCTGATTCTGCCCTACTTCATGTGAAAAATACTTTTTATTCATAAGAATTATGAGTCACTATCAATACCAAGGTGAGAATCTGTTGTGCGAAGATCTTGAGATTGAATCCATCACCAATGAAATTGAAACTCCGTTTTATTGTTATAGCCTCAGAAGTCTAAGGGATAATATTAATAAATATAAAGAAAATCTTAAAAATACAAATTCAAAAATTTGTTTTGCACTAAAAGCAAATTCAAATCTTGAAATCGTTAAGATAATAGCTGAAGAAGGATTGGGGGCAGATGTTGTTTCAATAGGAGAATTACAAAAAGCACTTCGTGCTGGGATTTCTGCAAAAAATATTGTTTTTTCTGGAGTAGGTAAAACAGAGAGTGAGATAGAGTTTGCAATCAAGAATAACTGTTTTCAAATAAATGCTGAGTCAATTAGTGAAATAAAAAAAATAAATGAAATTTCTGGAAACTTAAATATTAAGCAAAATATTGGCATTAGAATTAATCCAGATGTAAGGCCTGATACACACTCAAAAATTACAACAGGATCAATAGAAAATAAGTTTGGGGTCCCAATTAAAGATGTAAAAGAATTGTTTATCCAATCAAATCTTTTTGAAAATATAAATTTTAAAGGTCTTGCATTTCATATTGGAAGTCAGATTATGAAATTAGAACCGTTCGAGGAAGCCTGTAAAATTACTAATCAATTAATTAAAGAAGTTGAGAGTAATGGATTTACTATTAAAACAGTAGATGTAGGTGGTGGAATTGGTATTGATGAAAATGAAAAATTTCAATTTAAAAAATATTTCAATCTCATAAATTCGTATTTTGCAAAAAAGGATAGGACAATAATTTTTGAACCGGGAAGAACAATTATTGGAAATACTTCGATATTGGTATCAAAGATTTTATATATAAAAGAAACTGAGGATAAGATATTTGTAGTGATTGATGCAGGTATGAATGATTTCATGAGACCCGCTTTATATGGCGCAACTCATGAAATACTCCCGATTTTACAGTGTGATACAAAAAAAAACAAAGTTATAGAGTTTGTAGGTCCAATTTGTGAAACTAGTGACAAATTTTTGACACTTGATTCATTTCAAAAAATTAATGAAGGTGATTTTATTGCAATATCAAATACAGGAGCTTACGGATCTTCTATGTCATCAAACTACAACATAAGACCAAATATTGCTGAAATTCTAGTTAATAAAAATAAATTTCTCGCTATTCGTAAAAGGCAAAATTTAGAAGAATTGATATCTGAATAAATTTTTTAAATTATAAAAAGATAGTAAATTTTTCTAACAAATATATCTATTAAATTATTAAGATCTTTAGTAAACCTATCAGAATTTATATCTGATATATTTTCAGACATCATGTAAACTGAATAAAAAATTACTACAAAAATTAATAATATAAATGGTAATGGAACTGTTTGTTTCTTCCTATAAATAACAGGTAAATTTGAGTCATCATTAATTTTTGTTTGGGAAAACTTTTTATTATTAGATTGAATTTGATCATCAATTGAAGGATCATAATCTTTATTCTCATGATACCAGACATGTCCACACCTAGAACATTTTACATGTCTACCATATTTTATTTGATGAATATCGACTAAATATTTAGCACTGCATGAGGAACAAGAAAGAATCATTTATATTTTAAAGATAAATTGTTTATAAACTTATAGAATAAACAAATAAATATATGTTGCTAGACAAAATTAAAAATAAAAGAATTATAATAGTAATAGTTTCATTAGTTCTAATATTTTCTTTCTATTTTACTTACTATTTGTATCAAATATATTCACATTCAGATACAAATCTAAAAAATGAAGAATATACTGCTGCAATTGTTTTAACAGGTGATCAATATAGAATTCAGAAGGGCATCTCATTACTTAGAGATAATATTGTTAATAAGCTATTAATCTCTGGGGTTAATAAACAAATTAATAAAAAATCAATAATTGCTGAGTTTCCAGACTCTGAAATTCTATTTAACTGCTGCATTGATCTCGATATGATCTCCACAAATACATTCGAGAATGCAAGAGAAAGTTATATATGGATACATAATAATAAATTAGATTCTATTATAATTGTTTCATCATTTTACCATTTACCAAGAGTAAAGCTTGAATTTAGTAGATTTTTCAAAGATAAACAGATTATTTTTATACCTGCTAATGATAATTTAAAAAAAACATCGTTTAAAAAATTATTAATAGAATATATTAAGTATATCAGAACAAGCTCTAGTATTTTAATAGGATTATGATTTTTATTCGATCACTACTTTCAAATATAGTTTTTTATATAGTTTTAATAATTTGTATTATAATTGCACCAATAACATTTATCCTTCCAAGAATTTTTACTTTTAAAATAATTAGTTTTCAGTCTTATCACTTAAAAATTAATCTTAAATATATTGTAAACCTTGAAGTAGAATACAGAGGAATAGAGAATATTCCAAAAGATAGGAAATATTTAATTGCTTCAAAACATCAATCTCTAGCTGAGGCATGTTTTATGTTTGATGCAATAAACCACCCTAGTGTAATTGCAAAAAAACAATTATTACTTATTCCAATTGTTGGCCTCGTTTTCAAAAAAGCCAATTTTATTTATGTTAATAGAAACAAGGGACAAACAAATATTCAAGCAATGGTTGAAAGTGCGAAAAGGAGCATGGATTTAGATCCAAGGCCCTTGCTTATCTTTCCTGAGGGAACAAGAACTTATATTGGTGAAAAAAAACCCTATAAATATGGAGTAACAGCACTCTATAGTGGACTAAATATTCCTTGTTTACCTGTTGCCATTAATGCTGGTTATTATTGGTCTCGCAGACGTTTTTTAAGATATCCAGGAAAAATTATAATTGAATTTCTTAAGCCAATACAGCCTGGATTAAGTTCAGAAGTTTTTAGTAAGGAAATTTATAATAAAATTGAAGATGCATCAGATTTATTATTGGAGGAAGCAATTAGAGAATTTCCTAAATGAATATTGGGGGGATATTAAATTTTCGAACAATTGTAATATTGATTTTTATTTCTCTCTTATCATATGGCGTATATTGGGTTGTAATATCAAATATTTTTAAAAATAACTTACTTCTTCAATTAGCTGAAAATGAATCCATTTCTTATAAAACAATAAATAGCTCAGGTTTTCCAACACAAATTCAAACTAATATTAAAGAATTTGAAATTATAAATTCAAGAAGTGATGATATTTTATTAGAGAGCAAAGCTATTCAGCTTTCAATACACCCATTTGATTTATCAAAAGTTGCTCTAAAATCTAATTTAATTTCAATATTAGTGAATAAGGATAACGTAGTATTTGATATAGATATGAATTCAGTTTTATCTGTAATATTTGTTGATCAAAATAATCTTCATAATCTTAATTCAGCCATTAATAATATAAAGATTACAGGAAATGAAGTATTTTTGGCAAACCTGGATCAAGTCCATATTAAAATAAATGAGAATAGTCCCCAGCTTTTTGATATAAATACTAAAGTAAATTCAGCTCGGCTAGAAACTATAGATTCTCAAAATGTGAGCATTGAAATGAAAGGTGCTCTTAAGTTAGATAATAAAGTATTAAATGGTAGTTTAATTCTATTGATTAAAGATTTAAAATCAAATGAAGATATTTTTAACTTACCTTTTAATATAAAAGACAATCAAGTTATATTTCTATTTATGAATATATTTGATTTAAATAAGATATTATTTTTTCTTTGATCTTCCAAAATCTGGAGCACTAACATCCTGACCGGCATCAATTATTTTGTTACGTATCTTCCTTGTTTTAGAAAATAGCTTATAAAGAGTCTCACCGTCTTCCCATCTTATTGCTTTTTGAAGCATACTTAAATCCTCAGAAAATCTTGAAATTACTTCTAGTAAAGAGTCTTTATTGCTTAATAAAACATCGCGCCACATTGTAGGATCTGATGCCGCGATTCTAGTAAAATCTCTAAACCCACTGGCGCTATATTTTATTACATCGCTTTTTGTTACATTTTCAATGTCCGCAGCTGTTGAAACTATATTGTATGCAATCAAATGTGGTAAATGCGAAGTTATGGCCATCGTTTGGTCATGTCTTTCTGGTGTCATAATTTCGACATTTGACCCCATTGATTTCCACATCTTCTTGACCGTATTTATATTTCTTTTCTTATTTCCAGAAATAGGTGTGATGATACACCATCTATCAATAAATAACTCATGAAAACCAGCATTCGGTCCACTTTGTTCTGTTCCAGCAATGGGATGAGCTGGTATAAAGTCAAATACTCTATCTTTAGATGAATGAAAATTCTTAACGATATGAGACTTTGCAGATCCAACGTCAGTAACTATAGTTTTTTTTGATAAATGAGGATCGATTAAATTAAATATTTTTTCATATGTACTGAGTGGAGAACAAATTATTATTAAATCCATTTCAGATATACGATTTGAAATCCTATTAATTGTCTGATCAACAATGTGCTTTTTTTTGGCTATTTTTCTTGTTTTCTCAGTTTTTGAAAAGCCCACTATATTTCTAGCGATACTATTTTTCTTTAATGATAGTGCAATTGAAGATCCGATTAACCCAATTCCAATTATGAGAACTTTATTAAATAGATATTTTTTTGTTTTTTTAACCATTTTCAAAAAATTTTTTTATTAAATTTAAAAATTTCTTATTTTCCGATGTTGTGCCAATTGAAATTCTTAAACAATCAAAAATTTCGTAATTATCAAGTGTTCGGACAATGATGCCATTAGATAAAAGATATTTATTAAGTTTTGTTGTATTCCTTACTTTAATAAATATAAAGTTTGCTTGACTATCATAAACCTTGACTGGGAGTTTAGCTAATTCATTTTTAAACTTTTTTAGCCAAATTGTATTATGTCTAATTACTTTTCTTTCATAATTGAAATCACTTAGTGCTGCTGACCCAGCAACTTGGGCAATTTGATTAACATTAAATGGACCTCTTATTCTATCTAATAAATTAATTATTCTTTCAGGTGCAGCACACCAACCTAATCGTAAACTAGCTAGGCCATATATTTTTGAAAATGTATGAGTAACTATAATATTTCTATTTTTCACCACTAAGTTTAAACCATCAGTATAGTCTGAGTTATTTATAAATTCTGAATAAGCTGCATCAATTACAACCATTATTCTTTTTGGGATTTTTTTTAATAGTTTACTTAAATTCTTTCTATCTAAATATATTCCCGTAGGGTTATTTGGTTGCGCGATAAATATAATTTTAGTTTTATTTGTAACTTTTTTAATTATATCATCAACAATAAAGGAGTAATCATTAACGTTTGAATACTTTATTTTTGCATTATTAATAGATGCGTAAATTTCGTACATTAAAAAACTATGTTTTGGAATTATTACTTCATCATTTTTTGATAAAAATAGCTGACATAGAAGTCCCAAAATTTCATCAGATCCGTTTCCGACAAATATATTCTTCGAAGGAACTTTATATCTCTTAGAAATATTTTTCTTTAAATCTAAACTATCAGAATTTGGATAACGATTTGTTTTTTTTGATGCCTGTTTAATTGCTTTTAAAACTTTTCTTGAAGGACCAAATGGTGACTCATTAGATGAGAGCTTAATTATATTTTTTTTTCCAGGAATATTAGATTTCCCACCTTCATATGTCTTTATCTTATTTAATGTAACGCTCATGATACCGTTATAGATATGTGAATATTGCTATTATTTAAAGGAAATCTTTGAAAAAATAATATAGCTAATCTTCAAAATTGACATATCCTAGGGAAAATGTAAAAAATAACTTGCGCCGATTTGAGTACAGCTTGCGGGCGCATAAGAAATACAGCTAAAAAGGTGAATTGCCGCCAAGCTTAGTTGTTGGGCGGTTTTTTTTTGTTTAAAGATTAAGTGTTTATGGAAAAGAATAAAATAGTTGAATTATCAAGCAAAGAGAGGCCATTACTTCTTGATTGTGGCAAGAGCTTAGGTCCCGTAAAAATTGCCTATACTACTTATGGCAATTTGAATGAACAAAAGTCGAATGCAATCCTCATTTGCCATGCTCTAACTGGAGATCAGTATGTTGCAAGTCAGCACCCAATTACAAAAAAAGAAGGCTGGTGGTCAAATGTAGTAGGCCCTGATAAATCAATTGATACAAATAAATTTTTTGTAATCTGTCCAAATATTATCGGAGGATGTATGGGCTCAACAGGCCCAAAGGAAATTGATCCACTCACCCAAAAAGAATTTGGACTCAATTTTCCTGTTATTACTATTTCTGATATGGTGAAAGCACAAAAGTTATTAATTGATTATCTATCAATTGAAAAACTATTCTGTGTTACTGGTGGATCCATGGGAGGCATGCTTGTACTTGAATGGCTGTCAAAATTTCCTGAATATGTTCACTCTGCAATACCAATAGCAACTTCTGTAAATCATTCAGCGCAAAATATTGCACTAAATGAATTAGCGAGACAATCAATAATGGCTGATCCAAATTGGCAATCTGGAAACTACTATAAAACAGATAATCAACCAACAAAAGGTTTATCTGTTGCAAGAATGGCAGCACACATATCTTATCTTTCTAAAGAGTCACTTCATCAAAAATTTGGTAGAAATCTCCAAGATAAAAATGAATTAGATTATTCATTTAAAGCTGATTTTCAGATTGAAAGTTACTTAAGACATCAAGGTATTTCGTTTGTTGATCGATTTGATGCAAATAGCTATCTTTATATCACTAGAGCAATGGATTATTTTGATATTACTGCAAATAGCAATGGCTCATTGATTGAAGCATTTAAAGATACGAAATCAAAAGTTTTATGCATTTCGTTTACAAGTGATTGGCTATATCCAACATCTGAAAATAAAAAAATAGTAAAAACTCTAAATGCTCTTGGTATTGATGTAAGTTTTTTAGAAATAGAAACTGAAAATGGACATGACTCTTTTTTATTAGATGAACCAGAATTCTTTGATGCTCTTAACGGCTTTATAAGTTCAACTTGGAGGGAGCTATGAGTTTAATTAATAAAAAAAAAGAATTTGAGATAATTTCAGATGTTATCACTTCAAAATCAAATATTATTGATATTGGATGCAGTGATGGTTCTTTAATTGAGTATTTAAAATTAAATAATAATGTGGTAGCTCGTGGGATGGAAATAGATCAATCCAAAATAAGAATTTGTTTAAGCAAAGGAATATCTGTTGTAGAAGGAGATGCAGATACAGACCTATTTGATTATCCTGATAATTTATTTGATTACTCTATTTTAACTTACACTTTGCAAGCAACTAAAAATCCTAAAGTTGTGTTAGAACAGTTGGTAAGAATCGCTGGTAAAGCAATAGTTTCTTTTCCAAATTTTGGCTATTGGTCAATAGCTATGAGTTTATTTTTTAATAGAGAAATGCCTGTTAATAGTACACTAGACTATAGTTGGTATGAAACTCCAAATTTACATTTTTGCACTATCAATGACTTTATAAATTTGTGCGAAGGATTAAATATTAAAATTGAAAAGAAAGCTGATTTAAGAAAATTGGTATTTAAAGAATTCAAAGGCAAGAGTCTTTACGATAGCTACTTTTCAGAATCAGGGCTTTTTTTAATATCTAAAAAATAATTATATTATGTCACTACGAGTAGAAATAATTCCATGTCGCACTGATAACTATTCATATGTGTGTATTGATGGTGAAAATAATGCTTTCGTAGTTGATCCTTCTGAATTTATACCAGTAGATGACTTCATCAAAAAAAATAATTTAAATTTAAAATATATTTTAAATACTCATCATCATTTTGATCATGTAGGTGGAAATATTGAACTTAAAGAAAAATACGGAGCAAAGATAGTTGGAAATAAAAATGATAAAGATAGAATACCGGGAATAGATATTTGCTTGATAGAGGGAGAATTTTTTAAGTTCAATGAATATAAGGCAGAAATTGTCGATATTCCTGGGCATACTATTGGTCATATAGCATTCTACATTCAGTCAGAAGATATTGTATTTACAGGCGATACTTTATTTTCATTAGGATGTGGTAGAATCTTCGAGGGAACACCCGAAATGATGTATCAATCATTGAATAAATTAAAAAATTTACCAGAGAATACGAGAGTATACTGTGGACATGAATATACCCTCAATAATGCTCTTTTTTTAGAAACAGTAATTAAAGATAATGATTTAAGCGAAAAGATTGAGTCATTAAAAGAATTATACGATAAAAAACAACCCTCTATCCCAACAACAATTAAAGCGGAGAAGAAACTCAATTTTTTTTTAAAGTCGAATGAAGAAAACTTTAAAAATCATCTAAATATGAATAAAGCAAATGATTTAGAAGTTTTTACTTACCTAAGGCATCTAAAAGATACATTTTAAGTAAAGTATTGTCCTCCATTGGCTGTAATTGTTGATCCAGTTATAAACCCAGCGTCATCACTAGCAAGAAATGTAACAATTCGAGAAACATCCTCAACAGTTCCGAGCCTTCCTACTGGAATTTTTCCTACAAGACTTTTAAGGAAATCTTCAGATGCATCAGCTAAAATATCTGTATCAATATATCCAGGAGCAACAGCATTGACAGTAATATTCTTTCTCGCTGTCTCTTGGGCTAGTGCCTTTGTAAATCCTAAAACTCCAGCTTTTGCGGCACTATAATTGATCAGTCCCATTTCACCTTTTTGACCATTAATTGAAGAGATTGTAATAATTCGTCCAAAAGATTTTTCTCTCATTCCTTCAAGAACACATCTAGTCATATAAAATACAGAATCGAGGTCAGTTCGAATTACATCATCCCACTGTTCTACAGACATTTTATGGGCCATAGAAGCTTTAGATATTCCTGCATTATTAATAAGAATATCAATTGAGCCCATCTTGTCTTGAACTTGTTTTACTCCAGCTTCACAAGCAGCAGAGTCTGCGACATTCCACTGGAAAACTTCGATTCCATGCTCTGAGGCAAACGCATTTGCCTTCTCTGTATTTGAATTATATGTAGCGGCAACATTATATCCTGCTTTCTTCAAAGAAATAGAAACAGAAGCACCGATACCTCTTGTTCCACCTGTAACTAATGCAGTCTTTGTCATTTTATCTCCTTTATTGATTTATCTTTCAACGCAAAGTGCTATTCCCATGCCGCCACCAATACATAAAGTAGCAAGGCCCTTTTTAGCATCTTGTTTTTTCATTTGATGAAGTAAAGTTACCAATATTCGTGTGCCAGATGCGCCGATTGGATGTCCAATCGCAATTGCACCACCATTCACATTAACTTTAGAGGTATCCCAACCTAATTCTTTATTTACAGCACAAGATTGAGCCGCAAAAGCTTCATTAGACTCAATTAAATCTAAATCATTAATTGACCATCCAGCTTTTTCTAATGCTCTTCTGCTTGCTGGTATAGGACCTGTACCCATTATTGATGGATCTACTCCAGCGCTAGCCCATGAAACTATTCTTGCCATTGGCTCTATATTTCTATTTTTTAATTCTGACTCATTCATGAGAGTCATAGCTGCGGCTCCATCGTTAATACCACTAGCATTGGCAGCAGTAACTGTTCCATCCTTTGCAAACGCTGGACGAAGAGTTGATAATTTCTCTAATTGTACACTGTCTTTGATATATTCATCATGATCAAAAATGATTGTTTCTTTTCTTGTTTTGATTTCAACAGCTGTAATTTCATCTTTAAATAATCCATCTGCTTTTGCCTTACTTGCTTTTGATTGAGAATTAAAAGCAAATTCATCTTGCTGATCTCTTGTAATCTGCCACTGTTGCGCAACATTTTCAGCAGTGGTTCCCATATGGTAACCATTAAAAGCATCCCATAGACCATCCTTTATCATTGTATCAATCATCTGAGTATCACCCATTTTAGTTCCATTTCTAAGATGCATACAATGAGGTGATTGACTCATACTTTCTTGCCCACCCGCAATAATTATATTTGCATCATTGTTTCTTATCGATTGATAACCCAATGCAACGCTTCTTAATCCAGAACCACATACTTGATTAACAACCCATGCCGGAGTTTCTTTTGAAATGCCTGCATTCATTGATGCTTGTCTTGCTGGATTTTGTCCTGTACCAGCTGCTAAAACTTGGCCCATAATTACCTCATCTACTTCAGATTGATCAACACCAGCTTTTTTAATTGTTTCATTAATTACAATTTTTCCTAAATCGTGTGCTGGTAATGATGCTAGTGAACCGTTGAATGAACCTACCCCGGTTCGAGTGGCAGCTGTGATATAAACTTCAGTCATAAAAAATCCTTATAATTTTAAATTTTTGGCAAATTTTCAGCCCTAGAGCTGTCAAGATATCTTGCTGAAAGTATTTTGCAACTTTTATCTAAATTAATCAATAATGGATTTCCGGTAGGAATTTCCAGATTTACAATATCAACATCTTCAATATCAAACAAAAATTTACATAATGCTCTTAAACTGTTTCCATGAGCAGCAATCATGACATCTTTTTCTAAAATTAGTGGCTTAATTTCACTTGTCCAATATGGAACTACTCTATCATACGTATCTTTTAAACATTCAGTTAAAGGAAGTTCATCTATATTCTCATTCTCATAAATTAGATCTTTTTTTGGATTCATTGTGCTATCTTCATCTAAAATTGGAGGGGGAATATTATAGCTTCTTCTCCATTCTAAAAATTTCTGTTCTCCATATTTATTTTTTGTATCATCTTTATTAAGACCTTGTAATGCTCCATAATGTCTTTCATTAAGTTTCCACGACTTAATAATTTCAATATCTTTAATCATCGTTACTGGCATATGATTTAAAATAATTTCAAGAGTCTTATTTGCGCGTTGAAGATATGAGGTAAAACATACGTCTGGTTTAAATTCATTATCTGCTAAAAAAGATGCAGCTTTTTCTGCTTCAATCATACCCTCTGGAGCCAACTCGATATCATACCATCCGGTGAATTTATTTTCTAAATTCCAAACACTTTTACCATGTCTGATTAAAACTAGATTCATATAACTTATGGTTTTACTTGATTAACTATATTATTGTTAATCAAATAATCAGAAACCTGCTCAGCAATTTGTACTGCAACTTTTTCTTGAGCCTCAGATGTTCCAGCTCCTATATGAGGAGTCATTACAACATTATTCATTCCACAAAATATAGAGTTTGCTTGCGGCTCTTCTTCATAAACATCACACCCATAACCTGATATTATTTCTTTTTCTAAAGACTCTTTCATATCAACTTCATTTACGATTCCGCCTCTTGCACAATTAATAACAATTGAATTTTTTTTCATTTGTTTAAGACTTTCAGAATTAATAATATACTTAGATTTTTCAGATAGCTTGTTATGAAATGTAATAATGTCTGCTTCAGAAAGCATATCATCAAACTTCATAACTTTAGCATTAAGATAATCTATATCGCCACTTGAAGCTGTCTCACTAACAACTATGATATTCATGCCATAAGCATGAGCAAAATCAGCAACTTTTTTTCCTATATTGCCAAATCCAATGATTGCAATATTTTTACCCAATAATTCATTTCCAATAAGTTTTTTCTTTTCCCATTTTTTGTTATGCATTGATGAATTTGCAATATGTATTTTTCTCATCAATGAATGAATTATTCCAAATGTTAACTCTGCTGTTGCTTGAACATTTCCAAGAGGAGTATTCATAACAACAATATTTTTTTCAGACGATGCTTGTAAATCGACATTATCAACTCCAACACCAGGTCGACCAATTACTTTTAAGGTATCTGAAGATTCTATGATTTTTTTTGTAACAGTAACGGCAGATCTAATTAAAAGTCCCTCATATCCTTTAATTTCTGCCGATAATTCGTCCTCCGATAAACCTACTTTTTTTTCATACTCAATATTATTTGTATCAAAGATTTCGCATACAACGTCAGATACGTTATCGGCAATTAAAACTTTAGGCACCCTTATGTCTTTCTTTGATTGATTGATAGGCCCAATCTATCCAAGGAAGAACTAATTCAACATTTTTATTCTCAACAGTTGAGCCTCCCCAAATTCTAATACCTGGGGGAGCAGTCTTGTAAGAATTTAAATCAAATCCTGCTTCATTGCTTTCTAATTCTCCACAGACTTCAGCCATAAATTTTGTCTTAGTTTCTTGATCCAAGGATTTGAACCATTCATCTTTTGGAACAATACATATAGAAGTACATGACCTTGTATCAGGATCTTTTGCTAAAAATTCAAAATTATTACTATGTTCAACCCAATCATTTACAAGATTCAAATTATTTTCAGAGATTTCTATTAATTTTGAAAGGCCGCCAATTTCAATTGACCAATTTAAAGAGTTTAAAACATCTTCAACGCTGATCATTGAGGGTGTATTGATTGTCGTACCTGAAAAAATACCTGATATTAATTTTTGATTTTGAGCTAGCCTAAAAATTTTTGGAATAGGCCACGAAGGCGTATAACTCTCTAATCTTTCAACTGCTCTTGGAGACAAAATTAACATTCCATGAGCAGCTTCACTACCAAGAACTTTTTGCCACGAATAAGTTACTACATCTAACTTAGGCCAATCCATTTCCATAGAAAAAACTGCAGAAGTTGCATCACATATAGTTAGGCCTTTTCTCTCACTACTAATCCAATCAGTATTTTTTATTCTTACACCAGCAGTTGTTCCATTCCACGTAAACACAATATCATTGTCTGGATTACTATTTGAAAAATCTGGAATATCTCCATAATCAGCCTTTACAAGTATTTTATCTTTAAGGGGCAATTGCTCTCCAACATCAATATTCCAATCATGGCCAAAATTTTCCCAAGAATAAACTTCAACTCCTCTTTGACCAAGCAAGCACCACATCGCCATTTCAAGAGCGCCAGTGTCAGAAGCGGGAACAATGCCAATCAAATAATTATCTGGTATTTGTAATACACTTCTGGATTTATCAATAACCTCTTGTAGTTTTGCTACTGCAGGTTTCGATCTATGAGATCTGGATAATTCTGCGCCCTTTAACTTATCAAAAGACCAACCCGGGGGCTTTGCACATGGGCCTGAAGAAAAAAAAGGGTAGTGAGGTTTTTGTAAGGGTTTTTGCATATTTTTATTCTTTCATTAAAAGAGTGACTAGTCCATCTATTGGTTTTGGATCAAAAAAAGTAGACTTTGGTGGTACAATTTTTCCAGCATCAGCAACGGACATTATCTCATGCATTGTCATTGGGCAAATAAAAAAAGCAACGTCAGCAATAGTTAAATCAACTTTCTCCTCTAAAAATTGAGCACCAAATTTACCCGGAACATGAGTTTTTTCTACAATCTTCAATTTCATCTTTTTTAAAAGTATATTTTTTAGTACTAAATTTTCTATTATTTCTGAGTCTGTTTTTTTTGATTTTTTAAGAGTATCGTTATTTCTCACATTCAGATTATGCCATTTATTATTACAATAAATTGAAACTTCTCCTCTTTTTGATGGCTGTTTAAAAGTACTAATCTCCAGTTTATAAAACTGCTTTTTTAGAAGAAGAATAAATTGATCGTAGTTCCACTTTTTGAATTTAATTACTTTATTATAGCTAAGTATATTAATATTATTTTTATCAAAAATAACTGATAGCAATGGAATGCTTTTCTTGGTTTTATTTTTATTTCCATATTGAGTATATAATTTCTCCATTGAGGAAAATCTATGATGACCATCGGCAATATAAAGTTTATTAATTTTTTTTAGATTTATTTCTATCAGTTTTATATCATTATCACTGTTAACTTGCCATAAAGAGTGAATTGTACCTCCTGAAGTTTGAAAATTATAAAGTGGTTTTATTTTTTTATATCTATTGTAAATGCTATTTAGATTTGTTTTAGATTTATGTGAGAAATATACTGGACCAACTTGAATATTTGTATTTTTTGTTGTTCTTAATATTCTATCACAACGAGCCTCTAAAGTATTTTCATGTTTAAGTATTTTTGGGTTTTTCTCATTGATATCTATACTCGCTACAATTCCAAACTGTGATTTATTGTATTTTTCTAATTTATAAATATAAAACGACTCTTTTTCTTCTTGAAAAATAATGTTTTCATTAATCATTGCTGATAGATGATCTAGTGAGTGTTTTTTTGATAATTTTTTAGAAATGCCAGGATAGAATGCTTCTGGACTAATTACATTTAAAAAATTCCATTTGGAATTTTTTATTATTTTTGATATATCCTCAGCATTCAGATTATCAAACGCAGGCATTATAACTTTTTTTACTAAATGATTTTTAGCCCTTAAGGCTCTAAAAGGTCTAATATTTAATGACATATTTCTGAACCTTTTGATTATTTAGATTGGGCATGTACAATTACTAATATGTCCTAAAATTGTTGCAAATTAAAGAAAAATTTAGGCTATTGACATAAATTAGTCGCAGTTTATATTCAGCCCGTTTTAACAATCTTTTAATATTTCAAGTATGTTTGCAATTATATCAAGCGGTGGAAAACAATATAAAGTGTCTGAGAATACTATACTAACCGTAAACAAATTATCTGGTAATGCTGGTGATAATGTCGAAATAAGTGATGTTTTATTTGCTAGTGATGGAAAAGAATTTTCTGTTGGCGAGCCGCTAATAAATGGTGCTAAAGTTAATCTTGAAATTATCAAACAAGATAGAGATCGAAAAATTCTTATTTTTAAGAAGAAAAGAAGAAAAAACTTCAGAAGAAAAAATGGACATAGACAAGATATGACTTTTCTTCAAGTTAAGTCATTAAATATTCCAGGTTTTAAGGCAAAGACTAAAGCAAAAAGTGTCGAGGTTGACAAAGCCTCTAAAGAGAAAACCGTTAAGAAATCTGTTGTTAAAAAGAAAACAGCTACATCAAAGGATAAATAGATATGGCAACAAAAAAAGCTGGGGGATCATCGAAGAATGGAAGAGATTCCGCCGGACGTAGACTAGGCATTAAAAAATTTGGTGGTGAAGCAGTAATACCTGGTAATATTATTGCTAGGCAGCGTGGCACTAAATGGCACCCAGGAACTAATGTTGGACTCGGGAAAGATCATACTATTTTTGCACTGGTCAATGGAGAAGTTAAATTTGGAAAAAAAAGAGATGGTAAAACAACTATTTCAGTTATTCCAAAAAACTAATTAACTTTTTACTTTATTCTATTTACAGACTTAAACTTTTACCTCAAATGAAATTCATAGATGAAGCCAAGGTTTTTATCAAAAGCGGTGATGGTGGTGATGGCTGCTTAAGCTTTCGTAGAGAAAAATTTATTGAATTTGGAGGTCCTGATGGAGGAAATGGAGGAAAGGGAGGTGATGTCTTTATTAAAGGAACTAAGTCTCTAAATACTCTAGTTGACTATCGATTTCAAAAACATTTTAAGGCAAAAAAGGGGCGTCATGGATCTGGAAGAAATAGAACGGGTGCTGCTGGTCAAGATGTAATGCTTAAACTTCCTCTTGGTACAGAAATTTTTATTGAGGATGAACTTTTTGCTGATGTAATTTCTACTGATAAGTTTTTATTATTTCCTGGAGGTAAAGGTGGTTTAGGAAATATTAATTTTAAATCTTCAATAAATAGGGCTCCTAGAAAAACAACTCCTGGAGGAAAAGGCAAAGAAGCAGAAGTTTATTTTAAATTAAAATTATTAGCAGATATTGGACTTGTTGGCTTGCCAAATGCTGGTAAGTCCAGCTTATTAAGGTCAATTTCAGCTGCTAAACCTAAAGTTGCTGAATATCCGTTTACAACACTTGAACCGAAATTGGGAGTTATTAGAATTGGTGATGATGAGTCTGTTGTAGCAGATATTCCAGGTTTAATATCTGGCGCAAATAATGGTTTAGGGCTAGGAACTCAATTCTTAAAACACATTGAAAGATGTAAATCAATCATTCATATGATTGATATTTCATCTCAAGACCCAATAGCTGATTACAAAACAATTATTAATGAATTAGATGGATTTGATCAAAATATTAATAAAAAAGAAAAAATTATTATTCTCAATAAATCAGATCTAATTGATGAAGACGAGATTAAAAATATAAGTTTAAAATTTAATGATTTAGTTAATTGTCCTTTATATGTAATATCAACTATTACAAAAAGTGGTATTGATAATTTGAAAAATAAAATAGTTCGAATAGGAAAAAGTAATGAATCTTGAAGATACAAAAAGAATTGTAATTAAAATTGGTTCATCTTTGCTTTTTCATAAAGATAGCAACAAATTAAATGAAAAATGGCTATCAAGTCTTGCTGAAGATATTCGATATTTAAATGAAAATCACAAAGAAGTAATTATTGTTACTTCAGGTGCAATTGCTCTAGGAGCAAAAGATTTAAACTTAGATAGTAATGAAATGAAACTAGATATAAATCAGGCAATTTCGTCTGTTGGACAAATACACTTGATGAGCTCATATAAAAATGCTTTTGAGAAAAATGAAATTAAAATTGCTCAAATCCTCCTTACTTTAGATGATACTGAACAAAGAAGAAGGTCTATTAATGCAAGAAGGACAATAGATACTCTACTGAAGATGGGAATTATACCAATTGTTAATGAGAATGATACTATTGCTACAAGTGAAATTAAATATGGAGATAACGATAGACTTGCATCAAGAGTTGCCCAAATTACAAGCTCTGATTGTTTGATTTTACTATCAAATATAAATGGGTTGTATTCATCAGATCCAAAAAATAATGATAAGATTAAATTAATTTCTGAAATTACTGAAATTAATGAAGAAATAGAAAAAATGGTTGGCGACTCAGTATCAGAACTTGGAAAAGGTGGAATGAAAACAAAAATTTCAGCTGCAAAAACTGCTATGGCTGCAGGATGTCACATGGCAATTACAAATGGTAAAATTAATAATCCAATAATAGCACTATTTAAAAAGAGGCCTTGTACATGGTTTAAGCCTTCAAGAACTCCACTGGCATCTAGAAAACAATGGATTGTAGGGACAATGAAGCCTATCGGAACAGTTATCATTGATAAAGGAGCTTTTATCGCTCTAAAGAAAGGAAGTAGTTTATTGCCTGCTGGAATAATTAAAGTGAGTGGGGAGTTTTTGCGGGGAGATGTAGTTTCAGTTTTATCTCAGGAAAACGAAAAAATTGGCTTAGGACTAGCAGGATATTCCTCAAATGATACAAATAAAATAATGGGTCACAAAAGTAATGAAATTGCTGAGATACTGAATTATTCTTATAGAGAAGAATTCATTCATAAAGATGATCTTGTTTTAATATGAAAATAATCGATAGTTTAAATGATATTGGCAGAAAGAGCTTGGTTGCTTCAAATCAGGTGAAAAATTTTACATCTGAAGAAAAGAATAATCTACTTATAAAGATTGCTGAAAAAATAAGTTCGGATAAAGAATTAATACTTAATGCTAATCAAAAAGATATTTCAATAGCATCTGAGACAATAGATAAGGCAATGCTTGATAGATTGGCTCTAAACTCTGATAGAGTTGATTCAATAATTAATTCAATCAACGATATTATTTTACTCGAAGATCCAATAAATAAAGTAATTAACAAAAATGAAAGACCTAATGGAATGCTTGTTGAGAGAGTTTCTGTCCCATTGGGAGTAATAGGTATAATCTATGAAAGTCGACCAAATGTAACAATAGATGCAAGTGTTTTATGCTTAAAAGCTGGAAATTCAGTTATTCTTAGAGGTGGGAAGGAATCGTATTATTCAAATCTACAATTGGTAACTTCAGCTCGTAACGCACTTGAAGAATCTAATTATGATAAAAATATAATTCAATTTATAGAAACTACTGATCGAGATGCCGTAGATTATATGCTCTCTGAAATGAGCCAATACATTGATGTAATAATTCCTAGAGGAGGAAAAGGACTTGTAAAAAAAGTTCAAGATAAAGCAAAAATTCCTGTAATTGGACACTTAGATGGCATCTGTCATGTTTATGTCGACGAGTTTGCTGATAAAGATAAAGCTGAACAAGTTGTCAATAATTCAAAGCTAAGAAGAACAGGTATCTGTGGAGCTGCTGAAACATTACTTGTACATAAAGATTGTGTTGATAGTCATTTACCAAGCATCATAAATATTCTTAAAAGTGGTGGATGCGAGATCAGAGGAGATGAAATGATAACAAAAAATTATCCAGACTTAATTAAAGCTAATGAAGATGATTGGAAGACTGAATATTTAGACTCTATAATATCAATAAAAATTGTGGCAGATGTAAATGATGCAATTAAACACATAACAAAGTATGGATCTAACCATACTGAAAGTATAATCACTGAAAACAAAGAAAATGCTGAATTATTTTTAAATCACGTTGGTAGTGCAATTGTAATGCATAACACATCTACTCAGTTTGCCGATGGTGGTGAGTTTGGCTTAGGGGCAGAAATTGGAATTGCAACAGGAAAACTTCATGCAAGGGGTCCTGTTGGACTAGAGGGGTTAACAACCTATAAGTATAAAGTAAGAGGCGACGGTCAAATAAGGCCCTAGTAATAATGAAAATTGGTATACTCGGCAGCTCCTTCAATCCACCTCATGAGGGCCATTTAAAAATCAGTAAAGAAGCAATTAATATTTTTGGACTTGATCAAATATGGTGGCTAATAACAAAAAAAAACCCATTTAAAGATAAAGATATCTATTTAGATTTTATAGAACGAGAAAATAAAATTAAGTCAATAATTGATCAAGAAATCATTAAATTAAAATATTTTGAAGATGAAACAAAGTCTAATTATTTAATTGATAATCTTTTATATGTAAAAAATAATTTTAAGAATAATCGTTATATATTTTTAATGGGAAGTGACTCATTTAAGGAAATAGATAAATGGAAAGATTATGAGAATATTTTCAAGCAAATTCACATTGCAGTTTTCAATCGTGGCTCTAATAGTAACCAAATAAATAATTGTAATGCAGGAATTGAATACAGTAATTTTAAAATTGAAAATCCTGGAGAAAGTTTTTTTGATAATGACCTACCTAGTTGGACATTCATCTCAGATTTTAATATTAATATCTCATCCAGTGATATCAGAAAATAAAATTATATAGTGAATATTTTAAAAAATATAATTAATGAGCTAGAGAATAACAAAGCTATTGATATTGTCAGCTTAGATGTAAAAGAAAAAACATCAATTACTGATTATATGGTTTTTGCAACTGGAACCTCTAATAGGCATGTTCATTCTCTATCTCGATCTATATATGAGAGTCTTAAAAAAAATGGATTTAAAAATTCAGTTGTTGAAGGAGATAACTCAACAGGGTGGATAGTAATTGATACAGGAGATGTGATCGTCCATATTTTTAAAAAAGAATCCAGAGAATTTTATAATTTAGAAAAGATGTGGTCAGCTGAGATTGAATAAATTGTATGAAGATTGATATTTTTTATCATGATAAATTTAAATTTAGCTTTGAGAGAGATTTATCAGCAATTTATTTAGATCGACTCAAAAGTATCCCAAAGAGCATTATCTCATCTATCAATTACAAAAAAATAAATACTAAAGAACTTACAAAAATAGTTACTGAATCTCATAAAAAATATTTTTTAATTTTCTTAGATGAAAAAGGTGAAAACCTATCTTCAACTAATTTATCTGAGCTCATCTTTACAAAAGTAGATAAAAATTTAATTTTTTTCATAGGTGGCACTGATGGATTTAATCATGAAATATTAAAATATGCTGATCTCACATTATCACTTGGTAAAATGACTTTTACGCATTCATTTGCATTAATTATTTTATTAGAACAAATATATAGATCTGCTACTATTAAAATGAAACATCCATATCATAGAGAGTAATATGAAATTATTTTTTACTAATTTATTAATATTTCTAATATTAATTATAAATTCTAGTCACGCAGAAAATAACAAAGATTTATATGAAAAGTTAGACTCATTTGGAGATGTATTTGACTTAATACAAAAAAACTATGTTGAAGATGTTGAAGATGAAAAAGTCATTGAATTTGCAATCAATGGAATGCTTCAAGCATTAGATCCACATTCAGGATATATGAATACTGATCAGTATATTGAAATGCAAGAAGAAACTGAGGGAGAATTTGGTGGCTTAGGAATCGAAGTAACAATGGAAAATGGATTTATTAAAATCATAACTCCCATAGATGATACGCCTGCTGCAAAAGCTGGAGTAATGCCTGGAGATTATATTACTCATATAAATGGTGAAAGTATTCAGGGACAGTCATTGCAAGAGGGTGTTGAAAAATTAAGGGGATTAGTAGGAACAAGTGTAGAAATATCAATAGCACGTGCTGGTGAAGATGAAGTTTTAATCAAATCAATAAAGAGAGCTATAATTACTGTTCAAGCAGTAAAATTTAGACGTGAAGAGAATGTTGGATATATAAGATTAATTTCTTTTAGTGAGCAGGCCGGCAAAGGTATTAAGAAAGCCATTAAGGATTTACAAAAAGAGATAGGTGAAAAAAATATTTCTGGATTTATATTAGACCTTAGAAATAATCCAGGTGGACTATTAGGTCAATCAATTGATGTAACAAATCACTTCCTAAGTTCTGGTGAAATAGTATCTACAAAAGGAAGAGGTAAGAGAAATATTGCACGCTTTGATGCTACAAAAGGTGATTTAACGAATGGCAAGCCTCTTATAGTATTAATTAATGAAGGATCTGCATCAGCGTCAGAAATTGTTGCTGGCGCTCTTCAAGATCATAAAAGAGCTATAATATTAGGAGCTCAATCTTATGGAAAAGGATCAGTTCAGACAATCTTTCCTTTAAATGACAAGAGTGCAATACGCATGACCACTGCCCTTTATTATACTCCTTCAGGAGACTCAATTCATAAAGTTGGTGTAATTCCAGATATTGAAGTAAAGAGTGATTTCAGTAATGAAAATGAGATAGATAAGCAATTAGAATATGCACTGGATTTACTGGATGAAAAAACAGCTATCAACTAGTCAGTATAAATCAAAAATATATAGAAAAGGTGTTGGCATAATGCTCTTGAACAAAGAAGGAAAAATCTTTGTAGGGCAGAGATTTGATAAGGATAAATCTGCTTGGCAGATGCCACAGGGTGGTGTTGATAAAGGTGAGAAGTCAGTCGAAGCACTCAAACGGGAATTAGAGGAAGAAACAGGAATCAAAAACAATTATAAAATTATAAAAAAAAGTGAAAAAAAATATAAATATGAATTACCTTCCTACTTACAAAAGAAATTATGGAGAGGAAGATTTAAAGGTCAAGAACAGAGATGGTTCTTACTTGAGTTTTCTGGGATTGATAGTGAAATAAATATACAAACAGAAAAGCCAGAATTTAAAAAATGGAAATGGGTTTCTAAAAAAGAGTTAATTGAAATAATAGTTCCATTCAAGAAAAAACTTTATATAAATGTATTAAATGAGTTTAAAGATGAATTAGTTTAGAAGTAATTTCAAACTATCTACTTTTGACATGATTTTATTTTTTTCAGAATCTGAGGTATTAGACATCAACTCATTATATGCTTCTATTTTTTTACTAATAAATTCATTATCAATATCTTTTTCATCAGATACCTCTTCTGCGACAAGAAGTAGCTCATTATCAGAAAACTTTACAAATCCACCGTCAATATAAAATTGCACATTAGTATTATCATCTCTTATAACTCTAATTATGCCTGGCCTTATTGAAGTAATAAAGTTTGTATGTTGAGCAAGAAACCCTATATCTCCCTCAACTCCTGGAACAGTTACTAGCTCCGCTTGACCCTCAAGATAAATCTTCTCAGGCGTTACAAGTTTAAAAGAAAAATATTCTGACATTACTTTTATGCAGCGGCTTCTTCAGCCATTTTTTCTGCTTTTTTAACAGCTTCTTCCATAGTGCCAACCATATAGAACGCTGCTTCTGGAAGATGATCATATTCACCTTTACAGATCGCATCAAAACCCTTGATCGTATCTTCAAGATTTACATATGTTCCTGGCGTACCAGTAAATACCTCAGCAACAAAGAAAGGTTGCGACATAAATCTTTGAATCTTTCTAGCTCTACTCACCGTAAGTTTATCTTCTTCTGATAATTCATCCATTCCTAAAATAGCAATAATATCTTGAAGTGATTTATAAGTTTGAAGAACTGATTGTACGTTTCTTGCTACTCTATAATGTTCATCTCCAACAATTCTTGGATCTAAAATTCTAGAGGTACTGTCTAATGGATCCACTGCTGGATATATACCTAATTCAGCAATTTGTCGTGACAACACAGTTGTTGCATCTAAGTGAGCAAAAGATGTAGCGGGTGCTGGGTCAGTTAAATCATCTGCAGGAACATATATTGCCTGCACCGAAGTAATAGAGCCTTTGTTTGTACTTGTAATTCTCTCCTGTAGAGAACCCATATCAGTTGCAAGCGTTGGCTGGTATCCAACAGCAGATGGGATTCTACCCAGTAATGCTGAAACCTCTGATCCTGCTTGAGTAAACCGAAAAATATTATCGACAAAGAATAAGACATCTTGTCCTTCTACATCTCTGAAATACTCAGCGCATGTAAGTCCAGTAAGAGCAACTCTTGCCCTAGCTCCAGGAGGCTCATTCATTTGACCATAAACAAGAGCACATTTTGATTTATCTCCTTCAAGGTCAATAACTCCTGACTCAATCATTTCATGATACAAATCATTACCTTCTCGAGTTCTTTCACCTACACCTGAGAAAACGGAATATCCACCGTGCGCCTTCGCAATATTATTTATTAATTCCATGATTAAAACAGTTTTACCTACTCCGGCACCACCAAATAAACCAATTTTTCCACCTCTTGAATATGGAGCAAGTAAGTCAACCACTTTAATACCAGTAACCAGAACTTCTGTTTCTGTAGATTGATCAACAAAATCAGGAGCGTCTCTATGTATTGACCATTTTTCTGAAGCTTCTATTGGCCCTCTTTCATCAACAGGGTCGCCAATTACATTCATAATTCGTCCTAAGGTTTTAGGGCCAACTGGGACTTGAATTTGGTTTCCTGAATCAACAACCTCATCTCCTCTAGTCATTCCATCAGTAGAGTCCATGGCAATTGTTCGTACTGAAGACTCTCCAAGGTGTTGAGCAACTTCAAGGGTAATTGTTTTATCGCCAACTTTACATTCAAGCGCACCTAATATTGGAGGAATATTATCCTCAAATGTCACATCAACAACTGCTCCGATTACCTGTGAAATTTTTCCTTTATTATTAGTAGTCATATTTAGCTCCTTTTTAAACTGCTTCTGCCCCAGATATAATTTCAATTAATTCTTTAGTGATAACTGCTTGTCTAGAACGGTTATAAAATAAAGTCAACTTGTCAATCATATCAGAAGCGTTCCTAGAGGCATTATCCATTGCGCTCATTCTTGCTCCCTGTTCACTTGCAGCGCTTTCTAATAATGCCTTAAAAATTTGAACTGCAAAATTTAGAGGTAATAATTCTTCAAGAATTTCAGATTCACCAGGCTCAAAGTCTAACATCGAAGTTGATAAATTTAACTCAAGATCATTATTTTTTTCATTTTCAATAGGAAGTATTTTTTGATGGGTTGGTATCTGATCAATAACTGATTTAAATTTATTATAAAATATTGAGCAAGCATCAAACTCATTATCAAAATACATTTTTATTATTTTTTGTGAAATATCTTTTGCATCTTGATATGAGACTGATTTGATTGCCTTCATATCAATCACATCAATTATAAGATCATTATACTTTCTTTTAATAATATCATATCCCTTTTTTCCAATACATATTATTTTTACTGTCTTATTTAATTTTTGTAAGTCTTCAATTTTTTCACGCATCATCTTTGTAATTGAAGAGTTGAAACCACCACAAAGACCTCTTTCAGAGGTGAATAATATAAGAAGCTGAACTTGGTCATCGCCAGTACCAGTTAATAAATTTCTCCCTGAAGATGTCGATACAACTTTATTTGAAATTGATCCTATAACTTCATTCATTGTGTCTGAATAAGGTCTACTTGACTCAGCAGATTCTTGGGCTCTTCTCAACTTAGCTGCCGCAACCATTTTCATTGCTTTTGTGATTTTCTGTGTAGACTTTACACTTCCAATACGTTTTTTTAGATCGTCAAGACTTGGCATAAATAATTATCTGCTTTTTTTAAACTCTTCAATTATACCAACAAGCTTGTCCTTAATATCGTCATCTAAGTTTCCAGACTCATTAATAGAATTAATTAAATCTTGGTGAGATGAGCGCATTAAATCAACTAAATCAGACTCAAATGACTTAATTTCTCCTAGATCTATATCGTCTAAATATCCATTAACACCAGAAAAAACTGAGATAACTTGTTCAGCAACACTTAGCGGTGAATATTGATTTTGTTTAAGTAATTCAGTTAACTTAGATCCACGATTTAATAGCCTTTGAGTTGAGGCATCCAAATCAGAACCAAACTGTGCAAATGCAGCCATTTCCCGATATTGAGCAAGCTCCAGTTTAATTGATCCAGCAACTTTCTTCATTGCCTTGGTTTGAGCGGCTGATCCAACTCTGGAAACACTTAATCCAACATTAACGGCCGGCCTTATTCCTTGATTAAATAGCTCAGTTTCTAGGAAAATTTGTCCATCAGTAATTGATATAACATTTGTTGGAATAAATGCACTAACATCATTCGCTTGAGTCTCAATAATTGGTAAAGCTGTTAGAGAACCACCGCCTTGATCATCATTTAGCTTAGCCGCTCTTTCTAATAATCTACTATGAAGATAAAATACATCACCAGGGAAAGCTTCACGTCCTGGTGGTCTTCTTAATAATAAAGACATTTGTCTATATGCAACAGCTTGCTTTGATAAATCATCATAGATAATCAATGCGTGCATCCCATTATCTCTAAAATATTCAGCAATAGAGCACCCTGTATAAGGAGCTAAAAACTGAAGAGGAGCTGCATCACTTGCTGATGCTGAAACTACTGTTGTGTATTCCATTGCACCAGCTTCTTCTAAAGTTTTTACAATTTGTGCAATTGAAGATCTTTTTTGTCCAATACCTACATAAACACAATATAGTTTTTTCGACTCATCATTGCCTTTATTTATTGATTTCTGATTTATAATAGCATCAATTGCAATAGCGGTCTTACCTGTCTGTCTATCACCAATAATTAACTCCCTTTGACCCCTGCCTACTGGAATAAGACTATCAATTGCCTTCAGTCCAGTTTGCATTGGTTCAGATACAGACTTTCTTGGGATGATTCCAGGAGCTTTTACCTCAATTCTACTTCTCGTATCAGACTCAATATTACCTTTTCCATCAATTGGGTTTCCAAGCGCATCAACAACACGACCAAGAAGACTTTTACCTACAGGTACATCAACAATAGTATTGGTTCTTTTAACTGTATCTCCTTCTTTAATTGCAGAGTCACTTCCAAATAGAACAACGCCAACATTATCATCTTCTAAATTTAAGGCCATTCCTTTAGTGCCCTCGGCAAATGCAACCATCTCACCTGCCTGCACATTATCTAATCCATGTATTCGAGCAATACCATCACCAATTGATAGGACTTGTCCAACTTCTGTTATTTCTGAATCAGTGCCATAATTTTTTATTTCTTCTTTTAGAATTTTTGATATTTCGGATGGTTGTATATCCATTAAGCGACCTCTTTCATTTTTGCTTTTAATAAATTAAGTTGATTTTTAATACTGGAGTCTATCATTTGACTTCCGACTTGAATTTTTAACCCGCCTATTAAAGATGAATCTGTTAGAAGATTAATCTTGAAATCTGAATTAAATTTATCCTTCAGTTTCATTTTAATTTTAGAAACTTCTTCATTTGATAATTTATATGCAGAAGTTATATTTGCGGATTTAATTCCTTTTAATTCTGATAATAAATCATTAAATGCTCTGATCATTTCTAAAATATAATGAACTCTATTTTTCGTAATAATAAGACCAATAAAATTTTCTGTCAGTTTTGATAATTCTAATTTTTGTGAAACAGTATTAAAAAACTGAACTTTCAAACTTTTTTTGATAGATGGATTTTGAATAAATTTTAAAATTTCAACGTCAGAATTAATGCTTACTTCTAGGCTTGTTAAATCATTAGAAACTGTATCAATAACCTTGGCTTCTTTAGCTAGCTGAAACAGGGCATTTGCATATCTGCTTACTGAAACACTTTGACGATTTTGGGCGTTTGTCATCGATTTTTTACTAAATTTTAAACACTGCGTACCATTAAGTTGATGAATCTTCAAGCCCCACGATGTCACATTTTAGATTTTATATGAAGTTATAAGGGTCTATATCCACAGTTATATTTACTTTTGAATTTTGGGGATATTTTACAATCCAATTAGTAATAAATTTCTGGATATTTCGTGATTTTTTGTCATGTATGAGAAATCTTTGCCTAAAATTACCTTTCAACCTTGATAGTGGTGCAGGAGCTGGCCCATAGATTTCAATATCTGAAATATTTGGAGCACACTTTAATAACTGCAAACATGATTGATCTACTTCATTTTTTTTATGCCCACTTAAAATAATAGCAGCCATTTTACCAACTGGAGGTAATTGTGATATTTTTCTATAATTTAATTCATTTTTATAGAATTTGTCTCTATCCATTTCTTTTAAGCTCAAAATAGTTTCATTTTTTGGATAGTAAGATTGAATATAAACTATACCATTCGCGTCTTCTCTGCCAGCTCTGCCAGCTACCTGGTATAATAATTGATAAGTTTTTTCTGCAGCTCGCATATCTCCACCTCTTAATGTCATGTCAGCATCAATAATTCCTACACAGGTTAAAAGAGGAAAGTGATATCCCTTAGTAATTAATTGAGTACCAATTATGATGTCATACTCATGGTTGAGTATTTGATTAACTTTTTTTGTAATATCGCTACCAGATTTCACGTGATCACTTGAAAACATACAGGTTCTTGCAGTTGGAAATAATCTTGATACCTCTGTAAAAATTTTTTCTATTCCAACTCCATAATCAATAAAATTTGCATCTACATTCTTGCACTCTGAACACTCTAAATTAAAAGAATTTAATTTAAATCCACAGTGATGACATAATAATTTTTTTGAATGCAAATGTTCAACTAAATAACTAGAGCAATTCTTACAGGTTATTTTATGACCACATGCTTTACATACAATTACAGGTGCATATCCTCTTTTATTTATGAATAGTAATACTTGTTTCTTTTCAATTATATTTTTTTTAATTTGAACTCTTAAAGTTTTTGATATCCACTCATCTTTTTTTAATTTTTCTTTTTTCATATCAACTATTTCTACTCTAGGGAAAGGGATTTGCTGATATTTATGAGTTAACGAAACTTTATCGTACTTTTTTTTTAAAATATTATAACTTGTTTCAAGTGATGGCGTCGCGCTTACAAGTATGAGTGGAATTTTCTCTATAGATGCTCTGACTACTGCCATGTCTCTTGCTTGGTAAATGCCTTTTTCTTCTTGTTTGTATGAACCATCATGCTCCTCATCGATAATCATCAAACCAAGTTTATTGAAAGGGAGAAATAATGCGGAACGTGCACCAACAATAATCTTTGCCTTACCATTAATTATTCTATCTAAAGAAATTTTTTTTTGAGAAGGACTTATTTTTGAATGCCATACATCAGGATCTAATCCAAAATGATTTTTGACCCTTTTTACAAATTCTGATGTCAGTGAAACCTCAGGAAAAAGAATCAATACTTGAGTATTTAGTCTTAGATTTTCTTCAATTACTCTAAAATATACCTCTGTTTTACCAGAACCAGGAACACCATCAATGACCATCGTCTGGTATTTTTTCTCTTTCATTTTTGTAGAAATATAATTACTTGCTTTCAGTTGCTCATTATTTAAATTTATTAATCTAATATTTATTTCATCATTAATTTCACATTTTTTTTTTAATTCTTTAAAAAAAATATCACTGTTTGGGAGCATCATCTTAAGAATGTTGCCACGATCTATTAAGTTATACTTTGCAACCCAATCTAAAAATTTTAGATGTTTTGATTTAAAGAAAAACTTATTTGATACTGAATCAACTACTTTTATTTTCGATTTTTGAAAATTGGGCTTTTTTAAATGCTCTGTTACAATGCCTGCATATTTTTTTGACCTGAATGGAACTCTAACAATTGAACCAATTTCAACATACTCATCAATTTTATAGGTAAATTCTTTACTTAAGTTGTAAGCGAGCAAAACATTTATAAAATATTGTTTTTTAGTCATTAATTGGAACAAATAATATTCTATGATATAGTTATATTTATCAATAACGAAATTTATATGAAATTTTTTTTAGATACTGCTGACACAGATAAAATTAGAGACTTATACTCAACTGGTCTTGTTGACGGAGTCACAACGAATCCATCATTAATAGCAAAATCAGGTAAGGATTTTTTTGAAACCTTAAGCGAAATCTCTTCATTTGTTGACGGCCCAATCAGTGCAGAGGTAACATCTACATCTTTGGATGGAATGATTAAAGAGGGTGAAAAGCTCTCTAAAATTGCAAAAAATATAGTAATCAAACTTCCATTAACTGAGGATGGTCTTAAAGCTTCAAATTTTTTCTTCACCAAAAAAATTAGCACAAATGTAACTCTTTGCTTTAGTCCTACGCAAGCCTTAATTGCAGCTAAATCGTATGCCACTTATATCTCTCCATTCGTTGGAAGATTGGATGATATAGGCGAAAATGGTATGGATTTGATTAAAAAAATTAAAGTTATCTATAATAACTACCCTGAACTTCAAACAAAAATATTAGTAGCATCAATTCGAAACTTAGATCATGTAATAGAATCAGCTATTATTGGTGCAGACGTAGTTACTATACCTCCAAATGTATTAGAAATGCTTTATGATCATCCACTAACAAAAAAAGGGTTAGATGCATTTTTGAATGATTGGAAATCAACTAATCAGTCAATCCTATAATATTGTAAGTGAAACCAGATCTAGAGTATGAATACAATAATTGGTTAAACTACTTATCAAATATAAAAAAACTTAGTCAAAATTCTGTTACAAGTTACAAAAATGATCTCTCTAAATTTTTTATATTCTTCCAAGATTACATTGAGAAAAATATAGGACTGAAAGAGATAGAGAGTATCAAAATTTCTGAATTTAGGAGTTTCTTAACTTACAGAAGAAATTCTGAAATCTCTTCTAATTCTATTGCAAGAAATATTTCTGCTCTTAAGTCGTTTTTTAGATTTTTGATTAAAAATGATAAAATAAAAGAAAGTTCAGTATTTAGTTTAAAATCTCCAAAACTAAAAAAAAGTTTACCTAGACCAATAAATGTAGATCTTGCTATTCAAGTAATAAAGCAGGCCGAGGAAATAGAGGACGAAAAGTGGGTTGGATTGCGAAATAAAGCAATTTTAATTCTTCTTTATGGATGTGGCCTGAGAATTTCTGAAGCACTTTCATTAAATTATGATGATGTTCAAAATGAAGATCATATTCTTATAAAAGGAAAAGGTGAAAAAGAGAGAATTGTTCCAATGATGCCATATATTAAAAAAGGTATTGAAAATTACTTAGAGGCTTGCCCAAAAGAAATTATTTCTGGTGAAGCACTATTTATTGGAAAAAGATTTTCAAGGCTTAGCCCAAGAATTATTCAATATGCATTGGAAAAAATTAGAACTGCATTGTCTTTACCTGAAACTGCAACCCCTCATGCCCTAAGACACAGCTTTGCTACTCATTTATTAGATTCAGGTGGTGACCTTAGAACTATTCAGGAGCTATTGGGTCACAGTAGCTTATCAACTACTCAAAAATATACTAAAGTTGAAACTTCAAAGCTTCTTGATATCTATAAAAAATCACATCCTCTAGCAAAAAAATAGAAATTTAAAAATTTTTATTGTAGTTTAGTGATTATGAAAAATCCGATTATAAAATGGCATGAGGTAGTTAAAAATAGAGATTACAATCTTTTAGAGTCTATTTTATCTGATGATATTATTTTTTATTCACCAGTAGTTTATACTCCTCAAAAAGGTAAGCAATTAGCACTTCAATATTTAATGGCAGCTTCAGAAGTATTTAATTCTTCTAGCTTTCAATATAATAAAGAGATAATTGGGGAGTCTAGTGCTTCCCTAGAGTTTTCCTTGACTTTAGATAGTACAGATATAAATGGAATTGATCTTATATCATGGGATAAAACTGGAAAAATTAATGAATTTAAGGTATTTATAAGACCCTTACAGGGAGTGAATTTGATCCATAAATTAATGCAGGGAATGATGGAAAGTTTTAAAAATGTCAGTTGATAAATTATTAGATTATAATCTGATTGACCTAGTATTTGTCTTAATACCGCTTTTTGTATTTCTAGCAGCAATAGAAATGCTGGTTGTTTACGTTTTTAAATTTAAGCAAAAAAATGACTCTAAAGAATGGTTTCTTAATGTTTTCCTGGGAGTTTCTAGTTTTCCGATCAATGCCTCATTTGGATTTATAACAATTGCTGCACTTTTCTGGGCAAAAAGTTACCAAATATATACTTTGCCATTTACACTGCCTGTTTTAGTTGTTTGCTTTATTTTAGATGATTTTAGATTTTATTTGCATCATCGTATTGTTCATAGATGGAGATGGGGATGGGGCTTGCATAGGGCTCACCACACATCAGAAAGATTTGCACTTGATGTAGGAGCAAGACAACCATGGACAAAACATTTTACAGGGACAATGATGTTAAAGGTTCCATTGGTATTAATAGGATTTGATCCAATCATGGTTCTTTTTTGTGGATTTATGAATGCTTACTATCAATTCTTGCTACATACGCAGACAATAAAAAAACTACCTTCATGGTATGAGTACGTGTTTAATACTCCTTCACATCATCGAGTTCATCATGGAAAAAATCCAAAATATTTAGACGCAAATTATGCTGGAACACTTATTATATGGGATAGAATGCTTGGCACTTTTGTTGCCGAGGATGAAAAAGACCTTCCAGATTATGGGTTAGTTGATCCATTAGATACTTATAACCCTATTCGAATTCTTTTTGGCGAATATTGGAATATTGTAAAAGATGTTTCTCAAAAAGGAATAAGTCTAAAAGCTAGATTCATGTATTTGTTTGGCCCTCCAGGATGGTCTCATGATGGATCAAGAAAAACATCAACAGATATAAAAGCAGATTATTATAGGGCAATAAAAAATAATTAATGCTTCCTGCTCATTATGCATTTACCGAAGTATTAATTGTAGCTTCATCAATATACTCAATTTATTTATTAAAAGGTCGAAAAGAATTTTTTGCGCTTATTGGAGTTATGCTCATCGGAATTGCTGCTACTTTGGGAGCTATTAGATATGGCTTTAATTCTAGTGAAACTATTATTAAACTTAATATGATTTTGGGCATTTACTCAGGCCTAACTTGTATTGGGCTTGTCTGTGTTCAGATGGCATTCAACTTACAATGGAAGTACATTTATAAACTATTACTAGCAATATTTGTAATTAGTTTAATTGTTAGCATTGTATGGCCAAAACAATTTATCTTTTATTTAATATTAACCTGGTCAGTAATATCAATTCTTATAGTAATGGATTATCCAAATCATAATACTCTGCAAAAAATTTTAAGAGGAATGGTTATGTCAATTTTACTTATAGGATTTCTAACAATAAGAAAAAATGGACTACTTACTGATTTTATAAATCCATCCATGAGTTTTCACCTATATCATATAGTAATAGCAGTATGGATCTTTGCTATTACAAAGCTCATAAAAAAACCCCAAATTTAAATATGGGGTCTATATGGATATTTCACCAAAATTTATTAAAAATTTTTTAATTGAAAATTATTTGAGATAGTTTTGGACACCACCCAGAATTTTCTGGTGGATTCAACTTTTTAACCTCCACGTTATCATCCTTATATTATTATCTAATAATCACTCTGTTACAATAAAAAAGGCCTTAATTGCTTAAGGCCTTTTAAATGATAACGTGGATATATAGTGGTTTATTAATGTAGAAAAATGAATTCTGCAAGTAATTATCTGATTTTAAATTATTCTTTTTTTTAGTTAATTTTCTTAAATTTTGTTGATTATATGTGAATTGCATCACCTTCGACATTGAGAGCGGCTTCTTTTATCGACTCATTTAGTGTTGGATGAGCATGGCATGTTCTTGCTATATCTTCTGAGGAAGCTCCAAACTCCATTGCTATAGCTAATTCAGCAATTAGATTTCCTGCGTCTGGTCCGATTATATGAACACCAAGTACTTCATCTGTATCTGCTTTAGATAAAATTTTAACAAACCCTTCTGTATCATGCATAATTTTTGCTCTTGGATTTGCAGTAAAAGGAAATTTACCGACCTTATATTTTATGCCTTGCTTTTTAATTTCTTCTTCAGTCTTTCCTACTGATGCAACTTCAGGGGCAGTATATATAACTGATGGTATTGTGTTATAGTTAACCCGGCCAGCTTGGCCTACAATAATTTCTGCTACAGCAACTCCCTCCTCAGAAGCTTTATGAGCTAGCATAAGACCTTGTCTACAGTCTCCAATAGCATAAATATTTTTAATTTTAGTCTGAAACAGATCATTGGTTTCAATTTTCCCATGACTATCAGTTTCAATATTAATTTGATCTAAATTAAGACCATAGGTATATGCTTTTCTTCCAGTAGAAATAAGAACTTTGTCACAAACTAATTCTATTGATTGTCCTTTTGTTTCAACTGTAACATAAGTTTTTCCACTTTTTTTTGTAATAGATCGAAGAGCAGTTGATAGTTTAAAGTCAAACCCCTGCTTAATCAGTATCTTTTGGAAATTTTTAGAAACTTCGCTATCCATTCCTGGTAAGATTCTATCTGCAAATTCAATGACCGTGACTTTTGACCCTAGTCGAGACCAGACAGAGCCTAATTCTAAACCTATATAACCTGCACCAATTATAATTAATTCACCTGGTACTTCGCTTAAGTTCAATGCTCCCGTTGATGATAAGATATCTATTTCATCTAAAAGAATATCTTTAGGTGTTGAAACTTCTGATCCTGTTGCAATTACTATATTTTTAGCTTTAATAATTTCAGAATTGTTATCCGACAAAATCTCAATCTCATTCGAATTAACAATTCTTCCAAAACCTTTTTTATGAATTATTTTATTTTTTTTAAACAAAAATTTAATTCCATCTGTAAGCCCTACAACACTCTCATTTTTTGAGTTTATCATTTTTTTGATATCAATCTGAACATCTGAAACTGTAATTCCAATTTTATTCAGATCTTTTGTTTGCTTAAAAAGATAAGAAGTATGAAGTAAGGATTTTGAGGGAATACAACCTACATTTAAACAAGTGCCCCCAAGAGTATCACTTTTTTCAACACAACAAACACTAAGTCCTAGTTGAGCAGCGCGTATAGCACACACATATCCACCGGGGCCACTTCCTATAATTGCAATATCAAAATCTGACAAAATTAAACACCTAATAATAATCTTCTTGGATCTTCTAGACCTTCTTTAACTCTTACAAGAAAAGTTACTGCAGCCTTACCATCAATAATTCGATGATCATATGATAAAGCTAAATACATCATCGGTCTGATTGAAATTTCATCATCAATCACTATTGGTCTTTTTTCAATCTTATGCATACCAAGTACACCTGATTGAGGTGGATTTAAAATTGGGGTGGACATAAGTGAACCATATACTCCTCCATTAGACACTGTAAAGGTACCTTCTTGCATATCAGTTATACTTAATTTTCCTGACCTAGCTTTATTACCAAGCTCAAAGATTTCTTTTTCAATTTCAATTATAGACTTTTTATCAGCATCTCTTAACACAGGTACCACTAATCCTTGATCAGTTCCAACGGCAACTCCAATATTATAAAAATTTTTGTATATAATTTTATTATCTTGAATTTCGGCATTTACATCTGGTATTTCTTTTAATGCAGTAATACATGCTTTAACAAAAAAAGACATAAAACCTAGTCTTACACCATATTTTGATTCAAAACTTTCTTTGTATTCATTCCTTGTTTCAATCAATTGAAACATATCAACTTCGTTAAATGTGGTTAAAATAGCAGCATTATTTTGTGCATCCTTTAATCTCTTTGCTATAGTTTGTCTTAAACGAGACATTGGCACTTCTTTTCGAAGCTCAGTATTACTTAAGTCAGTATTACTTAAGATTGGTTCATTGTTTTCAGTTTGCGTTTCTGAAGTATTAACATTATTAATTAAATCACCCTTTGTAATTCTACCATCACTTCTTTTTGGTTCTATATTCGAAAGATCTATTTTCTGTTCATCAATAATTTTTCTAACAGCTGGAGAAAGTTTCTCAATATTAGTAACAACTTTTTTATTATCTACATCTACTTTATCAGTTTCTGAGTTATTATCGTGTGTCTCAGGCTGTTGTATTTCTTGTGGTTTATTTTCAGGAATTTTATTTTCACTTTCAATAGCTTTTTCGCTTACCTTATTATCTTCTTCTCCTTCAGTGATTTGACCCAATAAAGCTCCAACCTCTACGGTTTCACCTTCTTTAGCTGAAATAATTTTTAATTGTCCCCCACATGGTGAAGGAACTTCAAGGGTAACCTTATCTGTTTCAAGTTCAACTAAAGGCTCATCTACGGCAACATGATCTCCTTGATTTTTATACCACTTGGCTACTGTTGCTTCTACAACACTTTCGCCTAGAGAGGGGACTTTTATTTCAGTAGACATAGAACTTATTTAACACTTTAAAATTATTATTCAATTGGGAGTTCATATTTTAATAAGGAAACACCATCTTTATTGACATAAATTTCTTTTTTGTCAGCCTTAATTGCTAAGTCAATAATATTTTTTTGATTTTGAGCATGTCTAGCTTGTACTCCAGTTGCAGGAGAAGCCGAAGATCGTCTACCAATAAAGATTAGTTCTTTTGTTTTCATATTGAGAGAATGCATTACAGACTCAATTCTTTCTTTCACAAAAAAATAAGCACCCATATTCGAAGGCTCTTCTTGTACCCAATAGATTTCACAATCTTTATAGTATTCTAATTCATCTCTAAGTGCATCATAAGGGAACGGGTATAATTGATCTAATCTAAGAATTGCAACATTATCAATTCCTAAAGACTCGATCTGATCATGAATCTCGAAATAAATTTTTCCTGAACATAGTAAAACTCGATTAATTTTGTCTTTGCTAGATTGATCTAATTGGTCGTTCATAACTCGATGAAATGAAGATCCATTAATAAAATCTTCAATTTTTGACGTATTTTTTTTATGTCTTAATGTAGATTTAGGAGTCATTATAATTAAAGGTTTCCTAAAATCACGGTGAAGTTGTCTTCTTAGTGCGTGAAAGTAATTTCCAGGTGAAGTACAGTTAATTACTTGAATATTATCTTCTGCACACATTTGCAAAAAGCGTTCAACTCTTCCACTGGTGTGCTCAGGTCCCTGTCCTTCATGGCCATGAGGAAGCAATAACGTTAGTCCAGACATTCTTAGCCATTTTCTTTCGCCAGTTGTAATAAATTGATCAATTATGGTTTGTGCGTTATTGGCAAAATCTCCAAACTGACCCTCCCATAAAACCAAAGTTTTTGGGTCAACTTGTGAATAACCATACTCAAAACCTAAAACACCATATTCAGATAGAAAACTATCTACTATTTCAAAAAGCCCTTGTTGATCCTGAAAGTGTCTAAGGGGTACAAATCTTTCTTCATTCACTTGATCATAAAGAACAGCATGTCTTTGACTAAAAGTTCCTCTTCCAACATCTTGACCAGATAATCTAACTCCAAAACCTTCTGATAATAAAGAAGCAAATGCTAAAGCTTCTGCTGTAGCCCAATCAATTCCAACTCCATTAAGCACAGATACAGATCGATCGTTGTATATTTTTTTTATTCTTTTATGTGCGGTAAACTCTTCAGGCAATTTATGAATTGCAACTGAAATAGATATCAAATCATTTTTTTCTACAGCGGTCTTTCCTCTTCTTGCATCGAATGAAGCAGTTGAAAGGCCTTTCCAAGAACCTTCAAGCCAGTCTGCTTTATTTGACTTATATGTTTTTGAAAGAGCAAACTCGCTATCGAGAAAATTCTTGTATTCATCCTCAAATTTAATTGAGTCTTCTTTAGATAATATATTTTCTCCTATCAATTTTTTTTCGTAAATTTTTAGAGTTGAACTGTGTTCTTTAATTTTTTTATACATTAATGGCTGAGTGAATTCAGGCAAATCCATCTCATTGTGACCCGCTCTTCGATAACAAAACATATCAACTATAACATCAGTTTTAAATTTGTTTCTAAATTCTGCTGCAAGTCTACAAACATGGACAACAGCTTCGGGGTCATCTCCATTTACATGAAAAATTGGGGCCTGAACAATTTTTGCAATTTCAGTGCAATATGGAGCCGATCTTCCATAGAGTGGCATCGTTGTAAAGCCAATTTGGTTATTAATTACAAAATGTACAGTTCCTCCAGTTCTAAAACCTCTTAACTGTGACATCGCAAATGTTTCAGCTACGACGCCTTGTCCAGCAATGGCTGCATCTCCGTGAATTAATATACCGATTACTTTTTCATTATTTTTATCCTTGCTAAGCGTTTGCTTTGCTCTGACTTTACCAATCACTACTGGATCTACAGCCTCAAGGTGTGAGGGGTTTGGGGTAAGAGATAAATGAATTTTTTTTCCATCAAACTCTCTGTCACTTGATACCCCTAAATGATACTTCACATCACCTGAACCCAATACCTCGTTAGGATCATCAGATCCAGCTTGAAATTTTGTCATGATAGCCCTCAATGGAACCTCCATAACTGACGCTAAGAGTGTTAGTCTGCCTCTATGTGCTGTACCAATATAAACATCTTCAATACCAGCTAGGCAGCACTGTTTAATTATTTGTTCAATACCAGGAATAGTTGACTCACTGCCAACAAGACCAAATCTTTTTGTTCCTAAAAATTTTTTGTCTAAATAATTTTCAAACATTTCAGCTTCTAAAAGTCTACGATAAATTGCTCTTTTACCAGCTACAGTGAATTGCGTTTTATTTCTCACCTCTTCTATTCTTTCTTGAACCCATTGTTTCTGATCTGGATCTTGAATATGTAAAAATTCTACCCCAATCGAACTAGAATAAGTTTCATGAAGAATTTTTATTATTTCTTTTAACTTAGTATTATCGAGACCAAGACTTCCATCTATGAAAATTGATTTTTCTAAATCACTCTCATTAAATCCATAATTTCTATAATCTAATTCAGGATGGTGATTTTTTTGACTCAATTGTAATGGGTCTAGATCAGCAATCAAATGACCATTCACTCTAAAGGCACGTATTAACCGAAGAGCTCTAATCGAGTCTAAAGTTGCTTGTTGAATTTCATCAATTGAATATGAAATATTTTTTTTTATTATTTTTTCTGGCAAACTTGACCAGTTACCATCCATAGCAGAAATAAGGTCACCATTTTGAACTTTGAGATCATTATTTGCCCAAGAGGCGCTGTATGTACTTGAATTGAGTCCTACGTCTTTAATGTTATTAAAAAAAATACCCCAATCATTTGGAACTGACGATGGATCATCAGAATATTTTTTAAACATTTCTTCTACATACGTAGCATTTGCGCCATGTAAAAAAGAAGTTTTATCAAAAATTTGATTTGATGGAGATTTTGGCATTCAATTAAATTATATAATAGAATTAGCCTTTCAATACTTCAAGTAAAGTTGAACCTAATGCGGCTGGGGAGTTTGAAATATGCATTCCAGCAGATTTCATAGCTTCAATTTTGTCATCTGCTCCGCCCTTGCCTCCAGATACAATCGCTCCAGCATGGCCCATTCGTCGACCAGGAGGTGCTGAAGTTCCAGCAATAAAGCCAACCATAGGCTTCTTAATTGATTGTTTTTTAATAAATTCTGCAGCTTCTTCCTCAGCAGAGCCCCCGATTTCACCAATCATAATAATTGACTCAGTTTCATCATCTTTTAAGAATAAATCTAAGCAGTCTATAAAATTAGTACCATTGATTGGGTCGCCACCAATTCCAACACACGTTGATTGGCCCATGCCAGCTACTGTAGTTTGAAAAACAGCTTCATATGTTAATGTCCCAGATCGAGAAACAATTCCAACGCTACCTTTTTTATGAATGTGAGCAGGCATAATACCAATCTTGCACTCATCAGGTGTAATTATACCGGGACAGTTTGGTCCTATTAAACGTGACTTAGATGATTTTAATTTATCTTTAACCATCATCATATCTATTACTGGGATACCTTCTGTAATACATATTATCAATTCTATCTGACTTTCAATTGCTTCAACAATTGCTGCGGCTGCAAACGGTGGGGGAACATAAATAACAGATGCATTGGCATCAGTTTTTTCTTTTGCTTCACTTACTGTATCAAATACAGGCAATCCAAGATGAGAGGTTCCCCCTTTTTTTGGCGTCACACCTCCAACAAGTTGGGTTCCATATTTAATTGCTTGCTCTGAATGAAAAGTACCTTGGGATCCTGTAAATCCCTGACAAATAACTTTCGTATCTTTATTGACAATTATTGACATTATACGAGTTCCACAATTTTTTTTGCTGCATCATCAAGATCAGTTGCTGATATAATATCGATACCAGAATTATCTAAAATTTCTTTTCCTTTATCCACGTTTGTTCCCTCGAGTCTGACAACTAGTGGAACCGAGATACTAAGATCTTTTGCCGCAGCAATAATACCTTCTGCAATCACATCACATCTCATAATGCCTCCAAAAATATTTACCAATATCCCTTTTACACCTTTATCGGATAATATAATTTTAAAGGCATTTGAAACTTTTTCTTTTGAAGCGCCGCCGCCAACATCTAAAAAGTTTGCAGGCTCCCCACCGTATAATTTAATAATATCAAGACTAGCCATAGCTAACCCAGCACCATTTACCATACATCCTATATTTCCATCTAATTTGATATATGCTAAATCAAATTTTGCGGCTTCTTGCTCATACTCATCCTCTTCATTTGGGTCTCTAAGTTCTTCGATCTCCGGATGCCTATAAAGAGCGTTGTCATCAAAATTTACCTTAGCATCTAGACACAATAGCTTGTCTTTATCAGTAATTATTAATGGATTAATCTCAACAAGACTTGCGTCTTTTTCTTTGAAAAACTTATAAAGATTCTCTACTAGGTGCTTAGTTTGATCATACATTGATTCATCAAGTTCTAAGCATTTTTGAATAGCTAAAATGTCAGATTCTAAAACTCCAGTCGATGGTTCAATAAAAACTGTAGCAATTTCTTCAGGTGTTTCTTCTGCAACTGCCTCAATATCCATACCACCATGTTTTGAAGCTATAAAAGCTATTTTACTAGTAGCTCGGTCAATTATACATGATAAGTAAAGTTCTTTTTTTATATCTGATCCATTTTCAATATAAACTCTTTGAACAATTTTTCCTTGAGGGCCTGTTTGAGGAGTAATCAAATTCATTCCAAACATTTTCTTACATTCTTCTATTGCTTCTTCAGCAGATTGTACAACTTTTACTCCACCACCTTTTCCACGTCCTCCTGCATGAATTTGTGCTTTTACAACCCATGTAGGTCCAGAAACATCATTTACTGCTTGATCAATTTCATTTGGAGAAAAAGTGACTGTTCCCGTTGATACAGGTATATCAAATTCTTTAAATAATTCTTTTGCTTGATATTCGTGAATATTCATAATTATTTCAGATTTGTATCAATATTAATAGCGGCATCAAAAAGTTCTTTAACAGCATCAATTGAAATATCAAAATATCTTTTTTCTTCGTCGTCCAAGGCCAATTCTACAACCTCTTCTATTCCGTTAGAACCAATTATAACAGGTACTCCAACATAAAGATCCTTCACTCCATATTGACCATTTAAATGAGCGGCACAAGGAAGGGTCTTTCTTAAATTTTTTAAATAAGACTCTGCCATCTCAATGCCTGATGCTGCAGGTCCATAAAAAGCAGAACCAGTCTCTAAAAGTTTTACAACTTCTGCACCTCCATTACGCGTTCTATCAATTATCTCATTTAATTTTTCTTCAGAAATTTTACCCTCATTAACAAAATCAAGAAGTGGTTTTCCAGACACAGTTGTACGATTGGGTACCGGAACCATAGTATCGCCATGTCCACCTAAAACAAATGAGTCAACTTCACTTATTGGAACATTTAATTCTTGTGATAGAAAAAATTTAAATCTTGATGTATCTAAAACACCTGCCATACCAATAACTTTATTTTTTGGAAGTCCAGAATATTTCTGTAGCGCCATAACAATGACATCTAGTGGATTTGTAATACATATTACGAAAGCATTTGGAGAAGTATCTTTAATTCCCTCAGCTACTTGCTTAATAATTTTCAAGTTTATGCCGAGCAGGTCATCTCTTGTCATTCCAGGTTTTCTTGGAACACCTGCGGTAATAATGATTACGTCTGAATTACTTGTATCGTTATAATTATTAGTTCCAGTGATGCTTACATTCAATCCGTCAATTGCTGTTGATTGGGATAAATCTAGAGCCTTACCTTTTGCTATACCTTCAGCTACATCAAATAAAATTACATCACCTAACTCTTTTAAAGCAATTAAATGAGCTAAAGTTCCACCTATTTGGCCAGCTCCAATTAAAGAAATTTTTGGTTTTGTCATATTAGAATTATCTTTAGTGCGTAAACTAAACAGATAGAACTTAAAATCAAGTCAGAAATATAAACTTTATTTCATAGTGGGTATAATAAACTCTGCACCTTTACGAATTCCTGTAGGCCATCTTGAAGTGACAGTTTTAAGCCTTGTAAAGAACCTTACACCCTCCATTCCATGCATAGCGTGGTCACCAAATAATGACCTTTTCCAGCCTCCAAAACTATGAAATGCCATTGGTACTGGAATTGGAACATTTACTCCAACCATTCCAATTTGACATTTGTTGGTAAATGCACGAGCTGTGTCACCATCACGAGTATAAATTGTAGTCCCATTTCCAAACTCATGATTATTAAGCATTTCAAGCGCATCATCAAATGTTGGTTTTCTAACTACAGATAATACAGGACCAAAAATCTCTTCCTTATAAATTTTCATCTCACTTGTAACATTATCAAATAAGCAGCCGCCAATAAAATATCCATTTTCATACCCTTGAAGTGATATAGGTCTACCATCAACAATAAGCTTGGCTCCTTCTTCAACACCAGAATCTACATAAGATCTAACTTTGTTCAAATGTTGTTTACTAATAACCGGTCCCATTTCAACTTCAGGATCTGTTCCTGGTCCAACTTTTAGTGATTGAACTCGAGGTGTAAGTTTTTCAATTAATTTATCTCCAACATCTCCTACTGCAACTGCAACAGATAAGGCCATACATCTCTCACCGGCAGAACCATAACCAGCGCCCATAAGTCCATCAACTACTTGATCAAGATCAGCATCTGGCATAATAACCATATGATTTTTTGCACCCCCTAAAGATTGAACTCTTTTATTATGCTGTGTTGACGTATGATAAATATATTCTGCAACTGGAGTTGAACCCACAAAACTAACAGAGTCTACATGTGGGTTTGTAATTAATAAATCCACTGCTTCTTTATCTCCATTGATAACGTTAAAAACTCCATCTGGCAGGCCAGCTTCAATTAAAAGCTCAGCCAACATCATAGGAACTGTAGGATCTTTTTCACTTGGTTTTAAAATAAAACAATTTCCACATGCAATAGACACAACAAACATCCACATTGGAACCATTGCAGGAAAATTAAAAGGAGAAATCCCAACCGAGATACCCAGAGGTTGTCTCATGCTCCAACTATCTATTTCAGATCCAACATTTTCAGAAAATTCTCCCTTTAAAAGATGAGGAATTCCACATGCAAACTCTACAACTTCCATGCCCCTAGTGATCGAACCTTGAGAGTCACTTAGTATCTTGCCATGCTCTTCAGTAAGAGCGCGGGCCAATTTATCCATATCTCTTAAAATAAGTTCTTTAAATTTAAAGAAAATTCTTGAACGAGTTAAAGGTGGAGTAGAAGCCCATTTTTGTTTTACATTCAAGGCACTTTCTATGGCAGCGCCTACATCACTTTTGTTTGCTAGACTAACTTCAGCAATTTTTTCACCCTGGGCTGGATTGAATATATCTCCCAGTCTATCTGACTTGCTTAAATATTCTTTGCCATCTATAAATTGGTTAATTTTTTTCATATTAATTATAAAAATTATACATAAAATATGACACAAGAAATGATATGGCGCAATGCGAAAACTTGATCTACATGATTTAACTCTTGAAGAAGCTTACGATGAGTTTAATGAATTTATAAATAAGGCTTACAGTGATAATATTAATAAAGTTGAAGTAATAACTGGCAAAAGTGGCCAGATTAGAAAAGAGTTTCCCTATTGGTCAGAAAATTCTCATCAAATAAAATACCATGAGATGAGCTGGCATGGTGGGAGTTTTGTCGTAAAAATTGAAAAAAAATATTAGTAGATGCTAGTTGTCATATTGGCATGATTCTAACTTAGTAAATTTTGAATATTTAATTATATATCCTCTCAGATAAGCGGAAGATTTTTAACTCCCCTTAATTTTTCTTCCGCTTTATCAACTAATAATAATGGAACTAAAAAAATGATAAATTTTTTCTCAACTGCTTTTATAGTTATTTCCTTATTGCTAATAAGTCTTAGTCTTCAAATAACTGTAGTATAAAAATTCGTAAATTATCTGGAGGCAATCATTCTTTTGATGCCTGAAATAGCCTCAGCTGGATTTAGACCTTTTGGACAAGTTTGAGTGCAATTCATAATTGTGTGACATCTATAAACCTTGAAAGCATCATCTAACTCTTCTAATCTTTCTCTCCGTAACTCATCTCTACTATCCTGAAGCCACCTATATGATTGTAATAGTACTGCAGGACCAAGATATTTATCACTATTCCACCAATAACTTGGGCATGATGTAGAACAACAGGCACATAAAATACATTCGTACAGACCGTCTAACTTTGCTCTTTCTTCTCTTGATTGCAAATTCTCATCAGTGCCAGATTTTTTTGTAATGTTTAACCATGGCTTAATAGAAGCCAATTGCTTATATAAAGTCTTTAGGTTTGTAACTAAATCTTTAATAACAGGCATGTGGGGCAAAGGATAAATTTTAATTTCTTTTTTAACATCCTCAATTGGCTTTGTGCATGCTAATGTGTTGGTGCCATCAATATTCATTGCGCAAGATCCACATATTCCCTCCCGGCATGATCTTCTAAAAGTTAATGTTGGATCTATTTCATTTTTGATTTTCATTATTGCGTCTAAAACCATAGGACCACAATTGTCCAAATCTACTTCATAACTATCCATTCTTGGATTTTTATCATCATCTGGAGACCATCTGTATATTGAGATTTTTTTCTTATTTTTTATATCGTCAGGTAATAAATAATCTTCACCTTTTACAAGCTTGGAATTATCAGGAAGATTAAACTGAACCATTAGTAAACTCTCGCTTTAGGCTCAATATATTTAACTTCATTTGACAATGTATATTCATGCACTGAACGATAATCTAAATTGCACTCTTTATCGTTAGTCCATGCTAACGTATGAACCATCCAGTTTTTATCATCTCTTTCTTTATAATCTTCACGAGCATGCGCTCCTCTACTTTCTTTTCTATTGTGTGCAGAATTCATTGTAACAACAGCCTGGGCGATAAGATTTTCATATTCTAATGTTTCAAGTAGATCTGTGTTCCATACAAGTGATTTATCAGTTACTGAGATATCATTTGATTCAAGCCATATTTCTTCAATTTTTTTCTTACCTTCTGATAAAATTTCATCATCTCTAAATACTGCACAATGATTTTGCATAACTTTCTGCATTTTATCTCTCAGTTGTGAAGTAGGAGTTGCTCCGTTTGAATTCCTAATCTTATCAAAACGGTCAAGAATTTTATCGACTGCGCTATGATCAATTTCTTTATTTGGATCAGTTTTTGATACCGTATCATTAATGCGATCTGCTGCAGCTTTACCAAATACAACAAGATCAATTAGAGAATTTGAGCCAAGCCGATTTGCTCCATGAACAGACACACATGCAGCTTCACCAATTGCCATAAGGCCTGGGACAGGAACTTCCTCTCCATTTACAGAAGTCATCACTTCACCATGGAAATTTGTTGGAATGCCACCCATATTATAATGTACTGTTGGAATTACTGGGATCGGAGCTTTAGTCACATCCACACCAGCAAATACTTTTGCAGACTCAGAAATACCAGGTAGTCTCTCATTTAAAACTTTTGGTTCAAGATGATCTAAATGTAAATAGACATGGTCTTTGTTTGAACCAACGCCTCTACCTTCAATTAACTCTTTTGTTATTGATCGCGAGACTACGTCTCTGGAAGCTAAATCTTTTGCAGAGGGAGCATACCTCTCCATAAACCTTTCGCCTTCACTGTTTACTAAATAACCACCTTCACCTCGAGCACCTTCAGTAATCAAACAACCTACACCGTAAACACCAGTAGGATGAAATTGGACAAACTCCATATCCTGTAAAGGAAGTCCTGCTCTCAATACCATTGCATTACCATCACCTGTACATGTATGCGCTGAAGTAGCTGAGAAATATACTCTTCCATACCCACCAGTCGCCAGAACGGTCGACTTTGCATTAAAAACATGAATCTTTCCATCTTCTAGACACCATGTAACTACACCTCTACATTCACCATTGACCATGATTAAATCAAGAGCAAAGTATTCAATATAATAATCAACGCCATGTTTAAGTGATTGACCATATAGAGTATGAATAATTGCATGACCCGTTCTATCAGCAGCAGCGCAAGTTCTTTGAGCAGTACCTTCGCCATAATTTTTTGTCATTCCACCAAATGCTCTTTGATATATTTTACCATCCTCAGTTCTACTGAACGGTACTCCATAATTCTCTAATTCTAAAACAGCCTTTGGAGCATTTTTACATAAATACTCAATAGCATCTTGATCACCAAGCCAATCAGACCCTTTTACAGTATCATACATGTGCCAACGCCAATCATCATCACCCATATTTCCTAACGCCGCAGATATTCCACCTTGCGCTGCGACTGTATGACTTCTGGTTGGAAATACTTTTGAAATACAAGCTGTCTTATACCCATTTTCTACAGCTCCAACAGTTGCTCGAAGACCGGAGCCTCCAGCTCCAACAACTACAACATCATAATCATGGTATTCAATTTCGTATTTCATAATAAGTTACAAAAGTATCATTAAAATCGATAGACAGACAAATAATGAAATACCAGTAAAGAATGATGATATCAAAATCTTTAGCAGTTTATGAACCTTAGGATCATGAACATAATCATCCATAATTTCATTTACGCCTGTATTCATATGAAATATGCCTAAAATCATAAAAATCAATATAAAGAAAATTGACCAAGTACCAGATATTTCAAGTAAAATTTGCTCATACGAAAGTCTTGAAAACCTTAGGATGGATATTAGTAAATATGCAATAAAGGGTAATAGAGCAATTGAGCTATATTTATGCAACTTCCATATATTACGAGCTGATGGCATAAATTAAATTACTCCGTATAATATTATCCAAAAACATATAGTAAGAATCACAGCAACAGATAAAGCAGTCCAGCCTGTTATCTTTGCAACATTCAAATCCAGACCATAACCATAATCCCAAAGCAAGTGCCGGATACTACTAAATATATAAAAAAATATACAAAACGATAAGCCTATAAGAACAGTTCTTATGAAAATATTGTCTGAAATTGAAATAACTAATTTAAAAGTATCTTCGCCTAGTCCAATTGATAATAAATAAATTATTATAATCATTGATCCTAATGATGAAACTACTCCTGATATTCTATGAAGAATGGATAGTAAAGATGTAGTTTGCCAACGATATATTTGAAGATGAGGTGATAGAGGACTATTCATGATTTTTATTATATCAAATTCTCAAATTTAAAGAAATTAATCTATATTTTTTTTGGAACAAGCACCCAGTAGTCTAGACTTAAGAGGACATCAGAATTAAATTTTCCATTTTGATCTTGGTGTTGAAACTGATATGGCTGAGCATCTCCAAGACCATTAGTCCTAATGCGTAACGCACCAAGAGTGTCTGAAACGTCAACTTTTTCTATAATTTTACTCCATGCAAAAACAGTTTTACCTGCAAAGCATGGGGATGCATGTGTTCCTCCATTTATAGCAATTATCTTAAATGCATTTGATAGTCCATTGAAAGATATTGATCTGGTCAAACTGATAACATGACCACCGTAGACAATTCGTTTACCGAATCGACCACCCTTTTCAACAAAATGATTGAAATGAACCTTGGCATTATTCTGATATAGTTTTGTAGCCATCATATGCTCCGCTTCCTCTACAGTAATACCATCAATATGATTTATTTTTTCATCTATTTTATAATCTTCAAATACAAGATTTGATCCAGCAGCAGTAAAATCATAATTTTTTATCTCAAACTGATAATCTTTTGAAATTGATATAACTTCTTCTTTTGTCACTTCTGAATTTAATTTAGGAATTACAGTTTCTATTTTAGGAAGACTTTTATTTTTTTTACGAACCATAACCCATCTCTTATAATCAATTACAGCTTCATTTTTTTGATTCAATCCAGTCGAATGGACATAAACGACACCATTGTCACCATTAGAATTTTCTTTTAAACCAATTACTTCAGAATGAGATGTAATTGTATCTCCAGGATAAGCAGGTTTTAAGAATTTACATTCAGCATATCCTAAATTTGCAATTGCATTTAAAGAGATATCAGGAACAGTTTTACCAAAAGCAATATTAAATAATAAGAAATCATCAACTGGTGACTCTTTAAGCGAAAGCTGTTTTGCAAATTCATTTGAGGAGTGTAGGGCAAACCTTGATCCGTATAGAGCAGTGTAAAGTGAACAATCTCCTAATGTAATAGTTCTTGGCGTTGCATGAGAGATTTTCTGACCCATTGAAAAATCCTCAAAAAAATTACCTATTTTATATTTTGAACCACTTTTAACTTCTATTGGAATAGACTCATTTTCTTTTGAAACTTCCATGATTAATTTTTCAGCTTCTAAAATTCTTCTTGCATGTGCAACATGAAGCTCTTCAATTTGACTTCCTTCAAATACAATCACGCCAACTTCAGGGTCTTCTTTACGAGCTTTTTCAAAAGCACTTACAATACTTCGAGCCTTTTCTAATTGATCAGGTGTTGGTGTAAAAATTTTATTACAAATACTTATTTGGGAAGGATGAATCAGAGTCTTGCCATCAAATCCTAGCCCATGACTGTAAACGCACTCTTGTTCAAATCCTTCACTGTCTTTAATGTCATTAAAAACTCCATCTAATATTGAAATTTTATAAGCTTTTGAAGCCATCATGCATTTTTCAAAACTAGTTTGAAGAGCTGTCCTCTTAAGATCTTCTTCAATGCCTAGTTCTGTCGATAGATCATTGGTCCCCATCACAAAACATTTAAGAGTTTTGGATACTTTTGCAATTTCATATGCATTCACAATTGAAAGAGCGGTTTCCATCATTACCCATATTTTGATATCTCCATTGTTTATTAATTTCTCACATTCAATGACATCATCTGCACTATTAACTTTTGGGATCAAAATAGCATCAGGGGCACAATGATCTAAAATTTTAAGATCATCTCTCCCTATATCAGTATCTAATGAGTTTATTCTAACAACCTGCTCTTTATCTTTATTTACTCCAGAATTAATTATTTTAATTAAGGAGTCTCGCGCACTCTCCTTTGCGTTTGAAGCTACAGAATCTTCTAGATCATAAATTAAAGCATCTACATCAAGGGTTGACGACTTCTTCAGAGCTTTTTCATTCGATCCAGGCACATAAAGTATACTTCTTCTTGGTTTTCTTACATCTTTTCTCATTTTTACAGATAACTCTCAATTAACATTTCAGCAATTTGAATAGTGTTTAAAGCTGCGCCTTTTCTTAAATTATCAGATACTACCCATATTGATAAACCATTTTTTATTGCACTATCCTCTCTGATTCTTGAAACATAAGTGTCATCGTTTCCAGCACTTTCTCTTGGAGTAACATATCCACCATCTTCTCTTTCATCAAGTAAAGTACAGCCATTGGCATTCTTGATAGCAAGACGAGCTTCTTCCACAGATACCTTATTTTCAAATTCAATATTAACTGCTTCTGAATGTCCGATGAAAACGGGAACTCGTACACACGTGGCACTGATTTTGATATTTCTATCAAGAATTTTATTTGTTTCTTGTCTCATTTTAGTTTCTTCTTTTGTATACCCATCATCTTCAAATTTATCGATATGAGGAATTACATTAAAAGCAATTGGCTTAGTAAAGTTCACATTATCTTTTATATCATCTGAAAACATATTTTTAGTTTGATCAAATAATTCATCCATTGCAGCCTTTCCTGCTCCAGATACAGATTGATATGTAGAAACAATAACACTTTTAATTTTGGATAATTCATGAAGTGGTTTAAGTGCAACTACTAATTGAATAGTTGAGCAATTTGGATTAGCAATTATATTTTTATTTTTAAAATTTTTTAAATCTTCAGGATTCACTTCAGGGACAATAAGTGGAATATCATCATCCATTCTAAAATGGCTTGAATTATCTATAACAATACAATTTTTATTTGCAAATACAGGTGCCCATTTTTCTGATGTACTTGATCCGGCAGAAAAGAGTGCGATATTAACCTTAGAAACATCAAAATTTTCTATATCCTCAACAACTAATTCTTCATCGCCAAAATCTATTTTTGAACCAGCGCTCCTACTAGAAGCTACTGGATAAATATTTTTAGATTTAAATTTTTTATCATGAAGAATGTTAAGCATTTCACGCCCAACATTTCCTGTCGCTCCAACTATTGCAATCTTATGATCCATTATTTACACCTAAATCAGATATTTGTTTAACGATTTCATCTCCCATTTCCTGAGTAGTAAGATTTTTATTTTCATCACCAAGCAAATCACTAGTTTTAAAACCATTTTCAAGAACCTTATTAACAGCTGTACTTATCAAATCAGCTGCTTTGTCTATATTAAATGAATACTTCAAGCACATCGCAAAACTTAAAATAGATGCAATTGGATTTGCAATACCTTGACCAGCTATATCAGGAGCTGATCCATGAACTGGTTCATACAAAGCTTTTCTAAAGTTATTTTGATCTATTTCTCCCAATGAAGCAGATGGAAGCATTCCTAAGGATCCTGTCAGCATTGAGGCTTCATCAGATAAAATATCTCCAAATAAATTGTCTGTAACAATTACATCAAATTGTTTTGGATTTCTTACAAGCTGCATTGCACAATTATCTGCATACATATGTGAAAGTGAGACATTATTAAATTCATTGTCATGAACATACTGAACCTCTTCTCTCCAAAGAATCCCTGATTCCATAACATTAGACTTTTCGCAAGAAACAACTCGATTATCCCTTTTTTGCGCTAACTCAAAAGCAATTCTAGCAACTCTTCTTATTTCGTGTGTTTCATACACCTGAGTATTTATACCAACTCGATTTCCATCACTCTTAGTTTCGATGCCCCTCGGTTCTCCAAAATAAACACCACCTGTTAATTCTCTTACAATCATTATATCAAGGCCTGAAACTAGATGAGGCTTCAATGAAGAAGCTTCCACCATGGACTCAAAACATAATGCTGGTCTAAGATTTGCAAATAAATCTAATTCTTTTCTAATTTTAAGTAACCCTTGCTCGGGCTTTAAAGAAAAATCTAAGTTATCCCATTTTTCTCCACCAACTGCTCCAAGTAGAACTGCATGAGAAGATTTAGCTTTCTCTAGTGTCTCATCTGCCAGAGGAACTCCATAACGATCATATGCTGAACCACCAATATCATCTTTCTCAATATCAAATTGAATGTTAAACATTGATGAAATAACAGAAATAACTTTATCAACCTCAATCATAACCTCGGAACCAATTCCATCACCTGGAAGAATTAATAATTTAAAATTTTTACTCATTTTAATTTATTTCCATATAACCAGGGAATTTCATTCTCTTGACCTTCTTCAAAGTGACCAATTGAAGCTACTTTATTTAAAGTCAGACCAATGTCATCAAGTCCTTCAAGCAAACATTTCTTTTTAGCTGAATCGATTTCAAAACTAATTTCTTTTTTTTCATTGTTTTCTAGGAAAGTTATATTTTGTTTTTCTAAATCTATATTGAAATTTAATATACTGTCGGATGTGTCCTGCAATCTTGAAACTGTTGCTTCATCAAGGATTATAGGCAAAATTCCATTTTTGAAGCAATTGTTATAAAAAATGTCTGCATAACTTGGCGCAATTATACATTTAATTCCATAATCAGCTATAGACCACGGAGCATGCTCACGAGAGGATCCACAGCCAAAGTTTTTACCCGCTATAAGTATACTAGCGCCTTTATAATGTTCCTGGTTAAGGGCGAAAGAACTAATTTTGTTTCCATCTTGATCATATCTTAACTCGTAGAATAAAAATTCCCCAAGTCCAGTTCGCTTGATTGTTTTTAAGAACTGTTTTGGAATAATCATATCAGTATCCACATTAGTTATACGTAGTGGTATTGCATGACCGCTGAGTTTATTAAATTTTTCCATTAAAGATCTCTAAAATCAGTAAGCTTACCTCTGATTGCCGCTGCTGCTGCCATTTGAGGACTCATTAAATGGGTTCTACCGCCTCTACCTTGCCTGCCTTCAAAATTTCGATTAGAAGTTGAAGCACACCTTTCTTGAGGCTGTAACTTATCTGCATTCATAGCTAAGCACATTGAACATCCTGGATCTCTCCAATCAAAACCTGCTTCAATGAAAATCTTATCTAAGCCTTCTCTTTCTGCTTGCTCTTTAACCAACCCAGAGCCAGGAACAATCATAGCATGAACACCTTTTTCAACTTTTCGGCCTTTTGCAATTTGTGACACAGCTCTTAGATCTTCTATTCTTCCATTGGTACAAGACCCGATGAAAACTTTATCTATTTTAATTTCATTAACAGGCATGTTTGGCTCTAAGCCCATATAATCAAGCGCTCTCTCAATTGATTTCTTTTTGTCAGCATTTTTTTCATTTTCAGGATCTGGAACAAATCCGTCTATGGAAACAACATCTTCAGGGCTTGTGCCCCATGTAATTTGTGGAATTATTTCATCTGCTTTAACTTCAACAACTGAATCATAGTGGGCACCTTCATCAGTAGCTAATGATTTCCAATAATTAACTGCATCTTCAAAAACTTCACCTTTCGGTGCTAAAGGTCTTCCTCTAAGATATTCAAATGTTTTTTCATCTGGACTTATTAAGCCAGCTCTTGCTCCTGCCTCAATAGACATATTACAAACAGTCATCCTACCTTCCATGGAAAGATTTCTAATTGCCTCACCAGTATATTCGATGACATAGCCTGTTCCACCAGCAGTCCCTATCTTTCTTATAATTGCTAAAACAATATCTTTTCCAGTAACTCCTTCAACAACTTTACCAGTAATTTTAATGCACATATTTTTTGCTTTAGTTTGAACAAGTGTTTGAGTTGCAAGTGTATGTTCAACTTCTGATGTTCCTATTCCCCATGCCAATGCTCCAAAGGCACCATGAGTTGAGGTATGACTATCTCCACAAACTATCGTCATTCCTGGTTGAGTAAAGCCTTGCTCTGGACCAACAATATGAACTATCCCTTGACGCTTATCGGTCATCGGCAAATATGTGATATTATTTTCTTTTGCATTCATTTCTAATGTTTCCACTTGAAGTTTAGAGTCTGGATCAGCTATACCTTTATCTCTATCTACCGTTGGAACATTATGATCTGCTGTTGCTAGAGTAAACTCAGGACGTCTGACTTTACGTCCAGATAATTTAAGACCTTCAAATGCCTGTGGACTTGTTACTTCATGAACAAGATGTCTATCTATATATAGAATAGTAGTTCCATCATCATTGGTATCTACAATGTGACTTTCCCATATCTTATCGTATATTGTTTTTGGAGTACTCATAAGCAAATCAAAAATGTTAAGTTTGAAGCTGAAAGACTAATCTTTCAGTTCTTCAGCTTTATCTTCGGTTTTTTCTTCTTGAGTAGTTTCTTCTAAGTCTGATTGTTCTGTTTCAGCAACATTAGCTTCAGAATTTTCATCATTTGATTCTTCAGAAGAAGCTTCCTCAGTTAAATATTCTTCTTCAAGAACTTCATCATTTTCAGAAATAAATAAACTTGCAAGGTCAGGCTGTTTACTTCTCATTCTTTCAACGATTCTGGCTTTCTTACCAGTAAGATCTCTTAAATAGTATAATTTAGCTCTTCTAACTTGTCCGCTTCTAACTAACTCTACTGAGTCGATAGAGGGGCTAAATATGGGAAATACTCGCTCTACACCCTCACCAAATGAAATTTTTCTTACAGTAAAAGAAGAGCTTAATCCTCTATTTTTTTTTGCGATACAGACACCTTCAAAAGCCTGTATTCTTTCTCGGGTTCCTTCTCTAACCTTAACATTAACTTTTACAGTATCACCTGGGTGAAACTGGGGAATTTTTTTACCCTTAATTAATGTCTTAATCTGATCTGTTTCAAATTGTTCAATGATATTCATGGTTTCCTCGATCGGTGTTTTAATACTTTATTTCTTTGTTGTCTTGTTTTTTTTGTATTTTTTCAATAAATCTGGCCTTATTTTTTGGGTTAATTTAAGTGAGTTTTTCATCCTCCATTCAGAAATTAACTTATGATTGCCAGATTGAAGCTCTTCAGGAATCTTTAAGTTCTTCCATATTCTGGGTCTGGTATATTGAGGAAATTCAAGTAGATCTTGGCTAAAACTCTCATCTTTTAAGGACTCCTTATCACCCAGTGTTCCAGGTAATAACCTCACAGCTGCCTCAATAACCGTTTGAGCTGCAACTTCGCCCCCAGCAAGGATATAATCGCCCAAACTATATTCATCAAATTTATAGAAATCTAAGACCCTTTGATCGATGCCTTCATATCTGCCACATAAAATGATTAACTCATTCTTCTTTGTGAATCTTTTTATGTCTTTTTGTGTA
>CABYIR010000001.1 GCA_902518955.1 uncultured Pelagibacteraceae bacterium | reverse complement strand
TTTGTCAGATCTAACAAATGAATTTTTAGATGATCAAGTATCATTTGATGCTTTTAAAAAAATTATATCAAAAGGAGGTAAGGTTATTGCCATACCTGCTCCAAATGTAAAAGATAAACCAAGAAGTTTTTTTGATAATTTAAATAATTGGGCTAGAAAAGAAATGGGAGCAGCAGGACTTGGTTATATTACATTTATTAATAACAATGGAACATTAGAAGGAAAGGGGCCTATAGCAAAATTTATTCCATCAAGAGTTTTAGAACTTATGTCAAAAAAATGTGATATTAAAGATGGCGATGCAATATTCTTTTCCTGTTCAAATGAGAAAGAGGCTTATAAACTTGCATCAGCAGCTAGAGACCAAATAGGTGAACAACTAAATTTAATTGAAAGTAATACTTTTAAATTTTGTTGGATTGTTGATTTTCCGATGTATGAAATTAATGAGGATACAAATAAACTAGATTTTAGTCACAATCCTTTTTCTATGCCTCAAGGGGGTCTTAAGGCCCTAGAAGAAAAAGATCCATTAGAAATACTGGGTTTTCAGTATGATATTGTTTGTAACGGTGTTGAATTGTCATCTGGCGCTATTCGAAATCATATACCTGAGATTATGTTTAAAGCATTTGAAATAGCTGGCTATAAAAAAGAGGATGTCATAGAAAAATTTGGCGGCATGGTTAACGCATTTTCATATGGGGTTCCGCCACACGGAGGTATTGCTCCAGGAATAGATAGAATTGTTATGCTGCTCGCAGGTGTCAAGAATATTAGAGAAGTAATATTATTTCCAATGAACCAACAAGCGCAAGATTTAATGATGAATGCCCCTGCAGATATTCCTGTAACTGCATTAAATGAACTATCTTTAATAAAAAATATTAAAGAAGATTAAGAGCAGCCAGTTGTCGCTCCACAGGTGTCACATTTAAGACATGTACCATTTCTAACCAAAGTAAAGGAGCCGCACTCAGGGCATGAGTCTCCTTCGTAACCCATCATTCTTGCATTCTTAATCTGATTCATTCTTTTATCTGCACTTGCTGTGCTAACAACAGCTTCAGAGACTTGAGGCTGATCAGAAACATGAGTATTTTCTGCAGAGTATGTTTCAGATGAGTTTACAACAACTAGATTATCAGATCCTTTTCCTCTTAAAAAACCCTGGCTAGACATTTTTTTTACTAATTTCCAAGGTATCTCATTATTCCTAAGTGTACCTTCATCAGCGCCTGAACCTAAAGCAAAGTCTACATCTGTGTCATCAGCATGAGCTAAATCATTTCTGCCTAAGTATGAAACAGCAAGTTCTCTAAATACATAATCTAGAATCGATGTTGCATTTTTAATTCTATTATTACCTTGAACAACACCCGCTGGATCAAATCTAGTGAAGGTATAAGCCTCAACATACTCTTCTAATGGAACTCCATACTGTAACCCAATAGATATAGCTATAGCAAAATTATTCATGAGACTTCTTAAGAAGGCCCCTTCTTTATGCATATCTATAAATATTTCACCCAAAGAACCGTCTTCATATTCACCGGTATGTAGATATACCTTATGTCCACCAACAATTGCTTTTTGTATGTATCCTTTTCTTCTATCAGGTACTTTATTTCTTGAACCGTGAACAATTGAGTTAGCAGCTTCTTGAGCAATATTAATTGTTTTTTCAATCAGGTTTTCTGGTTCACTTAGCGACTCTTCACTTGGAACATCATCTTCATCAACAAGCTTTGATGCAAGCGGTTGACTAAGTTTAGATCCATCTCTGTACAGAGCGTTTGCTTTAGTTCCAAGTTTCCACGATAACAGATAAGCCTCATTACACTCTTCTACATCAGCATCATTTGGCATATTTATTGTTTTAGAGATTGCTCCTGAAATAAAAGGTTGAGCTGCAGCCATCATTCTTATGTGACTTTCAACAGAAAGAGCTCTTTTTCCAATACGCCCACAAGGATTCGCACAATCAAAAACATTCAAGTGCTCATCTTTTAAATGAGGTGATTGTTCAAGTGTCATTGTTCCACAACAATAGGTGTTAGCTTCTTCAATTTCATCGGGACTAAACCCTAGAAAGCCGAGCATATTAAAACTAAAGTCACTTAGCTGCTCTTTGGAGACACCAAGAGTATTGAGACAAAACTCTCTTCCAATAGTAAATTCATTAAATGCAAATTTAATATCAAACGCACTTTCTAAATTTGTTTCTAAAACATCCAAGATTTCATCTGTAAAACCTTTTTCCTTCAGTGACTCGTGATTGACACCTGGGGCATCTTTTAAAGTACCGTGTCCAACAGCGTAATTGATTATGTCACTTACTTCATCATTTGTATATTGCAGTTCGCTTAGAGCCTTAGGAACAGTTTGATTTATAATCTTAAAATATCCCCCGCCGGCGAGTTTTTTAAATTTAACCATTGCAAAATCAGGTTCAATTCCAGTCGTATCACAATCCATGACTAACCCAATTGTGCCAGTTGGCGCAATTACTGTTGTTTGAGCATTTCTATATCCATGCTTTTGACCTTCTTGATAAGCTAAGTCCCATGCTTTTTGGGCTTCGATCCCGAGATTGGTGTCTCTAATGTTTTCAACTATAAGTGGAACAGGGTTAATATTCAGTTCCTCATAGCCGTCCTCATGACCATATGCAGCACGACGGTGATTTCTGATTACTCTAAGCATATTTTTTGAGTTTTGTTGGTAACCTGGAAAAGGACCAAGCTCAGAAGCTATTTCAGCTGAAGTTGCATAAGACATTCCAGTCATTAGAGCTGTTATAGCTCCACATATTGAACGGCCTTCATCACTGTCATAAGGAACACCCTTTGACATTAGAAAGCCACCTAAATTTGCGTAACCAAGACCAAGAGTTCTATATTCATATGATAGTTTAGCAATTTCTTTTGATGGGAACTGAGCCATCATAACAGATATCTCTAGAATCAATGTCCATAATCTTACGGCATGCTTAAAAGCGCCAGTATCTAGAGATTTATTTTCATCCATGAAAGTCATAAGGTTTAAGGATGCAAGGTTACATGCCGTGTTGTCCAAAAACATATATTCAGAACATGGATTTGAAGCCTTGATTTCACCACTTTCAGGACATGTGTGCCAATCGTTAATTGTTGTATGAAATTGAATGCCAGGATCTGCGCAAGCCCAAGCTGAATAACCAACCTGATCCCAAAGATCTCTCGCCTTGATTGTCTTATTAACTGATCCATCAGTTCTATTAACTAAGTTCCAGTCTTTATCATCCTGAACAGCATGAATAAAATCATCTGTTACCCTTATTGAATTATTCGAGTTTTGTCCGGAAACTGTAACATATGCCTCAGAATCCCAGTCAGTATTATATGCTTCAAATTCAATATTCTTATATCCTTGTTTAGCAAAATGAATAATTCTCTGAATGTAATTATCTGGAACTTGATTATTTTTTGCTGCTAAGATCTCTCTTTTCAAGGCAGGATTCATCTTTGGATCAAAACAACTCTCTCCATCAGCTTCACAATTATGGCAAGCAGACATAATTTTTTTCAGGTGGGCGGAGCAAATTTTTGAACCTGTAACTAAAGCTGCGACTTTTTGCTCTTCAGTTACTTTCCATTTAATAAACTCTTCAATATCAGGGTGATCAATATCTACTACAACCATTTTGGCAGCTCTTCTTGTTGTTCCTCCAGACTTAATTGCTCCTGCAGCACGATCGCCTATTTTTAAGAAACTCATTAGACCAGATGATCTACCACCACCTGACAATCCTTCGCTAGATCCTCTTAAGTTTGAGAAGTTTGTTCCAGTTCCAGAACCATATTTAAAAAGTCTCGCTTCACGAACCCAAAGATCCATTATTCCACCATCATTCACCAAGTCATCGTCAATGCTTTGAATGAAACATGCGTGCGGCTGAGGTCTTTCATATGAACTATTTGATCGAGTTAGTTTTCCTGTGTCATTATCCACATAAAAGTGACCTTGTGACGGACCATCTATTCCATAGGCCCAGTTTAATCCAGTGTTAAACCATTGAGGACTATTCGGTGCAATCATTTGAGTAGCAAGCATGAATCTTACTTCATCAAAAAATGATTTTGCATCATCCTCGCTTGAAAAATAATTTCCCTTCCATCCCCAGTATGTCCATGCCCCAGCAAGACGGTCAAATACTTGCTGAGAGGTTTTTTCAGATGAGTAAGACAGGTCTTCAGCTTCTTCATCAGCCTCTCTTGGCGATAACCATGAAGGTAAATATTTTTCATTTTTTCTTTTTAACTTATTCGGTACGCCAGCTTTTCTAAAATATTTCTGAGCAATTATGTCACTTGCTACCTGACTCCAAGATTCAGGAACTTCTAAATCTTCTAATTTAAATACTAGCGATCCATCGGGATTTTTAATTTCACTAGTTACTTTTTTAAAATTTATTCCGCTGTAAGGGGATTGATTATCTTCAGTAAAATGTCTTTGTATTTTCATTTATCTTCTTTCTGTATATATTATCAAAATAACATCAAACTGATCACAGGATTTTAACTCGCAAGTAGATGACCTTCGACCGGTAGTGCCAGAAATTTATTAAGTTCTTTCTAGATGTCTTAATATTTAGTATTTGAATTATGAAGTCAACATGTAGTATAAAAAATATATTGATATACAAGATGGTGTTCCTTAATATGTGGTTAATTTTGATATATTCAATAAAATCAGAGTTTTACAAGATAGTTATAATTGTAAAACTGTTGAAAAAACTGTGTATTCAAATTAAACAAACTTATCAATGCTGAAAGAAATCTTTACATGGTGGCATGGCCAGACTTTAGGTGTCAGATTATGGACATATTTTTATGGTCAATTAATAGCCGAAGATCAATACAAGAATCGTTACTATTCGAACAAAAATGATTCTCGCAGGTGGGTTGTGTATCATGGGGAAATTGATGCCTCTAAAGTAACGCCGGAGTGGAATAATTGGTTAAGATTTACATCTGATCATGTACCATCGGAAGAAAATGATAGGTATGATTGGCAGTTAGATCACACTCCAAATCAAACAGGAACCATTAATGCATATTCACCTAAATCATCAAGTTTTAACAGAAAGAAGTCTGATAAAGATTTAGACTATGAAAAGTGGAAACCTGGAAACTAAATTTAATTTTTTATTTCTTTTCATATTTTTTCTATTGACTCTCTCAGTTAATTCAGAAGAAGTTCAAGTCAGTCCACTTTTAAAATTAGATGAAATATCGCCATCTTATGAAGAGGTTTTAGATGAAGATTTAAGTATAATAATTGATGATAGTCAGACAAAGCAGAGATCCTTAGAGGTTGATAATGTTGATTTTGTAATTATTAGTATATTGAATAAGATAACAGCTAACGTGTTGGAGGTTAAGCTTAATCTAAAGGAAAACTATTTTCATGATGAGTTAAGAATATATCCAATTTATTGTAAAATTAACGAACCAAATGAAAGACCAGAAGTTTCAGCATATTTAAATATATATGATAAAAAGAATAACGATAAATTATTTGCTGGGTGGATGCTAAAAACTCTTCCATCAGTATCATCACTAGAACATTCTCTTTATGATGTTTGGATAAATGATTGTATATAAGAGTTTTTTATAAAGAAGCCATATTATCTTCAAGCCACTTAATAGAAACCGCTCCTTTATTAAAATCTTTTGATGAAAGGATTTTTTTATGAAGTTCAATATTTGTTTCAATGCCATCAATAATCATTTCGTTTAATGCTCTTAATGCTCTTTTAATCGCATGATTCCTTGTTCTTCCTGTAACTATAAGCTTTGCAAGTAAATTGTCGTAATAATGTGGGACTTTATAACCAGAATAAATAAATGTATCCAGTCGTATTCCATTACCTGCAGGTGGATGATACATTTTTATAGATCCAGCAGATGGCTTAAAATCCTTCGGACTCTCTGCATTAATCCGACATTCAATTGAATGTCCAAGCGGTTTAACATTTTCTTGAGAAAAAATAATTTTTTCACCAGCGGCAACACAAATTTGTTCCCTTACTAAATCAATCCGGGTTAGCATTTCAGTTATCGGATGCTCAACTTGAAGTCTTGTATTCATTTCCATAAAGTAAAAATTTCCTTTTTCATAGAGAAATTCCAGCGTTCCTAATCCAACGTAGTTCATCTTTTTCATAGCTTTTACACAGGTATCGAAAAGTTTATTTTTTTCTGTTTCATCTATTTCAGGCGCAAGGGCCTCTTCAATTACTTTCTGATTTCTCCTTTGAATCGAGCAGTCTCTTTCATGCAAATGTAAGTAGTTACCATGAGTATCACAAATAACTTGTACTTCTATGTGTCTGGGTGAATCAATCAACTTTTCTACATAAACAGCATCACTTCCAAAAAAAGATAATGCTTCTTGTTTTATTATAGGTAAGTTTTTCCTGAGTTCATTCTCATTATAAACAACCTTCATTCCTCGTCCACCACCCCCAGCACTAGCTTTCAACAAAACAGGAAAACCAATATCATTTGAAATTTTTAGTGCGTGATTTTCATCTTTTACAACATCCTCAGATCCTGGAACCGTAGGAACTCCATATTCAGTCATTATTTTCTTAGCTTGAATTTTATCTCCCATCATTTCAATATGTTTATAGTTTGGTCCAATAAAAATTAAATTATGATCTTCAAGTGTTTTTGCAAATCCAGCATTTTCAGATAAGAATCCATATCCTGGATGAACAGCTTGAGCTCCGGTTATTTCACATGCTGATATTATAGAATGAGCATTAAGATAACTCTTATTGACAGGGTTTGGACCAACACAAACGCTTTCATCTGCAATTCTTACATGCATTGACTCTCTGTCTGCTTCACTATGAACTGCTACGGTAGAGATGCCAAGTTCCTGACAAGCTCTATTTATTCTAACTGCAATCTCACCACGATTGGCAATTAATACTTTGTCAAACATTTAATCTATAAGCATCAGAGGTTGACCGAACTCAACAGCCTGCTCGTTTTCCACTAAGATTTTCGACACTTTTCCTTGCAAAGTTGATTCGATAGGATTCATGGTCTTCATTGCTTCAATAATTAATAATGTCTGACCACTTTTTACTTGATCACCTTCTTTAACAAAGGTATTTGCACCCGGCTCAGGCTGCAAATAAACAGTACCAACCATTGGTGATTTAATAGCTCTTGGATCTGATGAATAGTCACCTTCATTAATATCTTGATTCTGTGAATTTGCTGTATTAGTAGAAGATGAATTAGATGCAACACCCTTCATAGCTCGAGAAACGCTTATTGCAAAATTACCTTCTTGATAAGAAATCTCCGTTAAGTTTAATTCATCAAGTAGTGATGAGAGATCTTCAATTGGCTTTCTGTCAATTGTTTTCTTATTTTTTGAAGTCATATATCACTGTTTTATATTAATTTAGAAATACCATCAATAGCAAGTAAATAGCCATTGATGCCAAAGCCACATACAAAACCATCTACACCTTTACTTACATAAGAACTTTGTCGAAATTCCTCTCTAGAAAATAGATTTGAGATATGAACTTCTATTTTTGGTATTTTTGTAGAGAGCAGGGCATCAAGTATTGAAATTGAGGAATGTGATAAACCTCCGGCATTAATAATAATACCATTTAAGCTTGCAGATTCTTGTATTTTATTAACAATTTCTCCCTCATTATTTGACTGATAAAAATCTACTCTTAAGTCAGGAAAGTTTTCTTCTATATGAGAATTAACAATAGACCTTAAATCTTCAAGACTTTTACTGCCATAAATTTCAGGCTCCCTCGTTCCAAGTAAATTAAGGTTTGGACCGTTTATTATTATAATTTTTTGTATCATTTCTTTCTAATTCTCTGATTCTTTCTCTTCTTCTTTTTTTCTTGTCATTATATTCAATAAATCATTAGCTCGATACCATTCAGGAGTATTTTTTTCAATCTCTTTTAGGCTTTTTACTGTGAATTTATAGGACATAGGGTAATCTCCAAGTAGAAAATAGCGCTCAGCTGAAGCATAATGAGCTTTTGGTAGATCATGATCAGAGTATAAGTCAGCAAGTAAAAACCATGAATAAGTATTATTATTGTTAATTCTAAGAGAAGATTTGATATATTTTATAGCTTCATCACGAAGTTTTTTATCATGTTTGAGATAGTTGCCCATCAACATATATAATAAATCACTTTCTCCTTCAAAATACTTCAAAGAGAGTTTTTGTTTATCAATGGCGCCCTTAAAATCGTTTCTTGTAAATAAGATTTCTGCTAATAATTCATAAAAAAATGGATTGTCTGCATCCTCATTTATTAACTGCTCCAATAAAACAATTGGTTTATCTGAAAATTCATTGTAATGAGATGATACTGAGAGAGCGTAACGCCCTTCAATACTAGTTTCATCGTATATAGCTTTTACTTCTCTTGGAGGATATGTATATCCGATCAATTTTGCTTTTAATAAGTTAAATCTTTTTTCTAAAATAGGATCTTTTTCATAACTACATCCATTATATTTAGCTAGAGAATTTTTGGCAAATTCATATCTTTCTTTAGTCATGGGGTGCGTTTGATTGTATGGGCTAAAATTGATCAGAGAATTTTCTGCATTTTCTAATTTTTCAAAAAAACTAATAAGTCCTCTCGCGTTGATTGAGTTTTGACACATTAGTCTTATTGCGCCTTGATCAGCTGATGATTCTTGGGTTCTGCTGTACGATAAGTATCCTCCTTCAACACTTGCCGTCCCAACCATCATTGATGCTATTGCTGTGTCAGCTGACCCAGTTAAAGCACCAAAAATACCAAGCATATAGACAGGTAACGCTTTTTTAGAAAGTCTTGCTATTTCAGATTTAGTTCGAGAAACATGAAATCCTGTCATATGAGACAGCTCATGAGCAATAACGGATACTAATTCAAGATAATTATCGGAGGCAGTTACAAGTCCAGTATTAATAAACATATCTTTGCTATTTATGACGAAAGCATTGATATCTCTATTATTTATAAAATGTATTTTTACCTCTTTTGGATCAATATCGGTTCCAAATGTTAATTTATTTAAAATATCTTTAGTAAACGACTCGAGCTCGGTATCCCTAATGAGTTCTAACGAAAAAGATTTTTGGCTGATTAAAAGTAAAATAAATATAGAATATAAAATATTTTTAAACATTATCTTTAATTTACTTAGACCACCACCCCTTTTTTTTGTTTGTTATTTCTTTTAATGGAGCAATTTCCACAATTTCATCAGTCTTTGTATTAGCTCGTTCACTATAAATATCAGATTCTTTTTTCTTTGAAGATTTTACTTTCTTAGAAATTTTTTTCTTAGTTTGGATATCTTTCTTTTTCTTTATCCTTGTTGACTCAGTAGTATTAGCCTTTTTCTTCTTTTTACTGGTTGGTATTTTCTTAATAGATTTTTGATTACTTTTAGTAATTTTTATTTCATCATTTTCAAGACTTGTATTCTCTTTTAATTCTACTTCTATGCCATTTTTTATAAATGAGTCAATGTCATCAATTAAATTATCATTAATGTAATGTTTTACAGATGTATTTAATTCAACTTCAGCCTTATAAATTTTTTTATCTAATGAATTTAGATGACTTTTTAATAAATATATTGCCTTTAATGCCGATGAGTTAATTGAAAGAGATGATCTCCATTCAATAAAGCTTTGTCTTAATCTTTGGCGAGACATCTCAAGTAGACCAAATTGGCTAATTCTGCCAACTTGTATCCTAGCTCTATCAGTCCTTACTGACTCTTTTAATTTTTTTTCTACATTTCTGTTATTTCGCATTTCATACATATCAATAAAATCAATTACGATTAAGCCTGACAAATCTCTAATCTTTATTTGTTTGCCTATTTCTTCTGCGGCCTCCATGTTTGTTTTCAATGCAGTTTTTTCAATATTTCTTTCTTTAATTGCGCTTCCAGAGTTAACGTCAATTGCAACTAAAGCCTCAGTTGGATTAATGACTATATATCCACCAGATTTAAGCTTTACTTCAGATTCAAACATCTTTGATATTTCTTTATCAACGTTGTGTTTTGAAAATAAAGGTTTTTTATTTTTATATGATTTAACAAATTTTGAGCAGCTGGGCATAATCTGAGACATATATTTTTTTGTCTCTTTGTAGGCTTCTGTTCCTTCAACAAGTATTTCTTTCATTTCTTTAGTATAGATATCTCTTATTATGCGTCTTAATAAATTTCCTTCTTCATGTATCAGTGCTGGAGCTATAGACTTTTTAGTTTCTTCAATGATCGTATTCCACAGTTTAAACAAAGAGGTATAATCTCGTTTAATTTCATTTTTTGTTTTATTTAAACCTGCAGTTCTTATGATAAGTCCCATTTCACTTGGAACTTTTAAATCATCTATTATTTTTTTTAGTTTATTTCGATCATCAGAAGTAGATATTTTTCTAGAAATACCTTTGGTTTTAGTAGAATTTGGCATTAACACAGAGTATTTTCCAGCAAGGGAAATATAAGATGTAACAGCTGCACCCTTATTCCCTCTTTCTTCCTTGACTACCTGAACAAGTATTAATTGACCTGTTTTAATAACTTCTTGAATTTTATACGATCTAAATAGTCTTCTTCTCAGTGATGGCTTTGAGAGTCTTTTTTTCTTTGATGAAGTATTTTCATCTTTTGTCTCCGTTGTTATTGACTCTTCATTGCCATTATCTATATCTAAATGGTTTGATATTAAATTTGTTTCATCATTTTCTTTAGATGTTTCTATTTCATCTGTATTTTTTGATTTTAGCTCATTATTTAGACTATTTTCACTATCTTCATTTTTAAGCCCATTATCATCATCGTGATCAATTTCAGCCTGTGCCTCTGCTTCAATCAAAGCCTCTTTATCAGCTACTGGAATTTGAAAATAGTTTGGATGGATCTCACCAAATGCTAAAAAGCCATTTTTTTCAAAGCCAATATCTATAAAAGCTGCCTGTAATGATGCTTCTATTCTAGTAACTTTTCCTAGATATATATTTCCTTTTAAATGCTTCTTAGATTTTGACTCAAATTCAAAATCTCTAATTTTTTGATCTTCAACAAGGGCAACTTGCACTTGATCTTTATGTGATCCATCAATAAGTAGTTGAGCTGACATTTTTTTAAACCTTTCAAAATGAGAGCACTCAGCTCTCCAGAATGCGAATATTTCTGTTTATAAATTTTAATCATTGCTTTTGGTGTTTTTTTTAAACGAATATGATATTTTTTTTATATACGTATTACGTGAGATATCAATAACTTAAAAATAATGTTGATCAGAATGTTTGAAAAACTAGGCTTTTTTCCATGTATTCAACACATACAGGCCATAATTGTATGAGAATTTTTTTAAAATGATTATTAAGTTATTAAAAGTAGCAATATATTCATCCATATTCCTAGCAATATGTATTACCGGGACGATCATTTATTTTTTGAATCTTCTTCCTAATTATGAGAGTTTAGAAAACTATAAACCTAATGTAATGTCTCGAGTTCATGCTGCAGATGGAAAATTAATAAGAGAATTTTCAAGAGAGTATAGAATATTTATTCCAATTGAAGATATTCCAGAAAATGTAAAATTAGCTTTTATTGCAGCTGAAGATAAAAATTTTTATACTCATTATGGAGTTGATTTGATGGGAATCTTACGAGCGGCAATTAATAATACCGCTAATATATTTACCAACAAAAGACCACAAGGAGCATCAACAATAACCCAGCAAGTTGCAAAAAACTTTTTTTTCAGTGATGAACTTGCGCTATCGAGAAAAATTAAAGAAGCCTTGCTGGCCATAAAGATTGAAAGCACTCTTGAGAAAAATAGAATTTTAGAATTATATTTAAATCAAATTTATCTTGGGTCAGGAGCGTATGGAGTAGGAGCAGCATCAAATAGATATTTTTCAAAAAATTTACATGATTTAAGTATTTCTGACTCTGCTTATCTTGCAGCTCTTCCCAAAGCTCCTAATAATTATCATCCTGTTAGGAATTATGAAACAGCTTTCAATAGAAGAAATTGGGTTTTGGCAAGGATGTTGAAAAATGAATTTATTGAGCAGGATATATATGAATTAGAAGTTCAAAAACCAATTGAGCATAATATAAAAAGATACGCGTCAAAATTTACATCTGATTACTATTTAGAAGAAATTAGAAGAAGAGTTATAGATTTATTTGATGAAACTGATCTTTATGGAGGAGGATTATCGATAAGAACTTCTTTAGATACTGAATCTCAGTCAATAGCAATCAAATCTCTTCAAAAAGGTCTAAGAAGCTACGACAAAAGGCATGGATACAGAGGAGTAATTGCTAATTATGACCAAGATAATTGGTTAGATTATGCAAATAACAATTTTAAAATACCTCAGGATTATTTATTTGCAAGAGTTCAGAGTTTTGCAGGAACAGATGTTATTATTGAAATAGATAATTCAAAATTAAAATTTCCTAATGATGACGCAATTCTATCAATTGATGATTATAAGTGGGCTAGGAAATATATCTCAGATTATTACATTGGTCCTAAGATAAATAATCCCAATGAAGTTTTTAGAATTAATGATATTATTTATATCTCCATAGATAAAAATAATCGCATCACACTAGATCAGATTCCAAAAATAAACGGCGCAATTGTTGTAATGGACCCTTATTCAGGTCGTGTGCTAGCGTTATCAGGAGGTTTTGATTTTAAATTGAGTAATTTTAACAGGGCCTCTCAAGCAAAACGTCAACCAGGATCGGCTTTCAAACCATTTGTTTATCTATCAGCTCTAGAAAATGGACTCAAACCAAATTCATTAATCTTAGATGCTCCATTTGTAGTTGATCAAGGTGAAAAACTTGGCAAGTGGAAACCAGAAAATTATGGAAAGAAGTTTTACGGACCAACACCTTTGCGTAAAGGAATTGAGAATTCAAGAAACTTAATGACAATAAGAATCGCTCAATACTTAGGCATGAACAAAGTCAGTGAGATTGCTGGCAGATCAGGAATTATGGATAATATGCCAGAAGTGTTATCAATGTCATTGGGTGCAGGTGAAACAACATTGCTCAATTTAACATCTGCTTATTCATCATTTGCTAATGGAGGATTAAAGGTTGAACCTGTAATGATCGATAGAATACAAGATAGAAGAGGAAAAAATGTCTATAAATTTAATTTTGGTGAATGTGAATTGTGTCAACAACCTTTTTTGTCTGAATTACCAAATCCAGAATTTAAAAGTTCATTTAAACAAATTTATGATTCTGTTGAAAGTTTTCAAATTGTTTCAATGCTTCAAGGAGCAGTAGAAAGAGGAACTGGACGAAAAACTAAAATTAATGGAATAGAGATAGCTGGCAAAACAGGAACGACTAACAGTAATACTGATGCATGGTTTATAGGATTTACATCAGATATAATAGTGGGAGTCTATGCTGGTTTTGATAAGCCATCAAGCTTAGGAAAGACTGAAACTGGATCCTCAATAGCGGTTCCAATTTTCAAAGAATTTATTTCAAATTATTATATAGATAAAAAAAATATGCCATTTAAAATTCCTCAAGGTATAGAGTTGATTAGAACAGATATTGATACTGGAGAAATCAAATCCAATGAAATTAATAGTAAAACTATCTATGAAGCTTATCGAAAAAATGATAAATTATTGACCAATAAAAAAACGCTAGTTGGTAAAGATGGATTTCAAATTATTCAAATCGATGAAATAGGAGATAGCGACGAATTTGTAATTTATTAATCACATGTCTACAGAAATTAAAAACTTATTAACCCTTGCTTCCGATAAAATAGATATTATCAGGAGGCACCTTTGACACTAAAGATTCTGAAAATCAAATTAAAGAATTAAAACTTAAAAGCGAAAAAGACAATTTCTGGTCTAATACAGATCATGCAAAAAAAGTGATGCAACAATTGTCCGAGTTAGAGGGAAATTTCAAAAAAATTAGTGAATTTGAAAATAGATATGCTGATATTAAAGAATTGTTCGAATTAGCTGTAAGCGAAAATAATGCTGAAGTTCTCAACTCATGTAAGATTGAAATTAATGAATTAATTTTCATTCTCGAGGATGAAGAATTTAAATTACAATTTAACGGCAAGGCAGACGCTAAGAGTTGTTATTTAGAAATTCATGCAGGTGCTGGAGGAACTGAAAGTCAAGATTGGGCACAGATGCTAATAAGAATGTATTTAAGATGGGCAGAAAAAAATAATTTTAAGTTTAAATTAATTCATGAAGCATTAGGTGATGAAGCTGGTATTAAATCTTGCACTGCTTTAATTGAAGGTAATTATGCATTTGGATACCTAAAAAAAGAGTCTGGTATACATAGACTTGTAAGAATCTCGCCGTTTGATTCAAATTCAAGGCGTCATACAAGTTTTTCAAGTGTTTGGATTTCCCCTCATGTTGATGACGATGTTCAAATAGAAATTTTAGATAAAGACTTACGTATCGATACATTTAGAGCATCGGGTGCAGGAGGGCAGCATGTTAATACAACCGATAGTGCAGTAAGAATTACTCACTTACCATCCAATATTGTAGTTCAATGTCAAAATGAAAGATCTCAGCACAAAAATAAAGCAACAGCAATGAATCTGCTAAAATCTAAATTATATGAGCTTGAGATAAAAAAAATAGAAGATGAGAGAAAAGCCAGTGAAGATCAGAAAACAGAGATCGGGTGGGGCAATCAAATAAGATCTTATGTTCTTCATCCATATCGTATGGTAAAAGATTTAAGAAGTAACTTCGAAGATCCCGATCCTGACGCAGTTCTTGATGGAGATATCGATAAGCTTATAAAGTCAAATTTTAAAAAATAAATATGAATAAAACAATTAAATATTTACTCTTAATATTTTTATTAATTTTTATTTTATTATCTTCATATAGCTTTTATTTACTTTCTAACAAGGGCCTGCCGCTTAACTCTTTTAAACAGCAAATAATAGAAAGATTTGAAATTAATACTGAGATTGATGTAGAAAGTATCAGTGGCATCAATCTAAAATATAATAAAGAGAAAGGTATTTATTTAGAGATTGATAAGATTGATCTCAAATCAAATTTTTTCCAAAATATAATTAGTGTTGACAGCTCTATAATTGATTTCAAGTTTAAAGAATTACTTTTCACAGAATTAAATTTAACTATTGAAACTACTGTAGATTTTTCAAATAATTATAAATATGATTTTAATTTCAATATTGATTCAAATGATGGCAATCATGAGATTATTTTTCATAAAATACTTGGACCCGATTTATATTTAGTCAATACTTCAAATTTAATCATTAAAAATAAAAATAAAATTTTTATTAATGATACTTTAGAAATTAAGGTCGATATTAAATCCTTAAATCAAAACTTAAAGCTAATTTCGCATTTTCGCCTTCCAAGTGAACTTGAGTCACTTGAAAGCTGGACATATATTGCTATGGAAGATGAAATAGATTTGAGCAAAGGATATTCACAGAATAATTTAATAATAAGTTTATCAGGCATAATCAACTTTGGATATTTAATGCCTGATTTAGCGCAAACAATGAAATTTGGAGAAGCTATTGGATTTGGAGGCAATCTTGGTGTTGCTGCTGTAAATCTTGAGGCTTCACTATCAGAAAAGTACAATAAGATTCATTTTAATTTATTCATGAATGGAGATCTCAACTTGAATGGATCTCAGATAATATTGAATAAAAAATTAAATATAGCAAATTTTAATATTAAAACTAATGGATCGTATAAATTATCTAGATTATTTGATTCTGTGGATATAAACACAGATAATCAATCCTTTCATTCATTTAAGAGAATGCTAAAGAATAATCCAGTAGAGACAAAAGATCTGAATTTTAGTTTTAAGGCTTCAAATTATTTTGAAAAACCATTCATTGAGTCAGTTTCTGATTTAAAAATTACAGCCGAAAATAACATTAACATTAATTTAAAATCTAATTCAAAAAATAACCCATCTAAAATCTTTGGGCTTGCTAAGATCATTTTTGATCTTAATATCGAAGATTTATCTTTTAAAAAATTTAAATCATCGGGAAAAATTTTATTAGATAATTTAGATATATTCTATCGTCCATTTAATTTCACAAAATCAAAAAGTGAGAATTTAGAACTATTCTTTGATGCAGAGATGGATGAAACCCTCAAGGTTAAATTAACAAGTAGCGATAATATTTATATAAATAGTGATATAGAAGTAACAAAGGATAGAAATATAATTGTCTCAGAATTATTATTAAATAATTTTAGCAATATGAATTTAACTTTATCGGGCAACATATACAAGCGAGTTTTTAATGGAAAAGTTACAGGTGATTTAATTGACCTTTCTGCATTAAAAGTAGAGAGAAAGAAGAAAACTAAATTTTTCTTTGATGAGGAAAATTATGAAATAGATGTAAATACCGCAATTTTAGAAGGGGCTGTATCAGTAAATAACTTTGAAATGACAATTAATCAGAAACGAGAGAAACTTCGAGCAAAAGGGCAGGCGGTTTCAAATGGACATGATCTATATTACTTAAGAGAAAAAGATGAAAAAACGGATACAAGTCTTATTAAATCAACAGATATAATTTCATTTATTGGTGAAAATCATCCATTTAAAAAAATTTTAAGTAAAGGTGATGTGAATATTAATTCTATAAGGGAGTCATACTCAGAGAGATCATTTAATGAAATAAAATTAAATGAATTTACTCTAATTAATACGCCTGCCGCACTTAAACTCTTAACACTTCCATCTTTATCAGGAATTTCTAATTTAATAGAAAATGAAGAGGGCATTAGTTTTTTAAATGGTGAAGTGACTTACTTTGAAGATTCTGACTCTTTTTCAAAAATTGAAATGTTTGGTGTGAGTGACAGCATAGGACTTGTGATGGAAGGAAATATTAATAGAAAAAATAAGAGTTTAAATTTTGAAGGTGAAATTAGTCCCATCCATTTAATAAATATGCTTTTAAAAAAAGTTCCTATAATCGGAGATTTATTGATCGGTGATGAGGGTGAAGGATTGTTTGCTTTTGAATTCGAAATGAAAGGAGATTCTTCAGACCCTGAAGTTACATCAAATCCTCTTTCAATTGCAAAACCTCAAATCTTAGAAAGAGCTTCAAAATACCTTGGAACTATTGAGTAATCTCAACTATAAAGTGTTTTTTCTTACCCACACTAATCAGGGCCTTATTATCTGAAAAATCTTCTAATAAAAGTTCATAGAGCTCATCTCTAACTACAGATTGATTTAGCTTAACTCCATGTCCTCGTATAAGCTTTCTAGCTTCAGATTTTGAATTAGAAAACCTAATTTTAACGATCAGATCATAGATATATACGGGTTGTTTAAATTCTTTTTCAAGCAAAGAAATTTTTGGGAGGTTCTCAGAAATACTGTCGCCACTAAATGTATCTTGAGCAGTTTGCTCAGCTTTACTTGCTGCGACTTTTCCATGAAGAAGAGTGGTTGTATGGTTTGCTAAAATAATTTTTGCTAAATTAATATCATCTTTTGAGTCATTTTCTATTTTTTCAATTTCATCAATTGGAAGATCAGTAAATAGTTTTAAAAAACGAAAGACATCTCGATCATCTATATTTCTCCAGAACTGCCAATAATCATAAGAAGAAAAAAATTCTTCATTTAACCAAATGGCACCATCTGTAGTTTTACCCATTTTATCTCCGTTTGCATTTGTAAGTAGAGGAGTTGTTAAGCCAAAAGACTCTTTTCCAATTGATCTTCGTATTAGTTCAATGCCATTTACTATATTCCCCCACTGATCTGAGCCTCCTATTTGTAAAATACATTCATTTCTTTCGTGGAGTTCAAAGAAATCATAAGCTTGAAAAATCATATAATTAAACTCAACAAAACTGAGCGATTGTTCTCTTTCTAATCTTATTTTAACACTATCAAACGATAGCATCTTATTAATTGTAAAATGTTTTCCATAGTCTCTTAAAAAATTTATATAGTTTAGCTTATCTAGCCATAGGGAATTATCGCTTAAAATTGCTTTATTGTCTGATTGGAAATCAAGAAATTTACTAAATACTATTTCTAAATTTGAGGCATTGGTATCTATATCCTCTGAAGAAAGAATTTTTCTTGTTTCATCTTTTCCTGATGGATCACCAATTTTAGTTGTTCCCTTGCCAATCAAAACAATAGGATGGTGTCCATATTTTTGAAATAAACGCATGATCATTATTTGAATTAAACTACCGACATGTAGAGATTTTGCTGTACAATCAAATCCTATATAAAATTTGATTGATTCAGAATTCAGCAAATCACCTAATGCTTTTTCATTTGTACATTGATGTATGAATCCACGCTGTTTAAGTTCTTCAATTAGTGTCATATAAGTAATATTAATATACTATGTATTAAATATATAAACTCAGAAATTCTATACTTATGAAAAAAAACAGATATTTATCTCTTGGAATTATGAGCGGAACATCAAATGATGGTATCGATCTTTCTCTGGTTCAAAGTGATGGTATAAGTAAATTTGAAGTTCTGAGTTCTAAGTATATCAAATACAACAGTGATTTAGTCAAAGATCTTAATGACCTTGCAAACAATATAAATAAATTGAATATTTATTCATCTAGAATAATACAAATACAAGACAGAGTTACCGAGTCTTATATTAATGCTATTAAAAAATTTAAGAAATCTAATTACTCAAAAATTGATTTAATTTCTCTACATGGTCAGACAATATTTCACGATCCTTATAAAAAAATTTCAATTCAGTTATGTAAAGTTGAATTAATTAAACCAGAATTTAATTCTCACATTATTTATGACTTTAGACAAAATGACCTTAAGTATGGAGGACAGGGGGCTCCTTTAACACCAGTTTTTCATAAATTAATGAATAAAAATCTTTCATTGAGTGGAACTAACGCTTTTTTAAATATTGGAGGTGTTTCCAATATTACAATTATTAAAAATAATAAAATAATTAGCGCCTTTGATGTCGGACCAGGAATGGCAATTTTAAATGATTATGTCTTTCATAAGAAAAAAAAGTTTTATGATAAGAATGGAGTTGATAGCTCTAAAGGAAAGATTAATAAAAAGTTAATTATCTCTTTAATGAAAGACAATTTTTTTAAAAAAGATCCACCAAAGTCATTGGATAAAAATTATTTTAATAAGTCAAAATTTTTAAAACTATCATATTATGATGCATGCACTTCAATAGTTGAATTTACTGCAGAGAGTATAAAAAGAAGTATGGTGCATAGTAAATCTAAAGTAGATAATTTAATTTGTATGGGTGGAGGTGTAAAAAATGATCAGCTTATGAGACGTATCAAGGATAAGATTAATACTAATATTCTAAGGGCAAAAGATCTTGGCATAGAAGAGGATTTTATTGAGGCACAAGCATTTGCATATTTAGGAATAAGAAGAATAAAAAAGTTGCCAATAACGTATCCTCAGACTACAGGTGTTTTAAAAGCAATAATTGGAGGAAAAGTTATCTAAATCGAGAATTAAGTTCTTTTTCAATATAAGAACAAATTATTTTATTAAGTTTGTGAACTTCGTTATCATAAAAATGATTAGCTCCACTAATTTCCTCATATTCTACAGTGATATTTTTTTGAGATTGTAATTTCTGTGCAAGTCTCTGAGTTTCTTCAACAGGCACTAGCTCATCTTTTTTTCCATGAAGCATTATTCCAGATGCTGGACAAGGTGCGAGAAAATTAAAGTCGTATAGATTTGGTTGAGGAGAAATGCTAATGAAGCGTGTGATCTCTGGTCTTCTCATTAATAATTGCATACACATGAGTGCTCCAAACGAAAATCCACTTACCCAGCACTGGTTTGTATTTGGATTCTGCCTTTGAAGCCAGTCAAGGGCTGCAGCAGCATCGGCTAACTCTCCAAGACCATTGTCAAACTTTCCCTCACTTTTTCCAACACCCCTGAAATTAAAACGAAATATTGAAAAGCCAAATGAGTCAAAAATATTATAAAGTTCCATTACTAAAGGATTATTCATAGTACCTCCGTATAATGGATGTGGATGAAGCAATAGTGCTATAGGAGGGTTAAGGGATTGACCTTTTTTGTATTTTCCTACTAGTTTCCCTTCGGGGCCGCTAAAAATGATTTCTTTTACTTGATTGTTCATAAAATGAGATTATCTAATAGTTGACTAGTTTAGTAAGGTATTATAAGTACCTAGTTGTTTGGTATACCTAATTTGGTGTGTTAAACACAAGACTTTTTTTAAATATGCTGCATTTTATTAATTTAATAGACTCCTATAATAGGAGAGATCCGGCCGCTAAGAGCCGATTAGAGACCTTTTTCACTTCTCCAGGACTACATTCAGTTGGATTTTATAAGATATCCAATTTCTTATGGTCTATTAAACTTAGCTTCCTTGCGAGGATAGTATCTTATTTAGGACGTTTATTGACTGGAATTGAAATTCATCCCGCCGCAAAAATAGGGAAATTTCTATTTATAGATCACGGAATGGGAATTGTTATCGGTGAAACGGCTGAAATTGGAAATAATGTAACACTTTATCACGGAGTGACCCTTGGAGGTGTATCTCCAAGTGAAAATAGTGAGAGTCAAAAAGATAAGAAAAGACATCCAACGATTGGCGATAACGTAATTATAGGGTCTGGAGCACAAATACTTGGACCCATTACGATTGGTGAAAACGCTAAGGTTGGTTCAAATTCGGTTGTAACTAAGGATATTGAAAGAAATAAAAGTGTAGTTGGTAATCCAGCTAGATACACCGTTTCAGGTGAAAAAAGCAATATTAAATTTATGGCTTATGGAGTAAGTGGAGAAGATGACAGTAGGACAGCTAGAGTAAGAAAACTAGAGCAAGATAATGAGCTATTAAAAGATCGTTTATCTAAATTAGAAAAAAAATTGAGAGATTAGTAATGAAATTGAGCACTAAAAGTAGGTATGCTGTTCAAGCAATGGTAGATTTAGCTAAGAATAGCTCTGATAAACCTTGTAATTTAAATGAAATTTCAATTAGGCAAAATATTTCTTTATCTTATCTAGAGCAGATATTTAATAAATTAAAAAAATCTAATTTAGTATTCAGTATTAAAGGCCCTGGTGGCGGATATAATTTATCAAAAGCGCCCAATAAAATAAAGATTTCTGAAATTATCAATGGTGTTGAGGAAAATATTAAAGTAACAGGCTGCAGTAATGACCCGTCAAATTTTTGTACTGGAAAAAATGAAAAATGTATCACCCACCACTTTCTAGAGGATCTAGAGGCACTTATCGAAAATTATTTAGATTCAGTTGCTTTATCAGATATTGCACTAAATAAAGGGAACAACTTTTTAGGATTGAATCAGTAATGAATAAAGTAAATAAAGATAATTTTAAGCAAGATAAGTATAAGTATGGATTTGTTACTGACATTGAAAGTGAAAAGATTCCTAAAGGCTTAAATGAAGATGTAGTTAAATTAATTTCTAAGAAAAAAGAAGAGCCAGAATGGATGCTTGAATGGAGACTTAAAGCATTTGAAAGACTTCAACATATGAGTCCTCCAAAGTGGGTAAAGGCTAAATTCGACGATATAGATTTTCAAGATCTTTATTACTATGCATCTCCAAAAAACTTCAAAGAAAAACCAAAATCACTTGATGAAGTTGATCCTAAGTTATTAGAAACTTATGAAAAACTTGGTATTCCTCTAAAAGAACAGAAAGTATTAGCTGGCGTTGCTGTTGATGCTGTATTTGATAGCGTCTCAGTTGCCACTACATTTAAAGATAAATTAGATGAAATTGGGGTTATTTTTTGTCCAATTTCTGAAGCGGTTAAAAATCATCCAGAACTAGTAAAAAAATATTTAGGTAGCGTGATTCCTATAACAGATCATTATTATGCTACATTAAATTCGGCAGTATTTAGTGATGGGTCTTTTGTTTATATTCCAAAGGGTGTCAAATGCCCTATGGAGCTATCTACATATTTTAGAATAAATGCTTCAGAAACAGGACAGTTTGAGAGGACACTTATTATTGCTGACGAAGATAGCTATGTAAGCTATCTAGAGGGCTGTACTGCTCCAATGAGAGATGAAAATCAGCTTCACGCTGCTAATGTCGAACTTGTAGCTCTTGAGAATGCAGAAATAAAATATTCAACTGTTCAAAATTGGTATCCAGGTGATGAAAATGGTATTGGCGGCATATACAATTTTGTTACCAAAAGGGGTCTTTGCAAAGGGAGAAACTCAAAGATTTCATGGACACAAGTTGAAACTGGCTCTGCGATAACTTGGAAATATCCAAGTTGTATCTTAAAAGGGGATAACTCAGTAGGCGAATTTTACTCTGTAGCGATAACAAATAATTTTCAACAAGCTGATACCGGTACTAAGATGATACACCTCGGTAAAAATACCAAAAGTAGAATAATTTCAAAAGGTATATCTGCAGGTAAATCTTCTAATACTTATAGAGGACTCGTAAATTTCCACAGAAAAGCTAAAAACGCTAAAAATTTTACGCAGTGCGACTCTCTTCTTGTAGGCGACAAATGCAGTGCTCATACGATTCCATTGACAGAAAATAGCTCAAATGACTCTTCAATTGAGCACGAGGCTACTACTTCAAAAATAAGTGATGATCAGCTTTTTTATGTAATGCAAAGAGGCATGACAGCGGAAGATGCACAAGGTTTAATAGTTAATGGTTTTTGTAAAGAAGTTCTACAAAAGCTGCCCATGGAGTTTGCTGTTGAAGCTCAGAAGTTAGTAAATATTAGTCTTGAAGGAAGTATAGGATAATTATGCTTGATATAAAAAATTTAAATGTTTCTGTCGAAGATAATCAAATACTTAGAGATTTATCTCTAAAGGTTGGGAGTGGCGAAGTACATGCGATTATGGGTCCAAATGGATCGGGAAAAAGCACAATTGCTCATACATTAGCAGGCAATCCAAACTATGAAATTATTTCAGGTGATGTTAATTTTAATGATAAAGACTTGCTTAAGATGGATCCATCAGAGAGGTCTTTATCTGGTCTTTTTTTAGCGTTTCAATATCCTATTGAGTTGCCTGGTGTAACAAACGCATCCTATCTAAAGCAAATAGTAAATGTTCATAGAAAACATCGTGGAGAAAATCCTATTGAGGCTGGAGATTTTTTGAAACTCTTAAAAGAAAAATCGTCATGTTTAAATATACCTATGGATATGCACTCACGTTTTGTTAATGCTGGTTTTTCAGGTGGAGAAAAAAAGAAGAATGAAGTATTGCAACTAGATCTTTTAAATCCAAATTTAGTAATCATGGATGAAACAGATTCTGGATTAGATGTAGATGCCTTAAAGAGCACATCAGAAGCTGTAAATCAACTAAGATCATCCAATCGTTCATTTATAATAATTACACATTATTTAAGATTGCTTGAATATATTGAGCCGGATTTCGTTCATGTTTTTCAAGATGGATCAATCATAGAATCAGGGGATAAATCTCTTGCAAATAGAATTGATAAAGAAGGTTATGCATGACAATGACAAACGCTGAAAAAAATATTTGTTCAATTATAATTGGTGAAGAGATTAAATATGAGAATAATTCTAGTGAGTTAGATATTAATTTTCAAATACAAAATGACCATATATTTGGCAAAATTGACATCTTAAAATCTAGTGAAAAATTTCTCATCAATCTATTAAATGTTAAAGATAAAAAATTTAGTTTAGAATTAGAAATATCACTAAATGAGAATAGTTTTCTCGAATTAAGAGATGAGTCAGATTATGAACATGGATCTGATATTAATATTATATCGACAATGAGTAAAAATTCAGTATTTGAATTTTTTAGACTTAATAATTTCAAAGATAGTTCAAAAAATACTTTTAATCATAATATTGAACTTGCTTTGAATTGTGAATTTAGAGACTTTAATTTTTCTAATGGCTCTAATGTAATGGATAATAAAACAACTGTTTTATTAAATGAAGAGAATTCAAGTTATGTTGGTAGTGGTGTAATGATTTCAAATTCAACAAATTCAAATAATGATTTATCAATAAAGCACTTATCAAAGTCAGCAAAATCAGACTGCTCATTTAAAACAGTCTCAAGGGGAAACTCAAATATTAAATTTTCTGGCAAAGTATTTGTGGACCATGATTGCTCCAAAACTATTTCAAATCAGATAAGCAAAGGATTAATCATGGACGAGTTTGCAAAAATAAGCTTAATCCCGAAATTAGAAATAAATAACGATGATGTTGTTTGCTCTCATGGAGCTGCTTCAGGTAAGCCAGATGACTCAGTAATATTTTATCTCAAATCTCGTGGTATTTCTCATGATGAAGCAGAAAAAATTTATGTTGAAGGATTTCTAGGTGAATTTTTAGATAAAATTCCTAATACAGAAATGCAAGAAAAGGCTATGAAATATATTTCTGCCAATTGTTAAAATGTTAGATATTAAAAAAATAAGAGGAGATTTTCCAATTCTCAATAAAAAGATTCTTAATAACAAAGATCTCATTTATTTAGATACAGCTGCCTCAGCTCAAAAGCCAAAAGTTGTTATTGATGAAATTAATAGTTTTTATTCTAATAATTATGCCAATGTAAGCAGGGGTGTTCACACTCTTTCTGTAGAATCCACTTTTAAATATGAAGATGCAAGAAAAAAAGTTCAAAAATTCATTAATGCAGATTCTGAAAGAGAAATAATATTTACTAAAAGTGCTACCGAGAGTATTAACCTTATAGCAAATTCTTTTGCGTCAAAATATATTAATGAAGGTGATGAAATAATTTTGACCGTTATGGAACACCATTCAAATATTATTCCATGGTTTTTAATACGTGATAAATATAAATGTAAAATATTATTTGCAAATATTGATTCAACTGGAAATATTGACCAAAAGCATTTTGAGTCTCTAATTTCTGAAAAAACTAAACTAGTTTCTATTACCCATCTATCAAATGTTTTTGGAACAATAGTTAATCAAGAAATAATCAACATGTGTAATAATGCAGGTATTCCAATTTTACTTGATGGATGTCAGTCAGCTTCCCATATTCCAATAGATGTTAAGACTTTGGGCTGTGATTACTTTGTTTTTTCAGGACATAAGCTCTATGCCCCTACTGGAGTAGGAGTTTTCTATGGTAAAGAAAATTTAATTGAAGAACTACCTCCATATCAAGGAGGAGGAGGAATGATCGCCGATGTCTCAATTGATGGAGCGACTTTTACTGATTTACCAGCAAAATTTGAAGCTGGTACGCCTCCCCTGGTTGAAGCCTATGGTTTAGGTGTTGCAATTGACTATGTGAATGAGTTAGGAATGTCTGAAATATCTGAGCATGAATTTAGATTAACTAATTATGCTTTGGATAAAATGCAAGATCTTGACTTCGTAGATATTCATGGAGCAAATGAAAATAAACATTCTATTATTTCCTTTAATATAAAAAATGTTCATTCTCACGAAGTTTCATCTTTTTTAGATGTTGAGGGAATTGCAATTAGGGCTGGACATCACTGTTGTCAGCCTCTTATGAAACATTTAAGTTTAAATTCAACTGCACGATTATCTTTTGGAATGTATAATACAGAAGATGAAGTTGATATTTTTATTAATGCTCTTAAAAAATGTAGGGATTTTTTCACTAAATGAATGATTTAATAAAAGAATTGTATCAGGAGATCATACTTGATCATGGTCAGTCTCCTAGGAATTTTGGTGAATGTGATCCACATAATAAAAGTGCAGATGGACATAATCCATTATGTGGAGATAATTTAAAATTAACTTTTTACATTAATAACGAAGATGTCATAGAAGATATAAAGTTTACCGGAGAAGGGTGCGCGATATCTCTTGCCTCAGCATCATTAATGACCGAAAAACTAAAAGGAAAAAAAATTGATATTGCTGAAGAGATTTTTAGTGATTTCACTAACTTAGTATCAGGGTCGAGTGAGGATCTCAAAGTATTAAATGAAGAGGACTCGCTATATGCCCTAAAGGGTGTTGGAGGTTTTCCAATGAGAGTTAAGTGTGCAACGATGGCATGGCATGCCTTTAAATCTGCTTTAAAAAGTTAAAAATGAGATTATATCCAGTATATCTTGCACTACTTTTAATATTTATAGTTTTGCAACTTATTTATGGCAAAGGATCTTTTGCCGATGTAAATTTAGAGGAATACGATATGTCAAAAGTTGAAATTATAGATAGCCCTTTTTGGTGTTCATTAACTCCAGAAGATAGAGCTGAAGCAATTGCGTCACTAACATATGAGCAAAAAAGAGTTGCTTTAAAAGATGGCACTGAAAAACCATTTGCTAATGAATATTGGGATCATAAAGAATTAGGTATTTATGTGGATGTTATATCTGGAGAGCCCTTGTTTGCATCAGTAGATAAATTTGACTCTGGCACAGGCTGGCCAAGCTTTGATAAGCCAATTGAAGGTATTGAAATAATTGAGGTAGAAGATAACTCTTTTTTTATGAAAAGAATTGAAGTTCGAAGTCAGTACGCGGATAGTCATTTAGGACATTTATTTGATGATGGCCCAACTGAAACAGGTCTTCGATATTGTATTAATTCTGCTTCCTTAAAATTTATTCATATTGATGAAATGAATGATAAAGGGTATGGAGATTTTGTTAAACTGTTAAAAAAAAATGACTAATGAGATTGATCAAAAGATTATAAATGCTCTCAAAACAGTATTTGACCCTGAGATTCCTGTTGATATTTACGAACTTGGTCTTATTTATAAATGTGAGGTCACTCCGGACAATAACGTCTTAATAGATATGACATTGACTTCTCCAAATTGTCCTGTTGCCGAGGAATTGCCGATCAATGTGAGTAATGCTGTTAAGTCTGTAAAAGAGGTAAAAGATGTGAAGGTGGATTTAGTTTGGGATCCTCCATGGGATATGTCCAGAATGTCAGATGTAGCAAGATTAGAATTGGATATGATGTAAATATGACACAAGTATTATCACTTACTCAAGATGCAATGATAAGAATAAAAGAAATTTTATCTGAAACAGAAAAAGATAAGATTGGTGTCAGAATCGCTGTTTCTGAAGGTGGTTGCGCCGGGTATTCCTACGAAATGACCTATGTTGAAAATGCTGATCCAAAAGATGAACTTATTGAATATAATGATTTAAAAATTTTTATTGATCCAGCGGCAATAATGTTTTTATTAGGATCTACAATGGACTTTAAAAGTGATAAATTCAAATCTGGTTTTGTATTTATGAATCCTAATGAAACTGAACGATGTGGTTGTGGTGAATCTTTTAGTGTCTAAATCTATTGAAATTGGTTTTTAGAAGTATACTTTAAGATAAATTTGTATATATATTACACTTTTAAGAGCCCGTAGCTCAGCTGGTAGAGCACTCCCCTTTTAAGGGAGTTGTCCTGAGTTCGAACCTCAGCGGGCTCACCATAATTTTCATTGATTAATAGTTCATACTGCTATCGTCAACAGATTTCTTGATGTAAGATTTATTTATGAATATGGGATTTTCTTTAATCGAACTTTTAGTTGTTGTTGCTATATTAGGAATAATGGCGGCTATTGGAACAGTTGCATTTAATGGGTATATAGAAAATTCTAAAAGAGCAGTAACAATTAGTCAGCATGAACGAGCTGTTCAATTTATTAAAAATTCTCTTAAGTTGTGTGATGTTCAAGGTGGGGGAAGGCTAGAATTAAATTCTACTACAGCTATTAATTGCGACGTTACAAATAATGCAGGTGGAATAAACTCACTTAATGCTCAATTTATAAAATATTTTAAAGAGCAAGGATTCAAGAACGCATATGACAATACTGTTACCCCAGTCTACGCCGGCCGTAATGGAAGATATGATTCAAATGGTAGAATGAGATTTGACGAAACAGTTTGTTCAAATACTTCATCTAAGAAACAAATAGCTTTATGGGTTAAGACTCACGTCAAAAGTGATTATAAGCCTACATTAATAGCAAAGGAAGGATGGTGTTTATGAAAATTTATAAAGGAAGTTGTGCATGTGGCCAAGTAAACTATTCAATTTCATCAAAGCCTTATTTTACCCAGGCCTGCCATTGTAAAGATTGCAAAAAATCAACGGGCTCATCATATGTTATACATTCAATGATCCATGAAGATGACCTGTCCATAGATGGTGAAGTAGATTCAACTGATTTACCTACGGGCAGTGGAGCCGGGCAAAAAGCCTTTTTTTGCACTAAATGTGGTGTTTATATTTATTGTAGATACAAAATTGCTGAACCTGAAAAGCGGGTAGCTCTAAGAACAAAAACTCTTAATGATCACAATCGATTCCCACCTGAAGCACATATTTTTGTGAAAGACAAGGACCCTTGGATTAATTTAGAAGGTTTAAAAAATTGTTTTGATAAGATGTATGATAGAGAAAAAATCTGGCCAAAAAAAAGTATCTTGAGATTAAAAGAGAGGAATAGCTAGTTTTTTAATGAAAGCTTTTTTGCCATATTTTTTTTTGTTATTAGCTGTATTGTTTGGAACCGCTTCTAATAGTTTTGCTAAATCTGCAGAGGGATTTTCTTTAGTCCTTCCATCTTTGTTAAGTGCAATTACTATAATTTTATGCATGTATGGCTTATCAAATGTAATGAAAACTGTTCCAATAGGAGTGACCTATGCATCTTTTGCGGGTTTGTGCATATTAGCAACATCATTGGTCGGTATATTTAAATTTGCTCAAATCCCAAATTTATATACTTCGATTGGACTAATTTTGATTATTGCAGGCGTGATAATTGTAAATGTTTTTGGAGTTGAAAATTAAAAGAGGTTTAGAAAAAGCCTATATATATCATTGAGATGAAAAGAATTGAAAATGCCACAATATATGCCAACGCTACTTGACCACCAACAAAATCTAATATTTTTTTAAGCATCAGTTTCTTTCAATTACTAATAATTCATCATTGAACCAAAGTCCATCATTTTCACGAATGATATCTTCAACACACTTGACATAAGTTTGATCAGCTTCTTTTTCCTTTACCATTTGATCACTCATTTGAGCTACATATGTGCACGCGTTCCATGCGGAAAAAACCAAAGATGTTGCAATCCCACTATTAATTTCATTTGGTTGAGAACGAAGTTTATATTTAAAAACTTCAGGTTTTTTGAAAGTAAGAGAAGAGTCATTAATATAACTTTGTTTTAAATGCTGTATCATATCTTCTCCCTTATTTGGAAAAGGATTTTCTTCAGGCCATAATTTAGTGATCGCTTCTAGCCCTGGATCATCGCCGCAAGAGTGAAATATTGCTAATTTTCCATTTTTTGCAATTAAATCAATCATTGGCTTAACAACAAGGTTAACTTTTTTTTCAACTGTTGCTCTAGATCGATATGCTTGTGATACCATAACTAAATCAAACTCATTAAAAGAACTATTAATTGAAGGAATTATTTGATCTAGAGCATACTCATGATCTTTTCTGTAAATAACCATAACTGATGGATTTTCATAAGTTGTATTGCCAAACTTATTTTCTTCGACTCTCCAACTTTCTTTAAGTATAGGACCTAATTTTCTTAATTGTTCATAAAATCTGTATGATGAATTTCCTTCAAGAGCAACTTCGTTCCAATTCATTCTTTTCTGTTTTTCATCATTTTTAGATCTTAAATGACCTGCCTCAGAATAATGAAGATTAGAAATTACAAATACCATATTTGGATGTTCTACAAGTCTATCTGCCAACTTCTCAATTGTTAATCTAGCATCCTCCATACTGACATCCTTACAAGAAACGTAAATTGGAGTAGTTGGAAACTTTTGATGACAAATACGAAGAACGTTCATAAGAACGGCACCATCTCCAACACCGGCATCAAAGATTTTAAGTGCAGGCTTTGATGGCTTGAGATCATCAATTAAATGCGATAGTTTTTCTGAAATGATAGCTTTTTCATTAGTTGTTGTAACAAATAATAAATATCTTTGTCGGCTATCGAAGAATTTAACATCGTTTGACATGTAGTTATGTTAACAATAATGTGCAAAAATTAAAACACTCAAAATTAGAAAATATGTCGAATAAAAATATAAATTTGACTGGCTACTAATCAAAACTCATTAATCGATAGTGGATATTATAAATTGTATCCAGCCCTTATATTTGTCATTATTAGTTAGATGGTACTTCAACAACAATTTCACCTAAGAAGGATAATAAATCATCAGTTGACGTATTGTATGTTTCTCCAAGTCTTACTAAAACTATGTCTTTTGAAGGAATTATCATAATATATTGTCCACCAAAGCCAGCGCAGTAGTAAGTATCTTCAGGAAAATTAAATGAATTTTTCCTATGTTTATTCACGTGCCAAAATTTGTTGCTATACATATTATATGTATGTTTTGATGGAATTCGTGTTTTATCGATCCATTTTTTTGAAATTATTTGTTCGTTGTCCCAAACTCCATCTCTTAAATATAGATAGCCAAATTTTGCATAGTCTCGCGTAGAAGCATAAATAGATGATCCACCAATAAAAGTCCCTGATTTATCGAACTCTAAAGTAGTGTTTTTTAATCCAAGTGGGCGCAGCAGACTTTGGTTAATGAAATTGAAATAATCTAATCCATTCTCATTAAGTTTATTCTTAAGAATATAGCTAAGTATATTTGTGGTACCAGTTGAGTAGTTATAAAAAGTACCGGGAAGTTTTATTAGAGGATAATTAGCTGCAAATTTTGCTTGATCTAACATTCCTTCATCAAATAACATTTCTGCAGTATCAGATCTACCTTCAATTGTGTATTCCTCAATAAATTCGAGACCAGGTTTCATATTCAGTAGATGGTCAATTGTAATTTCTTTTCTTAGATCGTTCCAATTAGGTAGCAAATTTTTTTCATCTACACTCGAAATATAACCTTTGTCCAACATGATTCCGGTAATTGCTGCAGTATAACTTTTTGCCATCGACCAAGACACTAGCTTCGTATCACTTTTTATACTTTCATTATATCTTTCAAAAATAATCTCTCCATTTTGAATTATTAAAAGAGAGTTCGTTTTTCCGTACATACCATATGAGTCACTTGAAAATAATTTTTCGATTTTATTGTTAAAATTTGAATTTCCAATAAAGTTTTCAGTGTTTATTGTCCATTCGTTTGTTGGCCAATTCACATTTGGGTCATGTTTTTTTTGTGGCGATAATGCTAAAACATTGACCATTAAATAAAAAAACATTAGTAATGTTGAAATTATAATTTTCATTATGAAGTCCCTAAAAAAAACACAATATATTCTATTTTTATTAATATCGATATTAATTTTTCCAATAAACAATGCATTTTCTGACGAGACTGGCATTTTTATTGGAGCTGTTTCTAAGCATTATTGCACTTGTGTATTTGTATCAAAGTTAAATCCAGATCATTGTAGTGATTCACTAAATAATTTTATGGAACAAGTTTTAGAAGACCCCAATCTTGCAAATGCTGTAAATGTTATGAAAGTTGATATTGATGCTGAGACGCTTGTAGTATCAGTATCTGTTGAAGATAGAGCAGTACAATCCATTTTCAATGGAAAAAAAGGGTGCTATCTAGATAAACTAAATTAATCTTGTAATAGTTATGTGGCTTTTTGATTGCGGATTAGATTCTATTGAATGGAGAAGAGTAATAGTCGTTTATACTGTTTCCGTTTCTCCGTTTATTCTTTTTGCTTATCTCACCTATAAAGGAATGATGAAATCGTGGATCACGTATACAATCATTTCATCTTTTTTCATTGCAATGTTTGGATGGGAAATATGGTTGAATTTTGGCCTGCTTGATGGACAAGCTGTTGATTTAAGAAGATCAGGTGCGTTAAGCTGTGCTATTCCAAGTTCAATTAATTGGATCACAAATTCTTTAGGTGATGTATCAATTGTGTGGTTTGGTATTATTCTTTTATCTTATATATTTAAAAATAATAATTCTCCTTTTGAAAAATTTCTACTCCCTGCTTTTGTTATATTGTTATCGTGGTTTTTAATTCAAAATATTTGGGTTGAAATTGTGTTATACTATAATCAAGTTGGTGGTGATGCACGATTGTCATGGGCACCTCTTATGCCTTTAGGACCTTGGTTCAATCCATCATTATTCTCAATATTTGGTCGTGAAGTTACATTTCAAGGTCAAATTGTTTGGGTTCTTGCAACGCCAATATATTACTTTGTAATGATATATTTTTATCGAAAAACAAAAGGGCGTTAATCTAAAACAATATCGTTTCCGTCATCTTTATTTACAAAAAAGTCAGGGAAAGGATCTGCGTCAGGTGTAGCCAAGTATTCACTTAAGTCAGTTTTTCCAGATTTAATGATTGTGCTATCATCAACACACATGTTTCCAGTAAACTTTTTTGAATCTTGAGTTAAGATTATATAAGCAGCATCACCCATAATTTCTGGAGTTCTGCACTTGCTCAAACCCTTGTCTTCCATGCTTTTCGCAAGAATATTTGTAACAGCTGAAGTATTGATCATTGTTCTAGGCCATAATGAATTGACTGCAATTCCTGAAGATTTTAATTCTGTGGACATGCCCAATGTACACATACTCATTCCATATTTAGCCATTGTGTAAGCAACATGGGGAGCGAACCAATTACTCTCCATATTCAAAGGTGGTCCTAAATTTAAAATATGCGGGTTCTCAGCTTTCTTAAGATGCGGAATACATATTTTTGAAACCAGAAAAGTACCACGGGTGTTAATATTGTGCATTAAATCATATCTCTTCATGTCAGTTTGAAGTGTAGGGGTAGGGCTAATAGCACTTGCATTATTCACACATATATCAATTCCACCAAATTCTTTGACTGTCTGCTCAACAGCCGCATTAACTTCTTCTTCAAAACGAATATCTGTCTTTATTCCAATTGCATTGCCTCCAGCTTCTTTCAATTCATCAGCAGCAGTATAAATAGTTCCAGGAAGAGTAGGGTGAGGCTCTGTTGTTTTAGCAGCAATTACAATATTAGCGCCATCTATTGCTGCTCTTTTAGCAATCGAAAAACCAATTCCACGAGTAGCACCTGTAATAAATAATGTTTTTCCCTTTAATTTTGTCATAATATTTTCCTTATTGTAATTTTTTTGGTTTCCATTCAAGAGTTCCGAAGAAACTTAAGAATTTTTCTTTAAATCCAACTGCAGATTTAGACTCTTCATACATTTTAATCCAAAGCATGAACGTAATTTTAAAAGGGTTAAATGTTTTAACATTTTCCTTTATTCCATATATAACTTTTTCATCTTCAGGTTCAAATGTTCCAAAAAATTTATCCCATATGATTAAAAGATTTCCAAAGTTTTTATCAATATATTGATCATTTGAGCCATGGTGAACACGATGATGAGAAGGAGTAACAAAGATATATTCTAACGGTCCAAGTTTATTGATCCATTGCGTATGACCGACTACACCCCAGAATGTTGAAATAATTCCAACAACAACCGTAATCAAGGGATCAAACCCAATAAGGGGCAAAGGCATAAAGAAAATAACTTTTGCAAATGGCGCAAACCACGCTTGTCGTAAAGAAACAACGAAATTCATTTCCTCACTGGAATGATGATTCATGTGCATAGCCCAAAGAAATTTAATTCTATGTGAGCAGCGATGAAACCAATAGTAAATGAAATCTATGGCTGCAAATGTTAGCGCAACCACAAAAAAAACATGCATGAGATCATTAATCGTGAAAAGCCTGAATTGATAGAGATAGATATTAAATAGGAGAAATGAGCCTTTGGTCAGAAGGCTAATGACAACATTGCCGGCCAATAGACCATATGATCCTATGGTGTCATTTGTTTTATAAAAATTTAATCCTTTGATATTTGAATAAATTGCCTCTCCTAATATTAAAGCAACAATAATTGGGACAGCATATGTATAGACAGTAAGCTCAGTCATAAGTCTTAATTTATAATATTTTACAAGTAATCAGGCTATTATTTTTAGTATAATTAATAGTTATAAAAAAGTTTATATAATTGTCATTTAATTAGTTCATAATTCTCTTATTTCAAAGGAGATTTTATATGAGTAAGTTTTATATACTTGGCAGTTATGCAAGCCCTGCTTTAACGGGCATGATGAGTAACCCAGACTCTGATCGGTCAGCAGCAATTACACAATTTGTAGAGTCAATGGGCGGCAGTGTTTCAATGTTTAGTATTGTAAGAGGTTCGAGTGATGTCATTGTTGGAATAGATGGGCTTGATTTCGATACAGTAGCTAGCATGAAAATTGCAGTAATGACATCAGGAGTAATGACGAGTATGGATATACTTGAAGAAGTTGATATGAAATCAATCGTTACAAAAGCTAAAACGGCATCAGAAAATTATAAAAAGCCAGGAGAATAAATATGTCAACAGTAGTAACAGTAAAATTTTTTCCTCAACCAGATAAAGCTAATGAAATGAATGATTGGTTTAGAAATAATCTATCGGATACCCAATCTTATGAAGGTTGTAAACTTATTAAAGGTGGGTTTAATAAAGATGCAAATGAGGTAATTTTATATGAAGTTTGGGATAATAAAGAGGCTCATCAAACGTACGTTAATTGGAGAGTTGAAATTGGAGATATACCAAAGTTAGTAGAAATGTCGACTAAAGAGCCTGAGATTATCTATCACGAAGAAGTTTATTAATTTTAAAAAAAGGAGAAAAAAATGGAAGCAAAAGAAGTTGTTCAAAAAGGATATGACCTGTTTGGCGCGGGAGATATGGAGACATTTTTTGGCGAAATAGTACATAACGATATAACATGGACGTTTCCCGGAGAAGAAGGCAAGCATCCACTATCAGGTGTACATAAAGGTAAAGAAAATTTCATAGCAAATATGTCTAAGATTCCTGAGTACTGGAATAATTTCATGGTTACACCTATATCAATGATTAGTGAAGGCAATAAAGTGTTTGCTTTAGTAAAAGGCACTGCAGATGGAATGGACACAATGTTTGGTCATTACTTTGAAGTTGAGGACAATCAAATGAAAGTTATGATGACTTTTGATGATACTTTAACTGCATTTAACGCTATGACGAAGTAAACAATCTAAAGAAAGAGACATAAATAATTATGACAACAAATAAATCACACTATACAATAGCTACTCAGTGGATTGTGCCTGAAGATATGATATCTGAGGTAGAACAGTTTTTTCAAGAGCACGAGACATGGATGAGAGAAACCCATAATTTGTCAGGCGATGCTGAACCTAGGATTGTTGATTACTCAGTCTCAAAAGCCCCTCAATACATAGATAACGATTTAGAAAAAGGGCCGTCAGGTAAAATGATTTATTCTTTGTACGAGGCTTATGTAACAGATCAAGGTGCGATGAAACATTTTGAATTATGGCAGTCTCATCCTGGTGCTGAGAAAATGGCAAAAATGTCTGAATATCAAAGTGATATGTCTTTTAACGCAGAAGTCATTGCAACTATGGAGAAATAAATAAAGGAAAACTAATTATGTATGTAATGTTAACCCAAAAGTTATCTAAAGGTTTTAAATCGTGGAAAGATATGGTTCATGAGAATGGACATAAACTAGAAGGCTTTAAAGGTAAGATCTTATTTGCTGGATCGCATGCTGAGGATGACAATTCAATGGTCGTGATTATGCATTATGAAGACAAAGAAGGTCTCATGGCATTTAAAAATGATGAAGAATTGATAAAAGCAAGACAAGACGCTGGAGCTTTGACAGAAACCACTCAAATGACTGTAATGACTGATGATGCTCTAATTAATTTTCCAAATTAATTATAAATATAAATTAAGATTGTGCTGAGAAAGGAGTTTCATGGATGAAATTATTCATGATGTTACAGTATGGACACTATCGTAAGAAGCCTTGTCAAAACCATATCTTGGCGATTGACAGGGACATTTTGTACATTTTTAATTAGTTTTATTATTTTGGGCGATATCACAACTAGTAGTACTATTGCTTTTATTCAGCTAATATTCAATACTATTATGTTTTATATACATGAACGTGTATGGAATATAATTAAATGGGGTAAAGTTTAAAATCAAGGAAACTAAATAAAAAGGAGAATAATAATGAGCTCAATTGAAGTAAAAAGTTTTAGTAGCGCAGATGAAGTTAATACAAATTTTAATAATGCGCGTATTGAAGCTGTCAATGTTGGAGGCCAAAGAGTATTAAAGCTTACTCTTCAACCTGGATGGAAATGGTCTGATGATGTTAAGCCAACTGTTGGCACAGAAAGCTGTCAGGCTACTCACCTTGGTGTTATTGTAGAAGGAAGTGTAAAAGCTATTCATAATGATGGTACTGAAGCTACTTATCATGCTGGAGATGCATACTCTATTCAGCCTGGACATGACGGAATGGTAGTTGGTGATACACCTGCAATTGTTTATGAATTTGCGGGAGCATGGGGTGAATAAATTATTCTGTTAGGTTAAAATTTGTATCAGCTCTACAGCCAATACCAATTTCATACCCTTTATTCTTTATTGTTTCTCTATCAGCGTCATTTTCTTGAAGTTTTTCTATGATTGTGCTGTTTCTATCAATACATTGTTTATGTTTTGATGGAAAAATTGTTAATATGGTAATTGCAACAAAGCAAACAATAAGAACGCCAGGCCAAACGCTAAAATCTTTCATTACTATTTAAATAGTTCCTCAGCTTTTAATTTATCGCTTTGTTTACTTTTTATGTACTCATGACATTTTTTGATTTCTGTCTCCATTTCAAGAATATAGTCTTTTAGTTCTTCTATACTTAATTCATCAAAATCAATTTTTTTGATCTTTTTAACAGGCTCTAATTCGTCAGTATCCATAATGGTAAGCTATTATAAAAACGAGTAAATTCCAAAAGAAAGAGATAAAAATATTCTAATTGATCTAAATTTATAGTATCTTAAATCAAACTTTGATCATGAGACTATGCATTATCGCCAAATATTTATATTAACTTTCTTCTTCATTTTTTCATTCATCCCTGTATCAGTGGCCGGTTCTCCTGATGATCCAAATTCAAACCCTGTTCAAGTTAACAAAATTAATTCTTCAAGCTTCTCGAATTTTGTTGACTCAATGGATATTCTTGGTTTCGACAATATTTATTTTAAAAGAGCTCCCGAAGAATTTAAATTAAGAACTGAGAAGGCGTTTAATGAGAGATCTAAAACAAAAGATGCAAACCAAATTTTTGATCTTTTTAAATCAGAGCTAAATAATACACCTCATTACGCATATAAAATTTATAATGAAACCCTTGTTCATTTGTACGATTTGTCACCTAGAACATTTGAAAAAAATTCAATTATCCTAAAAAATTCGTTAATTGAGATCTTAAGTCAGCCGTATAACCCAGAGTCAAAGATTACCTATACTGATGAACTTGACTGTGGAGCAGAAGAAAATTACGAACCTTGCAAAAAACTATATCAAAAAAAGATGAGGCTACCTCTTATCTTGTTCTTAATGCTTCCAGCTCTTTTATAGTACATAAACTAATATTATTTTATGAGAACATCTTATCTAGAAAATGATCTGATAAAATTAAGAAGAGAATTTCATTCACAACCGGAGTTAAATTTTGACGTTACTGAAACTTCAAAAAAAATTGAGTCAATACTAAAGTCTTCAAATATTGAAGTTCATAATAATATTGGTAGAACAGGTTTAGTTGGCGTTATCAAAAAAGGAAATTCAAATCGAAGTATTGGAATAAGAGCTGACATGGACGCTTTGCCAGTTAATGAAGCTAATACATTTAATTACAAATCCAAGCATGATGGCAAAATGCATGCTTGCGGTCACGATGGTCACGTTACGATGGCATTGGGAGCGGCTAAACATTTAGCTGAAAAAGAAGATTTTGATGGAACAGCTTATTTTGTCTTTCAGCCAGATGAAGAACAAACTCAAGGTGCTCAAGCTATGATTGATGATGGCTTATTCGATCGTTTTTCAATGGATGAAATTTATGCATTTCATAATTTACCGGGAATGGAAGTTGGAACATTTGCAACAAGAGCTGGAACAATTACTGGTAGCGAAAGTTTATTTCGTATTGAACTAAAAGGTATAGGAGGACACTCTGCGTTACCACATATGGGAGTTGACACAATAACTGTTGGTACTCAGATCATTACTGCTCTTCAGTCTATAGTTTCAAGAAAATTAAACCCGGCAGTTAATGGTGTAGTTTCTGTTACAGAATTTATTACTGATGGGACTGAAAATGTTTTACCAGGATATGCACTTATATTAGGGGATACGAGAGCTTTATCTCCTGATTCAAATAAAATCATGGAAGAATCAATGAAAAGTATTGTGAATGGCATGGCTCAGGCACATGGTATAGAAGCAAAATTTGAATATAGGACTAGAACCAATATGACAATTAATTCACCAGAGCAGGCAAGATTTGCATCAATGGTTGCTGAAAAACTAGTTGGAAAAGAAAATGTAGATGGAGATTGCGAACCAAAATTATTTTCTGAAGATTTTTCTCAAATGTTAATGAAAAAACCAGGTTGTTATATTCTAATTGGAAATGGAATAGATGGATCCTGTGGTAAGACGTTGCATTCTTCAGATTATGATTTTAATGATAAACTATTAGTAACAGGATCATCTTATTGGAGTGAACTAGTTCTCGAAAAGCTAGGATAACTTTTTCATTGGTCGCTCATTAAATACTTATGAATAAATTAGATAATAATTTATTATCAATTATTTGCATTCTAGTAGGGATGTCCATTTTTTCTATTCAGGATGTATTGATTAGACTCTTATCAAATGAAGTCTCTACTTTTCAAATTCTATTTACTCGAAGCATCGTAGGATCCTCTTTACTTGTCGCTTATTTACGAGTTATGAAGATTAAAATAGAGTTTTCAACCAATTATCTTTCATTAACAGTATTTAGAGGAATAATATTTCTATTTGGTTTTGCTTTATTTTATGTTGGTTTAGCAAATTTATCTTTTGCTATTTGTACATCATTGTTTTTTACAGCACCTTTTTTTGTCACCATTCTATCCAAAGTATTTTTAGGTGAAACTATTGGTATAAGGCGTTGGCTTACAGTCTTGTTTGGATTTTTAGGAGTTCTAATTATAGCAGACCCATTTAAAAGTGAATTTAATTATTTCATGATTTTTCCGATTTTATGTGCAATGTGTTATGCGGGAGCGATGATTATTATTAAAGTTACTTCAGATAAAGATAATGTATATGCTCAAACTTTTCATTTTTACTTTACGGCAATGATCTTATGTCCAATCAGCGCTTTAATCGGAAATATATTTAATCTTCATGACCCATCTAATCAAATCACAGACTTCATGTTCCGATCATGGGCATATAATTTTGATATCAACTTATTATTAATGATACTTGTTGGATTAACTGCAGTATTAGCATTTGTTTTTACGATAAGTGCTTATAGGTTAGGAAAGCCATATATTGTTGCTCCTTTTGAGTACATTTTATTGGTATGGGCAGTCATTTATGGCAGATTAATATGGGGTGAAACCATTTCATTTCAAAGTTGGATAGGAATATTTATTATCGTAATTGGTGGAATTTATATCTTCTATAGAGAGCAAATAAATGATCAAGTTTTGGCCACAGATCAAACTATAAGATAATGATTGTCTAATTATTATTGTGTAAGTAAATTTGTTACAAAAAATTTAAAGAAAGTATATTTGAAATAGAAACCCTGAATAGTTATTTTCAGGGCTCCTATCAAAAGGTATTAATTACTAGTAACAATATGGATTCCACCGTCAGTAATGTTTAGGTGAGGAGCCAAGTTTGAATAGATCCATCGTTGCATCTTATTTGAACTAAATATATCCATAGCCTTACCAAGATCACTAGAATTTGCTGCTGACATCCACATCACTGTATTAGCAGGAAGTGTTTCACTTCCACAAACTGCACAGCTTGCTATACCGATGGCAGCAGGGGCTCCAGCTTCAGCCATCATTTTTGCTACTTTTGGAAAGTTAAAGAAAAAGTTTATGCCATCATTCACTTCAGCAAATGAGTATGCGACTGCATTACCCACTTCGATTTCTCCTGTAAACTCTGCATCATTCCCAAAAGTACCAGAGGTAGTGACTACACCATCGTTATCTCCAAAAGTTGATTGAAGCCAATCAGGATTTTGTTGAACTAACGCATTAGTTTCTAACATCGCTTGCATATTTTCGTAGTATCCTATAACAAAACTTGTATCTTGAGATCGATCACCTCTTATTTTAACAGATGATCTAATGTCTAAATACTGAGCACCGCCCGCCATTGCTAGAGCCTTAAACTTTGTCGTAGCTTCAGCAACTTCCTGTGGATTACTACCCTCAATCTCCCAAACATCAAAGACAAACGCAGATACATTAGATGTGCCTAGGATGATGAAGCTCGATAAGATAATAAAAAAATTTCTAATTATGTTCATATTAACTCCTTGTAAATTTAAACTAAAATTTTATGGCAAATATGATTTGCTGATACACTAAATTTTATGCTTAATTTTTATCGTCATAAAAAAATAACATAAAAGCTTACAATAAAATCAATAAGTTAAATATTATTGAGCTAGCTTATTTTAAGGCTATATTAACGGTATGACGGTCACTACGCCAGCAATCAAACCTGATGAGATATTAGACTCTTCTCAAATTAAATATCTGAGAACAAAAAGTTCTTTAATGGGAACTTTGTTAGTTGTACATGCGTGGCTTGTCATATTTTCACTCTTATTTGTTTATACTTTATTCCCAAGCTTCATTTTATATTTAGTTATAATTACCTTTATTGCTGGTAGACAATTGGGACTTGCAATTCTGATGCATGAAGGTGCGCATGGATTAATTGCAAATAACGTAAAATTAAATAACTATATTTCTCAATTCTTCTGCGCATTTCCAATGGCAGTTGATACATATGATTATAGACATTATCATTTAAAACATCATAGACACACCCAAACCGAAGATGATCCAGACTTGGTTCTTTCAAAGCCATTTCCTATTACAATGAGTAGTTTTATTCGAAAAATGTTAAGAGATTTGAGTGGAATAACAGGTATTAAGCAAAGATATCAGTCTATTAAAAAAACTTTTGATAATGATACTTTAAAAGTAGATGGAAAAGAAATCTCGGGCTTCAAATCAAAAACGACATTAAGAGGAATTTTATTATCACAATTCTTAATATTTATCTCTATGAGTATTGTAGGCAGCTGGTGGTATTATTTTGCTTTTTGGCTAGTGCCCGCTCTAACTATTTTTCAATTTTTTTATAGAATTCGTAATATTGCAGAACATGCAGTTGTCCCTAATGATTGTGATGATTTTAATAATGCAAGGACAACTCACGCATCATTTATCGAACGCTGTTTTGTTGCTCCATATTATGTGAATTATCATCTAGAGCATCACTTATTTATGTTTGTTCCATGTTACAAGTTAAAGCATGCTCACAACTTATTGATCGCTAAAAAATATACCAATAGAATGGAAATAAAGAAGGGATATATCCCTTTACTCAAATCAATATTAGTGTAATTAAGCTAATAATTTACAATTACAATTATGTCAGATAACAAATTTGAAGTTGAACAGCTAAAAAAAGCATTCGGTTCATTTGCTACTGGTGTTTGTGTCGCAACTTCTCATACAAGTGGGTTTACAGTAAATTCATTTGCATCATTAAGTCTAAACCCACCTTTAATGATCTTTAATATTTACAAAACCGAGACTGATTATGTTGAATTCCTAAAAAAAGATAAATTCGCTATTAATTTTTTATCCTCTGATCAAAAAGATATTTCGAAACTATTTGCTTCTAAAGAAACAAATAAAGCTGAAAAAGTTGCACATCAAATATCGAAGAATGGGAATATTATTTTAGATAAAGCCCTTGGTCATATTGAATTAAAAGTTTTTCAAAAAATAGATATTGCAGATCACGTATTAGTCATTGGAGAAGTTGAATATCTATCAATTGATGAAAATAAAAAACCTTTAATTTATTATCGAAGTGAATATAGAGATTTAAAGTAAAACGAGTCTCCTAAATCACTGGGTCTCCATATCTATTTCTTTTTTCATTTCCCTTAAGAAGCCAAAACATTACAATTGTCACAAAGCCAATAAAAGGTATTGCCATTATCAATAGCCACCATCCAGATCGATCTGTATCATGCAATCTTCTTATATAGAGTGAAAGCGAGGGAATTAAGAATAAAAAATAAGTGAATAAATAAAAATGACCTAAAATAAATTCATTGTTAGGTGAACGTGATAATTCAAAATTTATTAACTCTAATGAAAGATATTGATCAATTTGAATACCAATCATACCCACAATGACTGTAAATAAATAAAAATGCCAAAACTCCGCTCTTGACGAACGAGTTTTAAAATCAAAAGCTTTTATAAATGCTTTCTTGATTGAGTCTGTGAAACTTATTGCCATGAGTAAGAAAATATAAGTTTTTTTGCAAAAAATATATATACTTCCTACCTAATGATAAAATCAATAAGAATAGGTGGAGCTAGCGGTTTTTGGGGAGATTCTGTTATCGCTACCCCTCAGTTGCTTAATGGAAATTCTCTTGATTTCATCGTCTATGATTATCTAGCTGAGATTACAATGTCTATTATGGCTCGAGCTAGAAGTAAGGATCCTGCAAAGGGTTATGCCACTGATTTTGTATCAAGTGTTATGAAATTAAACTTAAGGCAAATAGCGGATCAAAAAATTAAGATATTATCAAATGCTGGCGGAGTGAATCCTAATGCATGTGCAGATGCTTTACGAGAATTAATCAAAGAACAAAACTTAGATCTTAAAGTTGCTGTCATTTTAGGTGATGATTTAATGTCTGAGAAAGAGAATCTAAACAAAGATAAGGTTTTAGAAATGTATTCTGGAGTTGATTTTCCTGATCCAAATAAAATTGCTAGCATTAATGCTTACCTCGGAGCTTTTCCTATTGCTAAAGCTCTTGAAAATGGAGCAGATATTGTAATAACAGGTAGAAGCGTTGATAGTGCAGTTACATTAGGAGCATGTATATATTCATTTGGATGGAATGAAAATGACTATGATTTACTTTCTTCAGGAAGTCTTGCCGGTCATATTATTGAATGTGGAACTCAAAGTACAGGAGGTAATTTTACAGACTGGGAACAAGTATCAGAAAATTTAAATGATATAGGTTATCCAATAGTTGAAGTTGAAAGCGGTGGCTTATTCACTTGTACTAAATCTAAATCTTCATCTGGCATCGTTAACATTGGCACAATATCAGAGCAAATGCTCTATGAAATAGGTGATCCTCAAGCTTATATTCTTCCCGATGTAATTTGTGATTTTTCAAATGTAGAATTGATTGAAATTGAAAAAAATAAAATTCAAGTTTCAGGCGCAAAAGGGTATCCATCTCCAAAAGATTATAAAGTAAGTGTGACGTATGCCGATGGATTTAGGGGCGGCCATTTGTGTTCCTTCGTTGGGATTAATGCTGATAAGAAAGCACAAGTTTTTGGCGATGCAATTTTTCAAAGATCAAAAACAATTATGAGGGCCATGAATATACCTGATTTTGATGAAACAAGTATTGAGGTAATCGGAAGCAATAGTCAATATTCAACAGACATTGATGAGGCGCACGATAATAAAGAAGTTGTTTTGAAGTTTGCAGCTAAACATGAAGACATAAGAGCTATTGGTATTATGCTTAAAGAGTCTGTAGGACTTGGGTTAGCAACTCCACCAGGCCTTTCTGGATTCGCTGGAGCTAGACCAAAGCCATCGCCAGTTGTGAGACTTTTTTCATTTTTAATCCCTAAATCAAAAGTGCCAATAAAAATAATTGATGATAAGGAGCATGATATAAAAGTATCATATGGAGAAATTTATGATTTCAATCAAACTATTAGACCATCAAAACCTGAATACAACGATATCGAAGAAGAGCTTATTGATGTGCCATTAATTGATATTGCTTATGGAAGAAGTGGAGATAAAGGAGATAAAGCAAATATTGGGATTATCGCAAGAGATCAAAAATATTTTCCAGCTTTATGTCATTATTTAACTGAAGAATTTGTAAAAAAATCATTTAGTAAATTTCTAAAAGGGGACATTGAAAAATTTTTACTTCCTGGATCATACTCTATTAATTTTTTACTTCATGACGTACTAGGTGGAGGTGGACCAGCAAGTTTGAGAAATGATCCTCAAGGAAAAGCTTATGCACAAATACTTTTAAGTAGAAAAATTCCTATCCCTAAGAAACTATTAAATTAAGACAATGAATGAATCTCTTTTAAAAGTTGAAAATATTGAAACTTACTATGGTCCAATCATGGCTATTAGGGGTGTTAGTTTTGAAGTTAAGAAAGGATCAATAGTTACAATTTTAGGGTCGAATGGTGCAGGAAAGACAACGATTCTTAAAACAATTTCAGGCGCAATAGATCCAAGAAAAGGTAAAATTACTTTAGATGGGAAAGAAATACAAAAAAAGGATCCAGACAAAATATTAAAACTAGGAATGAGTCACTCTCCCGAAGGAAGAGAAGTTTTTCCATATTGTAGCGTGCTTGAAAATCTCCAAATGGGAGCATTTACAAGAAATGATCAGAAAGAAATAAATATAGATTTAGAGCAAGTGTTTAACTATTTTCCAATTTTAAAAGAAAGAATGAATCAGCCTGCAGGGCTATTATCTGGAGGAGAACAACAGATGCTTTGTATTAGCAGATCTTTAATGAGCAGGCCAAGCATTATGTTATTAGATGAGCCATCACTAGGCTTATCGCCAAAGTTAGTTAAAGAAATTTTTAAGATTATTGTAAGAATTAATAAAGAGTTAAAAACAACCATACTTCTTGTTGAACAAAATGCAAATATAGCACTCAGTAATTCTGATTTTGGTTATGTGTTGGAACTTGGAAGAATAGTAATGGAAGGTGATAGTGCTGAGTTATTAGATAAAGAAGATATTAAGGAATTTTATTTGGGGCAGCAAGATGCCGGTATTCGAGGAGAAAAGAGATGGAAGAAAAAGAAAATGTGGCGCTAGATACCGTACCAAAGATTTTTTGGAATGCAGTTAATAAAAGAAAGAATAAAACTGCAATGCGCGAGAAAGATCTTGGTATCTGGCAATCAATTTCATGGAGAGAGTATGGAGATAAAGCTAAGTACGTTGGCTTAGCTTTAAATTCTCTTGGCTTGAATAAAAATGATGTTGTTTCAATAGCAAGTGAAGGAATTCCTGAATGGTTATTTACTGATCTAGGCGTTATTTGTGTTGGAGGTATTTCAAGTGGTGTGTACACAACAGACTCATCATCACAAGTTGAATATTTAGTTAATGACTCTAAAACTAATTTCTATTTTGCTGAAAATGAGGAGCAATTAGACAAAATTCTAGAAGTGAGAGAAAATTGTCCCTCTTTAAAAAAAATCATTATTTACGACTTAGAAGGATTGCATGATTTTTCTGATCCACAGGTTATATCATTTAGTGAATTAATTAAATTAGGTGAATTAATTGATAAAAATAATCCAGATTTATTTGAAAGTTTAATGGCAAAAGTAAGCCCTGAAGATATTGCTATCCTAGTTTATACATCAGGCACTACCGGCCCCTCTAAAGGAGCTATGATTAGCAATAAAAATATTGTTTATCAAATTAATACAGGGATAAATATATTTAAACCGCAAGAAAATGATGAGCAATTATCATTTTTACCTCTCTGTCATATATTAGAGAGAACTGTTTCGGTTATGTATCCTCTTCAATCAGCTGCAGTTATAAACTTTGCAGAAAGCATAGATACTGTACCTGAGAATATTCGAGAAGTATCGCCAACAGGTTTTATTGCTGTTCCAAGAATTTGGGAAAAATTTTATTCTTCTATTACGATTACAATGAAAGATGCAACATTCATTGGAAAAGCTTTTTATAAATTTGCAATATCGGTAGGCAGTAAAAGAAAAGACTATATTCTTAATGGTGAACCTGTACCTTTTACAACTCAATTACTGTTTGGGTTTTGTGATCAGTTTGTCCTAAAAAATATTAAAAAACTTCTAGGTCTTAATAATTGCAGGTATGTACTGAGCGGTGCCGCACCAATTTCACCAGAATTAATTGATTGGTATTTATCAATTGGTCTCGATATGCGTGAAGGATGGGGAATGACTGAAACAGCAGGTATTGGAACTGCTTTTTATTCAAGAGAAATAAAAAAAGGGTGTGTTGGAAGAGCTATTGATGGCTCTGAAGTTCAAATTGCAAAGGATGGTGAAATTTTATTTAGAGGACCTGGTGTATTTTGTGGGTATTTAAATAAACCTGAACAAACTGAAGAAACAATTATTGATGGATGGCTTCATACAGGAGATGTTGGACATTTAGATAATAGCGGTAACTTAAAAATTACTGATCGAAAAAAAGATATTATTATTACAGCGGGTGGAAAAAATATTTCCCCATCTGAAATTGAAAATGAATTAAAATTTAGTGCATTCATATCTGATGCAGTTGTTATTGGTGATAAAAGAAAATTTCTTTCTTGCTTGATAATGATAGATGAAGAAAATGTAATGAAGTTTGCACAAGACCATGATGTGCCATTTTCTAATTTTGAGAGTTTATGTAAATCAAAAGAAATTATTGATTTAATTGAGCTTGAAGTTAATCAAGTAAATAAGAAATTCGCAAATGTGGAGCAGGTAAAAAAATTCTCACTTATTGATGTTCAATTAACTGCAGAAGATGATGAATTAACGCCAACAATGAAGTTAAAAAGAAAATTTATTAATCAAAAGTATACTAATATAATTGAAGCAATGTATAAAACTGCTTAATATTAATAACTAAATTCAATTGGAGATAAAAAATGCTTAAATACGCAATATCTGTTCTTACTATATTATTTTTTAATTTTTCTGTTTTTGCTGATCAAGGCATATCCGATAAAGAAATTAAGATTGGAATGCATACAGATATTAGCGGGCCAGTTTCTTCTTTTGGCAAATACTCTGTTGAGGGAGTAAAGATGAGAATGGATGAAATTAATGAAAATGGTGGTATCCACGGAAGAAAGCTTGTTTTATTTGCAGAAGATCATCAATATCAGGTGCCTAGAGCAGTACAGGCGGCAAATAAACTTATTAATAAAGATAAGATTTTTTTGATGTTAGCAAGTCTTGGAACGCCAATGAATAATGCAGTGTTTCAAATGCAAGAAGCAAAAGATATTCCAAACCTGTTTCCACTATCTTCAGCAAGATCTATGACTGATCCATTACATCGATTAAAATTTGGTGCGTTATCATCATACTATGATCAAATTAGATCAGGGGTAAAGTGGGCTATTGAAGATCAAGGTAAAAATAAAATTTGCGTTCTGTATCAAGATAATGATTTTGGACAAGAAACTTATGACGCAGTTATTGACCAGCTTTCATCTATGAATCTAGCTCTTCATGAGAAGGCTACAAATAAACCAACTGATACTGATTTAACATCTCAAATTACTAAATTAAAGAATGCTGATTGTGAAGCTGTGGCAATGGGAACAATTGTTAAAGATACAATAATTGGCTATGCAAAAGCAAAACAAATGGGATGGGATGCTCTTTTCTTTGGTCAAGTTGCAAGTTTTCACCCTGTTATAGCTAGTCAACCTGGTGGAATAACTGATGGGTTTTATACTTTTGCTCAATTTGATACGCCAAGCAAAAGTTCCTGCTCCGAAGAAATCTGTAATTGGATTGATAAGTATGAATCCTTATTTGGAAACACTCCTAATATTGGCTCTGCCTATGGCTATATGTATATGGATGTAACAGCTAGAGCTCTGGAAATTGCTGGACATAATTTAACAACAGAATCATTTATTACAGCTCTTGAAAGTATAAAAGACTATAAGATACCTTTTGGTGAAAGTATTTTGTCATGGGGACCAGATAAACACTTAGGAGCAAATGATGCATTTTTGTTTGTTGTTCAAGATGGTAAATTTGTTCAAGTTGATGATGTGATGTATACTTATTAATTATGAATAAATATTTTATTTTATTATTATTCATTTTTACTTCGCATGTGGCTTTAGCAGATCAGGGAATTTCTGATACAGAAATTCTTGTTGGAATGCATACCGACCTAAGTGGTCCAGCATCAATGATTGGAAAACAAAGTGTTGATGGTGCAAATATGCGATTTGATGAATTTAATATTAAAGGTGGGGCTCATGGGCGTTTAATTAAATTTATAGTGGAGGATCATCAGTATACTGTTCCAAGATCAGTCCAAGCTGCTAATAAATTATTAAGAAGAGATAAAGTCGCACTGATGTTAGGTTCACTCGGTACGCCGATGAATAATGCGGTATTGACTGATCAACTAAAGTTAAATGTGCCAAATTTATTTCCTCTTACAGCTGCACGTTCAATGTATGAACCTTTTCATAAATTAAAATTTACATCGGGATCTACTTATTACGACCAAATTAGAACTGGTATAAAGTATTTAGTTGAAAACAATAATCGTAAAAATGTATGTGTTTTGTATGAAGATACTGACTTTGGACAAGAAATTGTTGATGCAACAGAAGATCAATTAGAAGAAATGGGAATGAATTTAGTAGAACGTGCATCAGCAAAGCCCACTGACACAGACTTTACAGCTCAAATCAAAAAGTTAAAAAATGCAAATTGTGACCTGGTTGCAATGGGAACTATTGTGAGAACAACCATTCTACCTTTCATCAAATCGAAAGAAATTAATTGGACAGATGTTGACTTTGTTACCACTTCTGCGAGTTATTATACTGTAGTTGCTGAGCAGCCTAATGGTGTTATGAATGGTTTGTACTGTTTAAATTCCCTTGTTTTTCCATATTATGATACCGCCAATAAAGTAGAAAAGGACTGGTGGGATAAATTTAAAAGTATTTATGGATACGATCCAAACACAGGCGCTTTATATGGATATATATTTGCAGATATACTGATTGAAGCAGTCAAAAGAGCCGGCAAAGAACTTACTGTTGATAACTTTGTATCATCAATGGAGTCTATAAAGGATTTCGAAGACCCTCTTCAGACTGGAAGCGTGACATTTAGTGAAACTAGAAGACAAGGAACAAATATATCCTACTTCTTTCAAGTTCAGGAGGAACGATTCAAAGTAATCTCGGGACCCATTGCTTACTAAGAAAGATCAATCCTTGGACTCATCATCAGTACTAATTGCCAACGGCAAAAAACCTAAGAACAAAAAAATTATAGAAATATTAAAAAATGCTAAAAATGTAATATGCGTTGATAATGGATATGAATTAGCATCAGAATTAAATATTACGCCATCAGTAGTAATTGGTGATTTAGATTCAGTTGATATTAATAAAATTAGTAAAGACATATTAATAATTAAAGATGAAGATCAAAATACTAACGATTTAGAAAAGGCTCTCAATTACTGTCTGAGTAAAAATATAAGAGACATTATTTTGGTTGGGGCAACAGGTGAGAGAGATGATCAAAATTTAGCAACCATTCTCGTTTCACTCGAATATATCGAACAACTGAATATTGAAATTTTATCAGATTTATATTCAATAGAATTTGTAAATGGCGAAAGAGATTTCGAAGCCACGCCAATGAGAAAAGTATCACTTATATCGATGGATAAAGACAATATAATAACAACACAAGGCTTAAAATATAACCTAGATAAATCAAAATTATCATCAGCAACTCATGGTATTAGTAATTATTCGATCGGAGAAAATTTTTCTATTTCTTGTTCATCTCCATTGATAGTATTTAGGAAATTATGAATAGAAAAAATATTGCAATAATTGGTGCGGGAATTTCTGGGTTGATGCTTGGATGTATTTTGAGAGAAAAAAAAATAGAATGTACTTTATTTGAAAGATCAAAAACAATCAGTGAATATGGAGCAGGGATTACAATTTCTCCAAATGGTCTTCTTTTATTAGAGCAAATCGGTATTCTTGATGAAGTGAAGAAAAACTCATGTAATCCTCTCAGTGTATGCTTCAAATATTCAAGTGGGGCTTTAATTAAAAAAATCACATCAAATGAATTTGGTAATATTTTAACAACTAATAGAAGAGAAATTATTAGAGTTTTGTTCAATCAATATCAAAACTTAGGTGGGGAAATTATATTTAATCATCAACTGGAATTTTATGATGAAAAAGTAAATAAATTAACGTTTGAAAATGGAAGCTCTTATATTGCTAATCATGTAGTGGGATGTGATGGAATAAAATCAATAATTAGATCTAAAAACTTTAACTCAAGGGAAATCCCTGACTATAGTGGCTACTCTGCTTGGCGAGGTATTGGGCTATCTGATAGCAAACACATTAATTTATACTTTAATTCGAACAGTCATATAGTTTGTTACCCAGTTAATAATAAATTGGAAACAAGTTTTATTGCAGTTTTTAAAGATAAAAATAAAAATCAAGAAACTTGGAGAAGAGAGGGCACTCATGATGAGTTAAGGAATGATCTTAGTGAATATGATAATTTTTTACAGTCGATCTTTAAATCTTCATCTAAAGTATTTAAATGGGGTATGTATGTTAGGCCTCCGCTTAAAACCATATTCAAAGATAATATTACATTACTTGGTGATGCCGCTCATCCTATGTTGCCTTTTTTAGGACAGGGGGGAAATCTAGCACTTGAAGATGCATATATTTTTGGTTCTCTGTGTCATAAATTTCAATCTAATTTTGAATTAATTCAGCAAAAATATCAGCAAACAAGATTGCAAAGGACCAATAAAATTCAAAAAATGTCAAAACAACAGGCTATGGTGTACCACGCTACTAATCCATTAATTACTAGAACAAGAAATTTTTTATTAAGAAATACGAATATTGCTAAGATTCGACTGCAAGATATTTATGCTTATAATGCTATTGAGGAAATGAATAAGATTTAGACTTATGAATAATCTACCTGAAACAAAAGCTGTTGATTTAGTGTTAAATGATAAATGGTTAACAATTTCATTTAATCAACCAGAAAAAAGAAATGCTCTTACAGAAGAATTGACCTCAGATATCAAAAATGTTCTGGGTTCTATTAGGGAAGATATGTCCATTCGAGGTGTTTCGATGAGGGGAGAAGGTGGAGTTTTTTGTGCAGGGGGTGATTTAAAGAGTTTTAAGTCTGGTTTTCAAGGAGGCGAACAAGCCCTAGAAGATGTTTACAATGCAAGTGCAATGACAGGTGAGTTCTTTGATATGATTAATTCTTTTCCAAAGCCAGTTATTATGCTTGCCGAAGGTGCAGCCATGGCTGGTGGGCTCGGTCTTTTGTGTACCGGCGATATTGTTGTGGTAACTAAGGATTGTAAGTTTGCGCTTACAGAGACAACCTTAGGCATACCCCCAGCTCAAATTGCTCCTTTTGTAACAGAAAGAATAGGCCTATCAAAAGCTAGAAGAATAATGTTAACGGCAGCACGATTTTCTGGAAAAGAAGCCTATGAAATGGGTCTAGCTGATTTTTTGGCAGATGACGCGAATGATTTAATTAATATTGAGAATGAAATTAAAAGGGGTGTTTTAAAATGTGCACCAAAGGCAAATGCAGTCACAAAAGAAATTGTTTTGGCCACACGTCATCTAAGTCGAAAAGAAATGATTAAATTTGCCGCTAAAGGATTCTCTGAGCAAATGTTAAGTGAAGAGGGCATGGAAGGTATTGCATCTTTTATTGAGAAGCGTAAACCAATATGGTCTAAGTAATGAATGAATCTTTACAACAAGCTTACGATTTTTTAGATGAAAGTAATGCTGTTTATGAATTATTGTCTTCACTATCTGATAAGGAATTTGATCAACCTACTCAATTTAAAGGTTGGTCATTTAACGATGTAATCGGACATCTTCATGTATGGAATTATGCTGCAGATATTTCTCTAAGCGACGGAGATGATTGGATTGACTTTTCTAATAAGACATTAAAAGCACTTGGTAGCGGCTCTAGCATGAATCAGTTTGAAAGAACGATTACGAATAATATTAAAGGTAAAGAGTTATTAGAAGTTTGGAAAAACTATTTTACTGAAATGTCAGATCGATTTGCCTCCGCTGATCCAAAGAAACGAGTTAAATGGATGGGGCCTGATATGAGCGTTCGTTCTTCAATAAGCGCAAGACACATGGAAACATGGGCACATGCTCAGGAGTTATATGACTCTCTAGGAGTCAAAAGAATTAATCACGATAGAATAAAAAATATTGTAATTATTGGCAATAATACATTTAAGTGGTGCTATACAGTTCATAAACGAAAACTGCCATCTGAAACGCCATATTTAAAATTAACATCACCCTCAGGTGAAATTTGGGAATTTAATAATTACTCAGATGAAAACTATATAGCAGGATTAGCTGAAGAATTTTGTCAAGTAGTTACACAAGTTAGAAATATAAAAGATGTAAATCTGGATGTAACTGGCAGTGATGCAAATGAATGGATGTCAATAGCACAATGTTTTGCGGGTCCTGCTGAAAAACCCCCAGCTCCTGGAACCAGAAAAATGGTTGCTCGATAGAGTTATTTGTAGGCAATTTTTAACCTAAATCACTTAATTCTAAGACTATTTATATCAATAATTTTGTAATATAATTCACTCGTATGGTGCTTTTCAAAATTTTGTCTCGAATATTTTTAATCATTTTATTAATTGGAACTACAGTTAATTCTTTTGCGTCAGTTGCTTTAATTGATTTTTCTAAATTTGAGACTTTTAAAGAAACAATACAATCAAATGTTATTAGGAAGAATAATCTATCAGAAGTCAATTCTGCAGATTTAGATTTTGTTAGAGCTAATGAAAAACAATTAAAGATAATTAGAAATGAAATTAAATTTTCAATATTTAATGAAGAAAAATTTATAAATTCATATACTGAACTTAATAAGCTTTTTACTGAAATTTTGTTTGATATTTACCAAGAGTCTAAATTTTATCTAATTACCAATAATGTTCTAACACCAGGACTTGATACAAAATTAAGACGAATATCAGCAAGTTATATAAATCAATTCTATGATCTCTCCCCAATTTCTGTTGCAATGCCCTCAGAGGAAAGTAAATATTTGCCAATTGAATCACATACACTTACTGCCGCTGAAGCTGTTCCCGCGATAGGACTGACTGGCACTACTATTGCAAGTATTCTTGGATTTGGTGCTGTTGCTGCTGGCGGATCTGGCGGAGGTAGTGGAGGTGGAGGCGGAGGCTCAGGACCAAGTGTTTCAATGAGTACTGGAACAACTTCTATTTATGACAGTGACTCAAGTGGCTTTACTGTTAATGTTAGTTTGAGTGCAACTTCTACCAATCCAGTAACAGTAAATTTTCAAAGTACAGGAACTGCAACATTTAATAATGATTTTAATGGTCCTACTTCTGTTACAATTCCAGCTGGCAGCTCTTCAACAACTGTAACTGTCACTCCAGTTGCTGATAGTGTGTATGAAGGAACTGAAACTATTACGATAGAAATTTCTTCAGTCACAAATGGTACAGAAAATGGAACTCAATCAGTAAGCGTAAGTTTGAAAGAATATGCTTTAAGGCTTGGTACCACTTTTACTGATAGAGGAAATAGTGCTGCAAGAGCCGCCCTTACTGAATATGCAAATGTTGGGAATCATTCAAGTGTAAATTCTACAATCCATCCTTATTCATTGATGAACATTCACAAAGCTCATGCATATTGGGATGGATCACAACATCTTAGTGGTAAAGGAGAAGTAATTCATGTAGCTGATTTTAATTGTGATGAAAATCATCAGGAGTTCACTCAAGGGGGTAAAACTACTACAGTCGTAGGCGTAGCTTTTGATGCAGATAGTGCTGCCGATTTTCATTGTAATCTAGTTGCTGGTTATGCAGCTGGAGGATTTAGCGGATCCTCTTCGAGTAATGATATAATGGGAGTCGCGTATGAAGCTGATCTAGTGTTTTCACGTGTTCCAGGGACAAGTTATTTACAAAAGGCAGTAGACCTAGATTCTGCAAGAGCATTAAATGCCATTGCTTCTAATAACAGTTGGTCTACTAGTTGTGCAGATGAGGCGTCAGATGTCGATGCATTTATCGCCGCTAATCCTAGTGCAACCATCATGGAGGCAGTAGGCGGTGCATTAGCTGGATGTGGAACAATTAGTTCAACTGCTACAGCTCACATGCAGGCTTATGTAGACTCAATAGATGCATTTCAAACCGCTGGAGGAATAATGGTGTTTGCCGCTGGAAACGATAACTCTGATAGTGATGTAAGCGCCTTAGCAGCTTTACCTATATGGTTTTCTCAGTTGTCTGAGGCATATATAACAGTTGCATACATGGAAGTTCGTGGCTCTCCTACAATTTCGGGCTCAAATTTTTTCCAATTATCTAATCCTTGTCAGCAGATGGCTGAAAATTGCCTAGTAGCAGATGCCTGGGAAATTTTTGGAGCATTTTGGCATGACGATAGTAGCAGCACTAGTAATTACACCGATATAACTGGGGGAGGCTCATCTTCTGCGTCTCCGATGGTATCTGGCATTATTGCCTTATTAAACCAGGCATTTCCAAATCATACTCCAGAAATGATTGTTGATAGACTTTTAGCGAGTGCTAATAATTCATGGTTTACTCCATCTGGAGAAACAACTTTTACAACTCATGGTAATAGTATTAAGCATGGATATCATTCTATATGGGGACATGGAATTCCAGATGCGTATGCAGCACTATCTCCAATTACAACTAGTTTAAATCCTTTAATTGGAATTCCTACTGGTGGAAGCATGGTTAATAATGGAGATAATTTTCCCAGTCTTTTTCCTCCTGGAACAACTGAACTCACAGCAAATTCTTCGTTTGGTGATTCAATAATGATTGGTCTAAAGGGTGAGCATGGATATTTTTATGATGCTCTTGGAGGAGGCTTTAAGTTCGACTTGTCTAATTTAGTAAAATCAAAAAGTACTAAATCTAATATTAAAGAGTTCATCAATAACGATATTATGAATCTTAGAAATCATGAAAATGTTACTAAGTTAAATCATAACTACATAAATGTATTAGGAAGTATTGATAGAAACAAAAATTTTGTTACCAGCGTTAGTATTGATACACCCAGTATTCCAATTCAGTATTTTCACAATTTAATTCCCAACAGTTTTAGTCTCGACTCCGTATATACAAATCCATTTGTAAATCAAAAAAATGGAGGTTTAGGATTAAGTACTCAGTATAATCATGGCAATAATACTTTTATGCTTGGTATGCACGATTCTGGTAACCATTCTGGCTTATTTGGACAAGCATCAGATGATACTAAAACTATAGCGACTTCATTTATTCATAATAGTAGATCCGTAGATCATCTTGCTGTGATATCAGGTGTAATGGAAGAAAAAGATACTCTTTTGGGATCAAGGCACTCTGGTGCAATAGGCATTAGTGGATCTAATCCAAAGTCATATTTTAATGGTTTCAATGTTGAGCATAGCTTCAATGATAATTTATCTTTTAAAGTGAACACAATATTAGCTCGAACAATTGTTAAAAATCCAAACAATAGCCTTATTCATACTTTCAGTCCTATTTCAAGTTCAAGCTTTGAAATATCTTTGCTTAAAAAAAATATTTTTGATACTGACGACAGCTTGCTAATTTCTCTTAGCCAGCCTAATAGAATTGAAACAGGCTCTATGAACTTTAAAATTCAAGATTTGGCAGACAGATATGGAAACATTAATCATGATCTTAAAAAAATAAACCTTGAACCATCAGGAAGACAAATTGATTTCGGTTTAAACTATATTAATAAAGTTAATGAAAATATTATATTTGGTATTAAAAATACATTCACAAAAGATCTAAATCATTACAATAAAGATAAATTAAATCATAGACTTACAGCAACAACTTCAATTGCTTTTTAAATATTAATTTTCAATAGTATTTATAAAATTTTCTCTGATAGTATCAAGCACATATAAATTTATTCTTTGAAAGAGCCTATATGATATATCGATCTTTACCCTTTTTTTTAATTACATTTTTTTTAACTATCACAGCCTTAGCTTCAACAAATGAGACTATAGAGGGCCCATTAAATAAAATTGCAAATCTATCTATTAATTTTATTGAACCAAACGAAGATTTTATTACTTCTTACGAAAGTGAGATCTTAAATATTGATGATACGGTAATTATTTCTCTTATATTCAAAGAGACAATCGAAAATAATCCAAAATTTTCATATTCGATTTACAGAGCTACTCTTACAAGATTAAAAGAAATCTCAGAGCAAGATTATCTAGCTAACAAAAAAGCTTTAGAGCATTTAATGTTTAATACCCTCAAAGAACTTGAGTCAGGTGTTTCTAAGACTGCATCAATAGATTCTGAAAAATCAGAGTCTCTAACGTGTTTATGTGCTGGAGAGGGCTCATGTAGTGATGGATCTGAAGTAGAACAATGTAATGTAGATAATGATCCTGGATTAACTCCTATAATAGCTGCAGGTGGTTTAGTTTATGCTTCACAAAACAATGATCCATATCTTTACGCTGGAGCCTCCTCTTCTTATAATGGAACTTTAGCTAATACTTGGGCAACAAGAGAAGAATTTGATGCCGTTAACGCAGCACGTGTCGCTTCAAATCAATCAGACATGGAATATAATTGGACCGGTGGATTGCTAGATGTTGTTTCTGGAAATCCATATGAACAAATGAATGTTCACAAAGCTTATGGTTATGGATTATCTGGAGATGGTGTAATGGTTGCTGTTACAGATGATGGACTTTGTTATGATGCAGACGATGAAGATCAAATTCATCAAGATTTAAAAGGGGCAGGTAAAGTAACTACATTTGGTGCCTTTACCGAATCTGCATTTTCAGCAGGTGGAGGTGGTGGACAACATGGATGTCACGTATCTACTACAGTTCTAGGCAACTATGACGATAATTCAAATAGCTCTGCTATTCAAACAGAGATTGCAGGACATTACGACAACATTAATGGCAATATAAGTACCTATGACCCTGAATATACTATGATGGGAGTTGCGTACAATTCTACTCTTCACTTTTCAGATTTTGGTCTGAGTCAAGCCAATCAAGAACTTGCTATTGAAGACGCTAAAGCAAAAGGTGCTAAAGTATGGACGAATTCATGGGGATGGACTGGCGACCGAACAACTGATCAAGTTTTAGCTCAATCTGGAGACAACAACTATGCTAAGTATGCAAATTGGGGGAATAATACCTTTGGCCTCGGTTATACTGAGGCTTCAGTTACTAATTATTTTGATGCAATAAATGAATTTCAAAAAACAGGTGTAGTTTTATGGGCAATATCAAATACTAGGGCTGGGCAAAGTACTGTTTATGGTGGTGCGTCAAACCAAGCTGATTTAATGGCTTCTTTTCCAACATTATTCCCAGAATTGTCAGAAGCATTCATAAGCGTTGCAAATGTATTTACTTTATCAACTGGAAATAGAATCTTAAATTCTTCTCCTTGTGGAGAAACTGCATCTTGGTGTCTAGTTCACGATGGATATAACATAACAGCTGGAGGATTAGCTCTTGAAGGGGCTAATGACGGAAGTTGGTATACAACTATGACAGGATCTTCAATGGCGACACCTCAAGTTGCAGGGGCAGTAGCACTACTTTGGGAAGCTTTTCCTGATAACTCTCCAGAAGTTATATCAAAAAGACTACTTTTAACTGCAGACAATAGTTGGCTAACTGAAAGCAAATGTTTAGATGATACAAATAGTGATGGAATTTATTCATCAGGAGATAGTATAACTGCTTCATGTGGTGGAGTAACAGGCACCTTAACCTTCAACGGTATATCTCATGGATATAATGATATTTATGGACATGGTAACCCTGATTTATACGCCGCACTACAACCTATTGGTACAAAAAGTGTATCTTTTGGGAATCAAGCTTATGCATTAATAGGAACGGGCTTGTTGCTCGCAAACACTTATGGTGACTCTCTGTCTATGGTTGGAGAAACAGGACTGTATCGTGATCAGTTACATGGTGGATTTGAATTCAATTTAAGTGATCTTGTTAGCCGAAATATAAGAAATGAAGTTCACAAAAAACTTCAAAATGGTAATCATTCAGTATGGTCTCCAGTGTCTAATGCTCAGGGTTTGAATTTCTCATACTCTCATGAGACCGATATTAACAATAATGGATTATTTGATGACAGTGGGTTCTATTCATCATTTGTTAGTGGAAAGAATACAATTTACGTTGGTCAAAAGTATTCAGTTGATCAGGCTTTAGGTTTAAGAGATGGTAACAACGCGATGTCAGTTTTGACTGCTCATAATTCTAATGAAAGCTTCTTGAGTTTCACTGAATCTGCTTCTTCTGGTAATCTAATAGGATCAAAAATTGATTTTGATAACTCATTATCATTTAATGTGATGGCTTATAATGGCGTGCATAGTGACTATGATCTGAAGGAAAAGGGGTTTTTGGCTTCTCTGAAACACAAGCTCACAAGTAACTCAGATTTTTCTATCTTTATTGGTCAAAACAATGAAATGGAAGGATTGTTAAGAACAAGTGGTCAAGGTGCCTTTGGTAATTTTGCAAGTGAAACATTTCATTTAGGTACAACATTTAATAAGCAAATAAGTAATAATGTTCATCTTGCAGGATTATTGAACTATGGACTAGTAACTTCTAGTTCAGATAATGCTGGTTTTTTATCAGATGTTTCAGATTTAAAAACATCTCAGTTTAATGTTGGTATGGTTGTATCTGGTCTCGGTAGAAGTAATAATTTAATGTCATTAAACATAAGCCAACCGCTGAGAATTGAAAGTGGATTTACTAATCTTAATATTCCTGACCGTTTAGATCAAAATGGCAATGTAACTCATACGACCAAAAGATTATCACTTGAGCCATCAGGACGAGAACTTAATATAGATTTGGGCTATGAGATGAAACTCTTTAATGGAGCTTTAAAATTAGGAAGTCAACTGATGTTTGATGCTGTCCATATGGAAAGCAACAACTCAGAAACAGTTTATGGAATATTTAAAACAAGCTTTTAATTAAGCCTGTTTTAAATTATTTAACCTACTTGAAATAATTTGCTCAGCTTCTGATACGATTCCTTCAATCAGCTCTTTGCACGTTGGAATATCATGAATAAGTCCTGCAACCATTCCACAACTCCATGCGCCGGCTTCCATTGTACCTTCTTGCATAATTTTTGGATAAACACCTGCAACTTCACCAAAGATATCTTGAATTTGAATTTTATCTCCAAGAGATTTTTCTTTTTCTAAGATCCTATCAACTGCATCATTTTTTAATACTCTTTCAGTATTTCTCAAAGGACGCATAATTAGAGTAGTATCTAGTTCACTAGCGTTAACTAAGGCATCTTTTACATTTTGATGAACTGGAGCTTCTTTTGTTGCAATAAATCGAGTTCCCATATTAATTCCCTCAGCTCCCATAGCTAATGCAGCAACAAGTTGTTGTGCATTACCCATTCCTCCAGAGGCAATAAATGGAATCTTGAGTTCTTCTGCGGCACGAGGTAGTAAAATCATATTGGGAATATCATCTTCACCAGGATGGCCACCACACTCAAAGCCGTCAACACTTGCAGCATCACATCCTATTTTTTCAGCTTTAAGAGCGTGACGTACAGAAGTGCATTTATGAATTACTTTAATGCCAGCTTCTTTGAGAGGAGGCATAAACGCCTCGGGGCTACGTCCAGCGGTTTCTACAATTTTTATACCACCTTCAATGATTGCTTTAATATAACCCGGGTAATCAGGAGCTGCAAAACCAGGTAAAAATGTCAAATTAACGCCAAATGGCTTATCCGTCATTTCATGGCATCGAGCAATTTCTTTAGCAAGATCATCAGGTGTTGGTTGAGTTAGACCAGTTATAATTCCAAGACCACCTGCATTTGATACTGCCGCCGCCATTTCAGCAAATCCAACATAATGCATTCCACCCTGTACGATTGGGTGGTCAATATTAAGCATTTCAGTAATTTTAGTTTTTATCATTGAAGCTCCTTTTATAATCTCTTTACTATAAATCTTATAAATAAATATGCAATAAGCTCAATTATTTATAGTTATTACTGTTAATATTTACTATTAAGATTTCTTAGTAATAGGCTAGTTTTTAAAATATGAGATAACTCTCAGTTAAATAAGAGGTTTAGATTGAAAAAACTATCGATTGAAAAGTCTGTGAAAAGATTTGTTGAAAATTGGGTTGATGAACAAGCAGACCCATTTGCTAGCTGGATGTTTCAATCAGTACTTCACTGGAATGTTTTAATGCTTATTGCAGATGCAACATTAAACTCATATGAGATAAGCTTTGAGGATATTTGTTCAAAAATTAATCACCGAGTGGGATCAAGAACTTCCATACAAAATATAATCAAGGTTGGCATTGAAAAGAAGTTCATTGATAAAGAACCGTCAGAAAAAGATAGTAGAAGAAAAGTACTTTACCTCTCAGAGCAAGGCAATCATAGTTTTATAGATTTTGTTAAAAAAGATGCGGCAACTTATATTTATGAATAGATATCTTAAGCTAATTTTTTGTTTCTCTTACGCTCGATAGCTGAAAGGTATCTTTTTCTTAGTCGTAGACTTTTGGGTGTAACCTCAAGTAACTCATCCTCATTAATATAAGCCATCATTTCTTCTAGAGACATTTTTCTTGGGGTTGTCAGTTTAACGGCATCATCTGTTCCTGATGCCCTTACATTTGTGAGCTGTTTTCCCTTGAGAACATTTATTTCAAGATCATTATCTCGACTATGCTCTCCAACAATCATTCCTCCATAAACAGAAGTTTGATGACCGATAAACATCGTGCCGCGATCCTGTAGATTAAAAATAGCATAAGCTACAGCAGTGCCAGTATCAGTTGAAATTAGAGCTCCATATTTTCGTCCGGGTATACTGCCTTTGAAATTATCATATTTATTAAATATTCTGTTTATGACACCAGTGCCTTTGGTGTCTGTTAAAAATTTATTTTGGTATCCTATTAATCCTCTAGAAGGTGCTAAAAAGATTAATCTTGTTTTACCAGCTCCAGCCGCTCTCATATCTTGCATTTCTGCTTTTCTCTGATTCATTCCATCTACAACTGAACTTGTATATTCTTCATCGACATCAATAGTTACCTCTTCAATAGGCTCTAGTTTTGATCCATTTTCAGCCTCTTTATATAGTACCCTTGGTCGCGAGACAATTAGTTCGAAACCTTCTCTGCGCATTTGTTCAATTAAAACTCCAATTTGTAATTCACCGCGACCTCCAATTTCAAATGAGTCTTTTTGATCATTCTCTTTAAATGTGATTGCAACGTTTGTTTCAGCTTCAGCTAATAATCGTTCTCGAATAACTGTAGATGTTACTTTTTTTCCTTCAGTTCCAGCAAAAGGTGAGTCATTCACTGTAATTGTTACTGACATCGTAGGTGGGTCGATTGGTGTAGATTGCAGAGGTTCTGTTACATCTATATTGCAAATAGTGTCAGCAACTGAAGTTTCAGTGAGGCCTGCAATACAAATGATATCTCCAGCAGTAACCGTATCTACAGGAATTTTATCTGCGCCACGAAACGTAAATAATTTTGTTAGACGTCCAGTCTCAATTTGATCACCATTAAGATTAATTGATTTGACTTGATCATTGACATTTACAGATCCATGAACAACTCGCCCAATTAAACATCTGCCTAAATAGGGATCAGAGTCCAACAAAGTTGCTAACATTGCAAAAGGTCTTTTTTTATCAACATCAGGTTCTTTTACATGCTCAAGGATAAGATCTAAAAGAGGATGTAAATTTTCTCGTTTATCATTTAAATCTTTTACGCACCATCCATCACGACCAGCTGCATACATGATTGGAAAATCTAATTGTTCATCATTTGCATCCAAGGCAACAAATAGATCAAAAACTTCATCTACAACCTCTTCGGCACGCGAGTCATGTCTATCAATTTTATTAATTACAACAATTGGCTTTAAGCCCTGAGCAAGCGCTTTACCTAATACAAACTTTGTTTGTGGCATAGGTCCTTCAGCAGCATCAGTTAAGATAATGACACCATCTGCCATTCCCAAGACACGTTCTACTTCGCCACCAAAATCAGCATGACCAGGTGTGTCAATAATATTAATCCTTACATCTTTCCAGGTTATTGATGTTGGCTTAGCTAAAATTGTAATACCACGCTCTTTTTCTAAATCACCAGAGTCCATAAGTCTTTCATCAATTCGTTGGTTATCACGGAACATTCCAGTTTGTTTCATAATGGAATCAATAAGAGTAGTCTTTCCATGATCAACGTGAGCAATGATTGCTATATTACGTAACTTTGAACTCATAAATGTTTGAAAGGGTTATTTTTAAAGGCTTCTAAACGCTTTGACGGATAAAATAAACCTTTATTTGTAAATAAATTTATTGAGTACCAATTGTATAAGGACCGCCAATTTCAATGGCTTTTTTATAAGCATCTCGCTTTTGATACCTAAGTAATATTTCTTTTAAATTTGAGAAAGGTTCAAGAGATTTAGACATCATCGCTCCCTCAAAAACAAACGAAAGCATAATATCGACTGCCGAAAATTGATTTCTAAAAAAAAATTCATTATCACCAAGAACTGATGATAAATACCCTAAATGATTTTTTATTTCTGAATATATTCTTGGCTCCAATGGTTTGGCGCCATCACCAAGAAAGCGACTGTAGAGTAAAAGCAAGAAAGGTAAAATTGCTGACCCTTCAGCATAATGCAATAATTCTAAATAATGAAAATAATCATCATCTTCATTTTTTGGAAAGAAAGAATCATCAGCATATTTATCAACAATGAAAGTTGTAATTGCCGCTGACTCAATCAAAGTTTTATCTTTATATGTAACAACAGGTGATTTGCCAAGTGGATGAATTTTTTTAAGTTCATCTGGAGCAAGATTGGTACTTTTATCACGTTTATAATAGATAATATCATATTTAACTTTAAGCTCTTCAAGTAACCATAGTATGCGTTGTGATCTAGAATTGTTTAAGTGATGAAGAGTAAGCATAAAAATTAAACTTTTTATTGTTATTAAATTTATGTAGAATAGTAAATTATAACTTTTTTTATCTATGTTAGCGACTTTAAAAACTGAAGAAAATGTATCAATCATCACACTTGATGATGGAAAGGTAAATGCCTTTTCTCCAGCAATGATTGCTGAGGTCGATACATTATTAGATCAGGTACCAACTGATAAAGGGGCATTAATGTTCACGGGCAGAGAGGGTATGTTTACAGCTGGATTTGATTTAAAGGTTATGGCAACAGATCCTGATGCTGCTGTTGGGATGATTAAATCTGGATTTAAGATGCTCCAAAGAATTTTTTCTTTTCCAAGGCCAGTTGTATCGGCATGCTCGGGTCATGCAATTGCTATGGGTGCTTTCTTGCTTTGTAGCAGTGATTATCGTATCGCGGCCAATGGAGATTTTAAGGTTGGAGCCAATGAATTAAGAAACAATATGATTATTCCAACTCCAATATTAGAAATTGCTAAATTTAAACTCGCTAAGTCTCATAAGCAAAGAGCACTATTAAATGCTGAGATGTATTCAATACAAGATGCAATTGAGCCGGGCTATATAGATGAATTGATTGAGGCCGATCAATTGTATGATGTAGCACTTGCAAAAGCAAAAGATCTGGGAACATTAGCGCACCCACAATATGATCAAACGAAAAAAATTGATCAGGAAGATGTTATTAAAAAGATAAGTTCAGGCATTGATCAAATAGAAGGCGTGCTTCCAAGACAATCACTTTAATTTAAGCTTTTTGCTTTGAAGATTTAAATCGATCTGACAAGGGTAAGATTTTTGTTTTGCGGCCACGCACTCTCTGTCTCCACATAAGAAATGAAGACCTCTTTAAATTTTTTTTCATAATTGCAATTACATCTTTTTCATAGATACCGTATTGATTTTTTATATCAGTGAATGTGGTGCGATCCTCCCACGCCATTTCAATAATTCGATCAATATCTGAGATTTGAAGAGACGGAATTGATTTTTTACTCATATGCGTTAATTAGTTTATGAATATCATATATCAAGTATTTAATTTATGAACATTAAGCCTGAACTAGAATTTGCACAAAATCGATTAAATGATTTTATTGAAAATAACATTCATGAATATGCAAATAAAAGAAATTTTGATTTTGGGCCCGAAAATAGATCAAACATATCATATTTATCACCATTTATTTCTCATCGATTGTTATTTGAGTACGATATTGCAAAAAAAGTCCTATCAAAGTTTCCCTATTTAAAAGTTGAGAAATTCATTCAAGAAATTTTCTGGAGAACATATTGGAAAGGATGGCTTGAGTTAAGGCCCGATGTTTGGAATGATTATAAATTATCATTGAATGACTTAGATAAAGACGACAGCTATCATGAAGCAATAGAAGGTAGAACAAATATCGATTGTTTTAATGACTGGGTTTGTGAATTAAAAAATGAAAATTATCTTCATAACCATTCTCGTATGTGGTTTGCAAGTATTTGGATTTTCACACTTGGTCTTCCATGGCAATTAGGCGCACAGTTTTTCTTAGAACACTTGTATGATGGCGATGCTGCGTCTAACACTTTAAGTTGGAAATGGGTTGCTGGACTTCAGACCAAAGGAAAGCATTACATTGCTCGACCAGATAATATTCAAAAATTTACTAATGGTCGCTATAACAATATTAGATTAAAGACATCAATGCCACCACTAACGGATCAAAAAGACTATTTTATTAAAGATCAAAATTTTCATAATTTTGAAAAAAAATATGATTCACTTATTGTATTAGATACAGATCTTTATCTAGATGAAGAAATGACCAGTAAATATAGTAAGATTTATTTAATTGAGAACAGAAATGACACAAGAGCCATTAAGTTGAGTGATAATGTTTCTACCTTTAAAGCAAATCTTTTAAAAAATGTTTCAAGCCATAGTGAAAAAATTTCAATTATGACAAGCGACACCCTTGAAAATTTATTTAAAAATGAGCAGAATTTTGATGTTATTTATCCGTTCGTAGGGGAAAATTTAGATTATCTAAGAATTTTAGAAGCAAATCATAATTTAACTCTAAATATTTTATTTAGAAAAGAAGATGCTTTTTGTTGGGAGTTTTCAAATAAAGGTTATTTTAATTTTAAGAAAAATATTCCAAAAATTATTAGTAAGTTTTTAGTCTAGTTGGTAATCTTTAAGTATGTTCATTCAAAAAGAAATTGAGATCACAATAAGTGATAAGGGCTTTTACGATATAACATCTATCGTAAATGAAGCGGTATCCAAGCATAGAATTCAGAAGGGGCTGTGTAGTCTATTTATAAAGCACACGTCAGCCTCATTGACAATACAGGAGAATGCAGATCCAAGAGTTCTTGAAGATTTGACGACTTTTTTAGATAAAATAGCCCCAGAAGGAGATAATTATGCTCATGATGATGAAGGGTTAGATGACATGCCCGCTCATATTAAGTCTATGGTTACCAACACTGAAATTAGTATACCAATTAAAAGCACTAAATTGGATCTTGGAACATGGCAGGGTATATTTTTGATTGAACATAGAAAAGCGCAAGGTGGAGCTGGCTTTCGAAGATTAATTACATTGTCTCTTATTGCATAAATATGAGAAAGATTTTCAAACTTTCTTTTTTTTTAATCATCTATTTTGTATCCAGTGTTTATTCATCTTCAACAGATCTTTCAAATATCGATAATAATTTTAATACCCCAGAAAAATTTGAAGAATTTTCAGGTGGAGAGGGAACTGTTAAAGTAAATAATAAAAATTCTTTTTCACTGCCAATGAAAAATCTCCGTGCAGATCAAAAGATTGATTTTCTCATCGGAAATGGTCTTTTTAAAAGAGAATGGATTCCCGCGCCATCAATTAAAACTTCCTCAGATGGTTTAGGACCTTTTTTTAATGCTAGTTCATGTCAAGGATGTCATATTAAAGATGGGAGGGGGCATCCGCCAAATCTAACTTTAGACTTTGATGACTCAATCTCAATGGTTTTTCACCTATCAATCCCACCTCAAACAGAAGATGATGTTAATTTATTAAATACTTATCAAATTAAATCAATTGATGACCCCATGTATGGAGGGCAACTTAGTGATTTTGCGATAGATGATTTATTGCCAGAGGGTCAAATTGAAATTAACTATGAATTTATTCCTGTAGCATTTGATAATGGAACAGTTGTAACATTAAGTAAGCCCATTTATTCTATTAAAGAACTCAATTACGGCGATCTTCATCCCAATATTCAAATTTCAGCCAGAGTGGCTCAGCCAATGATTGGACTTGGCTTAATTCAATCCATAGATCCAAATGATATTCTTGCCAATCAAGATCCAGATGATGAAAACAATGATACTGTAAGTGGAGTTGCAAATATTGTTTGGGATTACAGCTCAAATAATACAAACATAGGATTATTCGGTTGGAAAGCCGCTCAACCATCAATAAGACAGCAGTCCGTCGATGCGTTTCATAATGATATGGGTCTTTCGTCAGTGCATTATCCAAATGGATCAAATTGCACAGAGAAACAAATAGAATGCAATCAATTTGAGAATGGCAATGATTTGAACAAAGATTTTGAATTATCAAGTGGTCAAATCGATTTAATTGAGTTTTATTCCAGTCATCTTGCAGTTCCTGCAAGAAGAGATCATGATAATGAGAAAGTGCTGGCGGGAAAGAAGATATTTTATGAGTCAGGCTGTACTTCTTGTCATACGCCGAAGTTTATAACTGCCAAATCAAATTATAGCAGTGCTCTATCAGAACAGCTCATATGGCCTTATTCAGATTTCTTACTTCATGATATGGGGGATGGCTTAGCAGATGAAAGTAGAGCTTTTAAAGCGAGTGGAAGAGAGTGGAGAACTCAGCCATTATGGGGAATTGGTCTTACTGAAGCAGTAAATGACCATACAAAATTTCTACACGATGGACGTGCGAACAACCTTTTAGAAGCAATCTTGTGGCATGGTGGAGAGGCTGAAAGTTCAAAACAAAAAATATTAAAACTATCAGTGGAACAGGTTGAAAATTTGATTAAATTTATAGAGTCCTTATAAAGAGTTAATAATAATGAAGTATATCTATCCGATAATTGCATCCTTAATTGTAGGATCTTTGTTCAGTTGGGCATATTTATCCACCTATGGCTTTGGTATTACTTATCTTATTTTTGTATCAATGATGATAGGAATGGTATTTATTGCATTTGACGCATGGAAAAATCGAGATAAATAGATCTGAATGAATAAAAATATTTTTCAGAATATGGGACCTTCAGGTGATGACAATAAGAACAATTCATCTGAAACTAAGAATCCAAATAAAGCAAGAAATTGGGTGTTGACTTGGTACTCATTGGTGGCAACAGTTGTCATAATCTATTTACTTATTAGGTGAAACACTTACTAAATCAGATTAAAGAAACTATAGTTTGCGTTAAGTGCTCTGATGAGTTTATGACAGGATCAACAGATGCTAAATCACTTCAAGATTATTCAAAAATTGATGCAGGTTTTACAGAACGTGGTCTTCAATTATGGTGTCAAAGACATCAAGTAAATATTTGTCACATAGATTTTGAAGGAAAAAAACTAGATATTGATTTTAGATGCCTTGAAAAGAAAAGTAGCCCATAATAAAATAAAACGATGTTAAAACATTTCTTTATCGCTATTAATCTGAGTGCTATTACATTTACTATTATGGTTATGCTAAATTACGAAACTCAAAATTTAATTCATGTTTTGTGCGGTTAATATTTATGTTTGGTTTACTCCCACCAATACAAGATAAAAGAGAATTTAAAAAAGATCCTAATAAGAAAAAAAATGTTAATTTCCCAAAACCATTAAAAATTATTAATATTATCTTCTATTTAGTTGCCTTTATGATTGTATTATCTTTTTTAATATCAAATTAGGTTTTGAATATTTATGAAACATTTACTCTCTGTATTAATTTTATTTAGTTTTATGTCAGTTGCTAGCACAGAAGGGGGTGAAAAAATAGGTTTTAGGTGCACAAAACAAAAAGTCATTGATGTAAATACAAAAGAGACGACTCTAATTCATTATGACCTTACAGTTACAGGTAATTTAAAAGATGGTATAATTATTGGCGCTGTAACCAGTGAGCATTTGTACTGTAAAGATGCCACATACACAGACATTCAATTAAATATTATTTGTTCAATTTCTCGAAAAATGGCATACGTAAATAATATAGTGTCTAAGATAACTATTGATCGGTATTCTGGTTCTTATGAGGAAATTATGAGTTTTGATACAAATAAAGGAATTAGATTTTATGGAGAATGTGATGTAAGAAATTATCGTTATCCAGGTCCCAACCAATATTAACTTACGTAATGTTACTCCCCCATATAGGGATATTTTTAACCTACACACATCTTTAAATACAAAGGTATACTTAACTTTTTAAACACATTCATACATAGTTGTTAATCTAAATTAATAGTTGAGCATTACCGTTAGGCGACAATTAGGTACCAAATAAATATTTTAATCATACTGTGTTTAAGCTAACATTTTTAAATGAATGACAAAGGATTTACCCTTCCTGAAATCTTAATTGGTCTTGCAATCAGTTCTATTATTATCGCTGCATCTTTTGCCTCTTACATTGTAATTAAAAATAATTACGATTTTCAAAAGGATATGAAAAATATTTCTCAAACTTCAAGAGCTGTTGCAACAATGATTATGCGTGATGTTCGTATGGCTGGATACAATTATGACGATGGACCAACAAAGCAAAAGCCAGTAATTACTAATGCTCTTAATATTACTGATGGCGGAACTACAGACCCAGACTCTATAGAAATAATATATGATAAATCATACACACAAAGATTAAAGATTTCCTATTATACAAAGCCATATAATAATAGATTGCGGCTGTACAAAAAAGTACAAAAATGTAACGCAATGAATTGTGCGCAAAGTTCTCTTCAGACAATCATTGCTGAATCTCCAATAGCCGATTATGTAGAAGATTTTCAATTGATTGGATCTAAAGGTAATTGTAAGACAGGAGATATATCGTATGGATGTGGAACAATTAAAGTAGTTACTCCAATTAAAGCAACTCATGGTAATCAAGGTGGTTCCACAAAGTGCAAAGACGATCCACTTGAAATATTTGATTCAAACCCCTCAACTTATTGGACATGTAGTCAGAAGAGTGATGGACTAGCTAATCGTGGATGGCATTATATAAAATTAGAATTTGCAGAAGAGTTTCGACCTATAACATTGAATCTTGGAGGTAGCCTAGGTCATTTAAGTGGAGGAAGTTATAATATTTCAGCTGGAGAGAATAGAATAGCGAATGGAAAAGGTGCCTATTATATTGAAGGAGGAACTCATCCGTGGGGAACAACAACTTCAGTTGGTATGATTTTTAGATTTGAAAGAAGTGGACAAAGCGACCCATATTATGGCGGTAAGCCTTGGCGGTGTGTATGGAGTGATGATAAGCATTGTACAAATGGAAAGGACTACAGTTCAACTATTATGTCTCCTTTCTATACAAATAGTTGGCTTCAGGCTGGAAACGTTCAATCATTCACTGTTAACCCTTCTTCGCCAAGCACTTATGACCTAAGACAAACACAAAATACGAGTGGCGATAGAATTATTTTTGCATCTTCATCAAAATATTTAACTATTAATATTATTAATAGAGGTTACTTATGCTCTTATGGACCATCAGATTCTCAATGGTCAGCTAGAACGGATACTCCTGGAAAGTGCAATGTTACCAATATTCAATGGAAAGGAGACGCTAATATAACTATTCCAGACATGAATATAGTAGGTGAAGTCTATGGAGGTTCATTAAGTTATAATAATATTGAAATTGCATTATTAATTAGAAGTCCTGAAGAACATGGTACAACTCCTATCTCACAAACATGGACTATAGGAAATCGTCCTATTAATACTAATGATAATTATATTAGAGATACTTACTCAACTTCAACTTTAGTAAGAAATTTATATTACGAATAGCAATGAGTTATGGCATAACACCTAGGCGACAATTAGGCGCCAATTTCTCCATAAGTTGTTGAAAAGACTCAGAGAAATTTTAATGGCTAAAAAGTAGGGTTTAAAAGCAGAGTCAAAACAACAACTTACGTAATATTACTCCCCCATATAAGCTTTTTTAACTTCAGCATTGGACTGAATTTCTTCAGGCAGTCCTTCTGCTAATACTTGTCCATAATTCAAAGCAAGAATTCGATCAGAAACCTTATTCACAAAGCTCATATCATGTTCAATCATGACTACCGTTATATTTAAAAGATTTTTAATATCTTTGATCCAAAAACCTAAATCAATTGTCTCTTCATTTGTTAAACCAGAAGATGGTTCATCTAGAAGTAATAATTTTGGATCAGTTGATAGAGCTCTTGCCAATTCAACATTTTTTCTCACGCCGTAAGGTAGGCCGTGAATAGGGGTATCCCTGTAATGCTGCAAATCTAAAAAATCAATTATTTCTTCAACTTTTAATCGTTGCTCTCTCTCTGATTTTTTTACATGATTAAGAAAAAACATATCAGATAGAAAACTCGATTTTTTATAAATGTGCCTTCCAAGTAATAAATTTTGAAGCACTGTTGCATTTTCAAATAATTCTAGGTTCTGAAATGTTCGAGCGATACCAACCTGAGATATTTGATGAGCTTTTAAATTAAGTACGTTCTTGCCATCAAATACAACGTTGCCATTATTGGGTTGATAAATCCGACTGATGACATTGAATAGAGTTGACTTGCCTGCACCATTTGGGCCGATAATTGTAAATATTTCATTTTGATTTACAGAAAACGAAACATCATTCAAAGCCCTTACTCCTCCAAAGGCAACTGTAATATTATTGACATCAAAATAACCCATTAGACACGATCACTTTTTGTAAATGTTTTTTGTTTTTTAAATGTTTGTTTTTTATAAGTTGGGAACATTTCAAAAAATAATTTTATTTTTAGCCATCTTCCATAAATTCCAAGTGGTTCATAGAGAATAAAAAGAACTAAAATCAATCCAAATAATAAAGGCTCAAGCCCAGGTTGGGATCCTATTGATGAAGGTAGATAGTCTCGTCCGATAGCAATCATTTGTGGAAGAGAACCCACAAATATTGCTCCATAAATGGTCCCATGAAGACTACCCATGCCACCGACAACAATAAGAAGTAATAAGGTCAAAGAGAAGAAAATATTAAAAATATCAGGCGCTAAATAACCAATATAATGAGCAAGCAGTGCACCAGCCAAACCAGTAAATCCAGCGGAAATAGCAAATGAAAGTGCTTTATATCTAGCTATATTTACTCCAAGAGATTGTGCGGCTATTTCACTATCTCTTATTGCAACAAAAGCTCTTCCAGTAGGTGATCTTAGAATGTTTATGGCTGCAAACATTGATGCAATAAGTGAAATGAGACAGACATAATAGAATGTTGCACTATCATAGAAGCTAATACCTCCAAATTCAGGAGTTGGAACGACCATGCCTCTGTTTCCACCTGTAAAGTGTTCCCATCTTATGAAGATATGTTCAGCAATAAATCCAAATGCAAGTGTTGCAATAGCTAAATACATTCCAGTTAATCGTAGAATGGGAAACCCAATTGCAGCTCCAACAAAAAAAGAAACGACCACTGCTATAATTATTGAATAGTAAAAAGGGATTCCATTGGTAAGCAAAAAGGCATGAGTATAAGCACCAACCCCGAGGAATGCTGCGTGCCCAAGCGATGCTAATCCTGTGTAACCTGAAAGGATCATTAATCCTATTCCAGCAATAGCTAAAATAAATACGTATGAAAGCTCACCTAAGTAAAAATCATCAATAAAAAACGGTATGATGATCATTGCTGCAACTAGTAATCCGTAGGAGATACGATCACCATTGTGACGAACGATATTTATGTCTTGGTCGTAATTTGTTTTAAAAATAAATCTCATGATTATACTTTTTTAACCTCTGCCTTATCTGAAAATAATCCTCGAGGATAAATGATTAATACAAGCAGCAAGACAAGGTAGGCAGAAATTTCTCGTATACCTTCGAATAAATAATTCTCATATGTTCCACATAATTGTTCAACAACTCCAATAATTATTCCACCTACAATTGCTCCTGGAATTGATCCAAAGCCACCAAGTACAGCTGCCGCAAATGCTTTTAATCCAATAAGTGAAATTGACGTGTCAACAAGTGTAATCGGAGCGAGTAAGACGCCAGCTACTGCCGCAACTCCCGCTGAAATAGCCCAGATAAGAGAAAAAATTAATTTAACTGGAATTCCCATATAGTAAGCAGCAAGTTGATTTTCTGATGATGCTCTCATCGCCACACCAATTTTTGATAACGTGAAAAATAAATAAAGTCCCGTCATCAAAACCATGGTTCCAATTATGATTGATAAGTTTACATATGAAATGATTAATCCATTGAACTCAGTTATTTTTCCTGAGAATGGAGTTGCAAAAGAATAAATATCAGTCCCCCAGAAAATTGAAGCAAAGCCTCTAAATACAAATCCTAAACCAATGGTCAACATGACAGTTGCAAATGGGGGTTGGCCGATGACCTGCCTGATAACAACTGTATCGAGTGCAAAACCAAAGGAGCCAATAATAAGCACTGTTAATAGGAATCCTAGTATGTATGGCAATTCAAAAACGCCAATGAGTGAAAACGCAACAAAAGCACCCAACATTAAGATGTCACCTTGGGCAAAATTAATGGTCTCAGTTGCTTTGTAGATTAAGACAAAACCAAGAGCCACTAATCCATAAATACAGCCAGAGGCTATTCCATCAATTAATAACTGAATCAACGACATATAATTATAAGTTAATCCTTTTTGTGAATATTAGAATAGTTATTCAATCGCGACTTTATAGTGAAATCCAGTTTTCTGGTATAAAAATTTAGCTTTTATTCAAGCATGAATCATTCCAAAATATCGCATAAATTAAGGGGAGAACTATATGTTTAAAACTGACGATAGAGTCGTACAGATTTGCTTAGCGATTTCTTACACGATCCTTGCAATGTACGCATTTATAAACTTTTTCAACCCAGCATATATCATTGATCAATATCCATCACTAGAGTCGAATGATACGACTATATTTTTCTTAATCTGGTATGGAATGATGAACTTTGGTGCTGTAGCTGGTATTATCTATATGGGATATAAAGGATTAGACCGCGCATACTTTGCTTACGCAATTCCATTGTCACTATTATTTGTTTGGTGGGGATATTCTGGACAAGCGTCTTTAGAGGCAGATGAGCAAAGATGGGCTGCAACAATATTGTTTGCTGTTAACTTTCTTGCGCTAGTTATTGCTAGGGTAAAAGGAATGGGTGCATTTAATATTGATAAAGCTGACTCTGCTTGGGGAACTGATGATAAAATTGTTCAGGTTATTCTGTATCTGGCTATCATTGGGCAAGTAGTGTTCATCATTCAGTATTTTGTCAATCCAGCTGGTTTCATCGAGCAAACGCCTGGCCTTGAAATGTCAGAAACTGCTCAGAGATTTGCAGATGGACTAATGTATTTTGCAGTCGCATGGACTATTACACTGCTTTATCAATTCAGATGTGGTTATAGCATGACTATGATTGTAACTGGACTTGTTATATCAGTGATGTTCTTTGCTATGATGCTTAATTTCCAGGTCAGTGGTGCTGTAGAAGATGGCGGCAACGCTCAACTAACAGCAGTTGTAATTGGTAACTTTGTCGGAAGTCTAATCTTATTCTTCAGACTTCAAAGTCAACATTAATTAGGGGAGGTATATATGATAAAATTAGAAGATAATGTATCAGTTGTCATAATATGTTTTGTAACGTTTATGGCTATTTTTTATTCATTTATGTTTTTAGGCGACAATTTCGCTGCAGCATTTATGGAAAGAACTGGCGGCGCTCCTCCAAATGAAGCTACGTTATTTTGGATGGGAACATGGGGATATATTTATTTATCACTAGCGGTTGGAAACATAATGGCTTTATTAGTACCAGCAAGTGAAAGTAGAGTTTATTTCCGAGCAATGACTTTCCTTGCTTTTGTTTCTTTGTTAAGAGCGTTGGGCAATACAATTGTTGCTGAGGGAGATGTGTTTCTTCCACCATTAATTGCATCGTTCATAGTAGCAATTGCTTTCTCAGTTGTTCTATCAAGAACAAAATCTAGGGCAGGCGCACACTTCGGCTGGCTCTAAACCTTTAATTTAAAACCCTCTGCTTAATTCATAGCAGGGGGTTTTTTATTTAATTTTTTACCTTTTTTTATTGATCTCAGTCAGCTATCATTTTCTTATGAAAGTACTTAGAACGCCCAGTGAATACTTCGACAACTTAAAAGATTATTCTTTTCAAGAAAACTTTATCAACATTGAAGTTGGTGAAGGCGTAACTGCACGAATGCATTATGTTGATGAAAACTCTGAGAGCTCAGATGTTGTCTTATTGCTTCATGGAGAGCCAACCTGGTCTTACTTATACCGCCATATGATACCTATATTAGCTAAAGCTGGTAAAAGAGTGATAGCTCCAGATCTAATTGGTTTTGGTAAGTCTGATAAATTATCTGAGCGGACTGATTATACATATGAACGTCACGTAGCCTGGACCAGAAACATTATTGAACAATTAAATTTAACTAATATTACTTTCTTTGGTCAAGATTGGGGTGGCTTAATTGGTTTGAGATTAGTTGCTGATATGCCTGATGCATTCAATGGAATGGTTCTATCAAATACAGGGCTTCCGATTGGAAAAGGTGCATCTGAAGGATTTGACTCATGGAAAAATTTTTGTGAAACAGTTGAAAAGTTTAATAGTGGTAGAGTTGTATTTGGTGGTTGTGTCAGCAAGATCGATGAAGATGAAACTGCTGCTTATAATGCACCATTTCCAGATGATACTTATCTTGCATGTGCAAGACATTTTCCAAGCTTAGTACCTCTAAGTCCAGATAATGAAGCTGTGCAAGATAATATTGATGCATGGGAGAAGCTTAAAAAATTTGATAAACCAACTCTGACATTATTTGGTTCAGAAGATAAGATCTTTCTTGGTGGTGAGAAAATTCTTCAAAAACTTATTCCCGGCGCTCAGAACATGGATCACAAACTAATCAATGCAGGTCACTTTTCGCAAGAAGATCAACCTGAAGAATTAGCAAAAGGTATTATTAATTTATTTAATTGATGAGGGTGGGAAGGGTTGCATATCTACAGTTCAAATCCTGTTTATAATCAGTAGCTTAAGTAATACAAATTTACTGATTTAAATGATTTCTTTTTTGAATTAGCCTTAAATTATGCAAAGTAGCTTTGTCTTATTTGGGGCTGAACACTTAATAACGTTAAGTATCATACTTTCTGCATCTATTTTAATTCCACTCATTATTTATGCAGTAAATAATAAGATGGTAATAAGAAATATCTCTTATGTATTTGCATTTCTCTTAATCACTCATGAATTAGTGAAGCCATTTTATCGGTTCTACTTTTATGGTGATCCACTTTTGCAAATTATGCCGATACACATTTGTCACATAGCTGCAATATCAATGGGATTATTTTTTATTTATAGAATACAGTTTTTCTTTGAAATTGCTTTCTTTTGGGGGTTCACAGGTAATCTTGCAGCAATGCTTACCCCTGATCTAGCTTTAGGGTTTCCTGATGCAAGGTTTATCACTTATTATTTCTCTCATGCGCTACTGCTAACAGCAGTAATGTTTGCATGTATTAATCTATCTACAAATCTGAAATGGATAACCGTTCTTAAAATATTTATCGTTACTCTAATTGCGATGCCATTTATTTATATCATAAACATATTGCTTATTCATTATGATGAAGGTGTAAACTATTGGTATCTAATGAAATCGCCAGATGTGGGCACTATTTTGTCATTCTTTCCTGATCCACCAATGCATATTCCATATTTAATAGTTGCTAGCGCTTTATTATTTGCCTTAACATTCTTGCCTTACTACCTAATTAAAAAGAGCAGTAAAAGAAAGTTTCAAAGTAGCTATAATTTTTAAATATTAAATAATCTCAAATAGTTTCAATAAAATGATTGTATTCAAAACAAGAAGTAAAAGCGGGACTATCGTTCTGACCAGTTCCATAATATGATTTATATTATCAAGTTTTTTTTCTAGTTCAGATTTTTCATTGAGAAATTTTTTTAACATGCTTTAGTATACCATTGTTTTTATTAATTTAAAATATATTTTACATAATCTTAAATCTTCTTAAAAACAAAAATTATTCATTCAGAAATATTAATTAAAGTTATTAAGATAATTTTTTTAATTTTTATTCATAAATAATTGAGAAAATTATTCGAATCATTCAAAGATCAAACAATTCTTAAATTAAACTATTAAACAATGAAGATTGCTGCTTTTTTTCAAGAATTATCTGAATGTTTTTCTACATTCTTTCATCCGCCTTTATTTTATTTAATTTTTATTCAAGTGAGGAAACGATAATGGATATTTCTACCATTTACATGATTATAGGTTTTACCCTAGCCGCTTATTCAGTTATAGCAAATGATAGTGTTCAAACTTTAGGAACCTTTATAGCTTCAAATTCAGAAAAATTTAGATGGTATATTCTAGCAGGATCAGCAGCTTCAATATTATGCCTTACTTTATTTTATGGGTGGTATATTCATGAAGATATTTCATATGGAAGATTGAACAAAATTCCTTATCAAGAAATAAAATGGTATCACGCTGCTGCACCCGGCTTCTTGCTTTTGCTCACTAGATTTGGAGTGCCTGTTTCTACAACATTTTTAGTTTTATCAGCATTTGCCTCTACAGTTATTTTAGAAAAAGTTTTAGTTAAATCTATAATGGGATATGCTCTAGCTGCTATTATTGCATATGTAATATGGATTGTTCTTTCCAGAATTATAAATGAAAAATTTGATAAGGTTGAAAACATTAAGCAATGGAGAGTCTTTCAGTGGTTAACAACTGGTTTTCTTTGGTATACCTGGTTATCTCATGATATGGCAAATATAGCTGTATTCTTACCAAGAGAATTACCCCTAACAATGCTAATCGGAATTATGCTGCTGTGTACTGCATTATTATTTTATATTTTTTATGAGAAGGGTGGACGAATACAAAAAATAGTTTTGGATAAAACAGGAACTAGGTTTGTAAGGTCTGCGACTATCATTGACGGCGTTTATGCATTTATTCTATTATATTTTAAGCAGTATAATGACATACCAATGTCTACTACCTGGGTATTTGTAGGTATTTTATGTGGCAGAGAATTAGCAATCGCTTCAACTGCAGCAGACTATAAACTTGGTTATGTATTTCCTATTATTGGAAAAGATTTCTTAAAAATGATTATGGGTCTCTTAGTGTCTGTAGCAATTGTTTTATCAATTCACTATGTAATTATACCTGGTGGATATGAAGATATTAATTTTGCATTTCTAAAAAAGTCATTTGGGGTTTAACTTAATGATGAAGTTTTTTTATTGCGTTTAAGAAGCCAGCTCTAACATTATCACTCCTATAAAAAGGACAAATGCTGCTATCAATCTTCTTACCAATCCTTTTTCTTTGAAAAATATTAATCCAATTAATGATGCAAATATAATGCTGCTCTCTCGTATTGAAGCAACATAATAAATAGGAGCTTGAGTATAAGCCCATAAGACTAGTGAATAGGATGTTAACGAGCCTATTGATGCAACAATGAGTGAATACTTATTTTCAACAAACGTTGAAACAATCAACTCTTTTTGATTATCAAGTGAATACACTAACATCGGAATTGGAATTAATAGAAATAACCAAACTATAAATTGCTGGGTTGACTCAGCGGTTTTAACCCCCATGGCGTCAACTAATGTATAAAAAACTATTGAAATAGGAAAATATAGCAGTGAGATTAGTATTTTGAAATTTAGTTTCAATTTTTGAGCATTAAATAGAATTAATATCCCTAAAATTATAATGCCAATTCCAATCAGCTCGTTTATTGAAATTGATCTATTGAAAAAAAATAAAAGTATAATAACGGTAAGAAGAGGGGCCAAGCCTCTTGCAAATGGATAGGCAACAGAGAAATCTTCATTCTGATACGCTCTTGTTAATGAATGCATATACATTGTATGAGCAATAATGCTAACACCTAGATACATACATGTTTCAAGAGGCGGAACTCCAACAAAAAATGTAAAAGGAGCAACAATTATACTGATGATGGTTGCTAGTATTGTCATTTTAGCAAAACCATTACCTTTATTTTTAATAAAGGCATTCCATGATGCATGAAGTACAGCAGCTATTAATATAATAGTTAAGACACTCATATTAACTTCTTTACTCTAAATAATTGTTTACGTTTAAAGTTAAATAAATCTTATTGATATTCTCTATTTATTTTTTACAAATTTCAATTTTTTAATTAAATACTTATTTTATTTGTATTAGTTTTGTATTTTTCCTAAATTAAAATAATTTTTATTAAAGTAATGTGAAAGGATTATTATGGTCAATCAACTTAAATGGGTAAGCACTTTCTTTATTCTAATTGGAATATTACTCACTAATTTAAATATTTATCCATTAAATATTTTTATTCACGGAACAGGTGCCATAGGATGGACAATTGTTGGATATATGATGGCAGATCGAGCAATTTTGACAAACTTTGGTTTACAAATACCATTGTTCATTGTCGGAAATATTTATTTATTAATATGAGTACTCTATTTTCATTTAATAAATATTTAATTTTTCTTACCCTAAGGCGTTAGCCATTGCTTATTTATAATTTCACAGTTGCTTACCTCAAATAAAGCTCTTCTATGACCATACCTGTGTAAATATAACCATTCAATTTTATTGATTTTTATATCAACTAAGGAAAAATTTTTATATCCTTGTTGTAGAATTTCATCATCAGGCACAGTTTTTTCATGTTCTGGCAAGTATCCTGATAGTGGAACATCTGATTTTGAGCCTGGAGCCCGCTCAACAATATAGCATTTTTTACTAAATGATCTTATGTTCTTCCAAACCTCACTCGTTCTATCGTTCTGATTGTTGATTTCAGCCGTCCCCTTGATCTGAATCTGTATTTTTTTGTCATGACTATAGAGTAAAACTGTTACATTAGGATTGTCATTTATATTATTGATTTTATTGGATCTTATATCTGTATGGAAACTGATTGTGAGATTATCTTTGTTGGCATGTCGGAGAACAACGGTACGAAGTGATGGATAATCATCGGAATGAGTTGAAACATAACATTGATGAAATTCTGATTTTGAATCTTTTTTTCCTCTTACAAGACTTGTCCAAATCTCATTATAAATAAGATCTAAGTCATCATAGTGATTGGGCAGGTCTAATTCATTCATCGTTCTTATTTATCTTGTAATAAATCGAAAGCAAGAGCCATAGTACAACGATTTCAAACCAATTTGTTTGAAGAAATATAAGTGGATTTCTTGAAATCATATATAAATCAAATGTTGTTAAGTTCACATAAGCAAATATGACTATAATGATAATATAAATAAAAATTCGATATTTTTTAAGAAACTCTTTTACCATTCAAGCTTCTGACCTGCATAATTTAAAAAAGCGCCTGTTTGCTCAATTGTGAAATTTTCAATTACGTTAAGCATTCCAGTGACACTTTCTTCAATGCTTAATTTAGCTTTAGATGTGCCCATATCTGTTCTGACCCATCCTGGATGCATCATTAACACAGCTATATTTTCATCTTTCCAATCAATAGAAAGGCTCATAGCAGATGCATTTAAGGCAGCTTTGGAGGATCTATAGAAGTAATAACCACCAGAGTAATTGTCATCAATGCTACCCATCTGACTTGAGAGAAAAATGACTTTTTTAGACGATCCTACTTGAAGATTTTTTATGAGTTTATGAGTTAAACTAATAGGGGATAAGGCATTAATCTTCATTTCATCTAGCCAAATATTTGGATCAAGTCCTTCAAATTGTTCTTCGTGAAATATGCCCGCATTGTTAATTAATATATCAATTGGAGTATCAGCAATATCTTCAACAAATTGATCAATTGTTGCATCAGATAATAGATCTAGCTTTTTAATTTTAACGTTGGGTAATGAATGTAATTCGTGTTCACTTGATATATTTCGTGCAGTAGCGATAACATGATTATCTTTCGATAATTGTCTTGTAAACTCTAGACCTAGACCTTTATTGGCTCCCGTAACTATAATATTTTTCATATATTATCTGATTTTGATATAAGGTAGCTCAATACGCAATGAATAATTCAATAAACATAATGAAACTTTTGTTTTACGGATACCTTGGGCTAATACTATACCTTTATGTCAAAGAAGTTCCTGATCTCAATACGCCTGAATCATTAACTGATAAACACATGCATTTTATTGTATTTTTTATACTGGGTTCAATTGCTCAGCTTATTAATGGAAAAGATAACAACTTTTCATTTGGTGTTTCTCTAGCACTAATTGTAAGTCTATTCATTGAAACACTTCATTTCTTTCTACCTCATAGAGATTTTGAAATATTTGATGGTGTTTTTAATATTCTTGGTTGTGTATCAGCAATTTTTATTGTTTATTTGTATAGGAAAAATACTCAATGAAATTACTTATTCGAAATATATGTCAGCCTGAAAACACCAATCCCTATGGAACTGGGCATGGTGGTTGGATTACCACACAAATTGCACACGGAGGCATTTATTATTCACAGATTGTTTCTGGTGGAGCGGCCGTCTTAACTGATGTTAATGTTAAATTTAAAAGTCCAATGCATTTGGGAAAGTTCATTTGTATTTATGGTGATGTTAAATCAGTTAAAGGTTCAAAAATGACTTTTTCACTTGAAGCCAGAAGAGTAGAGCTTAATAAAAAAGAAGTTTTAGTCGCTGCAGGAAACTTATCTTATGTTGCTGTCGGTAAAACTGGAAAACCAAGAAAATTTAAAGCCAATTTAAAATAAAAAAAGCCCCCAAATTAATGGGGGCTAATTGTAGTTTTAATTCGGAGCTCCACTTACAAAGTGAAGGTTTCCAATATCTAAGTGATTAGGAAGACCCGCAAATGTTGTGGGCTCCATTATACTACTAATAGACATAGACCACCTCCTTTCATAAATATGTTAAAAAATATCTTAGAGGTATATAATGTTACTGATTCTAATTTCAAGCAAGGAGATTCATCATGAGCACTGAAATATTTTACCCAATGTACTGTATGCTTTTGCTTACAGTTGCTGTATTCCTATTTACAACCTTACTAAGAGTAAAAGAGATTTATATAGATAAGTCTAGTCAAGGGGAGGATTATAGACATGCACTCTTTCCTGAGGGTTCAATGATTCTTAGAAATGCTCAAAAAAATCATATCAATTTATTTGAATATCCGATTTTCTTTTATGCAGTATGTATAATTATATTCATTACAGGAAATGTTGATGCCTATTTCGTTAGCCTTGCATATTGGTTTTTTTATCTACGCCTGGCTCATTCTGTATATCATATTTTCTTTAATCATCTGGTAGTAGCGGGTGGCTTTCCAGTTAGAGCATTAATTTTTGTCCCTGCTTTACTAACATTAATTTGGATGTGGATTCGATTAATAGGAATGCTATAAATCTTAAAACAGTATTAATATTGATGCTGTTCCCTAGTAACTAATGTTTGGAAATCTTTTATTTCCTGGTCTTGTTCTTATGGCCCTTACGATGGTTGTAAGCTTTTACCATACGTATGGATCAATGCGATTAATGAAGCCAGGAAATGATTGGGAAAAAGGAATACCTTACGATCCTTATCCAAATGCTCCAAAAGACCTTCAAATGGTTAAGAACAATATAAAAAACTTATTTGAATATCCGATAATTTTTTATGCTTTATTGATATTAATTTATACACTTGATAAATCGGATATACCGTTCATCTATCTTTCTTGGATTTATGTCTTATTGCGCATCGTCCACTCATTTTATCATATCTTTATGGATAACACCCATTTGAGGGGTGGCTTTTGGTTAATCAGTCAGTTTATACTGCTTGCGATCTTAATAAGATTTATAATTATTATTTAGTTTCAACACCGGCATCATTAAGTGCCGTTTTTAATCGGCCAGTTAACATCAGCCATGTCATATGATGATCTCCAATTTGCGACCACCATGGATATTTAAATGTTGCTGGTTTATTGTGTTCTATAAAGAAGTGGCCAATCCATGCGAAAGCATACCCACAAACAAATGCGAGCGGGATAAATAACCAGCTTTGAGTGATAATGGAGCTCCAAAGAATTATTTGAGCCAATCCAGTACCGACATAATGAAGTATTCTTGTGTTTTTCTTACTGTGTTCGCGAAGATAGTAAGGAAAAAAGTCTTTATAATTTGTATATCGTGATGGATTTTCCATTGTTAATGATTATATTATTAATTATGAATCTAGACAATAGAGTTATGTACGTAGTTGTGGCTATCTTTGTTACCTACATAGCTTATTCAAGTTTTTCAGCCTAAATCAACAATGAATAAATTTTGGTACATATATGTTCCAAGGTTCATAATAATCATCAGTATAGTGGCTTTTGCTATCTCAATGATGTTATTTCCTGGGGGCAATCACCTTGATACCAACCAGATTGGATATTCATTTACTAAAAATTTTATAAGCGAACTAGGGCGATATAAATCAATGTCTGGTGATACAAATTTTTTTTCTTCTTTTATATTTATTTCCATCTGTTGTTTGAATATTTTTTTAGGAATTTCCTTTTTAAAAATACCTAAATTATTTAAACAAAATAAAATATCTTATGGGTTTGCTCTAATTGGAGGCACCTTTATTTTTATTGGTTGCCTTTTCTATATTGCTGTTGGATTTACACCAGAAGATTTATATTTTCAAAAGCATATTTTTGTAGCTGAATATTTTTTTAACACTACTTCTTTAGGAATTATTTTTTTTTCGATTGCGATATTATTTAGTCGAATAAATAACTTATATGCATCCTTATCTTTAGCTCTAATTGCATTACTTGTTATATATGCAATTAATTTATCTCATATTCCTGAGATTGACCCAGCTGATACTATACTTTACGCACAAACTTATACAATGGAAACCCAAGTATTTAAGGTAATAATGCAAAAACTTATGGCAATCATGATAATGATTAATATATATACTTTTACTATTGGAATTAATAATTTACTAGAAACTAATGATCAATAATTTAACAGTATATCCAATTCGGATCATGGTGATTTACTTTGTAATTGTAAATACTATAGCTATATATTTATTTCCAGGTGGCTCATTATATGACCCAACTCTAACATCTTATTCATTTAGTGAAAATTTCTTTAGTGATCTAGGTGTTTATGAAACTGTAAGCGGCGAACAAAACTTTCTTTCGTGTTTTTTATTTAACTCAACTCTTGTAATGATGGGTTTTGCGTGTCTATCGTTTATTTTAGTTCCAAGACTTTTTAAGGATAATAAGATTTCATATGTCTGTGCAACCATTGGATCTTACATAGCAATGTTATCTGGTTTATCATTTCTTGGTGTTGGACTAACTCCTGCAGATTTATATTTCCATGAACATGTATTTTTTGTAATCGTCGGTTTTAGATCGATGGTGCCTGCGATGGTTTTTCTCACCCTTGCTTTTTTCTTTAGTCCAGTAAGCAATAAATACACAGTAGCTTCAGTATTGTTTCTCTTATCAATTACGATATATGCTTTTTTTGAAACTTCAGATCCTCCTGATGTGAGCCCAAGAGAGAATCTTGAATTATTTAAAGAATCAGTTTCTTACAATAGAATGGTCATATCCGTAATCGCTCAAAAGGTTATTACTCTGATTTCTTTTGTAAGTTTCTTTGTTTTCACTTATGGGTTTTATCAATTATCTTTACTTAAGAAATAGAAGGTTTCTTATCGATCCAAGGATTTGCTTGTTCCAATTGGGAAGCTAAATCAATTAAAACTGATTCTTCTGCGTATCGACCTGCAAACTGCACGCCCAAAGGAAGATTATTATTAGTATAAAATGTAGGCAATGATATAGAAGGTTGACCTGTAACATTTTGAAGTACTGCATCAGGAGAGTACCAATAATTTTCGATTATATTTTTATTTAAAAAAGGATCACGTATAAATGGTATTCTAAACAAAAATCCTAATCTTAAAGCCATTAGAATCTCATTTTGAATATTATTAATTTTTTTTGGCCTCAGTTCACCAAGCAATGGTGCTGATTGTGATATAATTGGTAAAATTACAGCATCATAATCATTTGTTTGTTGCATTACATCTCTTGATATTTTTTGAATAGTATAACGAGCCCATGCATAATCTTTACCTCTAAAGCTTTTTCCAAGATAATTAAGTGCTCTTGAAGCAGTTTCAACTTCACTTTTTTTAAAAGATCTTCCAACAAGATCCTTAAGTTCATTAAACATCTGAGATACATGAGATGAAATTATAATTGCAAATGCTCTTGATAATAACAAACCATCATAATCAATATTACACTCCTCAACATTATGACCAATGCTTTCACATAGTTTTGCATTATGCATAACAGCATTTTTTGCATCAGATGTTATTGTTATTGGAAGTCTTGACTCAGTATTGAAGCCAATTTTATATTTTTTATTAGCATTCAATGAATTTATTAAGCTACCTTTTTCATAATGCACAGAATAGGGATCGCCAATTTCTGAGCTAAATAATTCATTATACATATATGCAGTATCTCGTACAGTTCGAGATAGAATTCCAGAATGTGTAAGTCCTCCCCATTTATCTCCATGAGATGGAGAAAATGATATTCTTCCTCGAGTAGGTTTTAAACCTACTGTACCACACGTAGCTGCCGGTATTCTAATAGAGCCACCTCCATCACTCGCATGCGCAATAGGTACTGCTCTAGATGCCACTGCTGATCCAGCGCCACCACTTGAACCACCTGTGGATCGTTCTGTATCCCATGGGTTGCGAGTCGGTTTAAAAGCTTTAGGTTCTGTTGTAATCATTAAGCCAAATTCAGGAGTCGCAGATTTTCCACAAATGAGTGTTCCTGAATTAGTGAATTTCTTCGATAAGCTATTATTAAATTTCATTGGAATATTTTTTAGATAATTACTCCCTTGCATCATTGGAACGCTATATAAAGCACTATCCATATCCTTCATCAGCATAGGTACACCGGCAAAAGGACCATTTAAATCCTTATTTCGATTCAGAGACTCCATAGCATAATGATAGGTCTTTTGGTGCATGAAGTTTAATTTTGGGTCTAACTGTTCAATTAAATCAATGGCTGTATCCAAGGCATCTATAGCTTGAATCTTTTTAGATTTTATCAACTCAGCAATTCCTACAGCATCAAAATCGATATATTCTTTGAAAATAGGCATAAATAATTATAAATAAGATTTTTTTATGGTATTCTTTAAATTAATTTTGAAAAGTAATAATTACATTTAATGTCATTTATTAAACGATATTTTTTTACTGGTTTACTTGTTTCGGCTCCAATCGGGGCAACAATCTATATCACTATTTTTATTGTTGAGTTTATTTCTGGTCTTGTTCCTGATCGGTTTAACCCTAATAATTTATTACCTGAATTTATTGGATATAAAATTCCAGGATTAGAATTATTAATTGCATTTTTGACCTTTATCTTTTTAGGTGCAATTTTTTCAACATTATTTGGAAGATCGTTATTAAATTATTTTGATAATCTAATCACAAGAATCCCTTTTGCTGGGAATGTATATAAGGCAATCAAACAAATAACTGAAACTTTTTCAAATGCAGATGCCGCTTATCAGAAGGTAGTTTTAATAGAATATCCAAGAAAAGGAGTTCATGCCATTGGCTTTATGACGGGAAGCACGAAGGGTGAAATAAAAACAAAGACCAATAAAGAGATGGTTAATGTTTTCGTGCCAACAACTCCAAATCCGACTTCGGGGTTTCTATTACTATTTCCCATAGAAGATGTGATTGAACTTGATATGTCTGTAGAAGATGCGATTAAACTTGTTGTATCTGCCGGTCTAGTCATCCCTAATGAATAATCATCCAGATTTTAAATAATCAATTGCCACTTCATTTTTAAATAAATGTAATAATATTCGAAGAGATTTTCCTTTGTCAGACCTTAAATTAGGATCGTTTTCAATAATTGATACGGCTTCTGATCTTGCTAATTTTAGTAAATCTTTATGTGCATCTAAATTTGATAATTTAAATTCAGGCAATCCACTTTGTCTTGCACCTAAGATTTCACCTGCGCCTCTTATATCAAGATCTTCTTCTGCAATTTTAAATCCATCATTTGTTTCTTTCATGATTTTAAGTCTTTTTTTTGCTGTTTCACTTAATGGACTGCTGAACAGTAATATGCAACTTGATTGTTTTTTACCTCTTCCAACACGTCCTCTTAATTGATGTAACTGAGATAATCCAAATCGTTCTGCATTTTCAATAACCATTAATGTTGCATCAGGATCATCTATTCCAACTTCAATGACCGATGTAGCAATTAATATTTTAATATCTCCATCTTTAAACTTGGACATGATATCATTTTTTTCTTCTTGTTTCATTTTACCATGCACCATACCCACGTCTTGACTTGAATAGTAATTTGATAAATCCTTCAATCTATTTTTTACTGATTGCAATTCCAATTTGTCTGAGTCGTCTACTAAAGGGCAAACCCAGTAAATTTTTTCACCACCTTTGATTTTCTTTAACAATGCTGACTTTAATTGATCTATTTTGTTAATATTAACTGATTTTGTCACGATATCTTTTCTATGAGTTGGCTTGCTCTTAATTTTTGATATATCCATATCTCCATAGGATGCTAGTTCTAACGTTCTTGGAATGGGGGTTGCAGTCATTAATAAAATGTCACACTCATTTCCTACTTTTTCACTCAACATAATTCTTTGATGAACTCCAAATTTATGTTGTTCGTCAATTACAATGAGGCCAACATTATCTATTTCTACTTTTTCCTGAAAAAGAGCATGAGTTCCAATCAATATATCAGCATCAAAATTATGCTCTTTTCTTGTTGATGATGTAATCAATGAACAATTAAGATCCATCTTCGATGCGTACTGATTTATTGTATTGAAGTGTTGCTCAGCAAGTAATTCAGTAGGAGCCATAAAAATTGATTTCTTACCATTTTCAGAAACTTGTAAAATTGAAAATAGTGAAACAATTGTTTTACCACTACCCACATCACCCTGAATAAGTCGAAGCATTTTAGTAGGAGACGAGAGGTCGTCTGAAATTTCTTTAATCGTTTTTACTTGATCTTTAGTCAATTCAAACTCAAGAATAGATTTTAATTCATTTATTAATTTATTAGATGGCTTAAGAACATTTCCTTTAATTTTGTTAATTTTTTGTTTAATCAATCTGATTGTAAGTTGGTGTGATAAAAGTTCATCAAAAGCTAATCGTTCTAGATATGGACTCTGATTTATCTCAAGGGCTTCACTAGGGTTATGAAGTTCATCAAGACTTTTTTTCCAGGGATGCCAATTCCTATCTGTCATTAATTTATCATCAAGCCATTCAGGTAGACTGCTTGTTTGAGATAAGGTCGTATTAATTGCTTTCCTGAGTGATTTTGATGTTAATCCAGATGTTAATGGGTAAATAGTTTCAATTGTTTTGACAGAGTCTATGTCCTCTAAGCTCGCTATATGATGTGGATGGGTAATTTGAAAACTATCTTTATATTCCTCAATTTTTCCACTTATTACTTTTTGACTTCCAATAGACAGCATCTGCCTTAAATAGGGACCTCGTATATTGAAATATACTAAGGACATAATTCCAGTTTCATCAGAACATATGACTCGGTAAGGCATTCTTTTATTAAATGCTGGTATGTGTTTTTCAATTGTCACTATTATTGTTGCGATTTCTCCACTCTTGAGATTAGCAATTTTAGGGCTATTTCTTCTATCAATGATAGCTACTGGACGATGGAATAGTAGATCTATTAAATATCTACCGCACAATCTTTCTATTAGTTTTGCGTATTTTGGACCTATTCCTTTTATCGTAATAATATTAGAAAATAGGTTGTATAGAATTTTGGGTCTCATATAAGTAGTTAATAAATTAATAGAATATCATGGAAAATATAGAAATATTTAGAAAAAAACTTCTTTATAAAGCTTCACATAGAGGCACTAAGGAAATGGATATCTTAATGGGCAGCTTTGCTGATAAATTTATTCAATTATTCGATGACCATGAACTATCATTGTTAGATATTTTATTAGATCAAGATGATGATCATATTTATAAAATCATATTAAAAAAAACTCCTATACCAGAGAATATAGATAATAGAGTCACTAAACTTCTTATCGATTTTGCAAATACTATTAATGAATAGTATCGCAAAAAAAAATATCGTAGTAGAAAATAATCTTATCTTAGAAAGTGATGGTCATTTTAAATATGAAAGTTACATCAATTTCTTATCAGAAATCGGATATGCCCGCGTTAGTACAGTTAATCATCTTGGAGAATTCTCTGTAAAGGGAGATATTATTGATATATTTCCATCTGAGTTTAAAGAGCCCATTAGGTTAAGTATATTTGGTGATACCATTGAGTCTATAAGCACGTTTGACCTTAAAACTAAGCATAATAAGGACTCATTAAATAGAGTGATTGTTAAGCCACATGATGAAAAAAATTTTAATAAACGAAAAAGAGAAATTTCAGCAAATACTTTTTTAACAGATATCAGTTCATTTGATATTGATGATCTTATTGTTCACGTCGATCATGGTATTGGTCAATTTCAAGGTTTGAAAACTCTCAATATTCTTGATTCAGACCATGATTGTATTGAGATTAGATATCAAAATAGTGATAAGTTATTTATTCCTGTAGAAAATATTGAACTGCTTAGTAAATATGGAGGTAGTTTAATCGTCGAATTGGATCGTTTGGGTGCTTCAAGTTGGCAATTAAGAAAAGCAAACGCTAAAAACAAAATTAAAGATATTGCCGGCACTTTAATTCAAACTGCAGCAGAACGTGAACTGCGTTCAGCAAAAAAATTCAAGACACAGGAACCTTATTATTCAAATTTTGTAAATGAATTTGAACACGATGAGACAGAAGATCAAAATAGATCCATTTCAGATATTCTTCATGACTTAAATAGAGGAGTACCTATGGATCGCCTTATTTGTGGTGATGTGGGATACGGAAAGACAGAGGTCGCTGTGAGAGCTGCTTTTAATGTTGCATTGAGCGGCTATCAAGTCGCTATATTGGTGCCAACAACTTTATTATGCAGACAGCATTTTGAAACGTTTACAAAAAGATTTGAAAATACTCCAATAAAAATTCGTCAAATATCTCGCCTCGTTAAATCAAAAGATGCAAAAAATATTATTGAAGATGTTAATAATGGAGAAGTAGATATTATTATTGGAACCCATGCTTTATTGAGTGAAAAAATAAAATTTAACAACTTGGGCATGCTTATTCTTGATGAAGAGCAACATTTTGGTGTAACTCAGAAAGAAAAAATCAAAAAGATTAAATCAGATATTCATGTTCTTTCATTGACAGCAACGCCTATACCGCGAACTCTTGAAATGTCCCTTGTTGGATTACGAGAATTATCAATCATTTCAACTTCTCCTGTAAATCGTAAAGACATCATTACAGATGTTATGAATTTTGACTCGTCGGTTATAAGTGATGCGATTAAAAAAGAAATAGAGAGAGAAGGTCAAATATTCATTGTTTGCCCAAGAATATCAGATATTGCCGAGGTTGAGGATTTTCTTAAATCATATTGTTCAGGTGTAAAATATAAAATTGCTAATGGGCAGATGAAAGCTGAAGACTTGGAAGATGTAATGATGGAATTCTATAATAATGAATTTTCAGTTTTATTATCTACTTCAATAATCGAGTCTGGTCTTGATATTTCAACGGCAAACACAATCATAATTATTAAAGCAGATAAATTTGGAACATCTCAATTACATCAATTAAGAGGTAGAGTAGGGCGATCAAATACGGAAGCTTTTTGTTATTATACAGTTCCCGATCTTGAATTAATCACTGATAATGCCTCAAAGAGACTGGATCTGTTAAAAAGATTGAATAGTCTTGGATCAGGATTTCAACTTGCAAGTCATGATTTAGATTTACGAGGATCAGGAAATATAATCGGTGATGAGCAATCAGGTCATATAAGAGAAATTGGTTTGGAATTATATCATCGACTTTTAAGAGAAAAAATTAGTGATCTTAAAAATGAAGATTCCTTATCAAATGACTCTGAATGGTCACCTCAAATAAATTTGGGTTTAACTGTTTTAATACCTGAAAAGTATATGCCAAATTTAAATAGTAGATTGCATTATTATAAAAAACTTGCATATGCATTGGATAAGAGCGAATTAAGTTTCATATCTGATGATATAAAAAATCAATATGGTAAATTACCTCAATCAATAGAACATTTATTAGAGATCACAAATCTTCGTATATCATGCAAGTGTCTCAATATTGAAAAAATCGAAATGGGTCAAAAGGGTGCTGTTATTAAATTTAGAAAAAACAGGTTTGATAAAATACCTGAACTAATCTCATTGATTGCACGCAAAGGAGACAAAATCAAAATGAGACAGGATGAATCTGTTGTTTATAAGTTTTTCTCTATCGATAAGGCAAATAACATTAGAGAAATTACAGATTTTATTGGTGAATTAGAGGAATTATAGATTAATATTATTCTATGGGTGCGCTTAGTGGGTATAAAATTATTGAACTTTCCGGTATAGGTCCTGGGCCTTTATGTGGAATGCTGTTAGCTGACCTAGGTGCTGAAGTTATTCGCATTGATAGGATGAAAACTACTTTGCCACCGACCCCTCAAAAATTTGATATTACAGGTCGAAATAAAAAATCAATTTGTCTTAATCTGAAAGAAGACCAGTCAAAAGAAATCTTTTTTAAATTAATTAAGAATACTGATGCATTGATTGAAGGGTATAGACCTGGTGTTATGGAAAAATTAGGTTTAGGACCAGATGAGTGCTTAAGAGTAAATGAGAAACTTGTATATGGTAGAATTACAGGTTGGGGACAAGATGGACCTTTAGCAAAAAATGCTGGCCATGATATTAATTACATTGCTTTAGCTGGCGCCCTGTATTCAATGAGTGGTGACAAACCCTCAATTCCCCTAAATCTAATAGGTGATTATGCTGGTGGCTCGATGTTTTTGGCATTTGGCGTCTGTTCTGCAATGCTCTCTGTAAATAAAACAGGAAAAGGACAGGTCGTTGATGCTGCAATGATTGATGGTGTTTCGTCTTTAATGTCTATGTTTTATTCTCTGAGCCAAAGCAACATTTGGAATGTGGCTGCAAGAGGTTCAAATATATTTGACGGTGGAGCACATTTCTATCAAACCTATAAAACTAAAGACGATAAATTTGTTTCATTTGGATCACTTGAGCCTCAATTTTATTCAATACTAGTTGATAAATTAGATTTGGATGAAAGATTTAATAATCAAATGGATATGAATAATTGGAACAACTTTAAAGATGAAATTCAAAAAAAGATCGCTTTAAAAACGAGAGATGAATGGGATGAAATATTTCTCAATTCAGATGTTTGTTATTCTCCTGTATTGTCGATTGATGAAACACATGAGAATGATCATATGAAGAAAAGAAATAATTTCTTAACTATAAATGATGTCATTCAACCAGCGCCTGCTCCTAGATTTTCAAAAACAAAATCATCTGAACCAAAACAAGCTCCTAAAATTGGAGAAGATAATAATGAGATTTTATTAAATTTAGGATATAAAGATGATGAAATTTCTAAATTAAAAAAAGATAATATAATAAATTAATATGCCAAGTTTTGATGTTGTCAGTAAATTAGATTTACAAGAAATAGATAATTCTATTTCAAACTCAATGAAAGAGATCACTCAACGATATGACTTTAAAGGCTCAAATTCAAAAATTGAAAGAAGTGATAAAATTATAACTTTAACTACCGAAGATGAATTAAAAGCAAAACAAGTACTTGATATTCTCAATGGACACATCATAAAGCGAAAAGTTGATCCTCGCTTTATAAAACTTAAAAGTTCCGAGTCTGCATCCGGTAATACCATCAGACAAACATTCGATTTAATTGAAGGCGTTGATCAAGATATATCTAAAAAAATTATATCAACGATAAAGTCATCAAAAATGAAGGTACAAGTTAAAATTCAGGGTAATGAGTTAAGAGTTTCTGGTGCAAAAAGAGATAATTTACAAGAGGCAATTCAAATTATTAAAGACCTCGATCTTTCTGTACCCCTTCAGTATGTTAATTTTAGAGATTAATGAATCCTATTAGTTTTAAGCAATTATTAGCAATATTATATCGTATCTTTACCTTTCCAGTATTAGCAATAATTATTGTACTTGGGATGATTTTTATAGTCATATTTATTTAAAAGTTGTAAAAAAAAGTGACTAATTGTAAGATATATTAATGTTAAAACGATTTGTATTATCTATAGTTTTTCTTAGTTCTGTATTTTTGTTTTCAAGTATTAATTCATATGGTCAAGTAATTACGGGCGCAATAAAAAATCTTTATATGATTGCTGAATTACCAATTCCAAATTCTGATCGATCTTATGAATTAAAAGTATTTGAGAAAATTAATGATGATGGGTCATTTGAAGAATTAGAATATTCCGAGTCAATGAATTACGAAGGCAGTTATACAGTTCAAATATCTGCTGGATCTGGTGGACTTCAAACTATTTCAACTACAGTTTTAGTATCAGGAGATGAATTAGATTATAGGAAAAATTTTAGTGTTTGTAATAATGAAATTAATCAAGAGTTCTTATTGCATAAAGATTATGAAAGTTCCTCGTATGGCTTTAGCGAAGAATGTGTATGGAAATTTTCAGATTTTAATCAGTTTCAAGTTTATTATGCTGAGTGTGATGATATTTGTGTTGATTATAGTTACGTATTTGACCTTAATAGATTTAAATCAACCGATGAAGACGTATTAAGGGAGTATGGTTTTCAGTTTTTGGATAATGTTGGTGGAGCTTTTATTGGTGGAAATCCATTTTATTCAATGGATTTTGAAAAAGAATTCGTTAATTTTTAAATATTATAATTTTTTATCAATATAAATTATCTCTATTTTTATTCCTAATATTTTATAGAATTTTTCTATTAATTTAAAAGGGAGTATAAAATGTTACACATTAGTAAATGGGAGAGGCATAGTAATGCATCACGAGATGCGTTGGGAACTGCGGCCTTGAATCTTTGTAAAAATGCAAAATCTAAAGATGGCGTTCATAGCGCTAAGTTCTTTTGGCCTAATCCAAATTTAATTGCAATCATTATTGAAGCTGAGACAGGTTCTTGGGGAATTGCAGCTGAACCAGATGGACCTACAATGAAGTCATTTTTTGATTTGGGTGATGTGGCTTCTTGCATAATGGATGAAACTTGGGTAGATGCAAGTTTGGGTCAGAAAAGATCTGATAAAGCGTCTTAAAATTTAGAATACTATTTATTTATAATCTTCATTCGTTTAGCAATCATTCTATCTGCTACTCGCTTTGGAAATAATTGAAGTAATATATTTTGCATCCTTGTTGGATCAATTCGGTAGCGTGTCTTGTTTTTTATATTTTCAATAATTGATAAGGCACGTTCAGCAATAACACTTGGCTCACAACCTGCTTGCTCCATTTTTTCTGTCATTTTCATTGCTCTTGATACGGACTCTCTAAAGTCTGAATTGTCATATCGTTGAACTTCATCTTTTTGGTTAATTTTTTTCCAGATCGGTGTTTTAACTGGTCCTGGCGCAATAACAACCACATCAATTCCATACATCAATAATTCACGTCTGATACCTTCTGAAAATCCCTCTAAGCCAAACTTACTCATATTATACGCCGACATAAAAGGCATTCCTATCTCACCTGAAATAGAACTTATATTAATTATTTTACCAGGATCTCCTTTACGGTTTTTATCTGCTCCCAATAAATCTAAATAAGCCTGACAGCAATGAAACACTCCTAATACATTAACATCAAATTGATACTTAAACTGCTCAGCAGAGAGACTCTGAATTGTTCCAATCACTCCAAGTCCTGCATTGTTAATAAGGCCAGATAATTTTTGTTCACCAATTTGATCTTCTACAATTTTTACAGAATTTTTAACAGCAGCCTCATCTGTAACATCAAATATCAGAGGAACAAAATTACTACCAAGTTCACTAGAAACTTTATCTGCATCAGCTTCATTTCGAACAGAGCCAAATACTCGATATCCATTTTCTATAAATAATTTGGAAGAAGCGTACCCTATTCCAGTGGATGTTCCTGTAATAACGATTGATTTCATATTAATGCCTTGAAAATTTATATTTTAATTATAACTTATTTTTTCTTAATTTGAATATTAGTTTACTTTGAAAGTGTCAAATAATATTAATGAGTATCAAAAAAGTATTATGAAAAAAAATGATATTGAATATGACTTTATTATTGTTGGCGCTGGATCGGCTGGATGTGTATTAGCAAATAGATTATCAAAAAATCCAAAAAACCAAGTTCTTTTACTTGAAGCGGGTAGAGAAGATAAATCTATAACTTTAAAAATGCCGGCAGCTGTTTTATCTAACCTTAAAAGTAATAAATATAATTGGGCGTTTAAAGGTGAACCAGAACCTGAGCTTAATTGTCGGCAACTTCGACATGATCGAGGTAAAGTTATTGGCGGCTCATCTACAATAAATGGAATGGTATTTATTAGGGGAAATTCATTAGATTATGAAGGCTGGAGACAAATGGGCTGCGAAGGTTGGGGATACGCTGATGTCTTGCCTTATTTTAAGAAAATGGAAACCTATAGTGATGGAGGAGATGGTTTTAGAGGTGGGTCCGGCCCATTAAAGGTACACAGAAGTACTCCTGAAGATCCTCTATCTCAGGCTTTTATTGAAGCAGGAAAAGAAGCGGGATATCAAGAAACAAATGATATAAGTGGATTTCGTCAAGAGGGTTTTGGTATTTTTGACAGAACTGTATTTAAGGGAGAGCGTTGGAGCGCATCACGAGGATATCTTGACCCAGTACGTGATAGAAAAAATTTAACTATTATAACTAATGCTCTTGTTTGCAAATTAATCTTTGATGATAATACGGTAAAGGGTGTTTGTTATAAAAATAAAAAAAATAAAATAATTAATGTAAGAGCCAAGAAAGAAGTTATCCTTTCCGCTGGCGCCGTTGGGTCACCTCATATACTCATGCTTTCAGGAATTGGACCAAAAGATCATATAGAATCATTTGGAATTAAACTTAAGGCTGACTTACCTGGTGTTGGTCAAAATCTTCAGGACCATCCTGATTTTATGCTCAAATATAAATGTTTAAAACCAGTTACACTTGGGCCAAAGACAAAAACCCTTAATAGTATAGGCGCTGGCATTCAATGGATTTTAACAAAAAAGGGCATATGTGCATCCAATCATTTTGATGCAGTTGCATGCATTAGATCAGGGCCAGGTGTTGAATATCCAGATCTTCAATTATGTATCTCGCCAATTGCTATGGATGATAATAGATGGCAACCAATGAAAGAGCATGCATTTCAGGTTCATGTAGGTTTAATGCGTACTTATAGTCGTGGTAAAATTGAATTACGCTCCAGCAATCCTGCAGACTCTCCTCGTATTTTAGTTAATTATCTTAAAGACAAACGAGATAGAGAGTTACTCCGTAAAGGCATCCATTTGGTACGCGAACTACTTGATCAGTCTTCTTTTTCTGATTTAAAGGGTGAAGAAATTTTTCCTGGTAGCAGTTACACATCAGACTCTGATCTTGATGCAAAATTGAATTCTCACATCTCTAGTCAATGGCATTTATGCTGCACAGCACGTATGGGTCTAAAAACAGATAAGCATGCAGTCGTTGATAATTCAGGTAAGGTGCACGGTTTCTCCAGTTTACGAATTGTTGATGCCTCGATTATGCCGTTTGCTACAAACGGCAATACTAACGCACCCACAATAATGATTGCTGAAAAAATAAGTGATAAAATTTTAGATGCTAAACCTTTATCAAGATTAGATTTGAATACTTGGCAGAGTCCAAATTATCAGACTTCTCAACGTTAGATTAAAATAAACAACTTTATAATTAGAGGTTGAATATGGCGGAGAGGGTGGGATTCGAACCCACGAACGAGTCACCCCGTTGCTGGTTTTCAAGACCAGTGCTTTCGACCACTCAGCCACCTCTCCTTAACTCAAAGAATATTTTACGTAATGTATTTAAAAAAAATTTAAAAACAATAAATATGTTAGCTTAATTTTGATAGCGTAAATACTGTCAGCGCACTAACAGAAGCAGACAAAACAACTCCCCAAAGAACATCACTAATTACAATATTCCAATTAAAAATATTCATTGCTGTATGAACTGTTAAAGCATAAGTAGCGTAGGTACATAACCCATATATGGCTCCATTTAGCAGTGCATCACTGATATTATATGATTTATTTGGCAATATAGCGAAATATAGCAATCCGCCTAAAAAAATAAGGTAAAAAAGAATCGCTGACACTGGTTTGAATGAGCCAATTTCGATAAAGCTAGGAAGATTAGATTTGTAAATTTTAACAATAAATAAATTGATAGCTGTTAAATCGATAACAAGGAAATATAATGTTGCAATTAAGAAAGCTTTAATCATTATATTTATTATATATTACTCATGAAATTTATTAAAGTCATATTAGCCAAAGAGCCAATAATTTCAGCGCTAGGAGCTTTCTTGTGTATTTCATTGATTGCATTTATTAACTCGTATGATGACTTTAATATTTGGTTAATTCCTCCATTTGGTGCCACGATGGTTCTTGTTATGGCTGTTCATGAAAGTCCTTTGGCACAACCAAAAAATATTTTCTTTGGTCATATTTTATCAGCTTTGTCAGGAGTCTTAATTTATTTTTTTTTAGGTATGAGCTTTTTGTCAATAGGATTAGCTGTTGCTATTTCAGTTTGGGCAATGATGATTACAAAGACTATTCACCCACCAGCTGGTGCAAATCCAATAATTGCGATTTTAGGAGGAAAAGGAATTAGTTTTATTTTATTGCCTGTAGCTATAGGAGCGCTAATAATTATCGTGTTTGCAATGATTTATAATAAAATTTTAAAAAGAAATTACCCCAAAAAATAGACTATTTTTTTTCCTTCCTTGACTCTACTTCATTAAAATACTGAACAATAAATGACTCTTTCATGGGATGTGGCGGCAACTTATCAAATTTTAAGCCTTCAATATTTTTGAGGGTTCTTGTAGATATTTTTGTCTTTTGGGCAATAGTTTTTAACTCTAATGAAATAGATTTACGGAGTTCAGAGATTTTTTCGATTCTCGAAATTAAGTCAGAATTACTCTTTGAAATATCCATATCTTAATAATCAATAGTTTAAATAAAATGTAAAATGTAATTATTACGACTTGTAATAATTCTGTTGATAATTTTAAATTTCAACAGGACTTTCAAAAGTAACCCCCTTATCAGAAAGTCTTTTTACTAAACAGTCGCCAAGAGCAGTTGCTGTTGTTAAAACTCCTCCACCTTTATAGTCAAGCTCATCTTCATTTTCGATAATAGTCATTGCAGATTCACACGCAAAACGGGCCGTACTTTTATATCCAGGGTCACCTTTACCATACATTTTTGATAGATATGTCATATTATCTTCTGTTTTAATTATGAATTTACTTTTAAACCATCCATTATCCTGAGTTTTTTTTGAAGGCCCATTGCCTGGTTTCGTAAATAACGGTCTAAACAACCTTCTAAATGGCACTGATATGATTGCACCCAATATAACTAATGAGGCAGAGACAATAAAAGCTGAAGTATATTTCTTAAGTTCCATAAATTCATTATATACAAATTGTTCTCCATAACCATTCTGCCTCATATCGAATAATGCGGCACTACGTCTGACAACCCTTGTATTTGCAGGAGCCATAACGAAAGGAGCTGACCATGTATTAAAATATTTAATTTTTTTAATCGAGAACTTATCTTTGCTCTTTTCTCTTTGAATATTGGAGTATGAATTTTTAGGGTTTAATAAAAAAGTATGACCAAGCTTATTTTTTGTTTTATATTCCATCATTGAAAATGCACTTTCAATAGTACCACCACTCACACCTCCACCAGCAGATTGATAACAGTCAATAGTTAATATTTTTTTATCTAATGATCGTTGAGAAAAGAAACTTCCTATATCAGATGGAATTGAGTCATAGCCACAAGAGGGTACTATTTTTACACCATTCTTTTCTGCCGCTTCGTGGTGTCTATCAATTAGATCTTTTACCCATATATTTTCACCGGTTATATCTAAATAGTGAGCACCTTCGTTTAAACAGCATTCTACCAATAGGTTACTATATTTATTAAATGGACCAGCAAATGAAAGAACAACCTTTGTAATTGACGCAATATGACAAAGTTCAGCTCTATTGCATGAGTCACCAATTACTATATCTGGTTTATTATTTTTACATAAGTTAGCCAAATCTTCTAACTTATCTTTATTTCTACCTGCGATAGCCCATTTTAGGCCAGGGTAGTGATGATCGATATATTTTGTGGCTATTTGGCCTGTAAAACCAGTTGCACCAAAGATAATGAGTTGAAAATTCCTAGTTTTATCTTTCATTGTTTGGTTCATATGATATTTATCTAAATATGCTTGATTGGTTAATTGGTAGCGTGGTGACTATAACTTTTTTGATTGGTGCGTACTACCTAATTTTGATGGTTATTAATACTTTATGACTGCCATATTCACACTTTTTCAGGATTTATCTGTTTATCTGTTCATATTCTCATTCCTGATTCTTGGAATTATTGGTGTATCAATTTTAATAGATATATTCAAAAAAAAGTAATAAAATCATATATATATAAATTTTTATTAATAAATAAGATTAAATTAAGTTAAAAAATGAACTATAACATACAAAATATTGATTTAATTGAAAAAAATAGAATTAAGTCTGCTATAGTCAATGCCAATAATGAGGTGACACTACTTTCAGCAAAAATTTCCTCTCAGCTTAACCTTATTGAGCCAATTTTAATTGGTAATGAGCAAGAAATAAGAAAGATTTGTACCCAGATTAAATGGGACTTAAATGAAATAAAAATAGTAAATGCACTAGAAGAGAAAGAGTCGAGCAAAATAGCGTGCCAAATGGCCTCCGATAGCAAGGTTGGTCTATTAATAAAAGGGCATATGCATACGGATATTTTAATGAGTGAATATATAAAATTATCTTACTCATTAAGAAAAAAAGGGGAAAAATTAAGTCATATATGGTTCATGACCATTCCAAGTAGAAGAGAGCCTTTAATCATCACAGATGGAGCATTAAACATAAAACCAAGCCTACAAACTAAAAAAATGATACTTAAAAATGTTATTAACTTTACTAACAGGATAAAAAATTTTGAACCATACATATCACTATTGTCAGCGACAGAAGAAGTACTTCCTCAGATGGAGAGTTCTGTAGATGCAAAAGATTTAATGGAATGGGCTCTGAAGGAAATTGATCCTAGTCTTAAAATAATGGGACCATTAGCATTTGATAATTCTATTTCTAGTCACGCAGCAAAGATGAAAGGTATTGATAATCAAGTGGCTGGTAATGCAAATATTTTATTAGTTCCTAATATTGAGACCGGCAACTCTCTAGTAAAGATGCTTGTGAATTTTTTGGATGCAACCGCAGGAGGTTTTGTAACTGGCTCTAATATTCCTGTGGTAATTACAAGTAGGTCAGATAGCTTAGACTCCAGACTGTCATCAATCAGTAATGCAGTTTTAAGTATTCAATAATTAATTTAGAGCTGTTTGTAAATCTTCAATTAAGTCGTCAATATTTTCAATTCCAACCGAAATTCGTACTAAATTTTCAGGGACAGGTATATTAACTTTTGATGAATTTACATAAGCATGAGTCATTAGCGCAGGCGATTCGATTAAGCTTTCTACTCCACCAAGACTTTCTGCAGTGGTAAATATTTTTAGTTTTTTCATGAATGATTTAATTTCAGCTAATGATCCTTTGTGAATAAATGAGATCATCCCTCCATAACCATTCATCTGTTTAGTGGCAATTTTGTGCTGTGCATGACTTGGAAGGCCAGGATATATTACTGATTTAATTTTAGCATGCGATCTTAAAAACCGTGCAATTTTCAAACCGTTTTCATTATGCCGTTTCATTCTTATACCAAGAGTCTTTATTCCTCTTAGTACTAAGAAACAATCAAAGGGACTTGGAACAGCGCCAACAGAATTTTGAATAAAAGATATTTTTTTTTGTAATGACTTATTATTCCCAACTATTAAAGCTCCTCCAATTACATCTGAATGGCCATTAATATATTTGGTTGTAGAGTGATTAACGATATCAATACCAAATTCAAGAGGTCTTTGATTATGTGGTGTTGCAAATGTATTGTCGCAAACTGTTAAAATTTTATTTTTTTTTGCTACATTTGCTATTTTTTTAAGGTCAGTTACTTTTAATAGAGGATTTGTGGGTGTTTCGATCCAAATAAGTTTTGTTTTTTTTGTGATGTGCTTTGAAATACTCTCGGAATTAAAATCTATGTAGCTAACAACAAGACCTGAAGACTTTACTTTAACTTCATTTAGAAGTCTGAATGTTCCTCCATACAAGTCATTAAATGCAATAATGTGGTCACCAGGCTTTAGTAGATCAAGAACAGCTGATTGAGCAGATAGACCAGAAGCAAAAGCATATGCCTTTGTGCCATTTTCTAATTTACTTAGCGCATCTTCTAAAACTTCTCGAGTAGGATTCTGAGATCTACCATATTCATAACCAAGGTTGACCCCGGGTGATGAATTAGCAAAAGTCGACGTAGCGTAAATAGGTGTCATGACGGCACCAGTCAACTTGTCTGGTTTAATACCACCGTGAACTGCAATAGTATCAATATTTTGTTTTTTCTTTAAATTAAGTTTTTTTCTCTTAGCCATGATTCATTATATGCTGTATTTAAATATTTTTCACCATTATCACAAACAAACGTTAATACATTTTTTTCGATTGTTTGGTCCTTACAATACTTAATTGCTGCCGCAATTAACGTTCCGGAGGAAGATCCTCCTAAAATTCCTTCTGTGAAAGCTAAGTTTCTGATTGTATCGAACGCTTCTTTATTAGAAACTGAATAAGCTTTTTTAATATATTTAAGTTCTAAAGTATCAGGTATAAAATCTTCTCCAATTCCTTCAACTAGCCAAGAATAATCGGCTTCTTTTACTTCATTTTTTTCAACTACATCTTTCACAATTGATCCCTCAGGATCAGCTAATACCATTTCTGTTTTCGGAGAATGTTCTGAAAAATATTTTCCTATTCCACTAATTGTTCCACCCGTTCCAACTCCACATACAATTGCGTCTACATTGCCATGCATTTGATTAAATATCTCAGGAGCAGTAGTAAACTCATGTGCTTTTGGGTTATTCATATTTGTAAATTGACTAGCATAAAAAGAATTTGGGGTTTCTTTTGCAATTTTTTTTGCAACATTCACATAATGATCTGGATGATCTGGTCCAACATCTGACCTGGTAGTAATAACATTTGCACCTATTGCTTTTAAGTGAAATATTTTGTTTTCATTCATCTTGTCTAAAATAACGACTGTTGCTTTATATCCTTTAATTCGAGCTATTAACGCAAGTCCTAACGCCGTATTTCCTGCCGAAGCCTCTATGATTGTTGAGTCTTTACTTAATTGACCTTCTTTTTCAGCATTATTAATAATATTAAGCGCAACACGATCTTTAATTGAGTATCCTGGATTGGTATTTTCTAGTTTTAAAAATAAATTACATTTACCAGTATCAAGTCTTTTAACTTGAATTATTGGCGTATTGCCGATTAAATCTATTAACTCTTTTGCTTGATTCATGACCAATTTATTCAAAAAATACAGTTTTATAAAAGTGTATGTTTTTCTAGTTTCTCTGACATTTATTACATTTAATCCAATAATTACACAAGCAAATGAAAATATCACTTTTGATGCTTGGATAAAAAATATTGAAGAGTTGGCAATAAATAAGGGTATTGCAAGTGAAACCATTCAAAAGTCCCTTGATGGAGTAGAGCAAAATAAACGAGTTCTTGAGTTAGATAGGATGCAGCCAGAATTTACGCTTACATTAGATACATATTTGAACAATGCCACACCAAAATCTCGTGTTAAAAAAGGTAAAAAATTGTTTCAAACACACAAATTGTTATTTGATGAAATTTATAATGCTTACAAGGTTCAATCAAGATTCATAATTGCTCTGTGGGGAATTGAAACAAATTTTGGAATGTACACAGGGTCTTTTAATGTAATTAGATCTCTTGCAACTCTAAGTCATGATTTGAGAAGAAGGGATTTCTTTACTGATGAAATAATAAACGCGCTGACAATTATTGATCAAGGACATATTGAGCCAAATGATATGATGGGATCATGGGCAGGAGCAATGGGTCAAAATCAATTTATGCCATCAAGTTTTCTAAACTATGCCACTGATTTTAATAAAGATGGCAAAAAAGATATATGGAACACATTACCAGACGTATTTGCTTCATCTTCAAATTATTTAAATAAATCTGGATGGAATCCTAATCAAACATGGGGTAGGGAAGTCAAAACTATGAGTGTAATAGACGAGAATTTGATTACAACATCAGCGAGAAACATTAATGTGAAAAAAAAACTTAATGAGTGGTCTAAGTTAGGAGTTATAAATTTAGATGGATCAAAATTACCTGAAGTTAATATTGATGCTTATTTAGTTTATCCTGAAGGTAAAAATGGAAGAAAATATATAGTATATGAAAATTTTAAAACAATTATGAAATGGAATCGTTCGTTATTTTTTGGCATAGCTGTTGGAACACTCTCAGATATGATTGAGTATTTCTAGTGAAGAATTTTTTTTTACTAAGTTTATTTATTTTATTTTATAATTGCACTGTGATGGATGTTGCAAATATTGCAAAAGATGAGTTAAGTAATTCAAGTCCTGACAATATTTCATCATTAATTATTGAGCCGCCATATGAAATAGAAGGGAAATGGTTTTATCCAAAAAACTATAAATCATTTAATCAAATAGGAGTTGCATCAAAAATAAGAAATTTGGAAGTTGGATTTAGAACATCTAATGGTGAAAGATATCATCCAGATGTACTATCTGGTGCCCATGCATCTTTAGCTCTTCCTTCAATTGTTTCGGTTACGAATCTATCAAATGGGTACACTACTAATGTCAGGATTAACCATCGTGGTGGATATTCAAATATCAATACAATCGAATTATCTCCGTCGGTGTTCAATATATTAGAGATAAACTCAGATGTCGGTATTGTTGAAATTAATTTGATAAATCAAAATGAGACATTTGTCCTGAAAGAAGCAAAGACATACAATGAAGAAAAGAAGGTAAATAAAGCCCCTGTTTCATCTGTTTCTCTAGAAACAATTACTACTATTAAAAAACAGCCAGATGATAAAGACTCAAATTTATTTAAAAATGGAAATAATGACCTGGTGATAAAAAAAGTTCAAGCAGGGAAAATATATTTAAATATTACAAAATTTTCATTCAAAAAGAGCGCAATATCTTTTAAAAATGGATTTAATAGTGATTTAAATATAAATATAATTGAGTCCAAAAAAGGAGACAAAATTTATTATAATGTTGTTTTGGGTCCATTTAATGATATTGAAGACTTATATAATGTTCAAAAAAATGACACATTCAAACAGTATGAAGATTTAAGCTTATTAATACTCTAAATATATATGAAAAAACTTTTACCAATAATTTTCTTATTTTTATATACTAGCATCAATATTTCTTATTCTTCATTCATTGATACAGAAGCTGAGACCGCAATCATTATTGATGGAGATACTGGACAAATTCTTTTTGAAAAAAATAAAGATATTAAAACTTATCCAGCGTCAATGACAAAAATTATGACTATTCTTATTATTTTTGAAAAACTAAAGAATGGAACACTTCAACTAGATGATAAATTTACTGTAAGTGAAAGAGCTTGGAAAGAGCGAGAAGGATCATCAATGTTTGTTGAAGTAGGTAAAGAAATAAGAGTTGAGGATTTGTTAAGAGGTATAATAATACAGTCTGGTAATGATGCATGTATCGTTGTTGCAGAAGAAATTGCGGGTTCTGAAGAGGCATTTGCAATAATTATGAATGATCTAGCTAAAGATATTGGTCTAATGAATACAAACTTTACGAATTCTACAGGAATGTTCCATGAGAATAATTATTCAACTGTTTATGATATAGCATTGCTTTCAAAATATTTAATTAATAATTACCCAAATTATTATCATCTATTTGCAGAAACTGAATTTGAATGGTCAGGAATTAAACAAAATAATAGGAATCCATTATTATACAAAGAAATGGGTGCAGATGGATTAAAAACTGGACATTTGTCAGCCTCTGGTTACGGTTTGGCTGCTTCAGCTGTTCAAGATGGAAGAAGATTAATTTCGGTAACTAATGGCTTTTCATCTTCTAAAAAAAGATCTCAAGGATCAGCAAGACTTTTAACATGGGGTTTTAGAGAATTTACAAACATTAATATTGCTCAAGCAGGTGAAGTATTCTCTGAGATTGAGATCCCGTTAGCAAAAAAAATTACTCAAGTCACACCTTCACAAAATGTTAAGGTGACAGTATCAAAAGCTTATAAAGATAAAATAATTCAAAACATTAGAGTTTCACCAAATATATCTGCTCCTCTTCCAGCAGGATCAGTTGTTGCAACTTTAGAAGTTGTTTTAAATGATGCAGAAAAAGTAAATTTTTATCTTGAAACAGTGAATGAAGTTCAAAAAGTTGGCATTATTGGAAGATTTTTTTTATTTTTTAATAATTTAATTACTAGCTTATTTTCAATAATTTTTTCATAATTCTGGTGTGATTAATAAAAGATTTATTACTTTTGAAGGTGGAGAAGGTTCAGGAAAAACTACACAAATAAAAATTCTTAAAAAAAAATTACTTAAGTACGGCGAAGTAGTAACAACGAGAGAACCTGGTGGCTCCCCTAATGCTGAAATAATTAGAAATTTATTAGTAAAAGGCGAAAAAAATAGATGGTCAGAGATTTCTGAACTTTTATTAATAAATGCTGCTCGTAAAGATCATTTAGAAAATATAATACTAGATGCTTTAGAAAATGAAAAATTTGTTCTATGTGATCGTTTTACTGATTCAACAGTTGTGTATCAAGGTTATGGAAAAGGCTTAGACATAAAACTAATAAATAAGTTAGATCTTATTGTAACTAAAAAACTAAAACCAAGAATTACTTTTCTATTAAATATAAATCCTGATATTGGTCTTAAACGATCTCGGGGTAGAAAAAATATAGAGCTTCGCTATGAAAGTATGCCAATAAAATATCATAAAAAAATTAATGCTTCTTTTTTAAAAATAGCAAAAGAAGATTCTAAAAGATTTGTAGTCATTGATGCTTCAAAAGATAAGGAAGAAATTGGACATATAATATGGAAAAACATTAAAAATAAATTGCTATCGGACTAACTTAATGAAGATTTTAGGAAATCATATTCAAATAGATTTAATAAAAAACCTTATTGAAAAGAAACAATTTCCAAATTCATTAATATTGAGTGGTCAGAAGGGAGTTGGTAAATCATTAATTGCAAGAAATGTTGCCTATTGTTTAGTTGGCTGTATTAGATTAGATGAATTAAATTATATAAATGAACAAACAAGCCACAATATTTTATTCATCTGTAAAGGTAAATTAGATGAGAAAAAGCGATTGAAGCAATTAATGTCTAGGGATGACATATCCCATATTAGCAGTTTTTTTAAAACTAAAAATGAATCCCATAGTAAAAGAGTCTGCATTATTGATGCTATTGATGACTTGTCATTGGATGCAATTAATTCACTTTTGAAGATCATTGAGGAGCCTAATATAAATAGCCATTTCATTTTGATATCACATGATAATAAAAGGCTGTTACCGACAATAAAATCTAGATCATTTCAAATAAAATTTAATAACTTTAAAAAAAGTGATTTTTTATCAATTCTTTATGAATTAGACGACCTTAAAACAACAGATCACTCTTACTTATACGAGCTGACACATGGATCTCTAGATGTTTCCAGAAGTTACATTAATAACGATTTTAGAGATATCGATGATCATTTACAAAAAATATATGAGAACAAGAATAATATTAAATCAAATACTGCATATCATTATATTAATTTTCTTAATAATAAAGGAGGCGATAAAGCTTTGATAATATCTTTTTTTGATTATCTGATTTTAAAAAAAATACTATACATCAAAAATAGTATTAATAGTTTACATTACAGCAAGATAGATAGATTTATTTCAATGGCCAATGAACTAAAAAAATTAAAGGAGAGATATATTACTTTTAATTTATCATTTGAACATATATTGATACATTACTTTAATCGTCTTAAGCAACAATGAGTCAAATTAGAAGATACTTTACTACTCCAATTTACTATGTAAATGATGTTCCACATATTGGACACGCATATACATCTATTGCAGTAGATTTTCTTGCTAGATTTAGTCGTTTAAGTGGTGATGAAACAAGGTTTTTGACTGGAACTGATGAGCATGGTTTAAAAGTTCAAAAAGCTGCAGAAAAATTATCTATTTCGCCCTTAGAATTATGCAATAAAAACTCTGAATTATTTAGAGACTTAACTAAAACTCTAAATCTTTCTAATGATGATTTCATAAGAACCACTGAAGATCGACATAAAGATGGGGCAACGTATTTATGGAATTTATTGTTTGAAAAAGGAGATATCTATTTAGATGAATATACTGGTTGGTATTCTGTGAATGATGAGACTTTTTATAATGAAAAAGATTTAATTAAACAAAATGATGGAACATTTAAGACAATTACTGGAGGTCCAGTCGAATGGATAAAAGAAGAGTCATATTTTTTTAAATTATCTAAATATCAAGAAAAATTACTAAAGTATTATAATGATAATGAGGATTTTATATTACCCGAGTCTAAAAAAAACGAAGTCATTAACTTTGTTAAAAGTGGCTTAAAAGATCTATCTGTTTCAAGAACTTCTTTTAATTGGGGTATTCAAGCGCCAAATAATTCAGATCATATAATGTATGTCTGGCTTGATGCTCTTACATGCTACCCTAATTCAGTTAACTACTTAAATAATGAGCAGGGTGAGCTATCATCATTCTGGTCAAATACGATTCATATTGTTGGGAAAGATATACTTCGACATCATGCGGTTTATTGGCCCGCTTTTTTAATTGCTGCAAATCTTGAATTACCAAAAAGAATTTATGCACATGGATGGTGGACTAATGAAGGAAATAAAATTTCTAAGTCTCTAGGTAATGTGATAGATCCTGTAGAAATAATAAATGAATATGGACTAGATCAGTTTAGATATTTTTTATTAAGAGAAGTTCCATTTGGAAATGACGGAGATTTTTCAATAAGATCACTTAAGAATAGAATTAACGCTGATTTAGCAAATGATTTAGGCAATCTATGTCAAAGATCTCTTACAATGATAGAAAAGAGCTATGATTCAATCGTACCAGAACCAGTCAATTTACCTAATGAATATAATTATCTAATTAATAATTTTTGTGAGAGGTTAATTTTACTTGATAGAATGATAAGCATGCAAGATATCACAGGCTATATTAAAAATGTTTGGGAGCTTATTTCAGACTCCAATAAATTTTTTAATGATAAAAAACCATGGGAACTTAAGAAAAATGATGAAAACGAATATAAAAATGTACTATTCGTAACAGTTAATCTTATAAAACAGATTGGTATATTAATTTTTCCTGTTATGCCTGATACTTCACAAAAAATATTAAAAATACTGAATATAAAAGAAGAATATAATTTTCAAACAATCAATAGCGTGAACTTATCAGGAGTTAAATTAAATGCTATTTCGCCTTTGTTTCCGAGGATTGATTGATGATAATTGATAGCCATTGCCATTTATCGCTCGACAACAATATTATGGATATTGAAAATATATTAAATAGAGCTCGTTCTTCAGGTGTAAGAAAATATTTAAATATTTCTACTAAATCAAATGATTTTGAAACATTAATTGATATCTCTAGTACTTATGATGATATATTCTTTACACTTGGAATACACCCTCACGAGTCTAAAGAAACTAATAATGACATATTAAAAATAATAAAAAATAATTTAGACAATAAGAAATTACTAGGAATAGGGGAGACTGGATTAGATTTTTATTACAATCATACAGATAAAAAAACACAAATTAAGTCTCTTGAATATCATATAGATTTAGCACAGGAGTCTAAATTACCTCTAGTTATACATATGAGGGATGCCGAAGATGATTTAGTTAGAATCTTTACTGACAAGATGAAAAAAAAGGAATTTACTGGCGTAATTCATTGTTTTACTGGATCACTTAAGTTTGCAAAACATATACTGGAAATGGGTTTTTACATATCCGCAAGTGGAATAATTACATTTAAGAACTCAGAAAATTTGAGAAACACTTTCAAACAGATACCCATTAACAGACTATTAGTAGAAACTGACTCGCCTTACTTAGCGCCAGTACCAAATAGAGGTAAAACAAATGAGCCATCATTTATAACTCACACTATTCAAAAATTATGCGAAATTCATAATATAAAGTATGATAAGATGTGTGAGTTAACTTCAATGAACTTTAAAAATCTTTTCAAGAGAATAAATGATTAACAAAAATAAAATCAATATTCCTGTATCAGTTGGTGAACTTGCTGACAAAATAACAATTTTAGAAATTAAAAAAAATAAAATAAATAACAAATTAGATCTGAAAGATATTATTAAAGAATTAAAATTACTTAAACAAATATGGAAGAAAAAAAAATTATTATCATCAGAAGTTAAGATTGAGTTTGAGAAATTAAAAAAAATAAATCTACGTCTCTGGTCCATTGAAGATAAAAAAAGAAAACACGAGAGGGATAAAATATTTGATAATCAATTTATAAATTTAGCTAGAAATGTTTATATTTTAAATGATAAAAGAGCATTGATTAAAAAGAATATAAATAAATTAACAGGCTCAGATATTAATGAAGTGAAGTCTTATAGAAAATATTAATGAAAAAAAAGAAAGCATTAATTACCGGTATCTCTGGTCAAGATGGTGCATATTTGACGAAGTTGTTAATTTCAAAAAATTATAATGTAATTGGCACATCAAGGAGACCCAATACCGTCAATCTTTGGCGTCTAAAATCTCTTGGTATAAAAAAAAAAATAAAGATATTTAATAATAGTATTTTAGGTTCCTCAAAATTTTTTATTACTGAAAAGCTTGATGAAATCTATAATTTATCGGCTTCTAGTTCAGTATCCAAATCATTTAAATATCCTATTAAAACATTTAAATCTAATACTTTAGATAGTCTTCAGATACTTAACTCAATCTATTTATCCAATAGAAAAATTAAATATTATCAAGCTTCATCTTCTGAAATGTTCGGAAATGTAAACAATAAATGTAACGATAGGACAAAATTTAACCCTCTTAGTCCATACGCAATATCAAAATTGTCCGCACACCAACTTACATTAAATTATAGAAGTAATTATGGTCTTTTTGCCTGTAATGGAATTTTATTCAATCATGAGTCTCCGCTTAGAGATGAAAACTATGTTTCAAAAAAAATTATTAAGAATTTACTTAAATATACTAATAATAAAAATCACTCATTTGAATTAGGAAATATATATTCAAAAAGAGATTGGGGGCACGCTGAAGATTATGTAAGGGCAATGTACCTTATGATGCAATATAAATCTGCTAACGATTTTTTGATTACATCAGGCGTTAATTATTCAATAAAAAAATTTATTGATATAGTTTGTAATAGACTTTCTTTAATAACTACATGGAAAGGTCGCGGGCTTAATGAGATTCTTGTTGATTCTGATAATGATAAGATCATTATTAAAATCAATAAAAAATTATTTAGGCCTCTAGATATAAAGAACAGCTCAGGAAATTCGTCGAAAGCAAAAAAATATCTTAAATGGAAATGTAATAAATCTTTTACTAATCTAATCGACGAAATGATCTCTTTCGAAAGAAAGAATTAGGCGATAAACTCATTCATGTTTTCTATTATTTCATCTTTATTATCAATTACTATTTGTTTCATTTTTTTACTTTTAGGTTTCCATTTTGATAAAAAATTAATCTTATTTTTTGGCACCAAATCTATTACTGGTTTATTATAGATACTGGCTATGTGTGTAAGAGCGCCGTGAGGCTCAATAACAAAATCTGAATTTGAAATTATATACATTAATTCATTAATCTTAAGATTAGGAAATGAGAAAAAATTTTTATTAATTTTAGACATGTATATTTTATAATTATGAGTAGGGGTCAAATATTTTTTTAATTCATAATTATTTATAATATGATCGTAGTATTTATTCTTTATTAACCCATGTGTCATAAAAATAAAACCACCAAATGAATTTATGAAAACATTTAATAAGTAAATTATTTCGTCTAATGAATAATCTGTAGCGTCCCACTTCTCGTCAAAGTGAAAAAGCATCATTTTTTTTTGATATAAGATTTTTTTTGTTAATGTTATAAAATCTGCGTTAACTTGTAATTCCTTAGGTTCAAAATATGGAATATCATTAATATTACTTTTTAAGGTAGATTTAAAAATTTGATTTCCAAGATTTGAATAATGTTCAAGCATTTGGATATCCTTGCTATATACATAGTCATTTCTACAATCAATAATTTCATGATTATCAAAGATTTGATTTACTAGGAATTTGCTAGGTTTATATCTATTTTTTCCATTTTTTGATGAATTTAGTGGAACTACACCGGATATATATATATTTTTTGAACTTGCGATTTTAACTAATTTTGACAAAAATATGCTAAAATTGCTCGATTTTAAGATAATTATATGATCGATTTTTAAATAATTAACAATTCTATAAAAAGAAAATTTTTTAATATGTGTATCATATTCATCAATATTAATAAGATTATCTATAAAGCAGTTCGATTTAAATAAATGGGCAAGCTCAATATTTCTTTTAGAACAAATTAGAGTGATATAAGAATTTTTATCGTTTTCTCTTATAAACTTAATTAATGGTGTGGATACAATTAAGTCACCTATACCATCATCCCTGTAAATTAAATAATTCATATTTATCAATATCTTATTATATATATTTAATATTATTGTTTAATTAAGCTAACAAATTTAATAATCGTATTATTACATTGATTAGATTGCGTTTTATTTATTTGACATAATATATATTATACGAATATCAAAAAACAAAGAAATATCAAATATTACATAAAAAATCCTTTTATACATACCCTACACTAACAATAAAATATAATTTATTCATATAAGTGGATTGGCCAGCTGTATTTAGCTTTGAAATTACTTAAACTTTTACTAAAGAGGCAATCAAGAAAATAATTTGCTACTACTTTTTCATTACAAAATGCATGCAATTTCTTGTAACCAGCTTCAGCTATCTTTAATGACTCAACTTTATTTTTTTTAAAATAATTTATTTTTTTTAGAAGATCGTCAATGCCTTCAAAGAATACCGCCTCTTCATTATCATTCAAAAATTCATTAAATTGCGTATCTCTCTCAATAAATAACATTAGTCCGTTACCTCCATATTGCGCAATCCTATCTGATAAACAAAATTTCAATTGTGGTTTTCTTTGTAAACAAAGGCCCATATAACACGAATTAATTTCATTGTTAAATTCTTCTGCCCAAACAGGACTTATGTTGTTAAATCCAAAAAAATTACATTTTACATCTATGTCTGCAGCAATAATTTCTTTTGCAAAAATAACTCTTGGATCATTAAGTTCTTTTTTTGTATTTTTTTTTCTTAATTTACCTGTACCTACTCCATGAGACATTGCAAAAAAAATATCTTTATTATGCTCAGGATTGTTAAAAATTTTTAGTGTTTCAATCGTTGGGTCTACAATATTAGGAAAAAAGGTAATGAAGTTATCTGATAAGCATTCAGACAATTTATTATCTGCTGTTGTTGAAAAGATACCATCGAGATATCTTGATCTTGTTTTTAATTTATGTTCGGTATTATCAAGCAAATAATTATCAACATTCCATTCAGCGATTTTGATGCTCGGACTGATACTTCTTATTTGTTCAAGTGTTTCTATGTGTATTCTGTCAGCATGTCCTATGAGGACTACATCTGGGTGATAAATTTTAACAGTTTCAATAATTGAAGACTGAAGTTTTTTGTTATTATTAAACTTGTTTAATAAGTCAGATCTAGATTTATCTCTATCACTAAAATTGTATACATTATGACCATTTCTGATGAGACCATTCGAAATTTTATAACACTGATTCCAATACAGTCTGCCATTATGTTTATCTCCAAAATTAGATATATGCAAAATTTTCATCTAAAAATTATTTAACAATTTGATTACATATTCCACTTCTTTTTTTTTCATTTCAGGAAAAATGGGAATAGATAATTGACTATTAGAAATCTTTTCTGTTATGGGTAGGTCATTTTTTTTATATCCTAACTCTAGATATGGCTTTTGCAAGTGGGCAGGTACAGGATAATGAAAATTTGTCCCTACACCATTTGCATTTAAGTATTTATGAAGAATATTTCTCCTTTTGTAAAACAAACTAAATATATGATAAACATGATAATTATTTTGATTTTCCATTGTAATAGAAAATTTACTATTCTTAATTAATGATTGGTAAGTTTTTGCAATTCTTCTTCTATCATTTGTCCATTTTTTAATATATTTAAGCTTTACATTTAATGTAGCGGCTTGAATTGCGTCCATTCTATAGTTATATGAAATTTCATTATGGTAATATCTTTTGGGCTGAGACCAGTTTCTCAAGTTTTTTATTTTTTTGTCAAAATTTTTATTATTGGTTGTAATTGCCCCACCTTCTCCACTTGCACCTAAATTTTTTCCTGGATAAAAACTAAAAGTCCCAATATCGCCTATAGAGCCTGCATTAAAATTATTAAATTTGGCACCATGAGCTTGGGATGAATCTTCTATTATTTTAAGATTATACTTTTTTGATATTTTTTTGATTGAACTCATTTCTGCACATTGACCATAAAGATGAACAACTACTATAGCTTTTGTCCTATTGTTTATTTTGTTTTCAATATTTCTATAATCCATTAATTGTGTATCTTCAAAAACATCAACAAAAACTGGTTTTGCACCTGTATAAGAAATTGACATTACTGTTGCAATAAATGTCATTGAAACAGTAATTACTTCATCGCCCGCCCCTATTCCACAGGCAAGAAGAGCTAAATGTAAGGCACTTGTACCTGTATTAACTGCCGTACAATAATTTGTTCCTATAAAATTAGAGAAGTTATTTTCAAATAATTCAACTTCAGGTCCAAGACTATATTGAGTTGATCTTAAGGAATTCAATACGCTTTTCTCTAAATCGTTTTTTAAAACTTTGTATTGTCGTTGAAGATCAAAGTAAGGAACATTCATATCTAAACTTTTATTGGTCTTCCATTATTTGCCATAGATTTATCAGCAGCTTCGAGAATCTTGACCACATCCATTCCATTTTTTCCTGTAGATCTAGATTTATATTGCTTGTTATTTATCATTTTTTTAAATTCTAAAACAGCAGTTTTTAAAGCTTCAGTATTTTTTAGACTTGGAAGAAATGAATCGCCAACTTTGTATTCTACTAAATTTGAAGGCGAGTTTTCGTTTTTAATAACATCCACTCCCTTGTTAAATACTTTTATCTTGTCACTTGGTTCAAGATCATTGTATAGAATCATTTTTTTTGACCCACCTAATATAGTTTGTCTAATTTTAACAGGAGATAGCCAATTTACATTGATATGCGCAACAAAATTATTATCATACTTAACTGTTAAATATGCAGATGTAACAGGTTTCGACTTAAAATGCTTGTGACCAACAGCAGATACTATTTTAGGTTTCCTATTTTCAACAAAATTTAAAATCGCTAAATCATGAACTGCTAAATCCCACATTACATTAATATCATTTTGTATAAGCCCAAGATTTATCCTAGTAGAGTCATAATAAAGTAAATTTCCAAAATCTTTTTTACTAGCAATTTCTTTCATTTTATTAACTGCAGATGTATATAAAAATGTATGGTCAACAAATATGATTAATGAATTTTTTTTAGCAATATTAATTAAACTTTGACATTTTTTTGATGAGTCAGCTAAAGGTTTTTCTACAAAAACGTGTTTCCCTGCTTCTAAGCATTCCTTAGCCAAAGAGTAATGTGTACTTACTGGTGTAGCAATGACCACAGCCTGAATATCAATGTCATTTATAATTTTTTTATAATTATTAACTTTTGATGTAAGTTCATTATTTACAGAAATCTTTCTTAGCACTTTTAAGTCTCGATCACAGACATATTTTACAAAGAAATATTTACTTGAGTCAAAATTTCGATAAAGATTTGGGCCCCAATAACCCATACCAATTATTCCTATTTTAATCATAGACATGCACCTTATTATCAATATCCGTTAAAATGAGGTGATCGTCAAACAGTTTGCTTTTTATTATTTCTTTATTTCTAACTATGGGAATTTGATAAGGAGGGAAAATAAGAGATCTTATTTGATTATGAATTGTAATTAGATCTCCTTCATTATTTACTTTCTCTTCTTTATAATTAATTGATTTTCTTGAAAAATATGATGCATCTGATTGTTTTTGTTCAGTTGATGAGTAATTACCCGATAAAATTAAATCAAATATATTTATAAAAAGCTTAGATGCTGATGACATTAATTTTAAATAGTTGTCTTTTGAGGTGTCATTAATATCAATTTGATAAATTAAACGATCAATAATTCGGCCGGTATCAATACCATCATCTATTTCATGGCATGTAACGCCAGTTTCAGTTTCACCATTTCTAATTTGAAGATAATTTGTATGACAACCTCTATACTTGGGAAGCAAACTAAAATGAAAATTAAATAAATTTTTACTTAAGAATTTTTTTGTCTTAATTATCTTATCAAATTCTAATGAAAAAAAATAAAGATTTTTAATTTTATAAAGATCATTTAAAGATAATATTGATATATCGTTATCATTCGCATATTTCATTAATGAAGGTTGCCAATTATCATTACCATCATCATCAGAGTTAATACAAACAGACAAATTTCTTTTATCAATGTCATTCCTAGAAATCAAATATGATAAAGCATCAAGAGAACATTGATTTTTTCCAGCTATACAATACATTATTTTTTAAATAATAAATTATGATATAATAAATAAATTAGTGAAAAAAATAAACACATATACTCTACTTATATTATTTGTTTTATTTCAAAGTGCATATGTTTATTCGGATGAATTTACTCTTTCGGCTAAATTTGGCCCAATAAAAAAAATAATTTATAAATTCTCTTATGAAATGAATATTAAAGATAATGATTATAATCTACAGTTTAATTTATCTTCGCAGAATAATTTAATAGGATTTCTTACAGATGAGACTAATGGTGAAGGATTTTCACGAGGCAAGATTGATAAAAAAGAATTTCTTGCAAAAAGCTATGAATACATAGAGCAAAAAGAAAATTCGTCAAAAAAATATTCTATAGATTTTAATGATCCAAATAACATCAAAGGAAATCGCATACCGTCTTATGATAAATCTAAATTAACTCCTATTAACAGCAATATGTTGATTGATGTGATTGATCCTGCCTTAATATTTTATAATTTAGCAAATTTTATAAATTTAGAAAACTGTAATAAGAATTTTAGGATTTATGATGCTAAAAGAAGGTTAGATTTATTTATTACAAAAATAAGCGAAGATACAAATAGCATTAAATGTCTAATAACTTCAAATAAAATTGGTGGCTACAAAATAAAGAATAAGACAAACCCATTGGAGATACCTTATGAAATGGTCATTAAGTTCGAATATATCAATGGTAATTTAAGAATGACCTCTATTGAAGGTAAAAATAGCGTACTCAATATCATCTTAGAAAGGATTTGAATTAAATACTTTTAGTCATTTGTGCTTTTAATTTGTCTAATCCATCTCCAGTTAAAGCACTAACATAGCTTATATTAATTTTTGTATTGTTGAAAGTTTTTTTTTGTAAATCAATCTTGTTAAATACAGTGATCATATTTTTAATTTTATGATTAGATACACCCGTATCTCTAAGAATTTTTTTTGTAGTATTTATTTTTGACTGAAAATTCATATCATTAATATCAACAACATTAATTATATAATCTGACTCATTTATTTCTTCTAGTGTTGCTTTAAAAGACTCTATTAATTGGGTTGGAATATTATTTATAAATCCTACTGTATCAATCAAGCCAACCGACAAATTATTCCTAAGAAAAATACGACTTATCTTTGTATCTAATGTTGCAAATAGCTTGTTTGCGCTTTCTTTCTTTTGCTTTGTAAGTTGATTGAATAAAAGGGTTTTACCTGCATTTGTATAACCAACAATAGCAAAGATTTTAAAATTATTTCTACTTCTTAGTTTTCTCTGGATAGTTCTTCTTTTTGATACATTTTTTAATCTTTTCTTAATTTTGTCGATTTTTTCTTGAATTAATCTTCTATCTAGTTCTATTTGAAGCTCTCCAGGTCCACCAACAAAAGATGTACCACCTCTTTGTCTCTCTAGGTGAGTCCATGCCCGAACCAACCTAGATTTTCTGTAAACCATTTCTGCTAACTGAACTTGTAGTTTTCCCTCACTTGATAAAGCTCTTTTAGCAAAAATTTCGATGATTATTCCACTTCTATCAACAACTTTTACTTTTAAGAAATTTTCTAAATTCCTTTGTTGATTTGGCGTTAATGAAGAATTACAAATTAATAAAGTAAGTTTTTTTAAATTAATTTCATCCAGTAAATCAGTCAGAGTTCCTTTTCCAATCAATGTAGAAGCATTTATCTTTTTAATATTAATAGTTTTTTTACCAAGAATATTGATATTTAAATTAAAGCATAAATTAACCATTTCACTCATCATCTCCTCAGGATCCATACCAACAGAATTGGGTAAGATTGGGTTTATAATGAATGCTTCGGTTTTTTTTTTTAAAGTTCTGTTAATTTTAAGCTCTCCATATATGCGGCCCTAAAATCAAGAGCTCTCGGGCCTGGTACGCCCTTCCCGATTTCAATATTATTAACTCTAACTACGGGCATTACATGTTGAGTAGCACTAGTTATAAAAGCTTCACTTGATTTTTTAACATCATCTAAATTAAACTTAGCTTCTTTATACTTAATTTTTCTTTTTTTAAGTCCTCTAATTAACGTTGATCTTGTAATTCCATTCAAAATAGAATTTGAGACCGGTCTTGTTATCAAAGTTCCATCACGATAAATCCAAGCATTACTTGAACTTCCCTCTGTAATAAAATTATTATCATCGAGTAACCAAGATTCTTGACAATTTTTTTCGTAAGCATCTTGTTTTGCTAAAACAGGAGCTAGTAGATTTAAAGATTTGATATCAACCCTTTTCCATCTTAAATCTCTAGTTGTTGATACGTTTATACCCTTATCAAAAGCATTAGTGTATTCATCTAAAGGTATATTTTTTCCAATAATTACAAGTGAGCTTTTTGTGTTATTTGGAAATTTAAAATCTCTTGCGGCAACACCTCTAGAAATTTGTAGATAAACAAGTCCATTTGAAATAAGGTTCTGTTTTACAATATTTGAAATATGAAAAAATATTGATTTTCTTGAGTAAGGTAATTTGATTTTAAGTTCAGATAAAGATCTTAAGAGTCTGCTCATATGAGCATCATAATCAGCTAGTTTATCTTCAATTACAGAAAATACTTCATAAACTCCGTCAGCAAATTGATAGCCACGATCTTCAATATGAACCTTTGATTTTTCATAAGGAAGGTAATCACCATTTACGAAAACAACTCTGCTCATTTTAGTATATCTCACTCACTTGGAATAAATCCTCAGCTTTACGAATAGATTTTAATAAAGATATAAAAACTACATCATCATTTTCATAAATAATTGTTTCTTTATCTGGAATAGATATTTTTCCTTCTCTACAAATTATTCCTATTCTAATTCCATCAGGGATAGACAAATCTTTCAGTGGTACATTGATTAACTTTGAATTTTTTAATGCCTGAGCATGTATAATTTCACCTTGGTTGTTGCTAATAGAATAAACTGATTCAATTTTACCTTTATGAACATGTTTTAAAATTTGTGATGCAGTTATCATTCTTGGATCTATAATTCGATCGATTCCAAGCACTTCTTTTAAATTAGAATATTCAGAATTATTAATAAGTATTAATGACTTACACTTATTTCTTCTTGCAATAGCTGAAGTTATAATATTTGTTTCGTCATCATTAGTTAGGGCAAGTATCATATCTGCTTCAGCTACATTTGCCTCTTCAAGTATTGATTGATCTAATCCATCGCCTCTTAGGACTAAAGCTTTTTTTAAATGATCTGCTATATAGTTAGATCTTTCTTTTGATGACTCTATTATCGTTACTGATATATTAGAATTAATTTCCTCTAATTCTCTTGCTAGATTAAAACCAATATTTCCACCACCTATAATAATTATCTTATCAATTGGATTTTCATCTATGCCAAAAGCAGATACAGCTCTATCTAAATGCGATCTATCAGTCAATAAATAGACAGTATCCTTATCTAATAGTTTGTCGTTTTTATCTGGTATAAATAATTTTTCATTTCTATTAATTCCTACAATAGTTGCTCTTAAATTTTTACTTTCATTGGTGTCTTCTTGAAACAACTCATGTATATTTTTTAATTCAGTGTCTATTAAGGGACAATTTTCATTAATGGTAATATTTATTAATTGAATTCTATCATCTATGAAAGGAGCTACATCATATGCCCCTGGTGATTGAATCTGCCTAGAAATTGATTTAGCAACTTCTAGTTCTGGACTTATTATTAAATCAATAGGCATATTATCCGCGTTATATAAATCTCTCCATATTGGATTTAGAAAATCTTCCGATCTTATCCTTGCTATTTTTCGAGGAATTTTGAAAAAAGTATGAGCCATTTGACAAGCAACCATATTAATTTCATCTTGAAGAGTAACTGCAATAAGCATATCAGCAGAGTCAGCTCCTGCTTCTTGTAACATTGAGGGGTTTGAAGCTGAACCAATAATAGTTTTTAAATCAAACTTATCTCGAATATTATCGATAAGATCTTGAGATTGATCTATAACGGTTATATCATTATTTTGATCAACGAGATGTCGAGCAATACTGGTTCCTACTTTCCCAGCTCCACAAATAATTACTTTCATTCTTTGTTATCTATTGATATGCCTAATTGTTTAAGTTTTCTATGCAGAGCAGAACGCTCCATTCCAATAAAAGATGCAGTTTTTGATATATTTCCATTGAACCTTTGGATTTGTGATTCTAAATAATTTTTTTCAAAAATCATACGCGCATTCTTGAGAGGCATTGATATTACATTTTTAGAATTAAATCCACTATCTAATTGTTCATGATTTTCAGCGATTCTTCCTCCAATAATGCAATATCTCTCAATGATATTCCTTAATTCTCTTACATTTCCGGGCCAATCATAGTTTATATAGTTTGTTTTAATATAATCGCGTAAATCTACAATTTTAGAGCTAGAATTAGTTAGGTAAATTTTTGAAAAGTATTCAATTAATTCATCAATATCTTGGGTTCGATCAGAAAGATTGGGTAAAGTAATAGATACAACATTAAGTCTATGAAATAAATCCATTCGAAAATTACCCTCTTCTACAAGTTTCTCTAAATTTTCAGTGGAAGAACACAAAAGTCTAGCGTTAATATTCACGGGCATATTAGAGCCAACTCTATAAAAAGAACTATCTGTAAGAACTCTTAAAATTTTAGATTGGGTTTGAATTGGCATATCACCTATCTCATCTATAAACAAGGTGCCATTATTAGCTTGCTCAAAGAAACCCGTCTTAATTACTCTTGAATTCTCTTCTAAGCCAAATAACTCTTCTTCAATGCCGTTAGGTTCCATTAACGCAGAGTTTACTATTATAAAATTCCCACTAGAAAATTTTGATTTTTTATGAATTTCTTTAGCTACTAAATCTTTCCCTGTTCCAGAATTACCATAAATTATTACTCTACTTGATGTTGGTGCGACCTTATCAATTAACTGCTTAACTTTGATTATAGTGTTTGAACTTCCAATAAATTTATAATCATCTAAATTTTTTTGCTTTAAGGATTTATTTTCTATTTTAAATAATGATGTTTCAATCGATCTTTTAACTGTTAATAAAAGTCTCTCACTTGAAAAAGGCTTCTCTATAAATTCATATGCACCATTTTTAATAGCCTCAACAGCCATTTCAATATTGCCATGACCTGAAATAATTAAAACTGGAGTCTCCAAGAGAATTTCTTTTATTTCTTTTAATAATTGGATTCCATCATACTCTGAGTCATTCAGCCATACATCTAGTACGATTACATCAAAACTATTATCATTAATTTTATTGAGTGCTTCCTGAGAATTCTTAGCAGTATATGAAATATAACCTTCATCGTTTAGAATTCCAGAAATAGAATCTCTAATATCCTTTTCATCATCTATAATTAATATTTTTTTATCAATCATTTGATAATCTAAGTGTGAATTCAGAACAAGCACCTGATTTATCTTCTAGATTATAAATATGGAAATTACCCCCATGCTCAGAAATAATTTTCTCTACAATACTAAGGCCTAATCCTGTTCCTATATTTTTTTCTTTTGTAGAAAAATAAGGTTTAAGTAAATCTTCCTCTTTATAAGCTAATCCTTGACCATTATCAAATATCTTAATTTTTAGAAATTTATCTTTTAAACTTCCATCAATATAAATACTTCCACCTGGAACATTCTTATATTTCGACTCGATCGAATGTATTGAATTAATTATCAAATTATTAAACACTCTATTAATCTGAGATTCATCACATTTTATATAGTAATCAAGTGATTTTTTATCTAAATCAATCACAACGTTATTTGATTTAAGGTCAAATAATGAAACGGCATTATCAACAATATCTTTAATATTGCATTTCTTCATATTTGGAGCTGGCATTCGTGCAAAGTTTGAGAACTCATCTACAAGGTTTTTTATATCATCAACCTGTCTATTTATAGTGTCCATAGTCTCAATAACTTCAGATTCACTGATATTTATTCCCTTGTCTGTTTTATTTTTTAAACGATCAATTGAAAGCTTTATTGGAGTTAATGGATTTTTAATTTCATGAGCTATTTTTCTTGCAACATCAGACCAGGCTTCATGTTTTTGACTAATAGCTAATTGCTTTCTCTGCGTAATGATATCTTCAGACATTTTATTAAACGACTCTGTTAATCTATTTAATTCAACAAAATCGTTCGTTTTATTAAGCTTTGAATTATAATTACCCTTACTAATATTATCAGTAGCAACAATAATTTTTGTAATTGGATCAACTATTTTTCTTGCAAAACCAATTCCGACAATTATTGATATAAATATTAATACCATAGTAATAATAAGATAAATCAAAATAAAAATAACTGATAGTTTTGACCTATTCTCCTCGAGACGATTAAAATCATTTTGCGCTGATCTTGTATCATTCAAAGCAGTGAGAACACGATTATCCATTGGTCTTCCAACATATAAATATAAATCAAGATACTTATCTAATTTTATTATTGCATATACTTTATTAAATTCAGTAGATGTAAATATTGCAAGCTCACCATTTGCTACCTTATTTAAAGACTCACTTGTTGGTTGATAATAAATTTTTAGGCTACCTCTGCTCTTTAAAATTACATTTCCTTTGCCGTCTATTAAAAATGAGTCTGGAAGATTTCTTACTAAAGATTGAGTAAAAAATAATTTTTCAAAATTAAACTTATCTCTTATATACAAATTAGAAGCATTATTAAGATCAGAAGACATTGCGTAGATGTCACCTTTAATAGTTTTTTTATGTTCTTCTAAGTAACCCTCAGCAACATAAACTGAATTTTTAATAATATTTTGAATTCGATCATTAAACCAGTCATTAACCCCAAAATTAATTAATAATAGTGCTAAAGAGCCGACTATAATTGCTGGAGTAATAGCTATTCCAATAAAGTAAAGGCTAAATCTATTATTGAATGTAGTTATATTCTTTTTTCTAACCCTAATAATAAAAGGCAATATTTGTGAAAGAAAAAAATAAATTAAGAAAATTAGAAAAACTACGGCTACACCAATAAAATAATTGTCATAACTGCTATTTGAGGATGTATTAATTCTTTGGTTAATGAGTAAGACAAATGAAAAAATAACAAATATAATTGTTAAAAAAAATAAAATTATATAGTTTTTATTAATTAGATTTTGTTTAAAAAGTCTGTTAATCATTTATTCTCTAAAATACAATTAATTATAATACTCATTATTATAAAATATTAAATGCAAACATACTGTATAATTCTTGCCGCCGGAAACAGCAAAAGATTTAGCTATACTGAGGATAAGCTGTTCTCAAAAATTTATGGTACTCCTTTAATTTTTTTTACCCTCTCAAATATTCTTGAAGTATTTAATAAAAAAGAGATATTCATCGTAATTAATAAAAATTTATCTAAAAAACATCAGTCTTTTTTAAAAAAATTTACAGAGAACAAATTAATATATGGAGGCAATACTCGGTTTAAAAGCCTAAAAAACGCAATTCAATATTTTAAAAAAGACGTCAACTTATTAATTCATGATGCTGCTCGACCTAATATTAAGAAGGATCTTATTAAAAAAGTTAAAAATGAAATTGAAAGTTCAAATGTGTACTCAGTTGTGCCCTACACACTCATTAGTGATACTTTAAAAAATAAAAAATTAAATAAGTATAATTCTGTAAAGCGTTCACAGTTTATTAATACTCAAACACCGCAAGCATTAAAATTAGACAAATCTAGTAAAAAAGTAATTTCATCAATACAGTCAAATGTAATGGATGAGTCTGAAATTTTTGATGAATCCAATTTAAAAATTAAATATTTATTAGGATCGAATACAAATATTAAAGTAACAAATAAAGACGATTTGAGTTTGATAAAAAAATTATTAGGACATTCAATTAAAATTGGAAATGCGTTTGATATTCATAAAATATCAAAAGGAAAATTTTTATCTCTTGGGGGAATAAAATTTAAATCAAACTATTCTCTAATTGGGCACTCTGATGGTGATGTTGTGATCCACTCAATAATTGATGTCCTTCTTGGTGCACTTGGAAAAAAAGATATTGGCAATTATTTTCCATCGTCTAATAAATTATATAAAAATATAGATTCAGTTATTTTACTAAATGAAATCTATAAAAAATTTAATCTTAGAAATGTTCTTATATTAAATTTAGATGTAACTATAATTTCTGAGGCTATTAGATTAGAAAAGTATAAAAGCTCAATCAGAAAAAATGTAAGTAAATTGTTAAATTGCCCTTTATCTAGGGTTAATATAAAAGCAAAATCGTCAGATCAAATTGGTATAATTGGAAAATCAAAAGGTATTGCGTGTATGGCAAGTATTCTAATCTACAAATAGTAAAATGAAATCACTATCTAAATTTGTTATAACTATTTCGTACATAGGATTATTCCCCTTTGCCTCAGGTACATTTGCATCTATTGCAACTATAATAATTTGGATATTATTTATTAAATTAGATTTACTAATTTATTTTGCCCTTATATCTGTATTTTTATTTATTATTTCTTTTCATTTCATAGATATATATCTTTCGGATAACGCCAACAAAGATCCTAAAGAAGTTGTGATAGACGAATTCGTGGGACAATCAATTCCTTTACTAATTGTCCCCTCTTCAGATGAAATTACCATTATTATTTTAATTTTTATTTTTTTTCGGTTTTTTGATATTTTTAAAATATATCCAATAAATCTAATAGAAAAAATTAAAGGTTCAAAGGGTGTAATGTTTGATGATATAATGGCGGGTATATATACAACTATAGTAGTGTTATTTATTAATAATTATATCTTATGACCTCGAAAGATCTAAAGAGATTAAAAAAACTATGTGAAGGTAAGCAAATCAAAATATCTCTTGCTGAATCATGTACAGGGGGTCTCATATCTTCATCAATTACTTCAATAGCTGGATCATCTAATTTTTTTGAATCAGCTATTATTTCATACTCAAATAATGCAAAAATTAAATTACTTGGAATTGATAGGCATTTAATATTGAAATATGGAGCAGTAAGTGAAGAAGTCGCTTTATCGATGGCTAAAAATTTACATCGACTTACAAGATCTCATATATGTGCCTCAATCACAGGTATTGCAGGTCCTGGTGGAGGAACTAAACAGAAACCTGTTGGAACTGTATATTTCTCAATATATAAAAAAATTGGCAATAAAATAAAAATAAATAATTATAAAAAAATATTTAATTTTAAAAATCGGATTACAATCCAAAAAAAAAGTAATGATTTTTTATTACAAGAATTAATAGCTATTATTGATTAGAATATATGTTCTCCGCTCTATCTTGAAATGAGCTTACCATTTTTTTAAATGCTATATCAAAAAATTCATTCATTAACAAATTAAAGATTTTTGAGGATAATTCAAAATCAATAAAAAAAGATATCTTACACTTATTATTTGACAATTCTTCAAATCTCCATTCATTAATTAAGTGCTTAAAAGGACCTTCAATATGATTTACTTTAATATAATCTCTATTTTTTGATAATTTAACCTCGCTCCTGTAAGTATATGATAAAGATTTATAACCAATATCCAAATCAGCAATTACCATTGTATTACCATTTTCTTCCACCTCTGAACTGATGATGTTCGAGTTATCACACCATGGCAAGAATTGTGAGTAAGAGTCGATATCGGCAACAAGATTAAACATTTGATCTTTTGAAAAATTCATTATTTGTTCTTCAGTTTGTATTGGCATTTAGTTAATATTTTTTAAAGCCTTGAAATCATCATCTGCATGATAAGAGCTCCTAGTGAATGGAGTTGATGATACTATTTTGAATCCTTTTTTAATTGCTATTTCTTTAAGATGATCAAAGTAAGATGGGTGGTGATATTCTATTACTGGATAATGGTTTTTTGAAGGTCTTAAATATTGACCTATGGTTAAAAAATCGACACCATTCTCAATCAAATCATCCATTAAACTAATAATTTCATCTTCATTCTCACCTAAGCCGATCATTATTCCAGATTTTGTAAATGTATTTAATGAATTTAGTTTGAAAGTATTAAGAAGATTGAGTGAGTTATTATAATTTGCGCCAGGCCTTACTTCATCGTAAAGCCTCTTAACAGTTTCTAAATTGTGATTAAAAACATCAACTTTACATTTTATAATTTTATCAATTGCATTAATCTTATTTTTGAAATCAGGAGTAAGTATTTCAATACTAACTTCTTTATTGAGATCTCTAATCTTTGATATTGTTTGTACGAAATGGCTTGCCCCACCATCATGTAAGTCGTCTCTGTCAACGGAAGTTATGACAACATGCTTTAAATTGAGAGATCTTACTGCTTTAGCAACTCTTAGCGGCTCAAAAGGATCCACGTCAGTAGGTTTCCCAGTTTGTATATTGCAAAAACTACATGATCGAGTGCATACTTCGCCTAAAATCATAAAAGTAGCATGTTTTTTATTCCAACATTCCGAAATATTTGGACACAACGCTTCTTCACATACCGTTGTAAGACGTTGATCATTAACGATCGAGGCAGTTAAATTAAGATTTTTAGAAAATGATGTTACCTTTATCCACTCAGGTTTTTTGGGGCTTTCAAGATTGCTAAAATTCTTTCTTATTAAAGATTTAGATATTTGACGATTTGAATTCACATCATCAAAAATATAATTATTTATAAATTATTCAAGGTAGAGTTATTGAAAATACAGAGTAAATTCATTAGCTTTTCCATAGCCCAAGACTGATCGCACATGCTCATCAATCAGATCAGTGTTCATATCGCTAGATTTTAGCAAATTAATCTTAATTTCTAAAAGATTATTATCAGATTGAAGATTAGCAATTTGTTGTTCTAACAAATTAATTTCATGATCAAGATATTTATGTGCCAAGAGACCATTGTTTCCATCGAATATATTGATAAAAATATATAAACTAATTATTGGAATGATAAAAAAAGGATAGTATTTTCCAATTTTATTCTTGTATGAGCCTAAATTCGCCATACATCTAGAGAATCATAAAAGTGATTCGCAGACAATTCCTAAAGGCTAAAAAGATAGAAAAATTTACTAATATTCTGATTTGGACTCTTTTTGTTCTAAAAAAAGATATTAATAAAAAAAAATTAGAAGAATTTGTTTGTTTTCATAGTATTTTTAGAACCAATTAATTCTTCAATTCTTAATAGTTGATTGTACTTTGAGGTACGGTCAGATCGAGACATAGAGCCAGTTTTAATCTGGCCAGCATTAGTGCCAACAGCTAAATCAGCAATAAATGTATCTTCAGTTTCACCTGATCGATGTGAAATAATAACTTCAAAATTACTAGCAACGGCGTAATTAATGCATTCAATTGTTTCTGTAAGCGTTCCAATCTGGTTTAACTTTATTAAAATTGCGTTAGCTGAGTTTTTTTTAACGCCTTTCTTCAACCTTTCTAAACTAGTTGTAAACAAATCATCGCCGACTATTTGCACTTTATCACCTACTAATTCGACAAGTTTAGACCAAGAGTCCCAATCATCTTCGCCAAAGGGATCTTCAATAGAAACAATTGGATATTTATTAATTAGATTACATAAGTATTTAATAAATTGATCAGTCGAAAAAGGTTTATTCTCTGATATAAGCTTGTATTTACCATTTTTATAAAATTCACTAGCGGCAACATCTAAAGCAATACAAAAATCCTTTTTTAACTTGTAGCCTGACTTTATAATAGCATCACAAATTAATTTAAGCGCCTCTTCTTCTGATTTTAAATCAGGTGAAAAACCGCCTTCATCACCAACAGATGTACTTATATTTTTTCCATTTAAAATAGATTTAAGATTATGAAAAACTTCAGATGATTTTTGAATTGCTTCACTAAAATTAGAATTATTTACCGGAACAATCATAAATTCTTGAAATGAAACGTTATTATTGGCGTGTGCCCCACCATTGATAACATTTAGCATTGGCGTAGGCATTTTGAATTTTTTGGTGCCTCCTAAGTATCTAAAAAGTGGAATCTTTTGTGACTTTGCAGCGGCAACAGCGCATGATAAGGAAACACTTAATATCGAGTTTGCGCCAATCCTAGATTTATTTTTTTTCCCATCAAGCTTAATTAGAGTTTCGTCAATCATAATTTGATCAGAAACATTAAAACCTGTTATAGTGTCAAATATTTCTCCATTGACATTTGATACAGCTTTTAGAACAGATTTACCGTGATATTTTTTACCTTTATCTCTTAACTCATAAGCTTCGTGAGCTCCAGTTGATGCTCCTGACGGCACAGCTGCTCTGCCCAAAACACCATTATTAGTAATTACATCAGTTTCAATAGTTGGGTTTCCTCTGCTGTCAAAAATCTGTCTAGATATTATATTCTGTATTGTATTCATTTTTTATAATTATAATTCAATAATTTATTTAATATTCTTTAACTATATTGTCAATTTCCAATAATTTAGTAACTAGTTTTTCTAGATCATCGATATGTAGCATATTTGGGCCGTCTGAAGGAGCATTATCAGGATCGTCATGAGTTTCAATAAAAACACCAGCTATGCCAGCCGATACAGCAGCTTTTGCTAATGTCGGAACAAATTTTCTATCACCTCCACTTTTATCTCCTTGTCCACCTGGAGATTGAACAGAGTGTGTAGCATCAAAAATAATTGGATAACTTAATTCGTCTTTCATTATATCAAGTGATCTCATATCTGAAATCAGAGTATTATAGCCAAAACTAGTACCTCGTTCGGTAATTAGAATATTTGTATTATCTGAACTTTCTATTTTTTTAACAACATTTTTCATATCCCAAGGGGCTAAGAATTGTCCTTTCTTAACATTAATAACTTTATTGGTTTTGGCAGCAGAAATTAATAAATCTGTCTGTCGACATAAAAACGCAGGTATCTGAATAATGTCTACATATTCACTCACTAAACTACATTGATCTTCAGTATGAACATCAGTTAAAAGTTTTATTTTATATTCATTTTTTAGTTCTGAGAAAATCTTTAGAGATTCATCCAATCCTAGTCCTCTTACTCCACTAAGACTCGTTCTGTTTGCCTTATCAAAAGATGTTTTATATATAAAATTTACGTTAAGCTTTTCATTTATTTTAAGTAATTTTTCAACCATTGTTCTTGCATGAGAATGAGACTCTAATACACAAGGTCCTGCAATAAGAGATAGTTTTAAACTATTACCAAAAGTGTCTGATCCTAATTTAACATTACTCTGCATTTTTTACTTTCGATTGATCTACTGATGCCTTAATAAATGATTTAAATAATGGATGTGGATCAAATGGTTTAGATTTAAGCTCAGGATGAAATTGAACACCAATAAACCATGGATGATCTTTAATCTCTACAATTTCAGGTAGAAGTCCATCAGGAGAAAATCCAGAAAAATTTACACCCTTATCATTTAGTTTTTCTTCATAATTTTTGTTTACTTCATACCGATGTCTATGGCGCTCACTTATACTTTCTGATTTGTAAACGTCATATGCCATTGAATTCTTATTAATGGTTGCTTGATATGCTCCTAATCTCATAGAGCCTCCTAAATCACCGTTGGCAGATCTTGACTCCAAAGCATCACCCTTCTTCCATTCAGTCATCAATCCAACAACTGAATTATTGCAGTTTCCAAACTCACTTGAACTTGCATCTTTAATGCCAATAAGATTTCTAGCCATTTCGATAACAGCTAATTGCATTCCAAAACATATTCCAAAATAAGGCACTTTATTTTCTCTAGCAAACTTTATTGCTAAAATTTTTCCTTCAGAGCCTCTTTCTCCAAATCCTCCAGGAACTAAAATACCATCACAGCTACTTAATTTATTATTAACATTTGACTCATTGATCTCTTCAGATTCAATCCAGTTAAGATTAACTTTTATCTTGTTAAAAATTCCGCCGTGACTTAATGCTTCATTTAAAGATTTATATGCATCAGCTAAACCAGTATACTTGCCTACTATGCCAATTGTTACTTCACCTTTTGGCTCCAGTATACATTCTGCAACTTGAGACCACATAGATAAATCAACGTTGTTTTTGTATCCAAGCTTAAAATAATCTAAGACTTGTATATCAAGACCCTCATTTTTGAGGTTTAAAGGAACTTTATAAATAGTGTCTGCATTCAATGCTTGAATCACATTTTTAGGCTCAACATTACAAAATAATCCAATTTTTTTTCTTTCATCTTCTGGTATCTCTCTATCTGATCTGCATAAAAGAATGTTAGGTTGAATGCCAAGGCTTCTTAGCTCTTTAACAGAGTGCTGTGTTGGCTTTGTTTTTAATTCACCAGAACTAGAAATATATGGAACTAATGTTACATGTATAAACATTGAGCTTTCATAGCCATTGTCATTTCTAAATTGTCTAATAGCTTCTATAAATG